>JBCBTD010000037.1:0-40731 GCA_039818825.1 Pseudomonadota bacterium
CGCCACATCGGCGACGACCAGATCGAGGTCCGACCCGGCGAGGTCTTCGCGCGACGGATTCAACACCATCTTGCCGTCGACCAGCCCGACCCGAGCCGCGCCGATTGGCCCGAGAAACGGCAAGCCGGAAACCGTCAGCGCCGCGCTCGCCGCCACCATCGACACGATGTCAGGATCGTTCTCCTGGTCGTGAGCCAAGACCGTGCAGATGATCTGCGTCTCGTTCTTGAAGTGGGGATGGAACAGCGGCCGGATCGGCCGATCGATCAGGCGCGAGGTCAGCGTTTCCTTCTCGGTCGGTCGACCTTCCCGCTTGAAGAATCCACCAGGGATCTTACCCGCGGCGAAAGCCCGTTCCTGATAGTTGACCGTCAGCGGAAAGAAGTCCTGGGCCGGATTGACTTTTTTCTCGGCGACGACGGTGGCAAGCACTGTCGTTTCGCCGTAGGTGACGAGGACGGCCCCGTCGGATTGGCGAGCCAAGTGGCCCGTTTCCAGCACCAGCGGCCGGCCGCCCCAGTCCAATTCACGTCGTATGATCTCGAACATTTCCAGTTACCTCAGAGACCCGCACCGGTCACGTTCCGGCGCGGGGCCCGGCCTACTTGCGCAGGCCGAGACGTTCGATGAGCGCAGCATAGCGCTTGGCGTCGTTCCGCCGGAGGTAGTCCAGCAGGCGGCGGCGCTGCCCCACCATCATCAGGAGACCACGCCTGGAGGCGAAGTCCTTCGCATGTGTTTTCATGTGTTCGGTGAGATTGATGATCCTCTCGGTCAGGATGGCGACCTGCACTTCGGGCGAACCGGTGTCGCCAGCTTTGGTCGCAAATTGCTTGACGAGCTCTTGTTTGCGCTCGGCGGTGATCGACATCGATGGCTCCTTCGGCCCAGCGGTGGGCGGCTACGGGTTGAAAACGCGCATCGGGCTGAGCCACTCGCCATCGTGGCGAGCGACCGCCACCACTTCGCCGTGCAGCTGGGCACGGATCGTGGCGCGATCGCCGTCGCCACCGACGAGTTGCGGCGGGATCCAGATCGCCTGGCCCGCGCGCAGCCGGTGCGCTTGCGGTTCCGTCACGGCCAGCGCCGGGATGTCGGCCAGCGCGGTCGAGAGCGAAACCAGTGCCTGGGGCAGCCCGTCGTTCCGGATGCACTGCTCCAGGGCCGTGAGGGTCAACGCGTCCTCGACGCGGAACGCCCCCACGGAAAGGCGTCTTAGTTCGGTGACGTGGCCATGACAGCCCAGCGCCGCACCCAGATCTCTCGCCAAGGCGCGAACGTACGTTCCCTTGCCGCATGTGAGCACGAAACGGAAGTGGTCGTGATCGTCACGATCGACCAGATCCAGCGCATGCACCGTCACCGGCCGTGCCTCCAAGGCGACCTCGTCGCCACGGCGAGCGATGTCGTAGGCGCGTTCCCCGGCGATCTTGACGGCGGCAAAAGCAGGCGGTGTTTGCCGGATCTCGCCGCGAAACCGTTCCAGCATCCGGGCGACGTCGGCGATGTCGGGCCGCATATCGGCCGTGGCGATGACTTTCCCCTCGCTGTCGTCAGTGTCGGTACCGATGCCGAAACGGACGGTGAAGGCGTAAGACTTGGCGGCGTCCATCACCCACGGCACGGTCTTGGTTGCCTCGCCGAGCGCGATCGGCAGGACGCCGGTCGCCAACGGATCGAGGGTTCCGCCGTGACCTGCCTTGCGTGCGTTGGTCAACCGTCGCACGGCACCGACGACGGTCGTCGAGGTCGTCGATCGGTCTTTGTCGATGACCAGCCAGCCGTTGATCGGCGCCCCCGTCCGCCGTCTACCCGGCATCGTCGACATCGAGCGGACGGGAGCCGCGCAACAAGCTGTCGATACGCGCCGCTTCGCCATAGCGGTCGTCGTTGGCGAAGCGCAGCTTCGGCGCGTATTTGAGGTGCAGGCTGCGGGCCAACCGGCCGCCCAACGTCGGGCCTGCCCGGTTCAAGGCGTCCAACACGGTCGGCGGCGCCGTGTCGTTGCCCAGCACGGCGACGTACACCGTGGCATTCCGCAGATCGCGCGACGCCCGAACCTCCGAGACGGTGATGCTCGCGGCCTGCAGCTCCGGGTCGTGCAGCGTCCCGCGCAGCAACCATTCAGCCAGCTGATGCCGCAGGTTTTCCGCGACCTTCAGCTGACGCTGGCTGGCGGGCTCGGGTCCGCGCTTCACCGGGAACGTCACCGCGCGTCGCTCAAAGCGATCGCGCGACCTCCTGGACGTCATAGGCTTCGATCGTGTCGCCTGCGCGGATGTCGTTGTAGCCTTGGATCGACATGCCGCACTCGAAGCCCTCCTTGACCTCGCGGACGTCTTCTTTGAAGCGCTTCAGCGAGGCCAATTCGCCATCGTAGACGACCACGTCGTCGCGCAGCAGGCGAACTCGGGCATGGCGCCGGACTTGACCGTCGACGACCCGACAGCCAGCGACCTTGCCGACCTTCGTGATGTTGAAGACCTCGCGGATTTCGGCATGGCCCATGATGGTCTCTTTGGACTCTGGTGCCAGCATGCCCGACAGCAGTGCTTTCGCGTCGTCCAACAGCTCGTAGATGATCGAGTAGTAGCGGATGTCGACGTTGTCGCGCTTGGCCAAGTCGCGCGCCTGTGCGTTGGCCCGCACGTTGAAGCCGATGACCAGTGCCGACGAGGCACGGGCGAGGGTGATGTCGCTCTCGGTGATGCCACCGACCGCGCCGTGCAGAACACGCACCCGCACTTCTTCACCCGAGAGCTTGTCCAGGCCTGCCTGGATGGCTTCGAGCGAACCGTGAACGTCCGTTTTGATCACGACCGGCAATTCCGACGCCGACCCTTCTTGCAACGCCTTGAACAGATCCTCGACCGAGCCTTTGGCCAAGCCGGTCGCGGTCTGCGCGTCGCGCAGTTTGCGTTGCCGGTAGTCGGTGATTTCGCGGGCCCGACGTTCACTTTCGACCACGTCGAGCTGGTCGCCAGCCAGCGGCACGCCGTCGAGACCGAGCAGCTCCACCGGCGACGACGGGCCGGCACTTTCGACCGGCTGACCGCGATCGTCGACCATCGCCCGCACGCGTCCCCAGTGCGCGCCACAGACGACGATGTCGCCGACGTGGAGAGTACCGCGTTGGACCAGGACCGTCGCGACCACGCCACGGCCGCGATCCAGTTTCGCCTCGATCACCGAACCCTGACCGTCGCGATCCGGGTTGGCCTTCAGCTCCAGTACCTCGGCCTGTAGCTGCACCGCCTCCATCAACGTTTCGAGGCCCTGGCGGGTCACGGCGCTGACTGGAACGCATTGCACGTCGCCGCCAAAATCCTCGGGTACCAGATCGTGACCGAGCAACTCGTTCTTCACCCGGTCCGGTTGTGCGTCCTCGAGGTCGATCTTGTTGACCGCGACGACGATCGGTACGCCGGCCGCTTTGGCGTGGCTGATGGCCTCGACGGTCTGCGGCATGACGCCGTCGTTCGCGGCGACCACGAGGATGACGACGTCCGTCACCTTGGCGCCGCGCGCGCGCATCTCCGTAAAGGCGGCGTGCCCCGGCGTGTCGATGAACGTCACCGGCTTGCCGGTGCCGACGTCCACCCGGTAGGCGCCGATGTGCTGTGTGATACCGCCGGCTTCCGAGGCCACCACGTCGGCGTTGCGGAGCGCGTCGAGCAGCGACGTCTTGCCGTGGTCGACATGTCCCATGACCGTGACCACGGGCGCCCGAGGCTGCATGTCGCCCATCTGATCCTCGGGACCTTCCAGGCCTTCGAGAACGTCCGCCTCGGAGACGCGCTTCGGGGTGTGACCGAATTCGGCGACCACGAGCTCGGCCGTGTCGGCGTCGATGGTCTGGGTCGCGCTGGCCATGACGCCCATCTTCATCAGTGCCTTGACCACCTCGGCACCGCGAATGGCCATTCGATTGGCGAGTTCGGAGACGGTGATGGTCTCCGGCAACACCACCTCGCGGACCTGCGGCTCGGTCGACTGCACGTGCCGATTTTGGCGACGCTCGCGTTCCTGGCGGCGGCGCAAGGCGGCAAGGCTCGGCCCGCGCCGTTCGACGACGTCGCCCTCCTCGGCGTCCAGCTGGATGCGGCCGCCGCGGCGGGTGATGGTGTCGTCGCGGCGCGTGCGCGCCAGCGGCTTCGCCTTCTTCGACTTTCCGCGTGGTCCGTCTTCTTCCTCGACAACGTCGGGCTTCGCGCCCACGGCCGGGGCGATCGTCGGCCGCGGACCCGTCGCCGGCGCGGCCGGCTCGGCAGACGCGCTCGTTTCGGCCGCCGGCTGGGCAGGCGCCTCCGGCGTCGGTTCGGCCGTCTCGCCGAGCACGCGCCGTGCTTCGGCCTCGGCCTCCTGCCGTGCTTTGTCCTCGGCGGCCGCTCGTTCTTGCTCCTCGGCAGCCGCTTTGGCAGCGGCCTCCTCCTCGGCTTGCAATCGAGCGGCTTCTTCTTCGCGTTGCTTGGCCAGAACTTCGGCCTTGCGACGCTCGTCTTCCTCGCGCCGCCGGGCGTCGACCAGCGCCTGCTGGCGTGCCTTGCGCTCCTCGTCGGTCAGCGGCTTGAGGACGACTGGGCGCCTGCCGCCGCCGCGGCCAGTGTTGCCGGACGCGGCTCCACCGCCGCTCCGGCCACCTTCGCGGCTGGGTTGTGTGCTCCGCTTCGCCGCCGGGCTCGAGGCGGCGGCTGCCGCTTTCTCGGTTTCCGGCGTCGGCGTCTCGGCTTCAGGCCCGGCACCGACTTTCACGCCGGGGCGGCGTCCGGACGGGGCGCGTTTGACCTCGACGGCAACGGCCTTCGACCGCCCGTGTGAGAAGCTCTGGCGAACCGTTTGACCGTCGCCGGCCTTCCGGGAATCCAAGCGACGCCCGCTCGACCGCAGCGCCAACCGCTCCGGACGGTCCTGGCCATTCGTATCGTTCATACCGGTTCAATCATCTCCAAAGGTGACGTCCGTCGAAGTCACCGCGTGTCCGCGCAGCGCCCCAAGCCGATCGACGTCTCGCACCAGCCGCGAGACCAACCGTCCTGGGCGGAGGCCGACGTAGACGGCCGACGTGCGCCCCAGTGCACGTCCGACGTCGACGCTGTGGAACAGCTTCGACGTCGGCAGATCATACCGCATGAGCTTGGCGGACCCGTCATGTCCGGCGTCGCTCGCGATGACGAAGAGCGCGAGCGCGCCTTCACGCGCCGCGACCTCCACTTGGTCGAACCCGATCGTTACCAACCCGGCCCGCCGAGCCAAGCCGAGCCACTGCAAGCATCGCGTTGCCAGCTGCTCGTCGATTTGCCGAGGCAACGCCTCATCGACCACCACACGCCTACGCGCGGCCTTGGCAAACGCTCGCCCAGCCACGGCTTTCTTAACGACTTCGCCGTCCGCACTCAACCAAAGACCGCGACCTGGTAGCGTCTCGTCGGCATCGAAGACGAGACGCTCCTCCGGACCGACCACGAACCGCAGCATCCGCTCGCGCGATCGACGCTCGCGGGTCGCCACACACCGCCGGCGCGGCCCCTCGGCCTCGACGTCGACCAGTTCGTCGTCGGTGGCGACGGTCGCGCTCACGCGTTCGCCTGCTCCTCGGCCGGCGCATCTTCGTCCGCTGCCGCTGCCGGCTCCTCGCCCTCGAACCAGTGCGCCCGTGCCGCCATGATGATCGCTGCGGCGTCGTCGTCGGTGAGCGGCACGTCGGGCAGCATTTCGCGCAGCTCGTCGGCCGCCAGATCTGCGAGATCGTCCAGCGTGGCGATGCCCTGCCGCCCAAGTGCGATGATCGACGTCAGCTCCAACGCCTCGAAATCGACCAGTTCCTGGGTGAGGCCGAGTTCCTCGCAGGTAAGGCGCATCTGCTCGGATTCTTCCTCCAACACCTGCTCGGCCCGCTCCTTGAGCGCCGCCGCCACCTCCTCGTCGAAGCCCTGGATGCTGGCGATGTCGTCGACGGCGGTCTCGGCCAGTTCTTCGACGCTGGAGAAGCCTTCGGTGGCCAGCAGCTGGGCGATCATCTCCTCGACGTTCAGCCGCTCGATGAACATCTCCGTCAGGGTGCGGAAGTCCTCGTGTCGACGTTCGCTCTCCTGGGTTTCGGAGATGATGTCGATGCTCCAGCCCGTGAGCTGCGACGCCAGCCGCACGTTCTGACCGCGGCGACCGATGGCGATGTGCTGTTGGTCGTCCGGGACGACCACCTCGATACGACGCGACTCCGGATCCAGCACCACCTTGGACACCTCAGCCGGCGCCAACGCATTGACGACGAACGTTGCTTCGTCGCCGGACCACGGGATGATGTCGACCTTCTCCCCGGCCAACTCCTGGACCACCGCCTGAACCCGCGAGCCACGCATGCCCACGCAGGCACCCACCGGATCGATGTTGCTGTCCTTGGACACCACCGCGATTTTGGCCCGCGATCCCGGGTCCCGCGCCACCGCCTTGATGGTGATGATGTCGTCGTAAATCTCCGGGACTTCCTGCTCGAACAGCTTCGCCATGAATTGCGGGTGAGTTCGCGACAGGAACAGCTGCGGCCCGCGCAGCTCGTGGCGAACGTCGTAGAGGTAGGCGCGCACCCGGTCCTTCGCCTGGAACATTTCGCGCTGGATCAGGTCGTCGCGGCGGATGATCGCCTCGGCGCGGCCGAGATCCACCAGCACGTTGCCGTGCTCCATGCGCTTCACCTCACCGACCACGACTTCGCCGAGTCGGTCCTTGTACTCGTTGAACTGCCGCTCGCGCTCGGCCTCGCGCACCTTCTGCACGATCACCTGCTTGGCGCTTTGCGCGGAAATCCGGCCAAGGTCGATCGGCGGCAGCGGCTCGAGGATCACGTCGCCCAGTTCTGCCTCGGGGTTCTGCGACCGCGCTTCGGCGAGCGACGTCTGCCGGACGGTGTCCTCGACGTCCTCGACCACCTCCATCTGCCGATAGATTCGAATCTCGCCGGTCTTGCGATCGACTTCGGCGATGATCTCGTGCTCCAGGCCGTACTTCCGGCGTGCGGCGGTCTGCACCGCCTGCGCCATCGCCTCCAGGACCTCGTCGCCGGTGATGCCCTTCTCCTGGGCGACCGCTTCGGCGACCCGAAGAAGCTCCGCGCGTCCGAGGCTCAACGTCGTCATGTTCGCCAAACCCTTTTCGTTCGACGGTGCCGGCGGACCCTGTCGCGCCGGCACCGGCTACCATCCATTCACGGGGAGCGTCCGTCGCTCGCCCATCGTTTCGCTGCGGCCAGCAGCCGGTCGTCCAGTACCAGCTTCGCCTTGCGGACGCTTTCCAGCGGCAACCGCCGCTCGCCGGCCTCCGTCAGGATCACGATCGTCGGCGGGCCCGGACCGTCCGCCCCCTCCTGCAGCGTGCCCTTGAAGCGCCGCTGGCCCTCCACCGGCTCCGTCATCTCGATCCGGGCGGTGAAGCCGCAGAACCGCTGATAGTCGTCGAGCTTGATCAGCGGCCGGTCCAGTCCCGGCGAACTGACTTCCAGATCGTAGGCGCCGGGGATCGGTTCCTCGACGTCGAGGATGGCCGAGACCGAGTGGCTCACGGTCGCGCAGTCTTCGACCGTGATGGTCGCCCGGTCGCTCCGCTCGACCATCACCTGCAACGTCCGGCGAGCCTGACCCGCCAGCGTGATGCGCACGAGATCGAAGCCCATGTCCCGCAGGCTGGGTTCCAATCTGACCGCGATTTCGTCGACGGTGCCACGGCCCGGCGGCCGTACCGTCGTTGGCGCGGTGGCCGTCACCCCGTTCACCTCAGCATCACCAACGGTCGTCCAAACAAAAACGCGGGCTCGGAGGCCCACGTACGCAGTCGACGATATATGCGCCTCAGCTGGCGCGATGACAAGCGCCGGCTGTTTCGGCCACCCGCTCGAACGCGAGGAACGTCGGTCGACGACCCGCGACGACGGCCTTGACCTCGTACCGCGTCGGCGGCCAGTCGGCGGGCCGGACACGCCAGTCGTCGGGTCGTTCGGCGGTCCATCTCAGCCTCGATTCCGTCGCCGCGGCCTCCAGCATCCAACCCACGTAGCCGTCATGATCGGTGGCGAGCCTCAAGGTTCCGCCGACCCGCAGGAGCCGCGCGACCTCGCCGAGGCTCCAGGCATCGACGATCCGCCGTTTGTGGTGCCGGGTCTTCGGCCAAGGGTCGGGGAACAGTACCGCCACTCGGTCGAGACAGGCGTCCGGCAACGCCCGCAACAAGAGCCGCGCGTCGTCGACCACCACGCGCACGTTCTGCAACTCCTGGCGGTCGATTTCCGTGAGCAGCGCGGCAACCCCGTTGACGTAAGGCTCGACGCCGAGGTGGAGCACGTCCGGATGGGCGGCAGCTTGGGCCGCCAGATGCTCACCACTGCCGAACCCGATCTCCAGCCACAGGCGCCCGTCACCTGGGCCGTGCAGTGTTGCAGGATCGATGCGCGTACCGAGCGCCGGCAGCGCCAAGCGCACCGACGGCAAGAACGTTTCGAGTGCGGCCTTGCGGCCGGGCTTGAGTCGTGGCCCCAGACGGCGGCCGTAGAGCCGTCGTCGGGGGAGGTCCGTCTCGATCAGACGGCTTTCCCCAGCGCCTCGACGAGGTCGGTGCGTTCCCACGAGAACCCACCATCGGCGTCGGGCTCGCGACCGAAATGGCCGTAGGCGGCGGTCCGCTCGTAGATCGGGCGATCGAGGCCGAGATGCCGGCGAATGCCGTTCGGCGACAGGTCCACCAGCTCGGCAAGGGCAGCACCGAGCTGCGCCTCCGGCACCTTACCGGTGCCTTGGGTGTCGACGTAGACGGCCAACGGCTTCGCTACGCCGATCGCGTAGGCGAGCTGGATGACGCAGCGCCGCGCGAGTTCGGCGGCAACGACGTTTTTGGCCAAGTAGCGGGCGGCGTATGCGGCCGAGCGATCCACCTTGGTCGGGTCCTTGCCGGAGAAGGCGCCGCCGCCGTGGGGCGCCGCGCCGCCATAGGTGTCGACGATGATCTTGCGGCCGGTGAGCCCACAGTCGCCGTCGGGGCCGCCGATGACGAACTTGCCGGTCGGGTTGACGTAGAGTTTTTCCTCGGCCGGCATCCACCCTGCCGGCAGCACCGCCTCGACGTAGCGCCTGGCGATGGCGCGGACGTCGTCGGCGTGGGCATCCTCGCTGTGCTGGGTCGACACGACGACGCTGTCGCAGCCCACGGGCCGCCCGTCGCGATAGACCAGCGTCACCTGGCTCTTGCTGTCGGGGCCGAGCAGCGGCTCAGCGCCGGCGCGGCGGGCATCGGCCATGCGCCGCAGGATGGCATGCGAATAGAGAATAGGCGCCGGCATCAGCTCCGGGGTCTCGTCGCAGGCGAAGCCGAACATGATGCCCTGATCGCCGGCGCCGGCATTGTCCACACCTTGGGCGATGTCGGCAGACTGGGCGTGAAGCAGCACGTCCACGGTCGCCGACTGATGATGGAAGCCGTCCTGCTCGTAGCCGATCTCGGCGACGCAGCGTCGTGCGTGCGCCTCCACGGAATCGAGGACCGCGGCTGGGCCGCGCGTCTCGCCAGCGATGACGATGCGATTGGTCGTCGTCAGCGTCTCGCAAGCGACCCGCGCATCAGGTTGCGCGGCCAAGTAAGCGTCGACCACGGCATCCGAGATGCGGTCACAGATCTTGTCGGGATGGCCTTCCGACACCGATTCGCTCGTAAAGAGAAATTCGTTCAAGCGGCGCCCTCACTGTTCGGGGAAGGTTCGTTCCCCCGTCGACGCGGTTTCCTGCCGGGGCTGCTTCGCGTGGTCAAGTCGGGATGCGTCGGGACGTCTCGAACTCCGCGACCGACTTGGTGAGATCGAGTATCTTCCGCCGGAGGTCCGGATCGCCGATCCGCTCGAAGGCGCGAACCAGTTCCAGCGTGTCGCGCCCTCCCTGAACGGTCGAGGTGAAGCCCGAGGCTGCGTAGGATGACGCTTCCTCGGCAAGCCCGAGCGATGCGGCGGGCGCGTCCGGGCCGGTCAGCAACTCCTCGAAGAAGAAGCTGACCTCGACCTCCAGTGCCCGTGCCGCCTCGAACAGCCTGCTGGCACCCAGCCGGTTGGCGCCGCGCTCGTACTTCTGGATCTGCTGGAACGTCAATCCCAGCAGCTCGCCCAAGCGCTCCTGACTCATTCCAAGGAGCAGCCGTCGCATGCGCAGACGGCGGCCGACGTGGCGATCGACGAGATGCGGCTCCGCCGTCATTCGGGAAAATCTCTCGGTCAGGACGCCCGACTATCGTTCGTCGCATCGGTCTTGTTAACCCGTGAGACACCCGCCGATGCCTCACGGAGTACGCCTCCAACACACAAAGCCGCCAGTGTAGCCGCGAGGACGGCCCACCGCTGGGAGGCGAACGGGGTCGGCGGCCGAGCCGACGGCAGTGTCACGTCGATCGTCCCACGCGCACCGACCTCCAGCCGCTCGTGGACCCGGCCCAGCGGATCGATGACCGCGCTGATTCCCGAGTTGGCGACGCGAATCAGCGGCAGCCCCTCTTCCACGGCCCGCATCCGTGCCATCGCCAGATGTTGCTGCGGTCCGAAGCTGTCGCCGAACCACGTGTCGATCGTGACGTTCAGCAGCCATTCGGGCCGCGGGCCCCGATAGGTGCGACCGGCGAAGATCGCCTCGTAGCAGACCAGCGAGCTGAACGAGGGCAGGCCGGGCAGGCTGATGGTCTCCCGGCCGATCCCGCGATGGTAGTCGACCGAGCCCGCAGCCAGCTTGTCGAGACCGACCCGACCGAGCACTTCGCGGAACGGTAGGAACTCGCCGAACGGTACCAGATCGACCTTGTCGTAGCGGGCGTGGAGCGCAGCGTCCCCACCGACGACGAAGACGCTGTTGGTAACGCCTAGCAGCCCACCGTCGGCAGCGCGGACCGCGCGATCGCCGCCGGTGATCAACCACGGCACGTTGCCGGCAGCGGCAAGTGCCTGGGCGATCAGCGTTCGCGCGGTCGTGTCGGTCTCCAGAAAGTATGGAGCCGCTCCTTCCGACCAGATGACGGCATCCACCGCCGCGGGCGACGACGAGGTCAGCGCCAGCTGCCGGAAGTACCAGGTGCGCAAACGATCCGGATCGAAGCCGTGGTCGAGCGTGAACGCGCCTTGGACGAGGCGCAGCTGGGTCGCCGTCCATGCCGTTTCCTCGGTCAGTCGAAGCGTACCGTAGAGGCCGAGTGCCACCAGGCCGCACGCGGTCAAGCCGAGCCAGCGCCACCGCTCCTTGGGACCGACCGTCAGCGCCACCGGGGCAACGCCGAGGAGCAGGGCGAGCGCGCCCAGCCACCATACCGAGCCGATGGCGGCGCCCTGCGCCAGGCTCGGCCAACCAGCGAAGGCATAGCCCACGAGGTTCCAGGGAAACTGCCCGATCCAACCGCGGAGCGCCTCGCCGAGTAGCCACAGCGGAACGAACAGCAGTGCCGCAGCGAGCGGGCTCCGCCAACGGCGCAGCGCGAGCAGGCTGACGACGCTGCCTTGGATCAGGCCGATGCCGAAGCAGAGGAGTGCCACCGCCGGCACCGCCAAGGCGCCGAAGCGCTCGGCGTCGACGGTAAAGGCGATCGCGATCCAGTGCAGGCCGACCGATGCCTGCGCGAAGACGAATGCGACCGCGCATCGCCAGGCCTGCGGCCACCGCTCTGCGCGTACCAGCAACGCGAGCAACCAGCCGTAGGCGAACAGTGCCGGCAGCAGATCCGTCGGCGGCAAGGCGAGTGCGCTCACCGCGCCGGCGGCGAGGGCCTGGACGATGGGGCGGGCAAGCGTTGCGCCCGCGCGGCCTGCGAGTGTGGGCGTCACGCTTCGGTGATTACCGGCGCCGGATCGATCTTGTGGATGCGCAACCGTTTGACCCGTCGCGGATCGGCGTCCAGCACCTCGAACTCCAGCCCGGCGGTCGGGTGCGGGATCACTTCGCCGCGCGCGGGTACCCGGTCCAGCAGCATGAAGACCAGACCGCCCAAGGTGTCGGCGTCGTCGCGGCGATCCTCGTCCAAAAGGGCCAGGCCGAGCTTGGCCTCCAACTCCTCCAGTTCGACCCTGGCATCCGCCTCGAGCTTGCCGTCGGCGAGCTCCTGGAGCGTGGGCGCGACGATGCGGTCATGCTCGTCCTGGATCTCGCCAACGATCTCCTCGACCAAGTCCTCGATCGTGACCAACCCGTCGGTGCCGCCGTACTCGTCGACGACCACGGCCATGTGGATCCGCGTGTCGCGCATCTGCAGCAGCAGGTCGATGACGCGCATCGAAGGTGGAACGTGGAGGGTCTGACGGAGCTGGTCGGCGAGCACGAAGGTGTCGCCGTCGCCCCAAAACGGCAGCAGATCCTTGATGTGGATCAGGCCGACGACATCGTCCAGGGTCTGGCGGAACACCGGCAGCCGGGTGTGGCCGGCATCGCGCATGGCGCTCAAGACGGTGTCCAGATCGGCCTCCAGATCGATGGCCTGGACGTCGGACCGCGGCACCATGACGTCGGAGACTTGGAGATCGCCGAAGCTCAACGCATTGAGCAGCAGGCGGCGCTCCTGTTCGCTGAGACTGGTGAGGCTCTGTTGCTGATCTTCCAGCAGCTCCTCGATCGTCTCGCGCAGCGAGTTGCCTTCGTCGTTCCCGGCGAACGCGAGGTGACGAAGGCGGCGGAAGAGGCTGACGACCGGCCCTTGGCCGCCGCCCGTCTCACCGTTCATGTCGAGGTCTCCAGGAGCAACGCCCGGCCGGCATAGGGGTCCGGGAGCCCGAGATCAGCTAGGATCGCGACTTCCAGCGCTTCCATTCGAGCGGCGTCGTCGGGCGTTTGGTGGTCGTAGTGGAGGAGGTGTAGCAGGCCATGGACGATCAGGTGACGGACGTGGTCGGCGAGCGGCGCGCCGAGCGCGGCAGCGTCGTCGGTGCAGGTCCGGTGGCCGACGACCACGTCGCCGAGGAGCACGGGTCCGAAGGGCGCGGGCCCGAGGTCCGTCGGCGTCGTCGCCGGGAACGAAAGCACGTCGGTCGGGCGGTCATGGCCGCGCCACGCGGCGTTCAGGCGTTGGACCGTCACATCGTCGGCGAAGTGGATTCCGATCTCGGTCGGTCCGAGCGCACGGGCTTCGGGCAGCCGCCGCCAAACGGCACCGCAGGCATCATCGACGAGGGCCGCAGCGTCGATCCCGGCGTCGGACCACACGGCGTCGACCACCACTTCACAACTCGGAGGTTCCTCGCTCATGGCTTCGCCTGCCGTGGTCCCGCTTCGTCGTCCAATGCCTCGAGGATCACGGAGACGAGCGGATGCCTGACGATGTCACCCCGATCGAAGCGTGTCATGGCGATTCCCGGGAGGTTCTCCAGGCGATCGGTGGCGACGACCAAGCCCGAAGCAACGCCCGGCGGGAGATCGGTCTGGGAGGGATCGCCGGTGACCACCATCCGCGAGCCTTCGCCGAGGCGGGTCAGGAACATCTTCATCTGCGCCGGCGTCGTGTTCTGCGCCTCGTCGAGGATGACGAACGCGTGGCTCAGCGTCCGCCCGCGCATGAACGCCAGCGGCGCGATCTCGATCTCACCGGAGGCGAGCTTGGTGTTCAGCTTGCCGTCGTGCACCATGTCGCGCAGCGCGTCGTAGAGTGGGCGAAGGTAGGGATCGACCTTCTCCTTCATGTCGCCGGGCAGGAAGCCCAGCCTCTCGCCGGCCTCGACTGCCGGTCGTGACAACACCAACCGCTCGATCACGTTCTGTTTCAACAAGCTGACCGCTTGGGCAACCGCCAGATAAGTCTTGCCAGTGCCCGCTGGCCCGAGCCCGAAGACCAGCTCGTGGTCGGCCATCGCGGCGAGGTAGGCGGCTTGGTTTTTGGAACGTGGGGCAATCAGCCGCTTGTCCGTCTTGATCGTCAGCGACTGACCACGCGCCGCCGCACCGTTGCCGGCCGACGGCAGATTGGCCAGACGCACGGCAGCCTTGACCTCCGCTGGACCGATGTCCTGGCCGCGTTCGGCTTTCAGGTAGAGATCATCGACGACCGCCAAGGCCACTTGGCCGTCGTCGCCCTCGGCATGAACCTCGTTGCCGCGCGTGACGAACTGCACGTCGAGCAACTGCTCGAGTTGTGCCAAGTGCTCGTGATGTTGGCCGAACACGACCTGCGCCAACCGATTGTCCGGCAGCACGAGCTTCAGACCACCGCCTCCACGCTGGACGGGACGTCCACGACGCCGCCGAGGCCGTGGGCGAAGGCGTGGGTGATCCGCACGGGGACGATCTCGCCGAGCAAGGCTTCGTCGCCATCGACGTGCACGGCCTGGAGTTGCGGCGACCGGCCTACCAACTGTCCAGGCTTGCGGCCGTGCCCGTCCACGAGCACGTCGACGGTCCGGCCGACGGTCGCGGTGTTGAAGGCGCGTTGTTGTTCGCCGAGGCGGTGTTGTAGTTCGGCCAGGCGCGCGGCCTTCACCGGCTCGGCGACTTGCTTGCCGAGGATCGCCGCCGGCGTGCCGGGGCGGCGACTGTACTTGAAGGAGAAAGCTTGGGCGAAGCCGATGTCGTCGACCAAGCGCATCGTGGCGGCGAAGTCGTCGTCGGTCTCGCCGGGAAAGCCGACGATCAAATCGGACGACAAGGCCAGATCAGGGCGGGTACGCCGAAGCTGCTCGACGATGGCGCGATAGTCGTCGGCCGAACCGCGCCGGTTCATTGCACCGAGCACCGTGTCTGACCCCGATTGGACCGGCAGATGCAAAAACGGCATCAACGCCTCGACCTCGCCATGGGCGCGGATCAGATCCTCGTCCATGTCGGCCGGATGCGAGGTGGTGTAGCGCAGGCGCTGGAGACCATCGATCTCGGCCAGTCGCCTGATCAGTCGTCCGAGTCCCCAGTCCCGGCCGTCCGGGCCCTCGCCGTGGTAGGCGTTGACGTTCTGGCCGAGGAGCGTGATCTCGCGGACGCCGGCGGTGACCATGGCGCGCGCTTCGGCGACCACCGCGGCGATCGGCCGGCTGTCCTCCGCACCGCGCGTGTACGGTACGACGCAAAACGTGCAGAACTTGTCGCAACCCTCTTGGACGGTGAGGAACGCCGAACGGCCCGAGGTCGGGCTGGCGGTCGGCAGGTGATCGAACTTGCTCTCGGTCGGGAACTCGGTGTCGAGGACGACGCCCTGGCTGCGGGCACGGCGGGCCAACAACTCCGGTAAGCGATGGTAGCTCTGTGGGCCCACGACGACGTCCACGAACGGCGCTCGCGCCGCCATTGCTTCGCCTTCGGCTTGAGCCACGCACCCGGCAACGGCGAGTTGCACACGTTTCTGGCCAGCCCGTTCTCGCGCTTCAGCCAGGCGACGCAGCCGTCCGAGTTCCGAGTAGACCTTCTCGGCGGCCTTTTCGCGGATGTGGCATGTGTTCAGGACGACGAGGTCCGCATCACCCGCGGCATCGGCTACGACATAGCCGTGCGGCCGGAGAACGTCGGCGATCCTCAGGGAATCGTAGACGTTCATCTGGCAACCATAGGTCTTGATGTGGAGACGCTTCGTCACGACCCGCTCGATCTGGCCCGCGTACGGGCGATGACTACGGGTATGGTTGATCGAGCGTCGTGTCGTCAAGCGACAGGCCGCCCGAAGGCGGCCCGTCTCGATCGATCAGCCGCGCCGCGAGCGCGGTTTCGTCCCGAGGCCGATCTTCTTGGCCAGATTGCTGCGCTGCTGGGCGTAGGCCGGCGCCACCATCGGGTAGTCATCCGGCAGTCCCCACCGCTTGCGGTAGTCGTCGGGAGTCATGTTGTAGCGCGTCTTCAGATGCCGCTTGAGCATCTTCAGCTTTTTGCCGTCTTCCAAACAGACGATGAACTCGTCATTGATTGAACGTTTGATCGGAACGGCGGGCACTGGCTTTTCGACCTGCTCTTCGGCCGGCGGTTGCCCCAACCCAGCCAAGCTGGAATAGGTTTGCTTGATGAGGTCAGGCAGATCGCCTACCGGGACGACGTTGTTCGAGACATGCGACGAGACGATGTCGGTCGTCAGCGCCAGCAGCTCATTTTGGCTCATCTTTTCAGTCATCGCGATCCGATCCTGCACAACGCCCCTTGGCGTAATTCACGCCGGCAATATATTTACGCTCGAAGCGCTGGCAACCCCTTTTTGCGTTCTAGCCGGCAATCTCAGCAATCACGGATGCCAATGGCCGAATACACCCTCGACATCTCAGCTTACGTCTGCCCGATGACCTTCGTAAAGACCAAGCTGACGCTCGAAGAACTGGAGATCGGTGACCTGTTGACAATTCGTATGCGAGGCTTCGAGCCTACGCAGAACGTGCCACGCGGGTTACGCGACCACGGTCAGACAATTGTCGGCGAGCGCAAGCTGGACGACGGAGGATACGAAGTGGTCGTGCGCAAAGAGCGGTGATGCAGGCGACGCGGGTTTCTAAAGTTCGATCCGCATCGTCAATGCGGCGACGCGCTCACCATCGACCCGCCGATAGTATGCTTCGCGGCGCCCAACCGCGACGAAACCTTCGGTTGAATAAAGTGCCTGCGCACTGAGGTTGTCGACGGCGACTTCGAGAAACATCCGTGCCGCGCCGCCGCTCCGGCAGCGGAGCATGGACTCGCGAACGAGCCATGTGCCCAGCCCGCGACGGCGCGCTTCCGGGTCGACGCCGATCGACAGCAGCTCACACTCGTCGCGCGTCACGCGACAGAGGCTGAAGCCGAGCGGCCGCCGGGTGTCCAGCCCCAGACCACGAAATCCTGCACTCCGGGCGAGCAGGCCAAACCCGCCCGGCAATGACAGTAAATGCGCCAGATCGCTGCGGCTCCACGCTTCGTCGAAGCAGGTTCGATGCAAACGGGCCAGACGTCCGATGTCGAACGGGCCGACGGGATCGATCTCGACGGCGTCGACCCGAGCTTCGGCGGCCATTGTCAGGCAGCGCCAGCAACGGCATCGGGCGCCCGCAGGTAGAGCGGTGTCAGGGCCGAGCCGGGGGCGGGACGCTCGCCGAGCTGCAAGCGAAGCCTCGCCGCAGCGGCGACGGCTCGGGCATCGAGCGTAGCCGGATCGAGGGACGCGCGGCCGGCAGCCTCGGCGGCGACCAGCTGGGCGCCGCTGCCGGCGATCGACAAAGGCCCGTCGATCGCGCGCACCACGTCGACCGGTGCGAGGGCCGTCGTCGGTGCGTCGTCGACCTCGCCCGACCAAGCCACATAGACCCCGCCGCGGCGAGCGTCGATGGCCGCAACGCGCGCCGCCCCGGTCGGTGCCATCGCCGCAAGCAATGCTTCACGCCCGTCGACGGCGAGGACCGGACGATCGAGCACCAGCGCCCAAGCGCGAGCCGCCGCGACCGCCACTCGGACGCCGGTAAAGCTGCCGGGCCCGTGCACTGCGGCGATGACGTCGATGCTGGCGTAGTCCGCCCCAGCGTCGGCCAGCAACTCGTCGACTTGGGCAACCAGTCGCTCGGCGTGGCGCCGCGCACCGGATTCTTCGGTGAAAGCAACGATGGCATCGTCTTCCAGGAGCGCGGCCGAGCGCCGCTCCCCGGAGCAGTCGAAGGCAAGCATTCGGGTCACCGGTCGGTGGCCCCCGTTTCAGTCCACGGCGCGCACTTCGGTCACTTCGGGTACGTAGTAGCGAAGCAGGTTCTCGATCCCGTTCTTCAAGGTGACGACGGAGCTCGGGCACCCCGAGCAGGCACCGCGCATGTGCAAGAAGACGACGCCGCGCTCGAACCCCTGGAAGACGATGTCGCCGCCGTCCTGCGCAACCGCCGGTCGAACCCGCGTGTCGATCAACTCCCTGATCTGCTTCACGAGTTCGTCGTCCTCATCGGCGCCGGTCGGGTCTTCCGTGACCATGCCGGCGACCACTGCCGGTTCGCCGCTCATGAAGTGCTCCATGATCGCGCCGAGCACGGCGGGCTTCAGTTCCTGCCAGGGCGACACGTCGCCCTTGGTGACCGTGATGAAGTCGCGGCCGAGATAGACGCCGCTGACGCCGTTGACCGCGAACAGTCGTTGCGCCAGAGGCGACGCTTCGGCCGCGCGTTCGGCGTCGGTGAAGTCGACGACCCCGTCATCCGTCACGGTACGGCCGGGAAGAAACTTCATGCTCGCCGGGTTGGGCGTGGCTTCCGTCTGGATGAACATGTGTGATCCTCGCTTATCTCAACGTGAGGATGGTCCTCGGACGCCGCTGCTTCAAGCCTCCGGCGCCGGCAGGGCGACGATCACGGGCGCCAGCGCCTGCCGGGTGTCGAGCAGATACGCCGCCTGGGTCGCCAGCGGCGTCGCCCGCAGCCAGCCTTCGGCGGCGCCGTTCATCACCCAACTCGGCCCGAAGGTCGCGGCGCGCTGGCCGGCGATTTCGAACGCATCCCACCCGTCGGTCGCGCCGAGCGACGGCACGTCGACCGCCACGGCCTGCAGCACGACCCAGTACGCGTAGACCTCGCCCTTGGTGGCGTAGAGACGTTCGGCCGTGGTGAGGTCGAGCCAGTGGCCGCCGCGCGCGTCGACGTGGGCGAGGCCCACGGTCGCCGCCGCTGCCAATCGCTCGCCGGCCTGGCGGACCAGCGTCGCCGCCAGTGCCGCATCCGGTAGCGTCGCCACCTCACCGCGCGCCATCCGGGCATTGAAGCGGCGCAGGGCGGTCACGGCCTCGCGGTAGTAGGTCTCCGACGTCTCCTGCAGGGACCACGAGCCGCCGACGTCGAACGCCCAGCGGTCGCCGGGTACGGCGAGCGCGCCCAGCGCCGTTTCGAGGTCCGGGTCGGTCCCGGTGCGAATGGCAAACGCTTTCACGACCGCCTCGACGGACGCGCGGATCGATTCCTGGAACGCCGCCATGTCGGTGAGGAGCGACGACGGGAACACCGCCGGATCGTTGGCCACCCAGCCGTGCCGGTCAACCTCGCGCTCCAGGAGCGCCGCCAGTACGGCAACGGTATGGCTGCCGCCCTGCGGCACGACGACGTCGGCGCCGAACGCCGGGTCGTCGTCGACGTGACGGGCAACGGCTGCGCCGACTACGTAGTAGAGGCCGACGACCACCAGGATCATCAGCGGTACCGTCAGCAGGCGGCGGAGCCAGCGGCGAGGTCGGGACGTCGACAACGGAGGGTCTCCCTCGAAACCACGCGGGGCCGCACCGCGGCGCGTCCGCTCAGGCGTGCCAGAGTCCCACGGAGTCGCGGACCTCCGCAAGCACCGGTTCGGCGACAGCGCTGGCGCGTTCGGCACCACGGCGGAGCACGTCTTGGACATAGCCCGGATCATCGCCCAGCCGGCGCATTTCGGCATTGATCGGCGCCAGCTTGTCGACGGCCAGCGCAGCCAGCTCGGTCTTGAAATGCGAGAACGATGCGTCGGCGAACTCGCCGGCCACGTCGGCGACCGGACGATCGGCGAGGGCTGCGTAGAGCGTCAGCAGATTGGTTGCCTCGGGACGCGTGTCGGGATCGACGCTGAGGCCGGGCAAGGCGTCTGATTTGGCTTTTTGGAACTTCAGCGCGATCGTGTCGGCGTCGTCGGTGAGATTGATCCGCGACATGTCGGACGCATCGGACTTGCTCATCTTCTTGGTGCCGTCGCGAAGCGACATGACCCGGGCAGCTTCGCCGAGGATCAGCGGCTCGGGAAGCGGAAAGAAGCCTTCCGCATACTTCCTGTTGAACGCTCCGGCGACGTCGCGGCTGAGCTCCAGATGTTGCTTCTGGTCTTCGCCGACCGGCACGTGCGTCGCCTTGTAGGCCAGGATGTCGGCGGCCTGGAGCACCGGATAGGCGTAGAGGCCGACGGGCGCGTTCTCTCGGTTCTTGCCCGCCTTCTCCTTGAACTGGGTCATCCGGTTGAGCCAGCCGAGCGGCGTGATGCAGTTGAAGATCCAGGCGAGCTCGGAGTGGGCGCGGACGTTGCTCTGGACGAACAGGGTACTGCGTTCGGGGTCGATCCCGCAGGCCAACAGCGCCGCGGCGATTTCGAGCGTGTTCGCCCGCATCGCTTCGCGATCCTGCACCACCGTCAGGGCATGCAGATCGACGATGCAGTAGATGCACTCGAAGCTGTCCTGCAGCCGAGCCCAATTGCGGATGGCGCCGAGATAGTTGCCGAGTGTCAGTCCGTGCGTCGGCTGTACACCCGAAAAAATCCGCCCCTGCATCGACCTCGATCCATCGTCCCGCCAAGCCGCCGCCGAAGCGGCGTGCTCTCAAGCGCACAATCGATTGGAACCGTCAAGCAACGCCGCCTCAACCGCGGGCCACGGCACCGCGGAGCTGACGCAGCAGGCCCGCCGGCACGGCACCCGTCACCAGCGCGGCGATTGCGAAGGTGGCGCCGCCCGCAGCGACCAGTGCGGCCAAGCCGAGCAGCGGCGACCAGCCATCGGTCAGATGCCAAACGCCGAGCAACACTGCGCCCATCACGAACGTTGCCGCCGCGCTCCGCAGCAGTTGACCAGCCAGCCAGCGATCCGGACGGAAGTAGCCGCGCCGGGCGAGCAGCCAGGCGAGGATCAAGACGTTGATCCAGTTCGCCAATGCCGTGGCCAAGGCGATGCCGGCGTGAGCCAAGGCGTCGACGAACAGGAGAATGAAACCGACATTGGCGATCACCGCGACCGCGGCGACGGCGACCGGAGTCGTCGTGTCCTCACGCGCGAAGAATGCCGGCACCAGTACTTTGACCAAGACGTAGGCCGGTAAGCCGACGGCGAACGCTTGCACCGTCGCAGCGGTGGCGAGACTGGCGCCCCGATCGAAGGCGCCGCGCTCCAAAAGACCAACGACGATCGGCTCGGCGATCAGCAATAGCGCTGCGGTAGCCGGCAGCGTCAGCAACATGCCGACGTGGATCGCCCGGTTGAGCGTGCCGGCCGCACGCTCGGGTTGGTCGCCGGCGACTTCGCGGCTGAGCAGTGGCAACAGGGCCGTGCCCAACGCGATGCCGACGACGCCCAGCGGCAGTTGGTTCAGCCGATCGGCATAGAACAGATAAGACTGCGCCCCGGCGGCTAGGTGCGACGCGAACCAAAGATCGATCAGCATGTTGATCTGGTACACGCCGGCGCCGACGGCGCCCGGCAGAATGAGTTTGCCGAGCCGCCGCACACGCGGTGTCCACCGCGGTCGCCGAAGCCTCAGGCCGTAGCCCTCGCGCCACGCAGCGCGGCCGACCCACGCCAGCTGCAACACGCCCGCCGCGGCGACGCCCCAGGCCAAGGCATGCGCCGGGCCCACCGGGTGGAGGTGGGCCAGCAGCAACGTGGCGACCAGCACGACGTTCAGCAGGACCGGTGCGAACGCAGCGGCGCCGAACCGGCCGACGGCGTTGAGGATGCCGCTGAACAGCGCTGCCACGGAGATGAAGAAGATGTAGGGGAACGTGACGTAGCTGAGCTCGACCGCCAACGGCAGCCGTGGATCGTCGGCTGCATAGCCTCCGGCGAGGAGGCCGACGAGTTGCGGCATGAAGACTTCCGCCAAGAGCACGACGATCAACAGGACGAACACCAGCCCGGCCAGCGCCTCCTCGGCGAACGCCTTGGCGGCGGCACGCCCGTCCTTCTCCAATGATTTGGCGAACAGCGGCACGAACGCCGCGTTGAACGCGCCCTCGGCGAACAACCGCCGCAGAAAGTTCGCCAGCTTGAAGGCGACGAAAAAGGCGTCCGAGGCCACTCCAGCGCCGAGGATGCGCGCCATCAGCAGGTCGCGAACGAACCCGAGGACGCGGGAAAGCATCGTGTTCGAGCCGACGATCGCCGCGGCGCGGACGAGGTTCACGTCAGGTGGCAGAGGTGCGGGGTGGCGTCAGCGCGCGCAGCAGGCTCTCGCGTAGGCGCTGCAGTTTGGCCGGCGAGGTCACTTTCATGCCGAAGACGTCCTTGACGTAGATGACGTCGACGACGCGTTCACCGAAGGTCGTTACGTGCGCACTCGAGACGACCAACCCCAACTCTTTCAGGGTGCGGGTGATGTCGAACAACAGGCCGAGCCGATCGCGCCCGTTGAGCTCGATCACCGTGTGGGTCCGGCTGGCGCCGTTGTCGATCAGCACGCGTGGCGTCACCCGAAAGACGTCCCGGCGGGAGGCTTGTGGTCGATGCTTCGCCAGCAGTTTCGCGACGTGCAGGCGGCCGGCCAGCGCTTTCTCGACGTTGTCGTGGATCCGCTGCAGCCGGCGTGGGTCGTCGACGGCATGATGTCGGTCGGCGTCCTGGATACCGAAGCTGTCGAGTGCCATGCTCTCTTGGGTCGTGAAGACGTGGGCGTCGACGATGCTGGCACCTGAGAGCGCCAGAGCACCCGCCACCTCCATGAACAAGCCCGGGTGGTCCGGGGCGTAGACGGTGAGGTCGGTGCGGTCCTGGTAGGCGTCAGCCACGAGCCGCAGCCCCAACAGGCGTTTCTCGCGTTCGACCTCGGCGATCAGATGGGCGTGTTCGTGGTGCTGTTGCGTCTCGAAGCCAAGCCAGTAACGGGGATCGTGTCGCGCGACGTAGGCGTCGATCTGTTGCGGTCCCCAACCGGCCGGTGGGTCCGCGGCGAGGCTTGCGGCCAGCGCCGCCTGGGCTTCGTCGACGGTCTCGCGATGGACCGCGTCGACGTCGCCGGCGAGCATGGCGCCTTCGGCGGCACGAAAAAGGCTCCGCAGCAACTGCGCCTTCCAACCGTTCCAGGTTCGCGGGCCTACGGCGCGCACGTCGGCGACGGTCAACAGCAAGAGTAGCCGCAGCCGCTCCGGCGATTGCACCACCTGGACGAAGTCCTGCACGGTTTTCGGATCGTCGAGATCGCGCGAGAACGCGGTCTGGGTCATCAACAGGTGGTGCCGGACCAGCCAGAGCACGGTGTCGATCTGCGGTGCCGGCAGCCGCCATCGCGCCAGCACGTGGGCCGCGATGCGTTGGCCGACGGTGCTGTGGTTGCCGCGCCGACCCTTGCCGATGTCGTGGAAGAACGCGGCAAGGTACAGCTCGGGCTTGGAGACGATCTGGCGCATCACCTCGGTCGACAGCGGCAGGTCCTCTTTGTGGTCGCCGCGACCGATCGCATCGAGATTGCCGATCACGCGGAGCGTGTGCTCGTCGACGGTGTACGCGTGATAGAGGTTGTGCTGCATCTGCCCGACGATGATCCCGAACTCCGGCACGAACCGCCCGAGGACGCCCAAGCCGTTCATCTCGGTGAGGATCCGGCCGGTCCGCTCGGACGCCGTGAGCAGGTGCAGCAGGTGTTCGATGGCCCCGGCATCGTCGCGCACGTCAGCGTTGACTTTGCGGTGGCTCCGTTGGACGGCCCTGGCGGCGTCGGCGCCGATCGCCACGTCATGCGCATCGGCAAGGCGGAACAGGCGTAGCATGTCGCCCGGTGCCTTTTGGAAGCGTTCGGGGTCGTCGAGACCGATCTTGCCGTCGCCGACGACGAACCCGTCGATGCGCTGTTTGCCGACCTGAAAGCCCAGGCTGTACATCTTGAACAACGGCCGCGGCCGATGACGCTCGTCCAACGTCCCGGAGACGATCTCGGTCATCAGGCCGACGTCTTTCGCGACCAGATAGAAGCGCTTCATGAAACGCTCGACGGCATCCAGTCGCTGTCGCGCCCGGAACCCCATGCGTGCGGCCACTTCGGTTTGTAGATCGAAGCTCAGGCGTTCTTCGGGTCGGCCGGTGATGTAGTGGAGGTGGCAGCGCACCGCCCAGAGGAACCGTTCCGAGCGGCGGAGGGCGCGGACCGCGGCCCGGTCCAACAGGTCCAGCCCGACCAGATCCTCCATCCGCTCGGCGTTGTGGAAACAGCGCGCCAGCCACATGATCAGCTGCAGGTCGCGGAGACCGCCTTCACCCTCCTTGACGTTCGGCTCGTTCAGGTAGCGGCTGTCGCCGACCTTGCCGTGCCGCTGGCGCCGTTCGGCGAGCTTCTGGTCGAGGTACGGAAGCTCGCGCCCCAGCACCACGTCGCGCCGCAGCCGTTTGCAGAAATTGTCGTAAAGCGTCGGATCGCCCCACAAGAGACGCGTCTCCAGCGCGGCCGTCATGATGGTCGTGTCCTTGCGCGCCGCCCGCAACGCCTCGTCGCCGGTGCGGACGGCGTGGCCGACTTTGAGCTTGAGGTCCCAAAGCGTGTAGAGGACGGTCTCGACCAGCTGCTCGATCCGCGACGTCGGTTTGTAGCTGTGCAGAAACAGCAGATCGATGTCGGATTGGGGCGCCAGCTCGCCGCGGCCGTAGCCGCCGACGGCGACGACCGCGAGGCGCTCGGTCGGGGTGGGGTTGGGCATCGGGTAGCGCTGCAGGTCCGCCCAATCGAGCAGGCCGCCGAGCACGGCGTCCATGAGTCGCGCCCTGGCGAAGACGACGTCGGCAGCCATGCCATCCTGGTCGAACACCTGGCGAATGTCGGCTTCGGCCGCGGTCAGCAGCGGCCGGATCGCGGCCAAAGGCTTGGCCGACGGCGCGAGACCGGCCAGCGTCGCACGCAGCTGCTTGCCTGCGGGTGCGAGGGGCGGGCCGGCGACCGGGGCCGCAGGCAGGGGGTGTGCCGGAACGTCCATGGCGGTGTCGTGCACGTTGCGAAGCCAATGCTTGTCCTTAAGTAAGCTGGAGCTGGCAGAACAGGGCACAAGCGAGTCGACGTGTGGGCGACTTCTGGTCAATGGGCGGCTATGGCGCCTACGTGTGGAGCGCATTCGGTGTAAGCGTTGGTGCGCTTGCGGTATTGCTCGTTGCGAGCTGGACCGCGAGCCGCCGGCGCGACGCCGAGCTTCAACGCTGGCGCCGACGCATCGGCAGTGCCGACGAAAGCTGAGGACGCGCCATGGCGTTGCGGACACGGAAGAGCCAAAGGCTGTTGCTCGTCACGGTCGCCCTGCTGTTGCTCGGTGGCGCGACCGCTCTGGTCCTCGCGGCGCTCGAAGAGAACATCGCGTTTTTCGCCGGCCCGGCGGAGCTCGCCAGTGGCACGATCGAAGCGGGCAAGCGCCTGCGTCTTGGCGGTTTGGTCGTGACCGACAGCGTCGTTCGCGCGGCCGATGGCGAGATCCGCTTCCAACTGACCGATGCCGTCGCCGACATCGAAGTCCGCTACGTCGGTGTGTTGCCGGACCTCTTCCGCGAGGGCCAGGGCATCGTCGCCGTGGGCTCGTTGACACCGGAAGGCCGCTTCGACGCCACCGAAGTCCTTGCCAAGCACGACGAAGGCTACATGCCACCCGAAGTCGCGGCCGCGCTGGAGCGCGCCGGCCACTGGCGCGACGGCGAGGATGGTCGATGATCCCTGAACTCGCGCATCTGGCCTTGGTGCTGGCCCTGGGCGTGGCCCTGATCCAGTCGACGTTGCCGCTGGTCGGGGCCGCCCGTGGCGATGCCGGGATGATGGGTTTGGCGCGCTCGTCGGCACTGGCGCAGTTGCTGCTCGTCAGCCTGGCCATGGGCGCATTGATCCACCTCTACGTCGTCTCGGACTTCTCGGTCGCGAACGTCGCGGCGAACAGCCACGTGGCCAAGCCGCTCATCTACAAGATCAGCGGCACCTGGGGGAACCACGAGGGCTCCTTGCTGCTCTGGGTGTGGGTGCTGGCGTTGTTCGGCGGTGCGGTCGCAGCGTTCGGTGATGCGATGCCGACGTCGTTCCGGGCGCGCGTCCTCGCCGTGCAGGGGATGATCGGCTTGGCGTTCCTGGCGTTCATGTTGTTCACGTCGAACCCGTTCGCCCGCCTCGACCCGGCACCGTTCGAGGGTTCCGGGCTCAATCCGATCCTTCAGGACCCCGGCCTCGCGATCCATCCGCCGATGCTCTACATCGGCTATGTCGGCTTCTCGATGACGTTTGCATTCGCCGTCGCCGCTCTGATCGAGGGACGGATCGATCCGAGCTGGGCGCGCTGGATGCGCCCTTGGGCATTGATCGCCTGGGCGTCGCTCAGCCTCGGCATCGCGCTCGGCTCTTGGTGGGCCTACTACGAACTTGGCTGGGGCGGCTGGTGGTTCTGGGACCCGGTCGAGAACGCGTCGTTCATGCCGTGGCTGGCCGGCACGGCGCTCTTGCACTCGCT
Organism: Pseudomonadota bacterium; assembly: GCA_039818825.1. Classification (GTDB taxonomy): domain Bacteria; phylum Pseudomonadota; class Alphaproteobacteria; order Geminicoccales; family Geminicoccaceae; genus JBCBTD01. Next base: position 26,076 of record JBCBTD010000037.1, read on the forward strand.
GATCGTGGTCGAGAAGCGGGACAGTCTGAAGAGCTGGACCATTCTGCTGGCCATTCTCACTTTCGGTCTCAGCCTGCTCGGCACGTTCTTGGTGCGCTCCGGGGTGCTGACGTCGGTCCATGCCTTCGCCACGGACCCGGCCCGAGGTGTGTTCATCCTGGCGATCCTGCTCGTCGCGTTGGTGGTTCCCCTGCTCCTCTATGCTTGGCGGGCGCCTGAGATGCGCGCGTCGGGGGCGTTCCGCGCGGTTTCGCGCGAGAGCGCATTGATCGCCAACAACCTGATCCTGGCGGTCGCCACGCTCACCGTGCTGCTCGGGACCCTCTATCCGCTGTTTCTCGACATCGCCGCCGGCGAGCTGATTTCCGTCGGTCCGCCCTACTTCAACGCGACGTTCCTGCCGTTGATGGTGCCGCTGTTGATCCTGGTGCCGATCGGGACGCTCTTGGCTTGGAAGCGTGGCGACCTCGCCCGCGTGCTCAAGCTGATGGGCGTTGCGGCGCTCGCTGCGGTGGTGCTCGCCGCGGTGGCGGCTTGGTCCGACCCGCGTAGCACGATCGTCACCGCGTTGGGCTTCGGCTTGGCTGGCTGGCTGTTCGCTGGCGCCGCCACCGATCTTGCACAACGGGCCGGCGTCGGCCGGGTCGAGATCGGTCGTCTTTGGGGACGGTTGGTCGGTCTGCCCCGCGGCGCGTGGGCGACCGCTCTCGCCCACACCGGTCTAGGGGTCGTGGTCGTCGGGATCACCGGCGCCTCGGCTTGGCAGACGGAGGTCATCGCTTCCGTCGAGATCGGCGAGAGCCGTGAGCTTGCCGGCTACGAGGTGACGCTTGCCGACGTGAGCCGAATCCAGGGGCCGAACTACGTGGCCGATCAGGCGCGTTTCGAGATCGACCGGAACGGGCGTCCGGTCGCGAGCCTCACCAGCGAGCGGCGCAGCTATCCGGTCGAGGGCCAGAGCACGACCGAGGCGGGCATCGCCACCAACCCATGGCGTGATCTCTACGTGGTCCTGGGTGAGCGCGGCGACGACGGGCTCTGGGTCGTGCGCCTTTACCACAACCCGCTGGTGGTCTGGATCTGGGGCGGCGTCGTGTTCATGGCAGCGGGCGCCGCCGTGTCGCTCGGCGATCGCCGCCATCGGATCGGCGCGCCGACGCCGGCCAAGGGCCGTGCGGCGCCGGCGGTCGGCCCGGCCGTCGGGAGCTGACCGATGCGGCGCCTGCTGTTCCTCCTGCCCATCGTCGCGGTCGTCGCGATCGGCGCCGGTTTGTGGCTGGGCCTCGGCCGCGACCCGAGCGCGCTGCCGTCGGTGTTGATCGACCAGCCGGTGCCGGCGATGGACTTGCCGCCCGTGGCAGGCTTGGCAACGCCAGGCTTGGCGACCGGTGATCTCGGCGGTGAGCCGATGCTGGTCAACGTTTTCGCGTCTTGGTGTGCGCCCTGTCGGGTCGAGCATCCCGTGCTGACCAGGCTCGCCGAGGTGGAGGGCGTGCCGCTCCTCGGCATCAACTACAAGGACGAGCCGGCGGCAGCGGTCGCTTGGCTCCACGAACTCGGTAACCCGTACGAGCGCATCGGCGCCGATCCGGAGGGCCGGACGGGCATCGATCTCGGCATGTACGGCGTGCCGGAGACCTTCGTCGTCGATGCCGACGGCCGCATTCGTTATCGCCATGCCGGTCCGGTGCTGCCGGCCGACGTCGAACGCGTGTTCCTGCCGCTGTTGGCGGAGCTGCGCGGATGAGGCGTTGGCTCCTGGTCGCCTTGGTCGTGCTGCCCTTTGCCGCGGCGGCGGCACCTTCGCCTTCGGAAATGCTGGACGATCCAGCGCTGGAACAGCGCGCGCGGGCCATCAGCGCCGAACTCCGTTGCGTGGTTTGCCAGAACGAGTCGATCGACGCGAGCAACGCGCCGTTGGCCGCGGACATGCGCCGCCTGGTGCGCGAGCGGCTTGCCGCCGGCGACGACGACCACGCGGTCATGGCCTACATGACGGCGCGCTACGGCGACTTCGTGCTGCTGCGGCCGCCGGTCAGAAGCAACACTTGGCTCTTGTGGTTCGGCCCCGCGGTAGTCGGGGCGCTGGCCGCGTCGGCGTTGGTCGTCGCCTTGGTCAGGCGCCGCGCTGCGCCGGCGGCATCGGTGCCACTCACCGCCGAGGAGCAGAGGCTCGTCGACGATCTGCTCCGTGAGCGGCGCTGAGCCATGACCTTCTCGATTGCCGCGGGCGTGCTCCTGGTCCTTGCAGTCGTGCTGGTCGTTTGGCCGCTGCTGCGGCCCCGTGGCGCGCGCGACGCGCGTGAGCACGCGCTCGACGTCTACAAGGATCAGCTCGACGAGATCGACCGCGACCGCGACCGTGGCCTGATCGAGGGCGAGCAGGCCGCCGCTGCCCGTTTGGAGGTGCAACGGCGGCTGGTCGCCGTGGCCAGGACCGCACCGTCCGCCCCGGGCGGCGTCCGCCCCCGGCCGGTCGTGGCGATCGTCGTCGCCGCGCTGCTCGTCGGCGGCAGCGTCTTCGTCTACGGCGAGTTGGGCAGCCCGCGACTGCCCGGACAGCCACTGAGCCAGCGCGATCAGTCGACGCAGATCGCCGAGCGGCGCGAGATGGCCGCCGAGTTGGCGCAACTGGAGCCGCTGGTCGACACCGACGCCGCCGAGGATCCGATGTTCTGGCTGGCGCTCGGCCAATTGCGCGCCGAGCTGCTCGGGCCCGCCGAAGCCGAAGCGGCCTACCGTGACGGCCTCGGCCGCAATCCCGACGACCCTGAACTGCTGGCGGCGCTGGGCGAGAGCCTGGTCGGGCAGGCCGGCGGTAGCGTTATCCCCGTCGCCCGGGCGGCGTTCGAGCGCGCCTTGCGACTGCGCCCCGACCAGCGCCGCGCGCTCTACTACTTGGGCCTCGCCGCATCCCAGGAGGGCGATGACGTCACCGCGGTCGGCCATTGGGCGCGGTTGTTGGCGACGAGCCCGCCCGATGCCCCCTGGCACGATTCGGTCGAGACGATGCTCGTGGCTGCTGCCGGTCGGGCCGACCTCGACCCGGTGGCTGCCGTCGCCGAGGCTCGATCGGCCGCTCCGCCCATGCCGGCGTCCACCGCTCTCGGACCCGTCCCTGAGGCCGAGGGTGCCGAGCAAGACGCCATGATCCGCGAGATGGTAGCGGGGCTCGAAGCGCGCCTGCAGGAGGCGCCCGACGATTTGCAGGGTTGGATCCGGCTCGGACGATCGCAGATCGTGCTCGGGGACGAGCCGGCCGGTGCCGCTGCCTTCGCCCGCGCCCGGGCGTTGGCGCCAGCGGATGCGGACGTCCTGCGGGCCGAGGCGGATGCGCATTTGGCCGTGGCCGAGCGCATCATGGGGGTGCCGAAGGTCAGTGACCGGGTGGTCGAGATCTACGGCGAGGTGGCGTCGCTCGATCCCGGCGACCCGCAGCCGCACTGGTTCGTCGGTCTGTGGGCCTTGCAGACCGGGGACGTCGTTGCCGCCCGTACGGCCTGGGAGCGGGTGCTCGCCATGGTCGACCCCGAGAGCCCGGACCACGCGGCGATCAAGCAGCAGCTCGAGGCCCTGGACAGCTTCGCCGGCGGTTGACGGTTTCTTCACGGCTCCACTGCAGGATCGGTGCACCTGAGACCTGGAGCGGGTGCCGTGACCGATCATATGTCCAGCGACGTCGACTATCTCCAACGCGCCGCGGACAGTGGCAATGCCGAGGCGATGTTCTTACTTGGCGTGTGCTACGCCGAAGGTCGTAAGCTCCCGCAGAGCTTCCGCACGGCCGCCAAATGGTTCCACGCTGCCGTCCGCAAAGGGCACGTCCGTGCCACCACATCGCTCGGCTTCCTCTACAGTCGCGGTCGTGGTGTCCGTCTCGACGAAAAGCTGGCCTACAAGATGTTCCTGGAAGCTCAGGACCAGGGCGACGTCCTGGCGGGGGATCTGGCATCCCGGTTGCGCCAGCAGATGAGCCCGCCGATGCTCAAGGAAGCGGAACGGCTCGCCGCCAATCGACGGGTCGGCTGACGCCGACTGCGGCGGTCCGTGCCCCTGGCCTCACGCATCCTGAGCGGCTAGACCCACCGGTCAGCGACTGCGACGCGGTCTCGTCGTAGGCGGGTGGGGAGGGGCAAGTGGACGATCAGGTTTCGACGGCGGCCAGCGTCGGTCATGGAGCAATGGCGAATGCCCTGAGGGCACTCGCGATGGACGCGGTCCAGGCCGCCAAGTCTGGTCACCCGGGCATGCCGATGGGGATGGCCGACGTCGCGACCGTGTTGTTCGCAGACGTGCTCAAGTACGACGCGTCGGCACCGGATTGGCCGGATCGGGACCGCTTCGTGCTTTCCGCCGGCCACGGCTCGATGCTGCTCTACGGTCTGCTCCATCTGAGCGGTTACGCCGACCTGCCGCTCGACGAGCTTCGCCGGTTTCGCCAGCTCGGAAGCCGAACCGCCGGCCACCCGGAGTACGGCCATGCAGCCGGCATCGAGACGACCACCGGTCCGCTGGGCCAGGGCCTCGGCAATGCGGTCGGCATGGCGCTCGCCGAACGGCTCTTGAACGCTCGCTACGGCGACGAGGTCGTCGACCACCACACCTGGGTGATCGCCGGCGACGGCTGCTTGATGGAAGGCGTCAGCCACGAGGCGATCTCGCTGGCCGGCCATTTGCGCTTGGCCAAGCTGGTCGTGCTGTTCGACGACAACGGCATTTCGATCGACGGCCCGGTGGCTCTCGCGTGCAGCGACGATCAGCGGCGTCGGTTCGAGGCTGCCGGTTGGGAGACCTATGCCGTCGACGGGCACGACCCGCGGGCGATCGCCGACGCGCTCCATGCGGCGAAGGTCAGCGACCGGCCGAGCCTGATCGCCTGCCGCACCGTCATCGGCTTCGGCGCGCCGAACAAGGAGGGTACGGCCGCGACCCACGGCGCACCGCTCGGCGCCGACGAGGTGGCCGCCGCGCGGGAGCGTCTGGGTTGGCCGCATCCGCCGTTCCACGTGCCGGACGACATCCGTGCGGCCTGGGCGGAAGCCGGCCGCCGGGGCGCTGCCGCGCGCGACGCTTGGCGGGCGCGTTTCGAAGCGCTGCCGGCGCCGACCCGGGCGACCTTCGAGCGGACGCTCGGCGGGTCGCTGCCCGAAAGCTTCAACGCAACCGTGGCCGGGTTGAAAGCGTCGCTGATCGCCGCGCCGCCGACCGTGGCGACGCGCAAAGCGAGCCAGGACGTGCTCGACGTGCTGACCGAGGCCGTGCCCGAGATGCTGGGCGGCTCGGCGGACCTGACCGGCTCCAACAACACCAAGGCGACGGCCACCGCGGACGTGACCAAGGGCGACTTCTCGGGTCGCTACGTGCACTACGGCGTCCGCGAGCACGGCATGGCGGCGGCGATGAACGGCATCGCGCTGCATGGCGGCCTCATCCCCTATGGCGGCACGTTCTTGGTGTTCGCCGACTATTGCCGCCCGGCGATCCGCCTGGCGGCGCTGATGCAGATCCGCGTCATCTACGTGCTGACCCACGATTCCATCGGCCTCGGCGAGGATGGGCCGACGCACCAGCCGGTCGAGCATCTGGCAAGCCTCCGCGCCATCCCCGGCCTCCTGGTCATGCGTCCGGCGGACGCCATGGAAACGGCTGAGTGCTGGGTTGCGGCGCTCCAGCGCCACGACCGTCCGAGTGCGCTCGTGTTGACACGGCAGAACCTCGAGCCCATCCGCACGACGCCGACCGACGAGAACCTTTGCGCCCGCGGCGCCTATGTCGTCGCCGGCGAGGGCGAACGCGACGTGACCCTGCTCGCCACCGGCTCGGAGGTCGGCCCGGCGCTGGAGGCGCGGACGCAGCTCGCGGCCGCCGGCATCCGTGCGACGGTGGTGTCGATGCCCTGCTTCGAGCTGTTCGACGAGCAGGACCAGGCCTATCGGGACGGCGTGCTCGGCACCGCACCGCGCCTTGCCATCGAGGCCGCGAGCCCGTTCGGCTGGACGCGCTACGTGGCACGGGAGGACGATGTCGTCGGCATGACGGGCTTCGGCGCCTCCGGCCCGGCGGAAGCGCTCTATCCGCATTTCGGTATCACGTCGGAGGCACTGGCGGCCAGGGCCCGGGCGCGGCTCGGTCGGCGATGAGCAACCCCGACGTCCTGATCGCGCCCTCGGTCCTCGCTGCCGACTTCGCGCATCTCGGTGCCGAGGTCGAAGCGGTAGCGGCGGCGGGTGCGGATTGGCTCCACCTCGACGTCATGGACGGCCATTTCGTGCCCAACGTCAGCTTCGGGCCGGCGGTGGTGGCGGCCATCCGGCCGCGGGCTCCGGTCTGCTTCGACTGCCACCTGATGATCGAGCCGGCGGACCCCTATCTGCAGGCGTTCGCGGACGCCGGTGCCGATCGCCTCATCGTCCACGTCGAGGCCTGCCCGCACCTCGATCGCACGCTCCAGGCGATCAAGGATCTGGGCAAGCAGGCGGGGGTGGCGCTCAACCCGGCGACGCCTGAAGAGACCGTTCGCTACGTCCTCGATGCGGTCGACCTCGTTTTGGTGATGACCGTGAACCCCGGCTTCGGCGGCCAGAGCTTCCTCCGCTCTCAGCTCGACAAGATCCGCCGGCTGCGCGCCATGATCGGCAGCCGGCCGGTGCGCCTGGAGGTGGACGGTGGCGTCACGCCGGAAACCGCACCGGCAGTCGTCGCCGCCGGCGCCGACGTGCTGGTCGCCGGGTCGGCGGTCTTCGGCACCGACGACTACGCGGCGGCCATCCAGGCGCTCCGGCCTGGACCGCTCACGGTCGCTTGCTGACCGGAGACCGCTCGGGCCGTCGCCAAGCGGCTGCCCTGCTCCAGGTCGTTCGGCTGCGGACACCCCTGATCGGCCCGGTCGATCTCGAGGTCGCCGTTGGCGAATGCGTGGCAATTCTCGGCGCGTCGGGCGCCGGGAAGTCCCTGTTGCTCCGCGCCATCGCCGATCTCGACCCCAGCGAAGGCAGCGTTCGGCTCGACGGCCGCGATCGCGATGCCGTCCCGGCGACCGAGTGGCGGCGTTCCGTCGGCCTCGTGCCGGCCGAGAGTGGCTGGTGGGCCGATCGCGTCGACGAGCACTTCCCGACCGATGTGGACGTGGGCGCACTCCTCGAGGCCGTTTGCCTGAGCGACGCGTGGGGCTGGGACGTGCAACGCTTGTCGACAGGTGAACGTCAACGCCTTGCCCTGGTGCGGGCCCTGGCCAATCGCCCGCGCGCGCTGTTGCTCGACGAGCCGACCGCAGCGCTCGATGCGGCTGCGACGACACGCATCGAGGCCCTGATCCGCGGACACTGCGCCGCTGGCGTCGCCGTGCTGCTCGTCACCCACGACGTGGAGCTTGCCGCGCGGCTGGCCGATCGCCGGCTCGTCATGGAGCGGGGCGGGCTGCATGGCGACGACGGATGATGGACTATCTGGCGCTGTCGACGCTCGATCTCGTGCTGGCGTCGTCCTTCCTGGTTCTCAACGTACTGTTCTCGTGGGTGCTGCGGCTGCGGCTGGAGCGCCAGCTCGTCGTCGCCGCGTTGCGGATGATCGTGCAGCTCTTGATGGTCGGGCTGCTGCTCAAGGCCGTGTTCGCCGTCGCTTCGCCGTGGGTGACGCTCCTGGTGGCGCTGGCGATGGTCGGCTTTGCGGGCCGCGAGATCTGGGCGCGCCAGGAACGTCGGGTCAAAGGGGTGGCCGGCTATGCGTTGGGCCCGGCGGCGATGCTGCTCGCGGGGGCCGTCGTCACGGTGTTTGCCCTCACGACGCAGATCGCGCCGACACCCTGGTGGTCGCCCCGCTACGCACTGCCGCTCTTCGGCATGATCCTGGGCAACACGATGACCGGCGTCAGCCTCGGGCTCGACACGCTGCACACGACGTTGGTGCGCGAGCGTGCGGCGATCGAGGCGCAGTTGTTGCTGGGGCGGACGCGCTTGGAGGCCGTCGGGCCGGTTCTACGACGCGCCCTGCGCACCGGGTTCACGCCGATCATCAACGCCATGGCCGCCACCGGCGTCGTGTCGCTGCCGGGGATGATGACCGGCCAGCTCCTCGCGGGTGTCGCGCCTGAAGAGGCCGTGAAGTACCAGCTGTTGATCATGTTCCTGATCGGCGGTGCCACTGGCCTCGGGGTCTTGGGCGCGGTGCTCACCAGCGTCTGGCGGCTCACCGACCATCGTGATCGCCTTCGCCTCGATCGGTTGGGCGGCGGCTCGGGCTGAGCCGCGCCGCCGCCGACGTGGCCCGATCACGGCACGATCGGTTGACGGCGATCCTTGGCCGCCGGCGACTTGGGTCGCGCGGCCCGAGGGTCGACCCGGTCGGGCTTTTGCCGGTCGATCGCGTCCGGCTGCGGGTTCGCGAGGAACGCCGCGAAGGCGGCGCGGAGGCGCTGGCCGATCTGCGGGCGGAAGCGTCCGGTCGCGCGAGTGGCATCGGAGGCGACGCGCCGCTGCGGCGGCACCTCCCATTGTGATTTCCAGAGCAGCATGTGTCGGTCCATTGCGTCTACTCCCCAGTGGACGTGGTTGGATGTGCGGTTGGGGCGTCCGCCCGGGCCCCGATCACGGGACGGACGGCCAGGGGCGGAGGTTCGGCGATCAGCTGAGCCAGTCGTTGGCACCGTCGAAGACCACGACCGGATCGAACAGGATGCTCTCGTCGGCGATTTCCGCGTTGAGTGCGGCCGCGTCGACGCCGTGCAGGTAGGCGATCGTGGTCCAGCCTTCGCTCGCCGTGTGCGCGGTCAGGTAGCTGTCACTCGGGTCGCCGACGACGGTGCTGGCGAAGAGCACGTCGGAGAGGGTGGCTGGCGATCCGCCTGCGAAGTAATCGTTCTCGAAGTCGAACTTGTCGACCCACAGGTGGAAGTCGTGGATGATGTCGAAGCCGACTTCCGTGGTTTCGAAAGCGACGACGTCGTTACCGGCGTGCAGCGTCAGGTTGTTCACGCCTCTGCCGCCATACACCCAGTCATTGCCGTTGCCACCGGTCACGGTGTCGTCGCCATCCCCACCCTTGACCAAGTCGTTGCCGTCATTGCCGTGTACTGCGTCGTTGCCGCCTTCGCCGAAGAGATCGTCTTCGTCGTCGCCGCCCGCGATGGTATCACCGCCGTAGCCGCCATGGACGGTGTCGTCGCCGTCGCCCGTCAAGATGGTGTCGAAGCCGCCGGCGCCGAACACCGTGTCGTGTCCCGCGTAGGTTTTGAGATAGTTGTTGACTTCGCTGCCATAGATAAGATCACTGCCGTTGCCAGTGAAGGCATTCTCTATGCTACTAAGTGATTTGTACCCGGTGCCGCCATCGGCGTAGCCGAGGATCATGTTGACTTCGATGGCGAGATTGGTGAGGACCATGGAGTGCGGGCTCAAGACGAAGGTGACGGTGTCGATTCCGGACCCGCCCTGCAGGTCGTCGGTGCCGAAACCGCCGTCCAGCGTGTCGTTGCCCGACCCGCCGCGGAGGTCGTCGTCGCCATTCTCGCCGTAGAGCTTGTCGTTGCCGTCCTCGCCCCAGAGATCGTCGTCGTTGTTGTCGCCGAGCAAGGTGTCGTCGTCGTCGCCACCGAACAGCTCATCCTCGCCGGCGCCACCATCGAGGAAGTCGTTTCCCCAATCGCCTTGCAGGTCATCGTGGCCGCTCTCGCCGTACATCGTGTCGTCGCCGGCACCGCCGGCCATCACGTCGCCGCCGCCGCGACCCCACATCTGATCGTCGCCGAACCAGCCGTTCAGGGTGTTCGCCAGGTTGTTGCCGATCAGCACGTCGTCGTGGGCGCTGCCGGTAGCGTTCTCGAAACTGACCAGCACGTCCTTGGCGTAGAGGTTGCCATTGGCCAAGCGGCAGGCCTCGCCGGCAGCGAGATCGACCTGAACCGCGGTGCTGGCCAGCACGTAGCTCATCGTGTCGTCGCCGGCGCCGCCGTCGAAGTGATCGACCTCGTAAGCCGGTATCCAGCCGCCCCATGGCGCTGGCACCATGGTGAAGTCGGTTTGGTGCGCGCGAATGATGTCGTCACCGCCGAAGCCGAACAGGAACGACTGCATCGCCTGATCGAGCATGAAATCGTAGCCGTTCGTGCCGTTCATGACGAAAGGCATCTTGCCCTCTCCATTGGAGCTAACCGAGCGGCGCCAGCGCTCGATTTGCGACAGGAGCGTTGGGGTGCCGGATGATTGAGCGTTGTCGCCGCGATCGACGATGCGAGAGGGATTACCGCCGACGGTCACAGCGACGAAGCGGCAGCAGCCCATAAGCGATCACGCAAATTTGCATGACCTTTGGATGAGTATGCATCCATGTTTGGCGAACGGCGGAATTCTGCGGCGGCGACGTCGGGGCTGGACATGACCGAACATCGCCGCACAACCTGCCTGCAGAAATCCAGCCACGGCGCAGCGACATGACCGTCAACTGGGATGATCTGAAGGTCGTCTTGGCGATCGCGCGCGAGGGCTCGCTCACCAGCGCAGCGCACGTGCTCGGCGTCGATCAGTCGACGGCAGGTCGGCGGCTCTCGGCGTTGGAGGCGGAACTCGGCGCCGTGTTGTTCGCACGCTCGAAAACCGGGTTCACGCCGACGGAGGCCGGCGATCGCGCCATCGCCCGGGCGATGGAGATCGAGGCGCGAGCAGAGCGCATGACCGAGGAGGTGACCGCCGTCGATGCCGGTCCAGGTGGGCTGGTCAGGATCATCGGCAATCCGTGGACGATGGTGCGCATCGCCGAGGTGGTGCTGCCCGAGCTGCTCGCGGAGCACCCGCAACTGGACGTCCGCACGATCGGGGGGCCGCTGCCGCGCAGCCTCGCGCGCGCCGACACCGCCATCGCCATCTGGTTCGAGGTGCCGCCCCGGGACACCGAGTTCGGCGTCACCCTCGGTGACGTTCCCTACGCCGTGTACGGACCCCGCGACACCGATCCCGAGAGTCTCGGCTGGTTGTCGTTCTGGGACGACGAGGCACCGCGACGGGCGCTCTCACGCTGGATCAGCCAGACGCGGCCGACTGGCGAAAGTCTGCGGCTGACCGCGACCGACAGCTCGGTCCTCCTGGCGGGGATCCGTGCCGGTATCGGCAAGGGCCTGTTGCCGATGTGCCTGGCGGAACGCGACGAAGGCGTCGTACGCTTGAGCAGCGGCGAGCCGGATCTGGTGCGCGCGCTGCATCTTCATGCGCACCCCGATACGGTACAGAGTGCGCGGGTGCAGGTGACGATCCGGGCGCTACGTGACAGCTTCGAGCACGCCTTCGGCGCGCCGCCGGAGAGGACCAGTCCATGAAGTTGAGCCCAGAGGACGTCGACATCCTGCGATCCAGCTTTCGCCGGGTGGCGATGCGTGGGCCCGCAGCCGGCGCCCTGTTCTACGATCGCTTGTTCGCCACCGCGCCCGACGTCCGCCAGCTCTTCACCGGCGACATGGACGAACAGCGCGTCAAGCTGATGAGCATGATGGGCACGATCGTCGCCCAACTCCACGAGCATGAGGGTCTGGCGCCGATCGCCGCAGACCTCGCCCGGCGCCACGTCGACTACGGGGTCGAGGCGGTGCACTACGAGAAGGTGCAGGCGGCGCTGCTTTGGACCGTGGCGCGGGTGCTCGGCGACGACTTCGAGCCGCCGGTCGAGGCAGCTTGGACCCGGGCGATCGCCGCATTGAGCGCAACGATGATCGAGGCTGCCTACGGACGCGACGGGACCGCCACGGTCGCGTCCTCCGGGGTTTGTCCGCCGGCTGGTTGACGTCGTGAACGCTAGACCTGACACGTTGACTGCCGCGCCGGTGCTGCAGTCGCGGAGCGATGGAACCAAGCCGTCATGACCATCGAATACCTGCTGACGTCGTTCGTGGTGATCCTGCTGCCGGGAACGGGCGTTCTCTACACGCTTGCCTTCGGCCTCGGGCGTGGCTGGCGTGCGAGCGTGCTCGCCGCGTTCGGCTGCACTCTCGGCATCGTCCCGCACATCGTTGCCAGCATCGCCGGACTTGCGGCGCTGTTGCACACCAGTGCTCTGGCGTTTCAGGCGGTGAAGTATCTCGGCGTCTTGTATCTCTTCTACATGGCGTGGAGCGTCCTCCGTGACGGCAGCGTCCTGCATGTCCGCGAGAATCAAGCGCCGGTCGCCAACGCCCGGATCGTGCTCAGCGGCTTCTTGCTGAACATCCTCAATCCCAAGCTGTCGTTGTTCTTCTTGGCGTTCCTGCCGCAATTCGTGCCCGCCGACGTGCCGAATGCGACGGCCTACATGTTGGGCTTGGCCGCAACGTTCATGGCGATGACGTTCGTGGTCTTCGTCGGCTATGGCGCGTTCGCGTCGGCGACCCGACGTTACGTCATCGCCAAGCCACGTGTGCTGACGTGGTTGCGGCGCGGTTTCGCCGGAGCGTTCGGCGTCTTGGGGCTGCGCCTCGTTCTTGCCGAGCGCTAGGTCCGCGCGGCTCTTTGGCTCCGGCTTGGCGTCTGGCCAAGCCGCCGCGGCCATCCGTCGGTGTTCAATCGAGGATCGCGCCGAAGTTTCGTTCGGGGTCCAACTCGGGCGACGGCCGACCCGAGGGTGTGGCAGCGGCGCCTGCGGCGCGGGGTAGGAACCGCCCCGAGCCAGGTGCGGCCAGCATCACGCCGTCCTCGACGACCACCTCGCCGCGGCGCACGACCGTGGTCGGCCAGCCGCGCACGGTCATGCCTTCGAACGGCGTGTAGCCGGTCCGGTCCGCGGCCAGTTCGGCGCTGAGCGTGACCTCACGGTCCGGGTCCCAAAGGGCGAGATCCGCGTCGCTGCCGATGGCGATCGAGCCTTTGCGGTCGTCGAGGCCGTAGAGCCGTGCCGGTTCGGTCGCGGTCAACCGCACGAACGCGTTGGCGCCCAGCCGGCCGGCGCTGACCATGGCATCGAACAGGATCGGCAGTCGGAAGGCGAGGCCGGGTAGCCCGTTCGGCACGGCCTTGAACACCGGATCCGGGCCGGCCTGGAACTTGCCGGTCGCGTCCGCCGCGTAAGGGGCGTGGTCCGAGGACACCGTTTGCAACGTGCCGTCGCCGAGCGCCTGCCACAGCGCGTCTTGGTCGTGCGGCTCCCGGAGCGGCGGGCTGCAGATCCACTTGGCGCCGTTGCCGTCGGGCCGGTCCATCGCCTCGCGGGTGAGGACCAGATAGTGCGTGCAGGTCTCCGCATGGAGCTTGGCGCCGCCTTGCTGGGCGCGACGGACCGCCTGAAGCCCTTCCTCGGTCGAGACGTGGAAGACCATCAGCGGCTGGTCGAGCAGTCGGGCGAGAGCGGCGGCGCGCTCGATGGCCTCGGCTTCGCCGGCGCGCGGGTGGCTGATCGCGTGGAACTTGGCCTCGGTGTAGCCACGGTCGACCAACCGGGCCGCGACCCACTCGATCATGCCGTGGTTCTCGGCGTGCACGCACACCAGGCAACCGAGCCGGCGCGCTGCCGCGAGCACGTCCAGGGCTTGATGGTCGTCCAAGCGGATGCGGTCGTAGGTCAAGAAGATCTTCAAGGACGCGTGGCCGGCCGCGACCAACGGCGGGAGCTGCTCCGCCAGCACTTCCGGCCGCGGGTCGGCGAGGATCAGGTGAAACGCGTAGTCGACCACTGCGCCCCGCGCCGCCAAGGCGTGGTAGTCGGCAACCACCTCGGTCAGGTTCATGCCGACGTGCTGTGCCGCGAAGGGAATGACGGTGGTCGTTCCACCGAGCGCCGCGGAGTGCGTGGCACTGGCGAAGCTGTCGGCGTTCATCATCCCCGACGCCGAGATCTGCTCGATGTGGCAGTGGCTGTCGACGCCGCCGGGCATCACCAGCCGACCGTTGGCGTCCACCTCGCGTCGTCCGGGACCGAGGCCCTGGCCCAGTCGGACGATCCGGCCATCGACGACGGCGACGTCGGCCGGGTAGGTGTCTACGGCCGTGACGATGGTGCCATTGCGGATCACGAGGTCGAACGTGGTCAAGGCCAAGGCTCCGGTTTAGGTCAACGGATCGTCGCTAGCACGCAGGAGAGGACGTAGCCATGGACGGCGGGGGCATCCTGGTGATCAACCCCAATTCCAACCCCGACGTGACGGCCGGCCTCGACCGCGCCCTCGCACCGTTGCGCATGGCGGGCGGGCCTCAGATCAGGTGCATGACGCTGGCGGAGGGACCTTTCGGCGTCGAAAGCGAAGCCGACGTTGCGGCGGTGGCCATGCCGCTGCAGCGGGTCGTCAAGGAGGTTCCGGCGGAAGCGTTCGTCATCGCCTGCTACAGCGATCCTGGTCTCCACGTCTGCCGCGAGGCGACGGCGGCTCCCGTGTTCGGCATCGCCGAAAGCGGCATCATGGCCGCGTTGCAGCGCGGCCAGAGGTTCGGCGTTGTCGCCATCCTGGAGCGTTCGATCCCGCGGCATCTGCGGATGCTGCGCCAGCTCGCCGTTACCGAGCGATTGGCCGGCGAGCGTGCCCTTGGTCTGACGGTGGCCGAGCTCGCCGACGAAGACCGGACCTGGGACCGCCTGGTGGCGACCGCGACCACGCTCCGCGATACGGACGGCAGCGACGTCGTGGTTCTCGGTTGCGCCGGTATGGCCCGGTACCGCGACCGATTGGAGGCACTTCTTCGTCGGCCGGTCGTCGACCCGACCCAGGCGGCGG
>JBCBTD010000038.1:0-40135 GCA_039818825.1 Pseudomonadota bacterium
GCACGTTGCCGAAGAGTGGATTGCCGTACGTGCGATCATCCCGGTCGAGCTGTTCGACCACCACGTCGTCCCAGTTCGCGTCGAGTTCCTCGGCGAGGATGACGGGGAGTGCCGTCGAGCTTCCCTGTCCCATCTCGGTGGCGGGGAAAACGATGGTGATGACGCCGTCCGAGCCGATGGCGACCCATGGATTGACCTCTAGCGTCGCCTCGTCCGCGGCATCGGCCGAGACCGCGAGCAGCCCGGCACCGCCGATGACGAACGTGAGAGAGGCAGCGCCCTTCAGGACGCTCCGGCGGGACGGCGTGAGTAGCCCTGTTCCTGGAGTAGTGGCCATCGTCACACCTCCTCGGCAGCGCGCGCGACGGCGCGCACGATGCGGTTGTAGGTGCCGCACCGGCAGAGATTGGGGCTCATGTAGTCCAGGATCTCCTGCCGGCTCGGCGACGGGTTCTCCTGCAGGAGCGCTGCAGCCCGCATGATCTGGCCGGATTGGCAGTAGCCGCACTGGGGGACCTGCTCGGCCACCCAGGCGCGTTGCAGCGGATGGGCGCCATCGTCCGACAGCCCTTCGATGGTCGTGACGTCGGCGTCCTCGACCATCGAGACCGGCGTCAGACAGGCGAAGCTCGGGGCACCGTCGACGTGAACGGTGCAGGCACCGCACATTCCAGCGCCGCAGCCGAACTTCGTGCCCGTGAGGCCGAGATCGTCGCGCAGAAACCAGAGCAAAGGCGCGTCGGGTGGGACATCGGCCTCGACCGACGTTCCATTGAGCGTGAAGCGGATCGCCGCAACCTCCATGTCACTCGATTGGTATCGACGTGGACGGCGCGCCCCGCAGTTGGCCGGCGCGCCCTCCAACCGTCGTGGCGTCAAGACGTGGACCAGGCCTCGACGTCCTCGGGGTTGGCCTCCATCCACGAGCGCGCGGCATCGCGAGCGCTCATGCCCTCGACGTTCATCAGGCGGTCCATCTCGGTGACGTCGTCCACTTCGAAGCGGATGGTCGACAGGAGCCGAAGCGTCGCCTCGTCCAGTTTGGCGGGCAGGGTCTCGTGGCCGATGAGGTAGGCGGTGTCGGGGTCACCATAGGCGTTCTGCGGCTCCGCCAGGGCGCGGATGTCGTAAACCGCGTTGACCCACTGTGGCTGCCACAGCGGGAAAACGACCCACGCTTCAGCCTCGATCGCATCGCGAAACGCCCCGAGCCATTCGGCGGGTGGTGCCGCGACCAGCTCGTAGCCTGCGTCCTCCAGCCCGTAGGCTTCCATCACGCGACGGCCGCCGGCCGTCAGGCCGGTTGCTTCCGGAAGGCTGACGATCCGGTCCGGCATGCGCTCGGCGACCTCGGGCTTGGTCAGGTCGGCGATGGACGCGACATCCTCTTCGGGCACGTAGGCAGGCACGACCCAGAAGAACGCTGCGTTTTCGTAGATCGGAGCCAGCTCGAACGTGACGTCGCGGACCGGTTCGTAGAGCGCGCTGTGTCCGGACGGCAGCCAAGCGGCAGCCAAGAGATCCACCTCGCCGGCGCCGAGCTGCGGGAAAATCTCCGAGTGCGGGCCCTCGACCACCTCGACGGCGTAGCCCTGGCGCTCCAGAAGCTCCTGAACCACACCGCCCACGACGGCGTAGAAGCTCAGCCCCACCTGGCCGAGCGTGATCGTGCGGTCATCCGAGTCCTGGGCCGCAGCCGTGCTCGTTGCGGCGAGCAAGGTTGCAAGTGCCGTCGTTCCAACCAAGGAGCGCAAGAACTTCGATGTCATCGTGGCGAACTCCAAGTTCGTTCATGGACCGTTATGATTCTCATCCGGCCGATGGACCTGAAGAGATAGACACAGCGAGGACTTCTACATCAGCGAGCCATCGCGACGTTTTGACCGAAGCGCCGCTGACTGCTTGTTCGATCAAGTATGGACCAGTGATCGAGATAAAAGGCGCCCAGGATGGAACGCACTATTCGTCTCAGCCGAACGAACACGAACGGTGCCAACCGTGGCCTAGATCGGCCGCGGGCTCCGGAGCGTGGGCTGGTCGTCGATCGCAGCTATCAAGCTGGGAGGCTGGCCACTCGCCTGGTGCCGTAGTGCGTGCCGCGCCAAACCGAGAGACCGCAGCCAGGGCGTATCATCCTCATGCCAGGAGTCGCCGATCATGCCTCTCATCGGCCAATGCAGCGTCCTTGAAACACGTCGACGTCGGCTTCAGCCGCCCTGTGCCGTCAGGCCGTAGGGGGTGTTCGGTAGTCTTGGGCGTAGGGCTCGACGCGGCGTGCGTTGGTCCCATCTCGCTCTTCGAAATCGAGGGATATCTGATGACGCACGTTTTGAACGATCTTGAGATGTACAATCGGTTCGGCGGGCGCTGGTGGGCTGGCGATACCGCGTGGATTCGCACGCTCCAGAACATGGTGCCGGCTCGGCTGGCCCATTTCGACACGTTGGTCGACGGTTGGCAGGGGAAAGCGGTGCTCGATCTCGGCTGCGGCGGCGGCTTCATGGCCGAGGCGATGGCCGCGCGCGGCGCGCTGGTGATCGGTCTCGACCCGGCCACGGAAGCGCTTGCGGCTGCCCGCGAGCATGCCGCGGCCGAGGCCTTGGAGATCGACTACCGCGAGGGCGTGGGTGAAGCCATTCCTCAGGGCGATGCCAGCCTCGACATCGTGGTGAGTTGCGACGCTCTGGAGCACGTCAGCGACCTCGACCGCGTGCTCGACGAAGTGGCGCGTGTGCTGAAGCCTGGTGGGCTCTTCTTGTTCGACACCATCAACAAGAACGCGCTGTCGTCGTTCGTCGTGGTGACGATGGGCGAGCGGGTGTTGCGGCTCATGCCGCGGGGCACGCATGACCCGGCTCTGTTCATTCGCCCGCGCGATCTCGGACGGGCGCTCGCGCGGCGCGGGTTCGCCGTCGGCCGCTTCAAGGGTATCGGACCCACGGGCCTCAACCGCCGGCTGGACCCTACGTTCGGCTTCGTGCCCTCGACGGCGGTCAACTATCTCGGCTCTGCGCGCAAGCCGCTGGCCGCAGCTTGACGTTCGCCGTCCACGATGACCGTGCGGCGGCTCACGGCCCGATCGTCGATAGGGTGCGCGTTTCACGTGCGATGAACGGCTCGTGAAATAGCGCTTTACATTTGCCAAAGAAGCCGTGAAACGAAGCGAACGATCCATCGTGCGAAAAGACGCGGGGGAGTGGTCGTTGGGCGGGCAAGATCGGGTGGCAAGCTTTCAAGCACCTGGAGAAGCACCGCCGAGCGCGTTGGGCGGCGCGGTCGCCGATGTGCCGGTTGCCGACCGCACGAGCTGGGTCGATAGGCGCCCGCTCGCCTTCACGGATTTCGGTGCAGCCGTAAGCTCCTGGGCGGCTCGCTCGGCGCTACCGCACGGCGGGGGCCACAACGACGCGACGATGCGCGATCGACGAACCAACGAAACGGAGGCTTCGATGAAGATTCTAGCGACCCTGACCATGGCCGCGGTGCTCGCCACCGGTGGCGCCCTCGCCCAGGATCTGACGCCCCTGAACTCCGATGCAGAACCCGACCGGATGGACTGGTCGGAGCTGGAGACCCGGTTCGGGCCGTTCCCGGAACCCGCTGCAGATACCCGCGTCGGCGGCGTGTCGAAGACGCTCATCAACGAGTACTGGCGCTCCTTGGGGGAGGGCTATGTCGGCTTTGCCGACGGCCATGGCGTCGAAGTGGTCTACCAAGCGGCACAGAACGAAGGCGACCAGCTCGGCCAGCTCTCGATCGCCGAGAACCTCATCACCCAGGGCTTCGACGCATTGCTGTTCTCGCCGCAGACCGACGCCAATCTGCAGCCGGCACTCGAAGCGGCCACCGCGGCGGGCATCCCGGTGCTCAATGTCAACGATGCGGTGATCCCTCAGGCCCGGCACTACGTCGGCAACGTGCAGAAGGACAACGGCGTCCGCGCCGCTCGCTGGCTGATCGAGAACCGGCCGGACGGCGGCAAGGTCGCGGTGATCGAGGGTCAGCCGGGCGTTTACGCGGCGGGCCAGCGGACGGCAGGCTTCACCGAAACCATCACCGGCGAGAGCGACGCGTTCGAGGTGGTGGCGAGCGTGCCGGCCAACTGGAGCCGCGAGCAGGCCTACAACGCCGCGGCGACGATCCTCCAGCAGCATCCTGGCCTCGTCGGCTTCTACGCCAACAACGACGGCATGGCCCTCGGTGTGGTCGAGGCGGTGAAGGCCGCGGGCGCGCACGACCAGGTCGCGGTGATCGGCACCGACGGCATCTCCGATGCCTATGCGTCGATCCGCGCCGGCGAGCTGACCGGCACCATCGACAGCTTCCCGGTGTTGACCGGCGAGATTGCCATGGAGGTGGTGCTTCGCCTCCTCGCCGGTCAGGAGCTTCCCCGCGTCGTGGCAACGCCGCAGGCGTTGATCACCCAGGAGAACGTCGACGACTTCGCCGTGACTGGCGATGCCCTGCGCGAGGCGATCCTGGCGCAGTGAACCCCGAGCGCGCCTCGGTCGTCGGCCGGGGCGCGTTGCGAGCCGAGCCGATGCGCGACAGCGTGCCTTCCCGCCTCGTGTTCGACGGCGTGAGCAAGAGTTTCCCGGGCGTCCGGGCGCTCGACGACGTATCCTTCGCCGTCGAGGCCGGTGAAGTTCACGGGCTGATCGGCGAGAACGGTGCCGGCAAGTCGACACTGTTGCGGGTCCTTTCCGGCGTGCATCGGCCCGATGGCGGCCGCATCAGTGTCGATGGTCGCGAGGTCGCGGCATCGACGCCGCTCCTCGCGCGAGCCGCCGGCATCGCCATGATCCACCAGGAACTCCAGCACGTTCCGGAGCTGACCGTCGCGCAGAACCTGTTCCTCGGCCGGCCACGGACGCGGGCTTTCGGCCTCGTGGTCGACCGCCGGACCCAGGAAGCTGCAGCAGCGGCAGCGCTGGCCCCGCTCGATCCGGGGATCGATCCGGCGCGGCCGATCCACGAGCTGAAGGTCGCCCAACGCCAGCTCGTCGAAATCGCCCGCGCGCTCATCGACCAGGCGCGGGTGATCGCCATGGACGAGCCGACGTCGAGCCTCACGCCCGAGGAGTTCGAGCGGCTGGTCGAGCTGATCGTCCAACTCGCCGCCGCCGGGGTTGCGATCGTCTACGTCTCGCATCGCCTCAACGAGGTTTTCCGCGTCTGCCAGCGCGCGACCATCCTGCGCGACGGTCGGCTGGTCGCCACGGTGACGCTCGCCGAGACCAACGAGCGGCAAGTCGTGGCCCAGATGGTGGGCCGCGAACTCGAGAGTGTGCGCCGGCAATCGTTCGCTACGTCGAGGCCCGCGCTAGATGTGCATGGATTGGGGCGCGGCGATGCGGTCGTCGACGCGAGTTTCGAAGTCCACTGGGGCGAAGTGGTCGGCATCGCCGGGTTGGTTGGCGCCGGACGGACCGAGCTGCTGCGCCTGATCGCCGGCGTCGACCGGCCGACGACCGGTTCCGTCGCGGTCGGCGACCGTATCTTGCCGCGCCACGACGTGCGCGCCGCCGTCGCGGCCGGCATCGGCCTCGTGCCCGAGGAACGCAAGCGAGAGGGCATCGTGGCGATGCGGCCGGTCGCGTCCAACATGGCGCTGCCGGCTTTCGCGCGTTTTGCATCGGCCGGTTTGGTGCGGCGGGGCGCGTTGCGACGGACGGCGACCGACGTCATGCGGCGCCTCGGCCTCCGACCGCTCGACGTCGACCGGCCGATCGGCGCCTTCAGTGGCGGCAATCAGCAAAAGGCGGTGATCGGCCGCTGGGTCGCGGCGGGCACCGACATCCTACTGTTCGACGAGCCGACACGCGGCGTGGACGTCGGCGCCAAGTGGGAGATTTACGCGCTGATCGAACGCTTTGCCGAGGCAGGGAAAGCCATCGTCGTCGTCTCCTCCGAGTTGCCCGAGCTTCTGCGCCTCGCGGATCGCGTGCTCGTCCTCCGCGAGGGACGCTTGGTCGCCGATCTCGCGAACGACGGCTTGAGCGAAGCCGACGTCATGGCCCATGCGGTCCCGGGACTGGAGGCGGGCGGATCGATCGACGAGAAGGACCGGAAGCCGTGAGCACCAAGGGCGAGCCCGCAGCGACCCGACGCTGGGCGAACGCGTTGAGCTTCCGCGAAGCCGGCGTTGCGCTGGGCCTCGTCGTGATCTTCGTGTCCTTCGCTGCCCTGACACCCACCTTTCTGACGACCGCCAACTTGCTGAACGTGTTGCAGCAATCGTCGATCAACGCCTGCATCGCGCTGGGGATGACCTTGGTCATCGTCTCGGGTGGCATCGACTTGTCGGTGGGCTCGACCGCCGCCCTGGCCGCCGTCGTCGCGGCATCGGCGCTGGTCGCCGGCCATCCTGCGGCGGTCGCGATCGGTGCGGCCCTCGCAGTCGGCCTCGCTGCCGGGTTCTTCAACGGTGCCCTCGTGGCCTATGCCGGGCTGCAGCCCTTCATCGTCACCCTGGGCGGCCTCTCGCTCTTTCGCGCGTTGGCGCTGATCTACACCGGCGGTAACCCGATCTTCGGGCTGCCGAGCGAGTTTCGCCTCCTCTTCACCGGCACGCTCGGGGGCGTGCCCTTGCCCGTGGTGATCGTCGCCATCCTCGCGGTCGCCGCTTGGGTCGTCCTCAACCGCACCCCGCTCGGGGAGTATCTGCTCGCCGTCGGCGGCAACGAGGAAGCGGCGCACGTCGCCGGTGTGCCGGTCAAACGCACCAAGATCGCCGCCTACATGATGTCGGGCGGCCTTGCCGCAGTGGCGGCGCTGATCCTGACCGGCCGGCTCGGTGCCGCCGAACCGACCATGGGCACCTTGTGGGAGCTCGACGCCATCGCTGCCGCGGCGATCGGCGGGGCTTCCCTGATGGGCGGCAAAGGGAGCATCGTGGGTACGATCCTCGGCGCCATCATCCTCGGCGCGCTCCGCAACGGTCTGACCTTGATGAACGTCCAAGCTTTCTACCAACTGCTCGCCACCGGCCTCATCATCATCCTGGCGATGCTGATCGAACGGGCGACGCGGGGCGCTCGATGACGGCGCGGGCGCTCGCGCCCGAGGCGATCGGTCCGCGGATCCGGATGCGGATCCCGCAGCTGACGCCGCTGGAGGCGCGGGTGGTCGAGGTCATGATCGCGCGCAAGGACCTCGACACGACCACACAGCTCAAGGGCATCGCCGAGGATGCGGGCGTTTCCGACGCAATGGTCGTCAAGGTCGCGAAGAAGCTGGGTTTCTCGGGCTTCCGTGAGCTGCGCGCCGGCCTCGTCGACTATCGCCGGGCGCCGACCGCCAGTCTCCACAGCGAGATTGCGCCGGACGACGACATGGCGTCGATCGCAGCCAAGGTGTTCCGCACCTCGATCCAGGCGCTCGAGGAGACGATGGCGATCCTCGACGTCAAAGCGCTCCAGCGTGCCGCGGACATGCTCTACGACGCTCACAGGATCGAAATGTACGGGGTCGGCGGTTCGGCCCAGATCGGCCGCGACGTGGCCCACAAGCTGTTGCGGATCGGCCGCCGTGCGCAGCTCTACGACGATGCCCACATGATGCTGATGTCGGCGGCGACTCTCGGCCCGGACGACGTGGTCGTCGCCTTCTCCCATTCGGGCGAAACGACCGTCGTCCTGGAGAGCTTGGAGCGGGCCGCAGAGTGCGGCGCCGGGACGATTGCCGTCACGAACTACCCGGGCTCGTCGATTGCGCAAAAAGCAGAGGTCGTGCTCTGCTCGACTGCACAGGGTTCACCGCTCCTGGGCGAGAACGCGGCCGCCCGGGTCGCGCAGCTCATTCTGATGGACACCGTCTTCGTCGGCATCGCGCAACGCGACGTCGCCCAGGCCGAGCAGGCATTGGATCAGACGATGGGCGCCGTCCAAGGCAAACGACGGCGACGCTGAGCCGAGCCGGACGTGATCCTTCAAACGCCGTCGAGGAGGCGCAGTGTGTCTGCGGCGGTGAGTCGAGACCGCTGTGCTTCGGGGGTTCTGACCAGGATCGCGGCGGCGACGTTGGCGTAGGTGACCGCTCGTGCCAGTTCGGCGCCCGTGGCTAGTCGGGCAGCGAGCGCGCCGGCGAAGGCGTCGCCGGCGCCGTGGGTGCTCGCCACTTCGACCTGATGCGCCGGCAACTCCAGAAGTGTGCCGTCGGCCGTTGCCAGGGCGCAACCGAAGCCGCCGGCCGTGACGATCACCTGCCGTTCGCCATCGGCGAGGGCGGTCGCCGCACGGGCGGCACTGGTCAAGTCGCGGACCTCGCCGCCGCCCATCATCTCCGCCTCGATCTCGTTGACGACGACGATGTCGACCACAGCGAGGAGCGCCGGGTCCGCCGGCCGCGCCGGCGCCGCGTTCCAGACGACGGTAGCGCCGCCGGCCTTGGCTTTGCTTGCGGCAAGGAGATTGACTTGTTCCCGCACCTCGTTCTGGAGCAACAGTACCCGTGCCGTGTCGAGGACCGTTGCCGTGGCAACGTCAGCCGCACCGATCCGCCAGTTCGACCCGGGGACGATGACCGCACCGTAGTCACCGTCGTCGTCGATCAGCGCGACGCTCATGCCCGAGCCCGTGTCGGCGATGGTGCGCACGGTGTCGACGGCCACGCCCCCGGCCTGGAGGTTCGCGCGCAAGGTCGCGCCGAAGCCATCGTTGCCGACGGCGCCGACGAACGCCACGGCGCCGCCGTGGCGCGCGGCTTCGACCGCCTGGTTGCCGCCCTTGCCACCGCATTTGGGCTCCCAGGCGTGGCCCTGGACGGTCTCGCCTTTGCGGGGGCGGTCCGAGGTATGGACGAGGATGTCGTAGTGCAGGCTGCCGACGACGACGACGTTCGCCGCCTGCGACGTTTCCGGCTGCATGGCTAGCGACCCTTCTCCCGTTGCATCTGGCGTCTCCGTCCCTCGCCTTCCGGTGCCCCGATCAGCGCGCGCCAAGCAGGCAGCGTTGGACGATCCGCTGGGCGGTCACGGCGTCTTGGATGGTCATGGCCTGGTCGAGTTCCGGCGTCGCGTCGAGTGCGTCGACGACCTGGAGCATCGCTTCGACGGTGGCGATGTTGGCTTCGCACTCCGCCACCGGATCGAGGCCAGTGAGGTCGGGGAAGGTGTCGAAGTAGATCACGCCGAGGGCGCCGTCTCGCCGAAGTTGGCGGAGCAATTCGACCGTCTGGACGGTGTGTACCGCACCCACCATGAGGCCGTCGTCGCGTCGCCCGTAGGCGTCGTTGAGATGAACGCCGAGGATTCGGCTCCTCCGGGCCACGAGGGCGGCGGCGAAGGCCGGCTGTTCGCCGGCGTAAAGCACGTGGGCGAGGTCGAGTGTGACCCCGAGATTGGGCGCGCCGACGTCGCCGATCGCCAACAGGGTGGTCGCGGCGTCGCGCAGGAGGCTGTAGGCGCGCGGCTCGTCGGGCTTGTATTCGAGGCTGATGTCGATCGTGGGGTCGTGGGCTGCGACCTCACGGATCGCGTCGATCTCGCGTTGCCAGAGGGTCGCGTAGTCGGCCTGGAAGGGGGTGTCGAACCCGTCCTGACCGAGCCAGAGCGTCAACAGCGTTGCGCCGCAGGCAGCGGTGGCCTCGACGCCGCGCTTGGTCAACTCTATGGCTTCGCGCCGTACCGCCGGGTCGGGGTGAGTGAAGGCGCCGAGCTTGA
This sequence comes from Pseudomonadota bacterium, assembly GCA_039818825.1. Lineage (GTDB taxonomy): Bacteria > Pseudomonadota > Alphaproteobacteria > Geminicoccales > Geminicoccaceae > JBCBTD01. The sequence continues at coordinate 9,662 of JBCBTD010000038.1, forward strand.
AGGCAGGGTTGCCGTAGTAGCGCATGGCGAGCCCGTTCACCGCCAGGCCTTGGTCGCGGACGACCTTGGCGATGCTCGCGGCGCCGGCAGCGGCGACGTGGTCGGGATAGTTGAGGTCGACGTGGCCAAGGCCGCGGACCGTTGCGGCGCGTTCGATGATCTGCGGCACGGTCGGGCGCGTGACCTCCGGCCCCCAATAGCGCTCCGGCGCGACCGCGAACGAGTTGAGTCGAGTGGCGAAGGACACGACGCCTGCGTGGCTGCCCGACGGAGCCATGATCCCTCCTCCTGTTACGCAGTGCATCTGCACGCATCGACTCATGACTGTAAAGTCACTTCGTTGCGAACGCGCGGCATCGGCTCCGGTAAGAACCGCTAGAGGCGCTCTCGAGATACGAAAAACGTGCTTGGCACGGTAATTGGGCCGAAAATACCTCAACCCGCAGCACTCTGCTGGAAACGCCGCTTCACCTGATCGTAGGGAACGGTCAACCAACTTGACAACGTGGGTGTGATCCGTGAAGAAACGTCGACAACGCGCAACGCTGTCACCAGGGAGGCGGTTCGGCATGGCGACGTCGAACGACACGGGCGGCGGCCTTCGACGGCATGCGCCGAGTACGCCGCACGCCTTTGGCTTCTGGCAGCGCAATCCCGAACTCGTCCCGCCGCTCGGCCTACTCGTTCCGCTGGTGCTGTTGGTCTTGCTCATCACCGTCGTGAACCCCGTGTTCCTCGACGCGCGCAACCTCTTCAACGTTTTTCGTCAGATCGCGATCTTCCTGGTGCTCGGCGCCGGCATGACCATCGTCATGGCGGCGCGGGGTATAGATCTGTCGGTCGGTTCGACCGTGGCACTTTCCGCTTGCGTCGCCGGCATCGTCGTGAAGTCGGACGTCGTCGCGGCACCGCTTCTGGCGGTGCTCGCCGCCATGGCCGTCGGCGGCGCGGTCGGCACCATCAACGGCCTCGCCGTGACCAGGCTTCGCGTGCCGCCGCTGATCGTCACCCTCGGCACGCTGACGGCGGTACGCGGTGCGGCGTACTTGGTCATGGGCTCCGATCAGGCGCGTGGGTTCCCCGAAGGTTTCCTGTGGCTCGGGCAGGGCCAGGTGCTGGGCCTGCCGGTGGCCGGGATCGTCGCGCTCGTCGTCGTCATCGGCGCCGCGGTGCTGCTGAACGCCACGCGCTTCGGCGCCTACGTCCTCGCCGTTGGCGGCGATCGCAGCGCTGCGCTTCGTGCCGGCATCGACGTGCGCCGCTACGAGACGCTCGCCTACGTCATCTGTGGTACGCTCGCCGGTCTCGCCGGGGCGATGCTGGCTTCGCGCCTGAACGCCGCCCAGGCGGTCCTCGGCGCCACCATGGAGCTGCACGCCATCGCTGTGGTGGTCCTCGGCGGGACCTATCTGTTCGGCGGCTACGCCACGTTGCTCGGAACGTTCCTCGGCGCCGTCTTCCTCGGCGTCGCCGAGAACGGGCTTTTGCTGATGAGCGTGCCCTTCTACTGGCAGCAGATCGTGATCGGCTCGACCTTGGTCATCGCGGTCGCCATCCAGCTCTTCCGCTTCCGCCGTCAGGGAATGGCCGGCGGCTGAGGCGGGCGAGGTCGTCCTCGTCTCGATCAACAGGGAGGTCAGAACGATGATCCGCTCCACCGCCTTCGGGCTCGTATTGGCAGGGACCGTCGCGTTCGCCGCCGCACCGGCCACCGCCCAGGATACCTTGCGGATCGGCTATGCCCCGCCGGTCTACGATACCCTGGACTACTTCGGCCAGTTCGCCGCCGGCTTCCAGGAGGTGCTCGACGGCGCCGGGGTCGACTACGAGTTCATCGCCCGCGCGTCCACCCAGGAAGCCAACGTCCAGCAGCAGCTCGATATCGTCGAAGACCTGATCACCTTGGGCGTCGACTACATCATCGTCGGGCCCATCGACTATTTCGGCATCGTGCCGGCGCTGCAGTCGGCGAACGCGGCCGGGGTGCCGATCGTCGTCATCAACCATCTCGACGTGCATCCGGAGGATGCCGGTGTCGAGGTGCTCGCCTACAGCGGCTATTCGCACGCCGAGGGCGGCCGCATCACCGCGGAATGGGCGCTCGAGAACGTTCTTGAGAGTGGTGACCAGGTCGGTTTGATGTTCGCCGAACCGGGTAACCAGATCTCCGAGGAACGGGTCGGCACGGCTCGCGACCTCTGGACCGAGGCGGGCGTCGAGGTCGGCTTCGAGCACTACGCCTATTGGGAGCAGGCCCGCGCTTTCGACGCCACCGAGCGGCTGATCCTCGCCAACCCCGACGTGAAGGCCATCTACGCCGGCAACAGCGCCATGGCGATGGGTGTCGCCAACGCGCTCGCCGGCATGGGCCGCACCGACGTTGCGGTCTTCGGCTACGGTGCGGTGCCGCCCGAGCTGGACATGATCTGGGAAGGCACGATCCGCGGCTCGATCTTCCGCGACAGCCAGAGCAGCGGCCGCTACATCGCCGAAGCCATTCTCCGCCATCGCGCCGGCGAACCGATCGACCAGCAGTATCCGCTCGACATGGTGATGGTCTCCAGCCGCGACGACGTCGTCGCCAAGGTGCCGGAGGGCGCGCAGCGGCTGATGGAGCATTGGGACGAGGTCGAGGCGGCCGCGCAGCAGTGACGACGGCGGCCACCACGACAGGCAGCACGTCGACCGGGGCCACGCGCATGGACGAGACGCGCGGGGCTCTGGTCGCGCTGGAAGGCGTGACCAAGAACTTCGGCGGCGTACGTGCTCTGCATGATGCCAGCCTCGCCGTCGAAGCCGGGGAGGTCGTGGGCCTCGTCGGCGACAACGGCGCCGGCAAGTCGACCCTCATCAAGACCATAACCGGCGTGCACCAGCCGGATGGCGGCCGCTTGCTGATCGACGGCCGGCCGGTGACCATCGCCAGCCCCGAACAGGCGCGCGAACTCGGGATCGAGGCGATCTACCAGGATCTGGCGCTGGTCGGCACGTTCGATCTCGGCAGTAACTTTTTCCTCGGTCGCGAGCCCGTTCGCACCTACCTGGGCGGCCTCGTCCGCCTGCTCGACCGGCGCCGGATGCGCGAGGAGGCGCAGGCGGTGCTGCGCGAGCGGGTCGGTATCGAGATCACCAACCCCTACAGCCCCGCCTTCGTACTTTCGGGAGGGCAGCGCCAGGCGATCGCCATCGGCCGGGCGATCCATGCCGAGGCGCGGCTGATCATCATGGACGAGCCGACCGCCGCACTCGGCGTCGAGGAAACCGAGCGCGTGCTCGCGATCATCGAGACGCTGCGCGAACAGGGTGTCGCCGTGATTCTGGTGAGCCACACCCTGGAGCACGTCTTCCGTGTCACCGACCGGATCGCCGTCATGCACCGCGGCGGCGTCACGGCCGTGGTCCAGCGCGAAGACGTCACCCGCGCCGAGGTCGTCGGTCTGATCATGGGCTCGACGATTTAGGACAGCGTCCAGGTCCAAACGACACGGAGCGCCAGGCGCCGACTACGACCCGACGTCGACACTTGGCTCTGGCGTTGGCGACTCTCGAGCTGGGCCATGTTCAATCTTGGTGTATCGGCATCAGGCGGCGGCTTGCCCCTCGGTGTCTTGAACGGCCTCGCCATCGCGGAAGCGAATGCCCTCGATGAGTTGGCCGAGGCGGTTGGCGCCATTCAGCCGACGCCAATGACGCTCGACCGGCTTGGCGAGCGTGAAGACCATGGCCAAAGCCGTTTCGCGTGAGAGGCAGCCCTTGGTCTTGTCGGCCCTGAGGCGCACGGTCGCGAAGGTGCTCTCGATCGGGTTCGAGCTACGGATGTGTTTCCAGTGCGCGGCCGGGACGTCGTAGAAGGCCAGTAGCGCCGCGCGATCCTCGATCAGGCAGGTCACGGCCCGGTCGTACGCTTTCTTGACCGCCCTTCGTGGCTCGCGCCGTCCTCGTTCCCAGCGGCTCACGGTCGCCTGATCGACACCGAAGTCCTGAGCCACGGCCTCCTGCTTCAGGCCAAGCTTCAGTCGACAGCTACGGCACAAGAAGGCCCAATCGACGCTCTCTCGACGTCCGCGCACAGGCATGATCATGTTGCTCTGTCGTCCCGGCTCGCATGTTCGGTGGTTGTGAGACCGTTGTGTGCCCCTCGGTTCTGCGCGATGGCACCGGCACACGGTCCATGCGGAGCCCACGCCCCAGGTTTTTGCGACTATTGGACGTCCATCGGCCTCGGCAACGCATGCGGTCTCCGCTCGCCGCAAGCCCAGGAACAGTGGTGCATCGCTGCGATGGCGTTCGGCGGCCTCGTCTTGGCGCATTTCTAGGGTGAGCACCCCTGGCGCCCAAGGTTCTCTTGCCACCAATGCGGACGGGTCGGCTCGCCGGCTCGATCTCCCCTAGCTGCCCACAACCGACTTCCTCAGCGTGGGAGTTGATGCACCATCGGAACGCGTCGGAGCGTGGGTGTGGCGTCCGTGGCCGCAGGTTGCGTCTCGAGTCCTCCTCGGCAGGCGCGGCGCGCTCAGTTGGTCAGGAGCTCGAAGCCGCTTTCGGCCTGGCCGAGGTTCTTGATGACGATGCGAAACGCGCCGGTCCAACGTGGGGTCCAGGCGCAGTACTCGTTGGCGGTAACGCCCTCGCTGCGACAAATCTCGTTGCCGAGCTCGTCGAAGACGAACAGGTCGAGGTCGGTGCGACCGCTGCCGCGCAGCACGAGTTCGGCCGCTTGGCGTTCGACGAACTCGGTCTCGGCACTGAAAAAGGCGACCTCGTCCTCCGCCGGCACGACGCCGCGGGCCATGCCGGCGCCGACGGTGCGGCCACGCGCGCGCATCGCCGCGAGGTCCAGGCCCCGTTCGATCAGGGCTGGCTGATCGGCGGCAAGTTCGGTCAGCTCGGCGACCGCCGTGTCGATCGGCGCCGGACCGTCTCCGGCGCCGTCACCGTAGATCGCCATGAGTTGGACCGCGGCGAGCATCATGTAGGGGTCCTCATGCTCCAGGGCGAGCAGGCGTAGCTCCTGGGCATCGCGCAGACCGGCCAAGGACGGTGTCGCCACCGCAGGCTTGTCGAGCTGGTTCGGGCCGTCGGCGGCAAGGGCTGGCGCCGCTGAGGCCAACAGGATGGCAAAAAGAAGACTGGCACGACCCATCGAAACCTCCTTGGCGACGGTGCGGCGCTCAGCGCGGCACGTCGACCGTCAACTCGAACTCGGCGTTGCCGCGAACCACGGTGAGCACCGCCGCATCGCCGACGCGCTGCAAGACGTCACGCACGTCGTCCAACCCACTCACCGCGTGGGCGTCGAGATGGGTCACGACGTCGCCGCGGCGAAGGCCGGTGCGTCCGGTTGCCGTGCCCGGCCGGACCAGATCGACGCCGACGCCGTCCAGCCGTCCGCGCAACGGATGATCGTCGGGCAGGGTGACGAACCTGGCGCCGGCGAAGACGACCCCGTCGGTCGCGGCCGGCGCCTCCAGTTGGGCTTCCAGCTCGACCAGGGCGCCGCTCCGCATCACGCTCAACTTCAATGGCCGGTCCGGGCGCGTCAGCCCGACCGCGTTCATCAGATCGGTCACGCCGTCGACACGCAGGCCACCGGCCCGGATCAGCACGTCGCCGGCTTCGAGGCCAGCCTGCTCGCCGGCGCTGCCGGGCTCGACCTCGGCGATCAACGCACCATCGGTCGACGGCAGCTCCAAAGCTTCGGCGAGTTCCGGCGACAGTTCCTGGGGTTCGACCCCAAGCCGGCCACGGCGCACTTCGCCGAAGGCGAGAAGCTGATCGACGACGACGTTGGCGAGCGCCATCGGCACCGCGTAGCCGATGCCGACATTGCCGCCGCTCCGCGAGTAGATCGCGGTGTTGATGCCGATCAGCCGGCCGCGGCTGTCGACCAGCGCGCCGCCGGAGTTGCCGGGGTTGATTGCGGCATCGGTCTGGATGAAGTCGGTGAACTGCCGTTGCAACGTGCGTCCAAGACCACTGACGATGCCGAGCGTCACCGTCTGTTCGAGGCGGAACGGGTAGCCGATGGCGATCACCAGATCGCCGACCTGGAGCTGGTCGCTGTCACCGATCTCGACCACGGTGAGGCCATCGGCTTCGATCCGCAACAGCGCCAGGTCCGTGGCCTCGTCGCTGCCGATCACCTCGGCATCGAGCGAGCGGCCGTCGATGAGCCCGACCCGCAGGCTGGCACCTTGCTCGACGACGTGGTGATTGGTGAGGACCAAACCGGCGTCGGCATCGATCACCACGCCTGAGCCGGAGCCCCGCTGGCGGCGCTCGAAGGGACCGCCCTGGGGCCCGACCCGCGCGTCCGGCGGTACCGGCAGCTCGGTCGGCCGTTGAGCCATGCGCGCATCGTCGGCGCCTTCGACGAAGATTTGCACGACGCCGGGAGAGATCGGCCCGACCACCGGTGCCAGCGACAGGACGCCTCGATCCGGATCGACGATGAATGGCGACTGCGCCGATGACGGCGATGCGGCGAGCGCCGCCGCGACGACCACGGCGCCGAACACGGAACGGTGCATGGTGGTGATCTCCCGGGGCGGGATCGGCGGTGCCGCCGATCCCGAACGCTTCGTCAGTTGGTGCGCAGGATGAAATCTGCGGCGCGGTTTCCGTAGTTGCGGACCTCGACGCGGAACGGGCCGGTCCAGCGCGGATACCAGTCGCAACGCTCGCGATCGGAACCGCGCACCGAGCGGCAGATCTCGTTGCCGTTCTCGTCGAACACGAAGAGGTCGAGGTCGCTGACCCCGTAGCCCTGGATCGTGATGGTCGCCGGTTCGCCACCCCTGAATCGCGTGGTGTCGCCGTAGTAGGTGACTTGGCGGCCGGCACCGACGCGGCCGGAGGCCGTGCCGGGCCCGCGGACGCGGCCGCGCGGTGCGACACTTTCCATCTCGTCGATCACGGCGACGAGGTCAGGCTGGTCGTCGGCATGAGTCCGTGCGGCTTCCAGCGCCGCTTCGAGGCTCGGCCGATCGGCGCGCTCTGCCGGTTGCGGTGCGTCGCTTTCGTCGTCGTCGACGGCTTCGTAGTCGCGTTCTTCAGCGGGCGTCGCCGCGTAGATCCGTGCGGCGGCGATCAGCAGCACCGGGTCCTCGGCTTCCAAACCCATCAGGTAGAGCTGGTCGGCCAACGCCAGGTCGTCGACGGCGGTGCGCTCGGTCTTCGCCTCCGGATCGACGTTGGTGTCCTGGGCCCGCGCGGTCCCGGCCGCCCCACCGGCGAGGAGCAACAGCAAGGCGGCGGTCGTGGTCAAAAGCTGGAGCTTCTTCATCGAAACGTCCTTTCCATGAGCGGCTGCGCCCTCTGAACGAACCGCAAAAAAATTCATACACGAGGCGGCTGGGACCGTACTCCTTACGAAACTCGTCATCGACGGCCCGACGAACATTGTAAAGCGTTCATGGCCAGCCAATGGCGAACGCCGACGGGGCGCCGGCATCGACCTTCAGCCGGTGGCCTCGGGAATGGGCGCCTGGATCACCACACGCAGGCCCGGTTCGGCATCCTCGAGGCGGACGGTGAAGCCGTGGCGGTCGACCACGGCACGGACGAACGCCAGGCCGAGGCCGTGGCCCCCGGTGGTCGAAGCCACGCCGGCGACGAAGGGCTCGAAAGCCCGTTCTCGGTCCGCGGGCGGGATCCCTGGTCCCCTGTCCTCCACGGTGAGGAACACGCCGGCCGCCGAGCGTCCGGTGGCGAGACGGACGGCGCTGCCCGGCGGCGCGTGGCGACTGGCGTTGTCCAAGAGGTTGGCGACGACTTGGCCCAGCAAGGACGCTTCGCCGATGACCGTGGCGGGGCCGGCATCCACCACCAGCTCGGCGTCCGCAGTATCGACCAGTGGCTCGTACAGTTGGGCGGTGTCGGTCGCCACCGCCGCCAGATCGACGGTCGTGAAACCGCGCCGATCGCTGGCGGCCTGGCGGGAAATCTCCAGGAACGTTCGCACCAGGTGATTGCTGAGGTCGATCTCGACCAGGGCATCCGCGAGGGCGTCAGCCGCTTCGGCCGACGGCGCCGCGGCTTGGGCACGCTCCAGGCGCAGGCGCAGGCGGGCGAGGGGGGTCTTGAGCTCGTGGGCGGTCACGTCCGCGAACTGGCGCGCGTTCGCCATGAGTTGCGCGATGCGGTCCAGCATGGCGTTGAGGTGGGTGTTCAAGCTGTCGAACTCGTCGGGAGGTACGCGGATCGGCAGGCGACGGCCCAACTCGCCTTGATCGCCGTGGCCGACATCGTCGCAGAACCGGTTGATCGCCTGCAGGCGCCGGAGGAGGAGGCGGCTGGCCGTGGCGGCGACGATGACGGCGAGCACGAAGCCGACAGCGCCACCGGCCACGGCGAGGACGAGCAAACGTTCGCTGGCGTCCCGAACCGCGGCGAGGCTGCGTGCGACCAGCAGCCGTTCGCCCGACGGCAGCACCGTGATGCGACCGAGCGCCGGGATCAGCGCAGCGCCGCTCGGATAGTCGAACGCGATCCAACCGGCGGTGGCGGCGAGCAGTTCGGGCGTCGCCGGCAGATTGCCGACCGGGCAGATCCGCATGTCGTTCCGCGCCATCGCTACGTCCGGGCAGGCGCCTTCGGGCGTAACGAACGCGTAGAGCAAGGGTCGGTCCGGCGCGCGTCGCGCCCGCAGCACTTGGTCGAGTACGTCTACTGGCGCCTTGAAGCGCTCCAGCCGGCGCGACTCCTGAGCGACCAGCGCGCGCGCTTCGGCTTCCAGGGCGCGGCTGGCGACGACGTAGAGCGCCGTCGCCGACGACAGAATGAAACCGCCGATGATCAGGCTGAGGACCACCGCCAGCCGAGTGAACGCGGAACGGCGCGGCTCAGATCGTGGGTCGGCGGAGCACATAGCCGGTCCGTGGCAGCGTCTCGAGCATCTTCGCCTCGAACGGCTGATCGAGCTTCTTGCGCAGCCGCGAGACGTTGACGTCGACGACGGTGCTGCCGGGGTCGAAGCCGGGGCGGTAGCCGAGCACCCGCTCCAGGATCATGGCGCGTGTCACGACGTCGTCGACGTGCTCCGCCAACAGCCGGAGTAGCTTGAACTCGTTGCTGGTCAAGCGCAGCGGCTGGCCGCCGCGGGCCGCGGTCTCCGATTTCAGCCATACCTCCAGATCACCGATCACCAACACTTCGGGGTGCGGTTGAGCGTTGGCGCGGCGGTGCACGGCGCGGAGCCGCGCCTCCAGCTCGCTGAGCGCAAAAGGCTTGCCGAGGTAGTCGTCGACGCCGCGCTCCAGGCCCTCGACCTTGTGTGCCGTCTCGGCGAGCGCGCTGAGGGCCAGGGCCGGCGTCAGCACCTCCAGCCGTCGGAGCTCGATCAGCACGTCCAAGCCTTCGCCGTCGGGCAACATGCGGTCGAGGACCAACACGTCGTAGGACGCTGCGGCTGCTTTTACCACGCCGTCGGCGACGGTTTCCGCCACGTCGACCTCTATCCCGCGTGGGCGCAACGCGCTGGCGACGTCGTTGGCCAAGGTGGCGTCGTCTTCGACCATCAAAACGCGCATGACGATCTCACTTTCCTTCGGGTGGCCAGTTTCAATAGGGGCCGCCGACCGGTGCCGCGACGTTGCCCCGGTGGCCGGCACCGCCGCCGAGCGCCAGATAGCGCGGGCTCTCGGCGCCACGCTGGACCAGCAGGGCCACCGGTCGTGAGGTCGGCTGCAACAACGAGGCCGCCCGCGCGGTCGTGGTGACGGTCTCGCGGTCGATCGCCAACAACCGATCGCCGGCCCGCAGCCCGGCGCGGTGGGCGGCGCTGCCGACGGGTGGGGTCGCCAGCACCAGGCCGTTCGACCCTTCCGGCGTGGTTCGGTCGAAGCGGATGCCGAGGGGTTCGAGGTTGCGGGCCCTGATCCCGTGGGCGTCATTTCCAGCCGCGTCGGCCCCGGGCGACGGCCGGCGGCTGGCGATCGGTGGCGGGCTGGCGCCGAGCACGACCGCCACGTCGGCGACGCCGTCGCGCTGCACGGTGAGATGGATCGTGTCGCCGGCCTGCCTCGGCATCAAGGCGCGTGGCAGATCGCGGACGTGGGCGAGCGGCCGTCCGTCCGCGGCTTGGAGGACGTCGCCGGGGCGGAGCTGACCGTCGGCTGGTGATCCCGGGTGCACGTGAGCGACCAGCAGCCCTCCGGGTCCATCCGTTCCGAGGCTGCGGGCCAGAGGTGTCTCCAGCGTTTGGACCTCCACCCCGAGATAGGGTCGCGCGACGTGGCCTTCGGTCCGGAGCGCAGCGACCACCGACGCCACGAGCTGCGCCGGGACCGCGAATCCGATGCCGACGTTGTACGGCGCTGCATCGACGATGGCGGTGTTGACGCCGGCGACGCGGCCGGTCGTGTCCAAGAGTGGGCCGCCGGAGCTGCCGGGGTTGAGTGCGGCGTCATGTTGGATGAAGCCCACCGGATCAACGCTGTCGTAGGGGCGTTCCAGGCCCGAGACGACGCCGACGGATACACTTGCCGCGTAGCCGAACGGATCGCCGATGGCGATCACGGTGGCGCCGAGCGGCGGTGGTTCCATGACGAACGCCAGCGCCGGCAGCCCTGCCGTCGGTGCCACGCGCAACAGCGCTAAATCGGTGAGCGGATCGGCACCGACCAGCGCGGCGTCGAGTGTTCGGCCATCTTGGGTTTGGACGACCAGTGGCCCAGCCATCTGCACGACGTGCCAGTTGGTGACGATGAAACCATCTTCGCCGACGACGAACCCGGCGGCCTGGCGCTGGCCGCGCGCCGCCTCGAGGCCCTGGTGCTGGAGGGAAGTCGGCAGCGCCGATGGGCGATTGACGAGCACCGTCACGATCGCCGGCAGGGCTCGTGCGACCACCGCGCTGACGTCGGACGTGGGCTCGCCGGACGCTGCCATCGCCGGGATGGCAGCAGCCAGCGCCGCCCAACACGATCCACTGCGGAGCACGAGCCGCCTCGACAGCGCGGCGCAACGAACGAACGTCATCGGCGAACTCCCCCAGCCGTGCCCTCAGGTCTCACGGCAACGCCGAATGTGGACCAAGTTTCTGCCGCCGTGGCTTACAACTGCCGTAAGCATCGGTGCTGACGGGTCTTGTAAAGCGCCAGCACGCCTCGCCGCGGGCAAGATGCCGATCGTACTTCCGCGCGACCCGGGCCGACGACGTTGGCCACAGGGAGCGGCGTGGCTTGGAGCCGGACCGCTGTGCGAACGACGGAGGCGGAGCGATGCCGAACATCGAGGGGCCGAGCGCGAGGACGATCGTCGGCGCAGCATCACGCCTTTGCAAAGATCCGTTCACGAAAGTCCCGCCTCACAACCGCTCGAGCGGCACCTCAGGTGCGGCGCACGACCAATTCCCGGATGGTGCCGAGCTTCATGCAGGGGTAGGGCTTGGTTGTCGTCCATGTCACGAACGAGCTGAATCGATGCCGAATGCAGCCGAGTATTACCGGTTGGTCCAGGCGCCGAGGTCGAGCAAGCTTCGCGCTTCGGTCGCTCTCGTCGCGTTGTCCTTGGGGGTGGCGGGTTGCACGCCCACCGTCGACGCGGTCAATCGCGGGTTTGCCCGGTTGGGATCGGGCAGCTTTGCCAGTCAGACGGCGGACCCCGCCTGCTACGTGGACCGCGGCAAGGTCGCGGAGTTCGAGGAGTACTTCGACAAGACCCTCGTTGCGGCGACGTTCGGCGGCGCGATCGTCGGCGGCATCGCCGGTGCGGCCGCCGGTGGCGGCGACATCGGTTCGATTCTCGCTGGTGCTGCGATCGGCGGTACGGCGGCGCTGGCGGGCACCTACATCTCCAAGCTCCAGGGTGGTGGCGCCTATCAGGCGTTGCAGACCGCGCTGACCGACGTTCGTACCGAAAACCAACGGGTCGACCAGTTCAATGCGGCGCTGCGGGCACTGAAGAATTGCCGGCTGGCCGAGGCCCGGCAGATCCGCACGGAGTTCCTCGACGGCGCCATGTCCAAGGAAGCCGCCGAAGCGCAGATGGCGGCGGTCCGCACCCGGCACGATCAGGACATCGCCCAGGGTCGCAAGGTCGCCGACAGTATCTCCGCGCGGACCGACCAGTACGTGATGGCCTACAACACCATCGCCGCCGACAACGGCTATCGCGGGCTGGAGGTGATCGCGCCGCAGCCGCGGCAGCGCACCCGGTCGGTGCGGGTCGCGAGCGCGCCCAAGGCGACGCCGGCCAACGACGAGGCGAACAGTTTCGCCATGGACTCAGCCGAGCGCAACGACATCGCCGAGCTGCAGGAAGAGTGCATCACCAACGTCCAGAAGCGGGACGACTGCTTCGAGACGTTGGCTGAAGCCGAGGACGCGGCGAATGGCGGCGCGTTCACCTTGTGAGGTGACCTGTCGGCAAGAACGGCAGGTCCTGACGGTTCGGAGGCACGGGTCGATGCAAGGTCACCGACGAGGACGCCGGACGTGCCTTGCGGCGATCGTCCTGTTGACGATCGCGGCGACCGACGTGGCCGCTGGCGAGCCGCCGGCCGAGCCGATCCTCCGGATCGAAACCGGCACCCACACCGCGACGATCACCGATCTCGCCGTGGCGCCCGACGGGCTGGTCGCGACGGTCTCGGAGGACAAGACCTTGCGGCTGTGGCAGCCGTCGGACGGCGCGCCGGTCGCCACCATCCGGCCGCCGATCGCGCCTGGTGTGGACGGCCTCCTCAACGCCGCGGCCTTCGCCTACTCGCCCAACGGGCGGTTCCTGCTGGCCGGCGGCCTCTCCGGGCAGAGCTGGGACAATACCAACTGGCTCTACGTCATCGATTCCGTCAGCGGCAAGATCGTGTTTCAGACGACGTTGGCAGCGGCGGTGGTTGGGCTCGACGTCCACGTCGTTGGCGACGTGCCTCGGAATGTTGCGATCGCGCTGGCCAATGCGGCTCGAGGCACTTTCGGCGTCCGGGTCACCAACCGCTCGCTGCAGACCATGTACGAGGTGGCGCTGGAGGCGCGTCCGGCTGCCGCCAAGTTCGCCGCCGACGGCCGGCTCGTGGTCGCCACCGACGACGGCTCGTTGCAAGTGTTCGGCCGTGCAGAGACCGATCCGGGCGAACCCGATCTGCTGGCGTCCAGTCAGATCTCCTCGCCATCGGCGGAGCAGCTGGCGCCACGGGTCGTCAGCGTCCATCCCGACAGCGAGGTGTTTGCGGTCGGCTACCGCAATGCCAGGTTCGTGGACGTCTTCCGTACCGGGGATCTGAGCCTCGTCGGCCGGCTCCGATTGGGTCTGGATGACGGGACACCGCAGATCAACGCGCTGGCCTGGGTCGACGAGGGGCCGGACGGCGTGACGCTTTGGGCCGGCGGTGGGCTTGCTTCGCCAAACGGCAAGCGGGTCGTGCGTCGTTGGCCGGACGCATCCGACGCTCGCCTCTACGACGACGTCGAGGTGTCGGACGATGCCATCACGGTCCTGACCCCGGCGCCCGGGGGCGGGGTCTTCTTCGCCGCGTCCGACCCCGTGTGGGGGGCGATCCGTCCGGATGCATCGATCAGCTTCGTCAACACCGCGCCCGGCAACGACCATCGTGAGTTGTTCGCCAAAGGCTTCGCCGTCGCGGCCGACGCGGCGCAGATCAGCTTTCGCGAGACCCATGGTGCGGACACGCGCTGGACCACATTCGACGCGTCGAAGCTCCTGCTCGTCGAACGAGGACCGACGGCGACCTTCGCGCAGCCGTTGCCGCCGCCGGACCTCGACGACTGGCAGAACCATCGCGAGCCGACGTACCGGGGGCAGCCGCTGACGCTGGCGCCGGGCGAGTTCGCCCGCAGTGCCGATTCGCTCCCCGACGGCCGCTTCGTCATCGGCGCGGACTACAGCGTCTACCTGTTCGGCGCCGACGGCGACCTGCTGATGCGCCAGCCCGTCGACAGCCCGGCCTTCGGCGTGGTCGTCGACCCGACCGGCAAACGCTTGGTCGTCGCGTTCGGCGACGGCAGTTTGCGCTGGCTTTCGTTGGCCGAGGGCGCCGAGCTGGACGAGCTCGGAACCCTGTTCGTGGCGGAAGGCGACCGCTGGGTAGCGTGGCTTCCAGACGGCCGCTTCGCCGCTTCGGCCAATGGCGGGACCGAACTCGTCGGCTACCACCTGAACCGAAGCGCCAACGAAGCCGCGGAGTTCGTCGACTTCGGCCAGCTGTTCGAGCAGATGTACGCGCCGGACGCCATCCGCGCGGCACTCGGCGCCGATTCGATCGCCGCGGAGCGCTTGGTCGACGACGATGCCACCAGTGCGCAGCAGCTTCTCGCGACCATCGAACGGCCCACGGTCGAGGTCGCGGGGCTGTGCTTCGACGGCGCGCGTGGGCCCGATGGCTGCATGGAGGCGGTGCGGCTTACACGGGCGGTGCGCCGCGCGCCGACTGGCGCCCCGGCGGCGTCGTTCAACTTGCCCGAGGGTGTCCAAGACGTCCGCATCCGGTTCCGCGTGCAGATGGACGGCGAGCCCGAGGGCATCAACGTGTTCGTCAATGGCCAGACCGTCGGCTTGGTCACCCGCGGTGTCAGCCGGGCGCGGATCGGCGCCGAAGAGACCTGGCAGATCTTCGAGCGGCCGTTGCGCGTCGGCCCTGGCGAAAACCGTATCAGGGTTCGCGTGGCCGGCGCCGACGGCGTCTACGGCAAGTCCGAAGAGATCGTGGTCACGGCGCGTCCGGCGGCTCGCGAAGAGCGGACTTTGCACGTGCTGGCGGTCGGCACCAACGACTATCGTGGTGAGATCCCGCGACTGGCCTCGGCGGAAGCCGACGCCATCGATTTGGGGGATATCCTGGAGCGCTACGGCGAGCAGGCCTACGATGCGGTGAGCGTCAGATCGCTGGTCGCCGACCAGGTGACGCGGGATGGAACCTTGGAGGCGATCGCCGAGATCGCGGCCGTGGTCGAGCCGATCGATTCGGTCGTCATCTACTTCGCCGGTCACGGCCGCATGGAAGAAGACCGCTACCACTTCCTGCCGATCGACGTGATCCGACGGAGCGAGGTCGCCAGCCACGGTTTGTCCGAGGCGGACATCCTCGACAGCGTCAGCGCCATCCGCGCCGAAAACATCATGATCGCACTCGACACCTGCCACGCCGGAGGGTTCCCCTCGGAAATCGGCGGGCGGCTTCGACATCAAAGCGGCTACTACGTGCTCGCGGCTTCGGCCGAGGTCGAAGAAGCGCTCGATACCATCGGCGACAACGGCGCCTTCATGACCGCATTCAAGGAGGCGACACTCGGCGGTGAGGCAGCGCTCCGCTCGGGCGTCGTCACCGCGTGGAACGTCGGCGGCTACATCCAGCAGCGCGTCGCCGAGCTGGCAGCAGAGCGCGCGCACCGCCAAGAAGCCCAGTTCCTCGCCGAAGCGAGGGGCGAGTTCGCCCTGATGGAGGTGCCGGCCGAGGCACCTGCCGAGGCGACAGCGGCGTGCGCCGAGGCCGATGCCGGCGCCTGCATTCGTTGAACCGAGACGGGCGAGGCACCGCGATGCCGGCGGCAAGGCCTTCGTTCGGTTCGGCGCTGAAGCCGCCGCTGCGCGCAGTCGAAAGCAAGGAGACGCGGCCGTGACCATCGATCATCGCCGACCTGCGGGCGTGGTTCCCGCCTTCTGCGCGCGCCGGCTCGTGGTCGGTGCTGCGGCGCTGCTCATGGCGACCGCGGTGTTGGCGGCCGCGCCTGCCGAGGCCGCCAACCGTGCGCTCGTCATCGGCATCAACGACTACCCGAACCTGGAAGATGGAGCGCTTCGGTCACCCGCGGCCGACGCCACCAAGTTTCGGTCGTTCCTGGTCGAACAGGGCTGGTTCGAGGAGGATGAGATCTCGTTGCTGTTGAACGGCGACGCGACAGGTGCCGCTATCCGTCAAGCGATCGCCGAGCGGTTGATCGCCGAGACGGCACCCGGTGACCGGGTGCTGTTCTACTTCTCCGGCCACGGGACGCGGATCGAGGACCGCGATGGCGACGAACCCGATGGTTATGACGAGGTGCTGATCGCCACCGATGCGGCTGACGGGCTGCCCGACGGCTTGTTGGTCGACGACGAACTCCGCGAGCTGTTCGACCGGTTGGAGGAGCGCGACGTCATGGTCGTGGTCGACGCATGCCACTCCGGCACCGCCACCAGAGCGCCTGAGGAGGACGAATCGCCGGAGATCAGAAAGCGTAGCGTGGTGGTGCTGCCCCCTGGCTTTCGCGGAGTCAGTCGCCAGCCGCGTCCGGCCGAGCCCGAAGCCCTGGGCGAGCCGCCGCTGGCGGCCGATGCCGAGGCGCGGTCGGTCTGGGCGGCGGCGGCGCCGGCCCAGCTCGCTTGGGAGGATCGCGACGGTGGCGTGTTCACCAGATTGTTCATGGAAGGGCTTGCCGAAGGGGTGGCCGATGCCAACGGCAACGGTCAGGTGACCAGCGCCGAGCTGCTCGACTACGTTCGCGAGCGGACGGAGGAGTGGTGCCGCAAAGCCGGGCCATGCAAGGCCCATGGCTTGGGATTCACGCCACATCTGGAGGGGCCGGCTGACCGTGTGATGGCGGATGTCGCAGCACAGCCGGCCGACGACGCCACTGACCCGTCAGCCGCGCCAGCCGGCGACGGGGCGCCAACGACCGACTCGTCCACGCCGCCGCCGGCGACGAGCCAGACACCGGTTGCCGAGGAGGCCGATCTTCCAGCACTGCCGAACGCGGTGCTGGCGAGCGATCTGCTGGGCCACCGCAACCCGGCGGGGCTGCAGCTGCGGATGCTGCCGGGGGCCACGGTACCCGTTGGTGACGAGGTCCAGTTCGTGGCGGCCGCTGACCGTCCGGGCATGTTGTTGGTGCTCGACGTCAATCCGGCCGGCGCGATCTATCAGCTGTCGCCGTCGCGACTGTCCCGGCCGGGGGTGGGGCGTGTGCCGGCCGGAGTCGAGGTGGTCATTCCGGAAGCCGTTGGCGCCAGCGGCGCGCCTTTGAGGATCCGCGCCGTGGAGCCGAGCGGTCGCGGGCAGTTGGTGGCTATTCTGGTCGAGGATCCGTCTTTCGACCTCGATGCCGTGCTCGGCGCCCATTTGGCGCTCCGCCCGGTGCCCAACGCTACCGCCTACCTCGCGGCGATTGCCGAACTCTTACGCCGTATGACAGTAGACAATGGCGTCAATCGCGCCATCAATTGGTCCGTTGCCTATCTCGACTACGAGATCGTCCCTGGATAAATCGCCCAGCGACTCTTGTGGAGGAACCATCGCGATGAGAGCTTGGCCATACTGCTCCGCGTCGATTGCCGCGTTGATGCTGGTGGTGGCGGCCCAATCGGCCGCGGCTTGCGAGGACTACGATGCCGCGGTGGCGGCCGTCGAGGCCAAAGACTTGCCGACCGCGGTCGGCCTCTACGATCGGGTCAGCGTCGATCCGGCCTGCGGCGACGACTTCCGCAACTGGCTGGGCGAGGCCATCGCCCGCGCGTACGTTCAGCCGGTGATGGCGCCGGGGGTTGCACCGGCGGAGAAGCGTGCCGCCCTCGAAACCGCAGTCCACTACCACCGGAACTGGTGGCTCTACGCGGAGATCGGCCGCACCGCGTTCGAGCAACGCGACTTCGCCGCCTCCGCCCGGGCGCTGCAGACCGCGATCGATCGTCTCGACACCGACCCGCAGGCCGATACCGTCAGCCAGTCGGACGTGGAGGCGTTGGTCCAGCTCGCGGCCAGTGCCGTAGCGCTAGCCGACGAGCCGGTTGCGCCGACGACCTCCGAGCGCGGGGCGCCGGGCGGGCTGTTCGCCGGCAACGTCCGTGGCTTCGTCGTCGAGGAGGTGGCGCTGCCGATCACCTTCCAGTTCGACAGTGTCAGGTTCGACGCGAAGGGTGCCTACTACGCCGAACGGCTGCTCGAGACCTTGATGTACGAGGTGCCGGCGGTGGTCACCATCGCCGGGCACACCGATCGCACCGGCAACGCGTCCTACAACATGGAGCTTTCCAGGCGCCGCGCGATGGCCGTGCGCGACTATCTCCTGCGGAGTGGTTTTCCGGGTCAGATCCAGATCGAATGGTATGGCGAGAACAAGCCGCCGCACTCCCCGCCCGGTATCGTCCTGAGCCAGGCCGAGTACGATCGGCTGGCCCGGCGCGTGGAACTGCGGCGGTGAGTTCGACTGTGTCGCGCGCCGCGGTACTGGCGGCTGCCATTGGTCTCACGGCGACTCAGGCGTCCGCGGCGACCTATGCCCTGGTGATAGGCATCGACGCGTACGAGCACATCGCGCCCTTGCGCGGTGCGGTCAACGACGCCCGCGACATCGCCGAGACCTTGCGCGGCTTGCCCGCCGACGAGGTGCGCTTGCTGCTGGACGGCGATGCCACCCGTGCCGCGATCACGCAGAACTGGCGTGAGCTTGCCCAGCGTGCCGGGCCCGGCGACACGCTGATCATCACCTATGCGGGCCATGGCAGCAACGAGCCGGAGGCGCAGAGCGGCTCGGAAAGCGACGGTCTCGACGAGAACTTCTTGCTCGCCGGCTTCTCCCCGATCGGGGCCGCTGCCGCCGAGCGGATCCGTGACGACGAGGTCGCCGAACTGATCGCGTTGTCGCCCGAAGCCACTGTCATCTTCGTCGCCGACTCCTGCCACTCCGGAAGCTCGACCCGCTCCCTCCAGACCGACTGGGGGTTCCGCAACTGGCCGACCGGCTCGTTCGTCGACGACCCGCTGCCGCCACCGCCCGCGGGCAGTACGACGGACGAGGCCGCCGTGGACAACACGATCGTGTTCGCCGCCGTCCCCGATGCGGAGATGGCGCCGGAGTTTCCGATCGGCGGCCAGATGCGCGGCGCGCTCAGCTATTCCTTTGCCGAAGGATTGCGCGGGGCGGCCGACGCCGACGGTGATGGTGTCGTCACCAAGGGCGAACTGGAGCAGCACGTTCGCAGCTTCGTTCGTCAGGTCTCGAATGGCTTGCAGCATCCGCAAGTAGCCCCCGCCGGCGCCGTGGACACGCCCCTGGTCGAGGTCGACGCCCAGCCGGCGCCGGCGCCGAACCCCTTCGCCACGGCGTTCGACGACCTGCCGCCGGTGCCCCTGGAGGTGGTCGGCACCGACGATCCGGGCGCCTTCTTCGACGGCTTTGGCGGGGTCGTCGCCGCCACCGATAAGGATCGCCAAAAGGTCGTCTGGGACGTCGGGCGTGGCGAAGTCCGCTCCGGGCACGGCGACGTCATCCTCGCTCTGCCGACGGCCGACCCGGCGTCTTTGACCGGCAACGTCCAGGCCGTCGTCGACAAGATGCGCGCCGTCCACGCCCTGGAGGCCGGTGCTCTCGCGCAACCTTTGGAGCTGAGCTTCGCCGGAGGCGACGGCACCTATCGGCAAAGCCAGCCGATCGACGTGCGGCTGGCCGAACGGCGTTTCGACCACCTGATCCTGAGCGGGCTGTCTTCGACCGGCGAGATCGACTTCGTGTTCCCGCTCGAAGCCTATGGCGACCCGCTGTCGTTGCCCGCCGGCGAGGGCTTCGAGTTGCAGCTCTATGCCGACCAGCCCTACGGTGCCGATCATCTCCTGGCGATCGAAACCGAGGCCTCGCTGCCGGCACTGCTCGAGGCGTTCCGGCGGCACGCCGGGGGCACCGACGTGCGCGCGCTTTGGACCGTGCTCCACGAGCAGCTCCGAGACACGCCCCACAGCTTCGCCGTCTTCGCTTTCTACACCGCCGCTGCGGGCTGAGCGCGTCTCGCTGACGCGCTGGCCGGGTGGTGGTTGTCGTCCGTCGGTGCGCTTCTTACCTCAAGGTCGCAGGGTGGGGCTGCCCGAACCCAGCTGACCGGGGGATCGTCGCCGTTGACGACCGAACTGCTCTACGTCGCCAACCCCATGTGCTCGTGGTGCTACGGCTTCCATGTCGGCTTGGCTTCGGCCGTCGCGGATCGGACGCACCAAGTCGTGGTCACGCTCTCGCTCGGCGCTCTGCGCGCCGACACCGAACCGATGCGGCCCGAGCAGAAGACCTATCTGCGGGAGGCCTGGACGCGGGTTGGTGAGGCGTCCTCGCAGCCGTTCGACACGGCACTCCTCGACCGCGACGACTTCGTCTACGACACGCGGCCGGCAAGCCGGGCCGTCGCCGCCGTGCGCGACACCAGGCCTGACCGTGTGCTGGCCTATCTCGGCGCCGTCCAAGAGGCGTTCTATCGCGACAACCGCGACGTGACCGAGCCCTCGGTCCTCGCAGCCGTGGCGGCCGAAACCGACATCGGCGCCGAGCTGATCGAGACGGCATTGGGTGACCCGAAGACGGCCACGGCGCTGGAGGCCGAGAACCACGCGGTCGCCCAACTCGGCATCACCGGCTACCCGACGCTGATCGCCATGACGTCACCTCGGCCGACGGTGGTCGCTCTGGGGTTCAAGCCGCCGGACGCGCTGGCGGAGGCGCTCGACGAGCTGGACACCCGCCCGCGGCACTGACGCCCAGATCGCGGTTGATCTCGGCAGCGCCGGACGCTTCTCTTCACGTCGATCGTGGCGTTGGCGGGGAGCGACGGGCGGACGATGCTGGCAATGGTGCTCGAACGGGTAGGCGGTCCGCTGGTCTCTCGGGTCTTGCCCGAGCCGCGCCCCGGGGTTGGCGAGGTGGCGATCCAGGTCGCTGCCTGCGGCGTCTGCCGCACCGACCTGCACGTCCTCGACGGTGATCTCGACCAACCGAAGCTGCCGCTCGTTCTCGGTCACGAAGTCGTTGGGCGGGTGGCGGCGCTGGGCGCCGGCGTCAGCAGCCTGCGAATCGGGCAGCGGGTCGGCATCCCGTGGCTCGGTGGGACATGCGGCACCTGCCGCTACTGCCTGGATGACCGCGAAAACCTCTGCGACCGGCCGACGTTCACCGGCTACAGCCGGGATGGCGGCTATGCGACGGCGTGCGTTGCCGACGCGCGCTTCGTTTTCGGCTTGCCGGACGTGCCCGACGACGTGGCGATCGCCCCTTGGCTGTGCGCTGGCCTGATCGGGCACCGCAGTTTGGTCATGGCCGGGGACGCTGGCTGTCTCGGGCTCTACGGCTTCGGCGCCGCGGCCCACATCGTTGCCCAGGTTGCGCGCCACGAGGGCCGGCGCGTGTTCGCGTTCACTCGGCCTGGAGACAGCGCAGCCCAAGCGTTCGCCCGTCGACTCGGCGCCGAATGGGCGGGCGGGTCGGACGAAGCGCCGCCCGTCGAGCTCGACGCCGCGATCTTGTTCGCTCCGGTGGGCGCGCTCGTGCCGGCGGCGTTGCGCACCGTCCGCAAGGGCGGGATCGTCGTCTGCGGCGGGATCCACATGAGCGACGTGCCGTCGTTCCCGTACGCCTTGCTCTGGGGCGAACGTTCTCTTCGTTCGGTGGCCAACTTGACCCGGGCCGACGCCGAAGCGTTCCTGCGGGTCGCCCCCGCCGCCGGCGTCACGACTGCCGTTCAGCCGTTTCCCCTGGTGGCCGCGAACGAGGCCTTGGCGGAGCTGCGTGCCGGGCGGCTCGAAGGTGCCGCGGTGCTCGTCCCTTGACCGCCGTTTCGTGGCGACCGAGGCTCGACCGCGCATGACCAACCGCAATGACCCCACGAGCCTCGACGGGATCGGGCTGCTTCGCGACCTGCCGCCAGCAGACCGGGCTGCGCTCGCGCAGCGTTGCTCCTGGCGCCGCTTCTCCAAGGGTTCTCTGATGATCGCCCGCGACGACGCGGCGGACGACGTCCTGTTCCTGGTCGAAGGACGGGCGCGGGCGATGGATACCAATGCCGACGGGCGCGAGATCACCTATGCGATGCTCGACGTTGGTGAGGTGATCGGTGTGCTTGCCGCCATCGACGGTCGTCCACGATCGGCCCACGTCGTCGCGCTGACGGCCTGCGTCGTCGCTACCCTGCCGGCGACGGCGTTCCGGACCCTGCTCGAAGCCCATCCGAGTGTCGCGCTCGGCCTGTTGCAGCGCTTGGCGCAGCAAATCCGACTCGCCGATCTGCAGATCACCGAGCTGGCGACCATGGGCGCCGTCGAGCGTGTCTGCAGGTTCCTGCTGCGACAACCGCGCGACGTCGAGGCCGACGGGCTGGTGATCGACCCGTTGCCGACCCAAGAGGCTACCGCCGCTGCCGCGGGCACGACGCGCGAGACGGTCGGGCGGATCATGGTTCAGCTCAGCCAAGCCGGCGTCGTCGAACGCCACGGTCGCAAGCTGGTGGTGTCGGACGTCCAGCAGCTCCACGAGTTGGCGGGCCTCGACGTCGACGACATTGACATCGACTGAGCGCTGGCGTGTTGGCCAACACGGTCGCAGAGGGGAAACCAGCCCATCTGCGGACGGTGTCCGGTCAGTTGGGTGCGTCGGCGCAGGGGATGATGAACGAGGCTTCGGCGCGCTCAGATGTCGAGGTTCACCACCTGCAGGGCGTTGTCCTGGATGAACTCGCGGCGCGGCTCGACCACGTCGCCCATCAAGGTGGTGAAGATCTCGTCGGCTTCGTCGGCGTGCTCGATCCGCACTTGGATCAGCGAGCGGATGGTTGGATCGAGGGTCGTTTCCCAGAGCTGCTCGGGATTCATCTCGCCGAGGCCCTTGTAGCGCTGGATCCCGAGGCCGCGCCGGCCTTCCTCGGTCAGCGCGTCGATCAACGCGAGCGGTCCGGGCACTGCCAGACGGTGGTCCTTGCGGATCAGGGTCGCCGAGAGGTCCACCAGTTCCGGCGCTTCGAACAGCATCTGGCCGAGCCGGCGGCCTTCGCCGGAGCGAAACAGCGCCGTCTCGACGCGCCAGTCTTCGTGCCGCTCGATCCGCCGGCGGTGGAAGTGCAGGCTCGTGTCGCCGGCCGTCGCCGTCCACTCGCCCTTGCCGGCGGCGGTGAGGTGCGTCGCAGCCCGCTCGGCCAGCGCCGACAGGTCCGGAGCGACATCACCGAACGCACCGACCACGGCCAATGCGTCGATGACCTCGACCGGGACGCGCTGGGCTAGCCCGCGAATGACGTCGCTAGCCCGTCGGGCAATGGCAACCACGGCCTCCAGACGCTCTTCGGGCAGGGGTGTACCGTCGAGTTCGAGGCTGGCATCGGTGAGCCCGCTCGAAAGCAGATGCGCTTCCAGGGCGGCGTCGTCCTTCAGATAGGTTTCGCGCTGGCCTCGCTTCACTTTGTAGAGCGGCGGTTGGGCGATGTAGAGAAAGCCGCCTTCGACCAGCTCCGGCATGTGCCGGTAGAGGAACGTCAACAGCAAGGTGCGGATATGCGAGCCGTCGACGTCGGCGTCCGTCATGACGACGACTTTGTGGTATCGCAGCTTGCCGATGTCGAACTCGTCGCCGATGCCGGTGCCGAGGGCGGTGATCAAGGTGCCGATCTCCTGGCTCGACAGCACCTTGTCGAGCCGTGCGCGCTCGACGTTGAGAATCTTACCGCGGAGCGGCAAAATCGCTTGGTAGGCCCGGTCGCGGCCCTGCTTGGCCGAGCCGCCGGCGCTGTCGCCCTCGACGATGAAGATCTCGGCCTTGGCAGCGTCCCGCTCCTGGCAGTCGGCGAGCTTGCCAGGCAGGTTGGCGATGTCCAAAGCACCTTTGCGCCGGGTCAGCTCACGCGCCTTTCGCGCGGCCTCGCGGGCGGTCGCCGCCTCGACGATCTTGGCGACCACCGTCTTGGCTGCCGCCGGGTTTTCCTCGAACCAACGGCTGAGCCCGTCGTTCAGTACGCCCGAGACCGCCGGCATGACCTCGGAGCTGACCAGCTTGTCCTTGGTTTGTGAGGAGAACTTGGGGTCCGGCATTTTGACCGAGAGCACGCAGGTCAGGCCCTCGCGCGCATCGTCGCCGACGAGGCCGACCTTCTGCGTCTTCTGATTGCCGCTGACCTGGACATAGGCGTTGACGGCACGGGTCAGCGCCGCCCGGAAGCCGGCGAGATGGGCGCCACCGTCACGCTGCGGAATGTTGTTGGTGAAGCACAGGCAGGTCTCGTGGTAGCCATCGTTCCACTGCATCGCGCAGTCGATGACGATGCCGTCGCGTTCGCCACGGACGACGATCGGCTTCGGGAACAGCGCTTGCTTCTTGCGATCCTGCCACTGCACGAAGGCTTCGACGCCGCCTTCGTAGTAGAGATGCTCGACCTTCGGTTCCTCGCCGCGTTCGTCGCGCAAGATGATGCGCACGCCCGAGTTCAGGAAGGCCAGCTCACGCAGGCGATGCTCCAAGATCTGAAAGTTGAAACGCGTATCGCTGAAAATGGCGATCGACGGCATGAAGGTGATGCAAGTGCCGCGTCGGTCGGGCGCCGCTTCCAGACGCGCTAGTGGTGCCACTGCCTGACCGTCTTCGAATCGCATGTGATGGCGATGCTCTTCGCGCCAGATCTCCAAATCGATCCAGTCCGATAGACCGTTCACGACCGAGATGCCGACGCCGTGAAGGCCGCCGGAGACCTTGTAGGAGTTCTGATTGAATTTACCGCCGGCATGAAGCTTGGTCATGATGACTTCGGCAGCCGAGACACCTTCGCCCTTGTGGATGTCGACCGGGATACCGCGGCCGTCGTCGGTGACGGCGACCGAGCCGTCCTTGTTGAGAACCACCTCGACCTCGCTGGCGTAGCCGGCCAGGGCCTCGTCGATGGCGTTGTCGACGACCTCGAACACCATGTGGTGCAGGCCGGATCCGTCGTCGGTGTCGCCGATGTACATGCCGGGCCGCCGCCGGACGGCCTCCAAACCCTCGAGGACTTGGATGGCCGAGCTGTCGTAGCTGGGCTCGGTCGTTTCAGCCGACATCGGCAACCACCTTCGCTTGATCGATTCGGAAGAACTGTGCGGCGCCGCGAAGACCTTCGAAGCCGTCGGGCTCGGTCGCGGTGATCCAGGTTTGTGCCGGGAGGGCACGGAGCTCGCCCACCAGTTCGCCGCGGCGGCGCCGATCGAGGTGGGCGCCCGCCTCGTCCAAGAGCAGCAACGGCCACCGCCCCGTTCGGTCATGGACCAGCTGGGCCTCCGCGAGCACGAGGCCGACCAGCAACGCCTTCTGGCGCCCGGTGGAGAGGGCGGCGGCGTTCTGCTGCAGCTCGACGTCGACGATCGCCAGATCGCTACGGTGTGGTCCCTGGCGCGTGCCGCCGTTGGTCGCGTCGTCGGCGCGCCCGACGCCGAGTCGCTCGGCCAGCCAGTCTTCGACGTCGAGCGCCGTCGTCTCCTCGAGCTTGGTCTCGACGGCGCCAAGCACCGCGAGGCGGGCCGTCGGAAAGGGTGAGGCGCGACGTAGGAGACGCTGGTTCAGTTCGGCGATGACCTCCAGCCGGGCGGCGGCGATGGCGATGCCAGCTTCCGCTGCTTGGCGTTCGATCCCGGCGAGCCAAGTGTCGTCGCCTCGGCCTTCGCGGAGCAGCCGGGAGCGTTCCCGCAGCAACTGATCGTAGCGCGCCAATTGCCGTGCGTGGGCCGGGTCGCCGGCATGGACCAGGCGATCTAGGAGCCGCCGCCTGGAAGCGGTTCCTTCGACGAACAGCCGATCCATCGCCGGGGTCAGCCACACCGCGTTGCCGACGTCCCCGAGGGCGGCGGGGCCGCTCTTGGCAAAGCCATCGACGTGGACGATGCGCCTCTCGCCGCCCGCCTCGAGCGCGGTGCCGACCTCCAGGCTGCCCTCACCGGTCAGGACGGTGGCGTGGACGGCGAACGTGCCGCCGTCGCCGTGCCGTCCGAGGTCCTGCAGGGCAGCGCGCCTGATCCCCCGCCCCGGGGTCAACAACGAAACGGCCTCGAGCAAGTTGGTCTTGCCGGCGCCGTTCGGCCCGGTCAGGACGCACGACTTCGGTTCGAGCGAAAGCCTCAGGTCTTGGTAGTTCCGGAAGCTCGTCAGCGCCAGGGTGACCACGGCCAGCCGATCGGCGACCGCCTGGACGGCGGACACCGGCTGCAGAGCCGGCGCCATCAAACCCGCATCGGCATCAAGACGTAGACGACGCCGCTGTCACCCGTGTCGCGTACGAGCGTCGGCGACGCCGGGTTGGCGATCTCCATCTCGATGTCGTCACCGGCGATCTGGCCCAGCATCTCCAGCACGTAGCGGGCGTTGAACCCGATCTCCAACGGACTGTCGGCATAGCCGACGTCGAGCTGATCCTCGCCACGTCCAGCCTCCGAACTCACCGCCGACAACGTCATCCGGCCGGAGTCGAAGTGCAGTTTGATCGCCCGGGTCTTCTCCGTAGCGATGGTTGCTACCCGGTCCACCGCCTTGGCGAACGCCTGGGCATCGACGACGGCTCGCTTGTCGTTGCTCTTTGGAATGACCCGCTCGTAGTCGGGAAACTGGCCATCGATCAGCCGCGACACGAGTTCGGCATCGCCGACTCGGACCTGGATCTTGCTGGTCGACAGGCTGACACTGACCTCCTCAGCGCCCTCGACCAGCTTCCTGATCTCGCCGACCGCCTTCCGCGGGACGATGATCGGCGGCATGCCGCCGGCACCGGCCGGCAGCGGCATCTCCGCTTTGGCCAAGCGATGGCCATCGGTCGCCACGGCGCGCAACACCGCATCGGCACCGCTCTCCAGCGTATGGAGGTGGAGGCCGTTCAGGTAGTAGCGCGCCTCTTCGGTCGACATGGCGAACCGCGTCCGGTCGATCAGCCGCACCAGCTCGGCGCCGGTCATGCGGAAGCTGCGCTCGAACGCATCGTGGGTCATCGACGGAAAGTCGGAAGCCGGCAGCGTCGGCAGCTCGAACACGCTGCGCCCAGCGGTGACTTTGGCCTCCGCTCGCTCGACGTCTTGGGCGATCTGCACGGTGCTCGCTTCGGGAAGCTTGCGCACGACGTCGAAGAAGGTGTGGGCGGGCAGCGTCAGCGCGCCGGCTCTGAGAACGTCCGCACCCGCAGCCTCGTGCAGGGTCAGCTCCAGATCGGTCGCGACCAATCCGAGACGTCCTTCGCCGGCGTCGAGCCGGATGTTGGCCAAAATGGGGATCGTGGTCCGCCTCTCGACCACGTTCTGAGCGTGGTTGAGCAGCATGAGGAGAGTGGACCGTTCGATGGAAACTTGCATCGCCCGCGGATCGTCCTCGCAGTGGTAGGCCCCAGCCGACGGTGCCACGGCGTCGCCAGGGCGCGCGACCATAGCAGAGTTGTCAGGGAGCGCAGCGTTTTTTGGCGCCGTCAGCCTTGGAGGCGACGACGCAGGACGTCGACGTCCCGGGCGATGCTTTCGTCCTCGCCCATCAGCTCGTCGATCTTCCGCACCGCGTGCATCACGGTCGTGTGGTCGCGCCCGCCAAAGCGCCGGCCGATGTCCGGCAACGAGCGTGGTGTGAGCTGCTTGGCCAGATACATCGCGACCTGACGCGGCCGCGCAACGACCCGCGATCGCCGCTTCGACTGCATGTCGGCGAGCTTCAGATTGTAGTGGGCGACCACCGTTTTCTGGATCTCCTCGATCGTGATCCGCTTCTCGTTGGCGCGGAGCACGTCACGAAGCACGTCGTGGGCGGTCTCCAAAGTCAACGGCCGGCCGAGCAAGGTGCTTTGATGGACGACTCGGTTCAGGGCGCCCTCCAGCTCGCGAACGTTGGAGGTGATGCGCTCCGCAAGGAACTCCAGCAGCGCGGCGGGGACCACGACGTTGGGCATCTTCTGCGCTTTGGCCTGGAGGATGCCGAGGCGCAGCTCGTAGGTCGTCGGATGGATGTCGGCCACGAGGCCCCAGCTCAGCCGTGACCGTACCCGCTCCTCCAAGTCCTCGAGATCGGACGGGCTGCGGTCAGCCGAAATCACGATCTGACTGCCGCGTTCGATCAGCTCGTTGAAGGTGTGGAAGAACTCTTCTTGCGTGTTGGTCTTGCCGCCGATGAATTGCACGTCATCGACCATCAACAGATCGACCGAACGGAACAGTTCCTTGAAGTCCATCGTGGTATTCGATGTCAGCGCGCGGACGAACTGATACATGAATTTCTCGGCCGAAAGGTAGACCACGCGGCGGGTCGGGTCCTGCCGGCGGACCTCCCAGGCGATCGCGTGCATCAGGTGGGTCTTGCCGAGGCCGACGCCGCTGTGGAGGAAGAGAGGATTGAACGGTGGCTTCGCTGACGAAGCGACGCGCTTGGCAGCGGCAAAGGCGAAGTCGTTACTCTTCGCCACCACGAAGTTGTCGAAGGTGAAGCGGGGATCGATCGGTGCCGAGTAGTTCTCGATCGTCATCGTGTCGGCCGCACTCATGGCAGGAGCCGTCGTCCGCGGCGCCGGTTCCTCTTCGACCACGGCGAGCACCGGGGCAGCGCACTGCGCTTTGACGGTTCCCCCACTCTTGACGTCGAGCGCAACCTTGCGGACTTGCGGGTTTATGCGGCTCCAAAGCGAACGAATGCGGTCAGCGTAGTGTGCGACGACCCAGTCGCGCAAGAACGGCGTGGGCGCGCCGATCACGACACGATCACCGTCGATCTCGGTCGCGTGGAGCGGCTTCAGCCACGTCGCGAACGCGGTGTCACCCACCTCGTCGCGAAGCAGCCCTTGAACGGCCGCCCACTGTTGATCGAGCTCTTCGGTTCGCATCACGAGCATCGTCTCTCCCACCATCGTCTCGGCACCGTTGTCCGGCGCACCACAACTCTAGTCGTTGGGCTTTCGGGCCAACAACTAACGCACAGGTCGAAGGCACGTCATCTGCTGAATCTCGCGTCACGCCGGTCGCGTTCGGGAACCCAATGGCCACCCACGTGAACGAAACAAAACTAAGTGCTCAGTACAATGGCACTCAAACTCATGTAAACCGCCGCTTTTTCTCCGACACCCGGAGTAACCGTGGCCGTAGAGCACGTGTTCTTGGCCCGCTCCCGACCTTCAATCTGCTCTAACGGCTCGCCCCCGCGGGCGCAAGTGGGCTGAACAGGGAACGCTCGTACTCGCTTTCAGGT
Source organism: Pseudomonadota bacterium (assembly GCA_039818825.1). Lineage (GTDB taxonomy): Bacteria > Pseudomonadota > Alphaproteobacteria > Geminicoccales > Geminicoccaceae > JBCBTD01. The sequence continues at coordinate 38,560 of JBCBTD010000038.1, forward strand.
TGAGTTTTTGGCTAAAATTGCAGGGGTCGCGAAGTCGCCGCGCGGCGGGCGACCCAAGCGCCAGCGACGCGCGCGGCCGCCGCCGGATCGATCGAGGTGTCGGGGAGGCCGAAACCGTGACGCGGCCGGGCGCCTCAAGCGGCGCTGGCGAGCGCCTTCACGCGGCGAGACAGGCGCGAAATCTTCCGCGCCGCCGTGTTCCGGTGCAGCACGCCCTTGGTGACGCCGCGGGCGATTTCCGGTTGCGCGTCCTTGAACGCGCTGGCTGCGCCTTCGGCGTCACCGGACGCTATCGCCCGTTCGACCTTGCGCACGAACGTGCGGATCCTGCTGGTGCGGGCACGGTTGACGGCGGTCCGCCGAGCGGTCTGGCGAACTCGTTTTTTGGCGGAAGGCGTGTTGGCCATGGTTGCGCGATGTCCTGAAAGCGGGGGCGTGCGAAATACCGCGCACGCCCCCCCGCCGTCAACAAGCCTCAGCGATCTTGGAAGGTCGCGCTGCGCTTCTCCGCGAACGCGGTCATTCCTTCTCGGCGGTCCTCGGTGGCGAAGGTGGCGTAGAAGAGGTTGCGCTCGACCGCCAAGCCGCTCTCCAGCGACATCTCGAAGGCAGTGTTCACCGCGTGCTTCGCCATCGCCACGATCGGCTTCGATTTGTCGGCGATGGTCTCCGCCAGCTTGAGCGCCTCGTCGAAGAGCTCTTCCAGCGGCACGATGCGCGCGACCAGGTTGGCCCGTTCCGCCGCCTCGGCGTCGAGCATGCCCCCCGTGAGGACCATCTCCATCGCCTTCGACTTGCCGATGGCCCGTGTGAGGCGCTGGGTCCCTCCGGCGCCTGGGATCGTGCCGAGATTGATCTCCGGTTGGCCGAACTTGGCGTTGTCCGCGGCGATGACGATGTCGCACATCATCGCCAACTCGCAGCCGCCACCGAGCGCGTAGCCGGCAACCGCGGCGATCACCGGCTTCCGTGCCCGCGCGATCGACTGCCACGGGGCGATGAAGTCCTCCGTCGACGCGGTCACGAAGTCCTTGGTCGCCATTTCCTTGATGTCGGCGCCGGCCGCGAACGCCTTGTCGGATCCGGTGATGATGATCGCGGCGACGTCGCCGTTCGCATCGTAGGTTTCCAGCGCCTCCGTGATCTCGGCAATGACGGTAGCGTTGAGCGCGTTCAGCGCCTTCGGCCGGTTGAGCCGAATCACGCCGACGGCACCGCGCGTTTCGACCAGGATCGTTTCGTACGGCATGGAACCTCCGCGAACCACATGCCGGCAGCCCCGGCGCGCGGATAGAACCACGAATGCTGCACTGCCGTCCACCGCTGCGCCGCAACGTCGCTCAGCGCTGGCAGCCCGGGCAATAGTAGGTGGCGCGGCCACCCTGAACGATGCGCCGGATTTGGGCGCGACCGCAGGCGCAAGACTGGCCCGCCCGCTCGTAGACGCGGAACGCCCGTTGGAAGTTGCCGAGTTCGCCCGACGCCTGAACGTAGTCGCGGAGGCTCGAACCACCGGCGTGGATGGCATCCAACAGCACCTCGCGAATCGCTGCGGCCAGGCGCTCGGCCTCCGCCG
>JBCBTD010000039.1:0-39948 GCA_039818825.1 Pseudomonadota bacterium
CCAGCGTTCGCGCCAGGGTCTGCGCCAGAAGGGTCTTGCCGCAGCCGGTCGGCCCGACCAGCAGGATGTTCGACTTCGCCAGCTCGACTTCGCCGGTCTTGCCCGCGTGCGCCAGCCGCTTGTAGTGGTTGTGCACCGCAACCGCCAGCACCCGCTTCGCACCCGCCTGGCCGATCACGTAGTCGTCCAGCGTCGTCTTGATCTCCAACGGCGTCGGTACCCCGGCGCGGCTCTTCGACAGTTGGGTCTTGTGTTCCTCGCGGATGATGTCCATGCATAGTTCGACGCATTCATCGCAGATGAACACGGTCGGGCCGGCAATCAGCTTGCGGACTTCGTGCTGGCTCTTGCCGCAAAACGAACAATAAAGCGTGTTCTTGGCGTCACCGCCGGCTTTCGTCATCCGTCCACCACCCTCGTGGAAACCAAACCGCAAACGTAGCTGGCAGCGACGAGCGGAACAACCCTGGAACGGGACTGACGGCGCGACGACGAGGACGCGGCGACGTCAGCTTTGCAGACCTGCCGTGGTAGGACGCTGCTCGACGACTTTGTCGACCAAGCCGAACGCCCGCGCATCGTCGGCACTCATGAAGCGATCGCGCTCCATCGCTTCGTTGATGACCTCGATCGCCTGGCCGGTATGCTTGACGTAGAGATCGTTCAGGCGATTTCGGATCGCCAGAATCTCGCGCGCGTGGATCTCGATGTCCGTCGCCTGCCCCTGGAAGCCCCCTGACGGTTGATGAACCATCACTCTCGCGTGCGGCAGGCAATGGCGCTTGCCCGGCGTCCCTGCAGTGAGCAGCAACGATCCCATGCTCGCGGCCTGGCCGATGCAGAACGTCGCCACGTCGGGCTTGATCAGCTGCATGGTGTCGTAGATCGCCAACCCCGACGTCACCACGCCGCCCGGCGAGTTGATGTAGAATGCAATCTCCTTGTCCGGATTCTCTGCCTCGAGAAACAACAACTGCGCGCAAATCAGCGACGCCATGTGGTCCTCGACCGGGCCGGTCAAGAAAATGATGCGCTCTTTGAGCATCCGCGAATAGATGTCGTAGGCACGCTCGCCGCGGCTGGTCTGTTCGACCACCATCGGGACGAGGTTGGCTTGCATGGTGATAGCTCCGCTGTCAGGCCTCGGCGGCCGGCTCGGCCGGCGCGTCGTCGTCGGGATCGCGGAGGAGCTCCTCCGGGGCGACGTCACGGGTGGTCACTTGGGCGATCTGCAGGATGAAATCCACCACCTTGTCTTCGAACAACGGCGCGCGCAGCTGCTGCCGTGCTTCTTCGTTGTTCTGGAAGAACTCGAAGACTTGCTTCTCGTTGCCGGGATAGCGCCGCGCCTGATCAGCGACTGCCCGCGCCAACTCCTGCCCGGTGACCTCGATCTCGTTGCGGCCGCCGATCTCCGACAACAGCAAGCCGAGCCGGACCCGCCGCTCGGCGATGCCCCGATACTCGATCTTGGTTTCGTCCTCGGTCTTGCCGCTCTCCTCGAACGTCTGACCCGTCCGCTCCATTTCGTCGGTGAGCTGCTTCCAGATCGCCTCGAACTCCAACTCGACCATGCCGGCCGGCACCAGGAAGTCGTAAGCATCCGCCAGCTGGTCCAGCAATGCCCGCTTGACGCGGAAACGCGCCGCGTCGTCGAGCCTGCCCTGGAGCCGCGATTCGAACGCCGCACGCAGATCGTCGACACCCTCGAAGCCCAGCTTCTCGGCGAACGCCGCATCGACGTCCGGTACGATCGGTGACTCGACGTCGTGCACCTTGACGTCGAAGGTGGCCGGCTTCCCAGCCAGGTCGGCCTTGCCGTAGTCCTCCGGGAACGCGACCTCCAAGGTCGTCTCGGCACCGGCTTCGAGCCCTGCCAAACCGGCCTCGAAACCCGGGATCGTCATGCCCTGGCCGAGCACGATCTTGAAGCCCTCGGCGGTCCCGCCCTCGAACGGCTCGCCGTCGACCTTGCCGACGAAATCGACCGTCAACCGGTCACCTTCGACGCTGGTCCGGGCCGGGTCGGGATGGACCCACTCGGTCTGTGACTTGCGGAACTCGTCGATCGCCTTGTCGACGTCTTCCTCCGGTGCCTTGGCGGCGAGCTTCTCCAAGGCGACCGCCTTCAGATCCACCTCCGGGATTTCCGGCATGACCTCGACGTCCATCGAGAACTCGAGATCCTTACCCTCGTCGAACGCCGTCAGCTCGATTTTCGGCCGCAACGCCGGTTTCAGCGAATGGTCGGTCAACGCCTTTTGCGAGCCGTCGTTGACCGTTGCCTCGACGATTTCGCCGAGCAACGACTTGCCGAACTGCTTGCGCAACAGCGCCACCGGCACCTTGCCCGGGCGAAAGCCGGGCAGCCGCGCGGTCTTCTTGATCTCTTCGAGCCGCGACGCCAGTCGCTCGTCGATGTCCGCCGCTGGCACGACCACCTTGAAAGCCCGCTTCAACCCGTCCGCGGAAAGCTCCGTCACCTGCATCCGTCGTGCCTTTTCGTCATCACTGTCGTCGTGGAGCCGGCGCCTTTCGATCAACGCTCGGCCTGGTGCGGGCGGAGGGACTCGAACCCCCACGGCCGAAGCCACGGGAACCTAAATCCCGCGCGTCTACCAGTTCCGCCACGCCCGCCCGCTTCGGAGCCGCGGCTATAGCAAGGTGGCCGTTGAGGGCCAACAAAAACCGGGATCGGCCGCCAGCGCCATTGCGCCGGGCGGCCTCCGCCCTAGGATCGGCGCCTCGCGCCTCTTCCCGGATCATCCGCCCGACATGATGCTCTTGGCCCTGATCGCCGGCTTCGCCCTCTTGCTTGCGGGCGGCGAGTTCCTCGTGCGCGGTGCGGTTGGGACCGCGGCTCGGCTCGGGGTCTCACCGGTGGTCGCAGGCCTGGTCATCGTCGGCTTCGGCACCTCCACACCCGAGCTGATGACCAGCCTGACGGCGGCGTTCGCCGGATCACCGGGAATTGCCGTCGGCAACGTCGTCGGCTCGAACATCTGCAACATCCTGCTGATCCTCGGCATCACGGCGACGCTCTTTCCCGTCGCCATCGATCCGGGGCCGTTCCGCCGCGATGGCAGCGTGTTGTTCGTCGTCACCGCCGCCGCCGTCGCGGTCATCGCCTTCGGCGACCTCACCCGGGCGCTCGGCATCACATTCGTCGCCGCTTTGCTCGTCTACGTCGTCTACACCTACCTCGTCGAGCGCGCCCGCCACACCGAGGCCGAAGCCGTCTACGAGGGTGAGGCCGATCTCAAGTCGACGCCGGGCCTCAGCCTTTGGGCTGCGTTGGGCGTAGCGGCGGCTGGCCTCGCCGGGGTTCTGATCGGCGCCGATCTCCTGGTCGACAGCGCCATCCATCTCGCTCGCGCCGCCGGCGTCTCCGAAACCATCGTCGGCCTGACCGTAGTAGCACTCGGCACCTCCTTACCCGAGCTGGCGACGGCCGTCGTCGCCGGTCTCCGCAAGCAGACCGACGTGGCGGTCGGCAACGTCATCGGTTCGAACATCTTCAACGTTCTGTTCATCCTCGGGACGACGGCGACGATCAAACCGATCCCGGTTCCGCCTGAGCTGATCCACTTCGACGTCTGGGTCATGGTCGCAGCGACGCTCACCATGCTGCTGTTCGTCCGAACCGGCTGGCGCGTCAGCCGGCGCGAGGGGGCGTTGCTTTTACTCGGCTACGTCGCCTACGTCGGCTTTGCGGCGATGCGGGTCGGCGCGATCGGCTGACCCGCCTCCTGGGAAACGGAGCTCATGCACCAACGCGTCCTCATCCTCGACTTCGGCTCTCAATACACTCAGCTGATCGGCCGCCGGGTCCGCGAACAGAACGTCTATTGCGAAATCCATCCCTGGAGCGTCGACGACGCCTTCGTGGCGGCGTTCCAGCCGGCGGCGGTCATCCTTTCAGGCGGTCCGGCTTCGACCTACGGCGACGCGGCGCCGGCGGCGCCCTCCGCCGCCTACACATCCGGCGTACCGGTGCTCGGCATCTGCTACGGCGAGCACACGCTGTGCGCCCAGCTCGGCGGCAAGGTCGAGCCGTCGGCAGAGCGCGAGTTCGGTCGCGCCGAGATCACTCTGGTGCGCAGTGCGGCGCTCTTCGACGGCTTGCTGGAGCCGAGCGAGCGCGCCGCCGTCTGGATGAGCCACGGCGACCAGGTGACGGCGCTGCCGCCGGGCTTCGAGCCGATCGCCACCAGCATCGGCGCCCCCTTCGCTGCCATCGCCGACGACGCGCGGCGGATCTACGGCGTCCAGTTCCACCCGGAAGTTCACCACACGCCGCTCGGCGCCGAGCTGATCCGCAACTTCCTCTTCCGGATCGCCGGGCTCGCCGGCGACTGGTCGATGCGCACCTTCCGCCAGGAGGCGATCGAGCGGGTCCGTGAGCAGGTCGGCGCGGGCCGCGTGATCTGTGGGCTCTCGGGCGGTGTCGACAGCTCGGTCACGGCGCTCTTGCTGCACGAAGCGCTGGGCGAGCAGCTGACCTGCATCTTCGTCGACACCGGCCTCTTGCGGGCGCACGAGGCCGACGAGGTGATCGGCCTGTTTCGCCGCCACTACAACATCCCGCTGGTCCACGTCGACGCCGGCCCCCGCTTCTTCGATGCTCTCGACGGCGTCACGGAACCCGAGGCGAAGCGCAAGGCGATCGGCGGCCTCTTCATCGACGTGTTCGAAGAGGAGGCGCAGAGGATCGGCGCCGTCGACTTCCTCGCCCAGGGCACCGTCTATCCCGACGTGATCGAGAGTGCCCGCGCCCACGGCCAGGCCGTCACCATCAAGAGCCACCACAATGTCGGCGGCCTGCCGGAGCGGATGCGCCTCGCCCTGGTCGAACCCTTGCGCGAGCTGTTCAAGGACGAGGTGCGGGCGCTGGGCCGCGAGCTCGGCCTACCGCCTGACTTCGTCGGCCGCCACCCGTTTCCGGGCCCGGGCCTCGCCGTGCGCATCCTCGGCGACATCACGCCCGAGCGCGTCCGCCTGCTCCAGCAGGCCGACCGCATCTACCTCGAGGAGATCCGCGCCGCCGGCCTCTACGACCACATCTGGCAGGCGTTCGCCGTGCTCTTGCCGGTCAAGGCGGTGGGCGTGATGGGCGACAACCGCACCTACGAGAGCGCCGCCGTACTCCGCGCGGTCACCTCGGTCGACGGCATGACCGCCGAGGTCTACCCCTTCGACGTCCCCTTCCTCGCCAAGGTCGCGACCCGCATCGTCAACGAGGTCCAGGGCATCAACAGGGTGACGTACGACGTCACCAGCAAACCGCCGGGCACGATCGAGTGGGAGTGAGTGCTGCGTACCCGAGTGTACGCTGCCGGCCGCCGGCTCGCCCACAACACGCTGATTCTGAACGAAAAATCGCGGACCAGGGTTCGTTCGGCATTCCGGGAGTTCCGTCGATGGAGACGCCCGGTCGGGACGCCCTCGAACACCGTGTTAGGATAATGATCCGAGGCGGATCGGGCAAGGCGGCAAGCGCCGCACCGAACCCATGCCTCCCGATCCCATCGACGCATGTCGAGAGTGCCTGGCGCAACCGGATCAGCATGGCGGACCGATGTGCGATGCTGGCACATATCCGGTTTCCGTCGCGTCGTTCGGCGTTTCCGCGGTAGCGACGTCTGCTTCGAACGTCGTGCCCCGAGACCGCATCGCGCAGCGTCGTTCTCGCCGGAGCGAGAAACGTAGGAGTCTCGAGCTGTTTGGAACCCAATCGAGGCATTGGTGAAGCTACGGTCGAGGTTCGCATCGGGGGCTATTGCCGAAATGCCGCACGGATCGCCAACATCATGGCGCGCACGCTTGCCGACGGGTCTTCCGCGGACTTCCCAAGCACCAGTTTCGACGTCGGCGTAGGACCCAAGCCGTATCGTTCGTCGAGAACCATCACTCCTTCATGCAGTGAAGATCGTCCCAGCAACCCGACGGCTACGCCCGCCTCCACGGCCGCGGCGACACCCGCGACGCTTTGGCTGGAATAGACCACGCGAAATGGTCGTCCTCCTGCCTTCAATGATAAAAGCGCTGCGTCGCGCCACCAGCAAGTGTGATCGAAGAGTGCGATCGGCAATTGATCTGCCGCAGTGAAATCGCGATAGGGAGATGCTGCCCAACAAGTCGGGTCTTCGAACAGCACCTCCTCTTCCGTGGATGGCGCCTCTACCTCGTAGACAGCAAGATCGAGCTGCCCTTTGGCAAGGGCATCGGGAAACGCGGTGCTGAGCGAGCAGGTCACCTCCAACTCGACGATCGGGTGTGATTGGGCGAACGCCCCGACGATCTGAGCAAGCCTGGCGCGACCATGATCGTCCGGGAGTCCCAGACGCAGCTTTCCGCGCAGACCATCCGAAGCCATCTCGCGCAGCGTGCCATCCAGTTGTTCCGTGACGTTGCGCGCGACGGGCAGCAAGCGTCGCCCCGCGTCGGTCAACGAAACGCCTCTGCCGTGACGCTCGAACACGGCACGACCCAGCACGGTCTCGAGCCGCTTGATCTGGATGCTGGCGGCGGACTGCGACCGGTACACCCGTGCTGCACCGTCGGTCACGCTTCCGGCTTCCGCGACGGCAATGAAGGTCCGCAGAAGATCGCTATCCAGGTTTGCCATTCGATTTCCGGATGCCTGGTATTGGAACTATGCATTTTGCTCATATCAGCGCGGTCCTTACGATTCAACGTCGAGCAGGAGGACTTGATGGCTGATCAAACCGGTGCTGCCGCGTCGTCGAACAGAAAGGTCATGATGTGTCTCGCCGCTGGCGCGACGTTGCTCGTCGTCGCGAGCCTCCGGCCCGACCATGCCGCCGGCGCGGTCTCCTTTACGCTCGGCGGGCTCGTCGAAGTAGCGCCGCTCGTCGTCCCCGGCATTCTGCTTGCGGCCTGGATCGTCGCGAGCAGCGCTGACGCACATATCGCGCGCGTCTTTGGGCACCGAACCCTGCCATCCGTGCTCGCCGCTTCGGCAATCGGGGCGGTAGCGCCAGTCTGCGGGGTAACGGTTCTTCCCTTGATGACGGGGCTTCTTGCCGCCGGTGTGCCGTTGGCCCCGATCATGGCGTTCTGGCTGTCATCACCCATCACCGATCCGGCAATGCTCGCAACGACGGCTGCTACGCTCGGGCTCATCTTCGCGGTCGGCAAGACGCTCGCAGCATTCGGCTTGGGGGTGTTGGGTGGTTTGACGACGGGGCTGTTCTCGAACCGATCCTGGTCATTGCATGCCCTGCGCGACAATCGCCTCACGAGCCAATTGAGCGCCGCCCGGTGCGGCGGTGCGAGCCCGTTCGAACCGCGCGTCTGGATCGACGCGGGTCGTCGTCACGCCTTTCGCCGGCAAGTCGTGGCGACCACTCGTCTCATTCTGATCTGCCTGATCCCCGCCTTCGCCGCCGAGTACGCGCTGAACGCAGCGCTGACACCCGGATCGCTCGCCGCCTACGTCGGAGAGGGGACCTGGTGGGCAATCCCGGCCGCAGTTTTCGTCGGGGCGCCGGCGTACATCGACGGCTATGCAGCACTGCCGCTGACCCGCGGACTGATCGACAACGGGATGTCGCAGGGCGCGGCCATGGCGTTTCTCGTCTCGGGAGGCGTGGTCAGCATCTGGGGAGCCATGGCCATCTTTCCGGTCCTCAAGCTGAAGCCCTTCGCGCTTTATCTTGCGCTTGCCTTGTCCGGCTCCCTGGCGGCCGGATACGCCTTCGAATGGGCCGTTCGAACAAGTCCATTCTAGATGACTCAGCGGTCACTCTCCCTTCCTGCGCCAATGTCTGCTTCGTCAGCGACAGCGGCCATCGTGCCGTTCCAAGCCGATGTCCACGCACCGGCCCATGCCGACGTCGGAGCGGACGCGTCGTCAGTGTGGCACGTGGATCTGCGGCGCGTGCGCCCGATCGTCAGCTTGCGGGTGGGAGCTCTGCCAGTGCGCCAAGGGCTTGTTCCTCGAACCGGTAGAACACCCTCGGCAACGGGGCGCCGCCAAGGCGCGTGTAGAAGCGCTGGGCCCGGTGGTTGTCGTCGCCGGTCGCCAGGTCGAGGCGACTGCCGCCGCGGTCGAGGACCGTTCGGGCGGCAGCCCGCATCAACGCGTCGCCAACGCCGCGGCTTCGCGCGTCGTCGAGGACGAAGATGTCCTTGACGAACCAGGTCCGACCGAGGTCCTGCCCCGGAAACACCTCGAACAGCGTGACGAACCCCAGCGCGCGTTCGTCGACGGCGACGAGCACCGTCCCAGGAGCGTGGCCTGCGAGAAACACCGCCAGGCGCTCGCGGATGAGGGGTTCGGCGATCGCGGCGGCACCCTCGTAATCGCGCTCGATGGCGGCGAACAACGGCACCAGCAGGTCCACGTCGTCGGTCGAGCACGTTCGGACGACCAAGGTCCCGATCGGTGGGACGGTCGAAGAAGCATCGTCGTGGCTCATCGCTTCATCCCGACGCGGGTACGCTCACAGATGACCGGCGTCGTCGTCGTAGCCTTTGTGATGCGAATGAAACATGAGCACCAGCAAACCGGCCGTCAGCAACAGCGTCGCGCCGCACCCCAGTCCGAGTGCGATCCAGCCGTGGAGGCTGATCTCGCCGTCGAGCTGCCAGTAGACGTAGGCGACCCCGGCCGCAGCGAGGACCAGCAGCAGCAAGAGGCCGGCGATGACCTCGCGGGCGTGCAGGCCCTTGCGCACGGGCTCGGCGGTCACTTGCTCAACACGTCGTGGACCTCGACGAGGCTCGGCATCGACGGCGCCGTGCCAGGCCTGGTCACCGAGAGGCCAGCGACAGCAGCGCCGAAGCGAACGGCGGCTTCCGGCTCCATTCCGCGGGCGAGACCGACGGCGAAGCCGCCGTTGAAAGCGTCACCGGCACCCGTCGTCTCGACGACCGGGCCCGCATCGACGGCGCCGACGTGCACCGAAACTCCAGGCGTGTGCAGCAGAGCGCCGTTGCCGCCGAGCGTGATCACGGCACCACCGGCGCCGCGCCGCAACAAGCCGTCAGCAGCCTGGCGTGCATCCTCTACCGACGTCACGGCGACGCCGGTGAGGCCTTCGGCTTCGGTTTCGTTCGGCGTCACCCAGTCGCAAAGGGCGATGAGTTCGTCGTCCAGCGCCATGGCTGGCGCCGGGTTGAGGATGGTCGTCACGCCGGCGCTTCGGGCGATCTCCAGACCGCGACGGGCCGCCTCGACCGGTTGCTCCAACTGGGTGACGAAGACCTGCGCCGATCGGATGACGCCCCCGGCGGCCTCGACGTCGGCGGGGCTGATCGTCGCCGCCGCGCCGGGGCAGATGATGATCGCGTTGTCGCCCGTGGCGTCGTCGACGAAGATGTAGGCAGCGCCGGTGTAGGTATCGGGATTGCGGGTGACGACCGGGCGGACGGTGGCGTCTTGCCAGGTTGCGAAGGCCAGATCGGCGAACGCGTCGTCACCCAGCTTCGAGATGAAGCTCACCTCGGCGCCGAGGCGGCCCGCTGCCACCGCCTGATTCGACCCCTTGCCGCCAGGACCCAGGGCGAAACGCTCGCCGAGGATCGTCTCACCCATCCGCGGCTGGCGCTCAGCGCGATAGGCGGTGTCAGCCACGAACACGCCGAGAATGGCGATGCGGCCCACTTCGTTGAACGGCATGTCAGGTTTCCGATCGGCTCACTCGGGCGGCGGGATAACACCCTTCTTGAACAGGAAACACCCATAGAACCGGCGTTCACCGGTCTGGACGACGGCGTAGGCGCGTTTGGCGCGTTCGTAGAACGCGAACCGCTCGATCGACCCCATCGGCCAGCTACGCCCCTCCGCCGCATCGATCTCGGCCTGCACCTCGGTTTGGACCGGCAGCACCTTGCCCGGCTCGCCGACGACCTCCATGCGCGACGCCGGCTCGTCGACGAAACCGTCGAGCGGCATGACCGACAGGATCGCGCGGGCGGTGGTCGCCGCGGTCACGCCGTCGATCCGTAACGGAAATCCCGTCACCGTCTCACGCGCCACCGAATCAGCGGGAAAGTTGGTGTCGACCAAGGCGATGTCGTCGCCGTGCCCCATGGCGCGCAATGCCTGGAGAACGTCCGCATTCAGCAGCGGATCGATACCCTTGAGCATGATGACCTCCCCCTTGCTCGGCAGCGGCACTCAAGCCCAGCGTCGACGCCTTGACAAGGAGCCGGCGAGCGGGCGCATCATCGAGCTTCGCTCCGCCGGGCGATCGAGACGCGGGAGGCAGGCACGTGCACGAGACACCGTTTCGCTGCCCGTCAGGGGCAACCCTGTCGGTGACACCCTTGGGCCTCGGCGGCGCGCCGCTCGGGAACCTTTATGCCGCCATCCCGGAGCCGATCGCCGAAGCGACGCTCCAGGCGGCCTGGGACCAGGGCATGCGGGTCTGGGACACCGCCCCGCTCTACGGCCTCGGCTTGTCCGAGGAGCGCTATGGTCGGTTCTTGCGCGACAAACCGCGCGACGCCTTCGTCCTGTCGACCAAGGCCGGCCGGATTCTGGAGGATTGCCCGCCGGAAGAGTCGACACCGGACAAGTTCATCGACGTGCCGTCGCGCAAGTTCGTCTACGACTATTCCTACGATGGCGTGAAACGTTCGCTGGAACAGAGCCTGGAACGGCTCGGCCTCGACCACGTCGACATCCTGCTTTGCCATGACGTCGACGTCTTCACCCATGGCAGTCTTCAAGAGTCGGATCGCCGCATCGGCGAGTTCATGGACGGAGGGTACCGCGCCTTCACGGACCTTCGGGGCCAGGGCACCGTCGAGGCAATCGGTGCCGGCATCAACGAGTGGGAAGTCGCCGAGAAGCTGGCGCGCGCCGGCGATTTCGACGTCTTCTTGCTGGCCGGCCGCTACACGCTCCTCGAGCAGGAAGCCCTGGAGAGCTTTCTGCCGCTGTGCGTGGAGCGGGGCATCGGCATCATGCTCGGCGGCCCCTACAATTCGGGCATCCTCGCGACCGGCGCCAAGGGCGAGGCCTACTACAACTACTTTCCGGCCGAACCGGAGATCCGCCATCGGGTGAATCGCATCGACGGCGTCTGCCACAGCCACGGCGTCACCTTGGCCCAGGCGGCGTTGCAGTTCCCCCTGGCGCACCCGTCGGTGTTCACCGTCATCCCGGGCGCCAAGACGCCGGCTGAGGTCGTCCAGAACGTCGCCACCCTGACAGCACCGATCCCCGAAGACCTGTGGCAGGACTTGCGCTCCGAGGGTCTGCTGCACCCCCTGGCACCGGTGCCCGGCTGACGCCGGTTACCGCCTGGGCGTGCGATGCGGCACGGAGCAGCCCCGGTCGCTCAGCGAGCTTGCCGACGGCGACCGGCAGTAGCATGCCTCAGAAGGAAAACCTGACTCCGAGCATCGGGCCCTGGATGTCGAGGTCGTCGAGGAGGTCCTGGTTGGCAAGGTTCCAGCGCAGGTAGCGGTAACCTACGGCCAGATCGACCCGCCCGACGCTGTAGTTGACGGTCCCGAGCGCTTGCCACGTGAAGTCGCTCTGTCCGGTGCCGACATCGGCGTAGTAGCTCAAGTACCAGCGGTCGGTGAGGTCGGTCCGGCCGCGCACGGCGATGATCCCGTCGACGGTCGAGCCGGCCTGCGAGGTCTTTCTCTGAAGACGACCGATGTCGAAGGCCAAATCCGTGTCGAGCCAAAGATAGCGCACGCCGCCCATGAGATCGATACCGGTCGATCCGGTCGACAACACTTGGTAACCGCCGGCGGTGGTGCTGATGACGCCCTGGAGATTGACTTTGGCCGAAGCCGCTACCGGAAGGCCTACGACACTGGCTGTCGTCTGGTCACTGCCTTCGACGTTCAGATAGATCAGGTCGGTCAGCGCGGCCCATTTGCCCTTCCGAACCTCCAAAGTGCCCATGGCGCCGAAATTCAAGTTCTCGAACAGCTCGGCGAAGTCGATCTGGATGTCGTCGCCTGAGGTCGTCTCTGCACCGATCGCAGCACCCCAGACGTAGACTGCACCGTCGACGCGCCAGCGGTCAGGATCGAGCGGCGCCTCGTCTGCCGCCAGCGTGGGGCCGGCGACCACCGACCCCAATGCCGCGATCATCAGACGTCGGGCGCCGTCGTTCATGCCGGTCACCTCCCTCGCGCGTGTCGATGCCGCGTGAGCGGCGCTTCTGCTCCCGGAGCACGATCCGCCTGTAGGCACGCGGCCTCGTTCCGGCGACGAACGACGGCGTGAGCGCGTGCCGATGACGTGAATGAAGACCGAGACCTCGGCGCCCATGCCGTCCACCTATGACGCGACAGCACTCCGAGTTACTCGACCGGTTCGACGTCGCTCAGCTGCCATGATTTGTCGAAGAAGCTTGGCAGCGGGCTGTAGAGGCGCAGGATCGTGAACCAGCCTTTGTCGGCGTCGGTCTGGATCCAGTTGCCGCGCTCGACTCCTTCGGGCTGCTCAGGCGCGAAGTAGACCTCCGTCGAGCCGTCCGTGGCTGCCACGGCCGCCGGCGTCGGATAGCTTTGGCTGCCGGCGCGCGGGAACTTCTGCGGCGTCTGCAGCATCGATCGGGTCTGGTTGTCGTAGAGCGTGAGAGACCAAAATGCGCGCGCCGGGATGTCCTTGGGCAGCGTCACCTTGTAGGTCTTGGCGCCGTCGAAGGCCTCACCATTGGCGTCCAGGAAACCGATCAGGTACTGCGAGCCGACGTCGGGGATCCGCATGATCATGGCGGGCGAATCGAGCGTGTAGGCGTAGTAGAAGGCCGTACGCGAATCGAGCGTACGCGCGCCCGTCGGCGGATTGGGCTTGAACATGCCGTCCTCGTAGGTCGGCGGAGGCGTCTCGAACAACGCGCCGCCCTCGAACAGCATGTTCATCCAGTGCGAGCCTTCGTAGTAGGCCCACTCCGGCTTCACGTCGGCGAAGCGCCACTGGAGCGAGCGGCCGAAGGCTTGGCCGACGGCGGCGGCATCGGTCAGGATCTTCTTCATTCGGTCGTCCGGCGCGAAGTCTTGGCCCTTGACGATGCCGATGGCTGCGAGCTGGCCGGCGAGCTCGACGTCGTAGCTGGTGGCGGGCTCGGCCTGCACGTTCTCATTGATCATCTCGAAGAAGCCGTAGTCGCTGGGGGGGACGGTGTTGAACGCCACGCCGCTGCCCTCGACGAACTTCATCTCCGGGATCTCAGGCTCGCCTCCCAGCCGCACCTCCCCCTCGAGGGCCTCGGCGATGCTGGTCCCCCAGCTGCCCGGCTTGTAGGGATAGATCTTCAGGTTGGCCTTGATGCCCTCGACGGCGGGCTTCGGATCGCTGCCGTCCTTGATGAACGCGCGCGCCGCGTAGAGCACCTTGTCGGTTTTCGAGTGTGCGACGAAGTACCCGCCTTCCGGTAGCGGGCCGTCATAGCCCGGTCCGACGATTAGATACTTGCCACCCAAACCGCGATCCGGTCCCGGACGGCCAATGTCGATGACCCACGAGAACCACATGTCGTTGATCGTGCCGAGCCCGTTGGGCGGCTGCTCGATCACCATCGGCCCGTCGGACAGATCCACCGTGCCCATGTAGTAGACCGTGTCGGCATTGGCCGTGAGGAACAACGAGCTCGAATCCATCAACTCGGAGAAGATCACGATGTCGTTGTCGTCGGCGCCGACGCTCTGGAAACCTTGCCGAAGCGCGTAGGCCGACGCGCCGCGGAAGCTGTTGTTGTAGACGTTGAGTGCGCGCGTGAAATCGATCGTGTCGAAGACGGTCGTGGCAGTTTCCGCGCTCGGCACGCCGCCGCTGAACTCGAGCGTGCCGACACGCGTCTCGACGCTGCCAGGTGCTGAGAGCGATTCCACGGTCTCAGGCGACACGTCGGCCAGCGACGGCCCGATGGAAAACAGCACGGCGAGGCAGCTAGCCGAAGCAAGGCGGTTCATTGTTCGATCATCCTCCTGGACACAGCGCTCGCCAAGAATCTGCGCGGCGCGCGGGCTCTCGCTCGGAAGGCTATCGGCAGTCTCCCGGAAGAGTCTGCCCACTTCGCGCCACATTGGCCGTACGTGCTACAAAGGCTCCGTACACGAGACCAATCGCCCATGCTAACCGCACACCCCTCGCTGCCGAAGGGCCACGCGTCGATGGATGACTCGATCTTCCGCGTTGTCCTCGCTGTGCAAGGGCATGGCCTGTTCGGGTCGGGCCGCTAGCGGTGGGTGAGTTCGCCCTCGTTCGGGCAGCACATCTGCTTCTCTACGTCGACGTGCTGCGCGACGTCGGCGTGCCCGTCGATCGGCTGCTCGACCAATCTCGGTTGCCATCGACCATCGAAGAAGCGCCCGACGCCTACGTCAGCGTGGATCTGTCGCTCGACTGGGTTGCGCGAAGCAATCGCGACGTCGAACCGATGGAACTGGGTTTCCTAGCCGCCCGCGGTTTGTCGTTCGACACGCTCTGCCAGCCCTTCCGGACCTCGCTCCTGGCTGCACCGACGGGGCTCGCTCGGCTGCAGATCTTCCTGCGGCTCGCTTTGCGCGAAGACAGTGCGCTTCGGACTTGCCTGTACCGCGACGGCGGCGGCGTTCGTGTCGTTTGCGACATCGAAGGATTCGGCCGCCATCCGCACGTCTTCTTCGGCGAGTGGCTGAACTTGCATGCCGCGATCATGGTCATTCGGAGTGTCGCCGGTCCGACGTGGTGCCCGGAAGAAATGACCTTCGTCTCGCAAGGACAACCGCCGGAAGGATTGCTGGAGGCCATGCCGGACACCCGCGTCCTGCTCGGTCGGAGGCACACCTCGGTTCTCGTTCGACCCAGCTTGCTGGTGCCTGGGCTGGCACAGGATGCGCCCGCTTCGGCAGCTGGCAGCGGCAGTGACCATGACGGTTGGACATTGATCTCCGGGCTCCGAGCAGCGATTCGACCGTATGTCGGCGACACACATCCAGCCCTATCGCTTGCGGCGGAGGTGATGGGCGTTCGCCCCCGCACGCTGCAGCGACACCTGCGCGCGCGCGGCTACACCTACACGCAGATCGTCGAGGAAGTGCGCTTCCAGATTGCGCGCGACCTCCTGGCCGAGTCGTCCGTCAAGATCATCGACGTTGCCATGATGACCGGCTACCAGAACCCGCAGCATTTCTCGCGAGCGTTCCGCCGCTTCTCGGGCATGACCCCGTCGACTTATCGCAACTCGCTTGCCCAAGTGGACTAGTCGTCTTCCGGCTTGACGTGCACGTAGGTGCCGGGCGCATCGCAAAGCGGTTTCATCGGTCCCGCGGCAGGATCACGTGCCGGCACCAGATCGCCAGCGTAGCGCTTGAGCCAAGCCGACCAGTCCGGCCACCAGGAGCCTGGTCGATGCTCGGCCGCCTCGAACCATGCGTCGGCGTTCGCCGCCGGCTCGTCGTTGATCCAGTAGCCGTACTTTTTGCTGCCGGCCTGGTTCATGATGCCGGCGATGTGGCCGGACCCGCCGAGGCAGAAGCGGACCGGGCCGCTGAACTGATCGCGGACCGGGTAGCACGAACGCCATGGTGCCAGGTGGTCTTCGCGCGTCGCCGCGGCGTAGGCCGGCGTGGTCACTTTGCGCGTGTCGATCGGCGTGCCCAGCACCGACATGGTGCCCGGATTGGCCAGCGAGTTGTTCAGATAGAAGCCGCGCGCGTAGTCCGACAGCATCTGCGCCGGCAGCCGCGTCGCGTCGGCGTTCCAGTACAACAGGTCGAACGGCGCTGGCTCACGGCCCATCAAGTAGTTGTTGACGAAGAACGACCAGATCAGGTCGTTCTCGCGCAGCATGGCAAAGGTATTGGCGAGGTGACGACCCTCGAGGAAACCCGTCTCCTGGGTATGCGCCTCCATCGCATCGAGATGGGCTGCGTCGATGAACACGCCGAGCTCACCGACGTCGTCGGCAAAGTCGAAGAGGGTCACGAGGAACGTCGCACTCTTGATCCGTTCATCTTTCTTGGCGGCAAGATGCGCCAAACCGCTGGTGAGCAAAATGCCGCCGATGCAATAGCCAATGGCGCCGACCTCTCGGACGCCAAGCTGCTCTTCGATCGCGTCCATCGCCGCCAATGGGCCCTCGGTGAGATAATCTTCGAAGCGTTTGTGAGCCAGCTCCTTGGTCGGATTTACCCATGACATGAGAAAGACGGTGAAGCCCTCATCGACCAACCACTTGATCATACTGTTCTTTGGCTGAAGATCGAGAATGTAGAATTTGTTGATCCAAGCCGGTATGAAGAGCAGCGGACGCTCGTGAACTTGCTCGGTGCTCGGTGAATATTGAATGAGCTCGATCAGATCGTTGCGGTAGATGACCTTGCCCGGAGTCAGCGCGAGGTTCCGGCCGATCGCAAAGGCGTCCTCGTCGGCCATCGTGATCTTCAGATGGCCACCGCCACGCTCGAGATCGTCGAGGAAGTGCTCGAGCCCGTCGAGGAGACTGCGGCCGCCAGTCTCCTGCGCGTGCTTCAGCACCAACGGATTGGTGAACGGGCAGTTGCTCGGGGACAACGCGTTCAGGTACTGGCGGGTAAAGAACTTCACCCGCTGGTGGGTCTTCGGATCGAGACCGGTGGCGTTGTCGATCAGGTCCTGCAGCCACTTCGAGTAGAGCAGATAACCCTGCTGCATCATGACGAACGCCGGATTCTCGTTCCAGACGTCATCCTTGAAGCGCCGATCGCCAGCCGGTGCCTGGACCACCGGTCGGACCTGCCCGGTCACCGCGCCGGTCATGAACTGGCCCCAAAGCGCCAGGCCTTCCTTCCACAGCGACGCCTGGGCCTGTGCCAAACGAACGGGGTCGGACAAGAGCTGGACGCCGAACTCCTGAAAGCTCTGACTGACCGTCTTGCCGTCGATCATCTGGAACTCGTTGCCCAACGCTTCCTGCAACTGCTTCGCGTAGCTCTGGCTCAGCAATTGGGTTGCACGGCCCGTCAGGGCCAAAAAACGCTGTTGCTGCACGGGATCGAAAACCGGCATCGACGGCTCTGCGGTCATGGGGCGCCTCCTCGTTCGGCGCAAAACGACCAGCACCCCACCCGCAACGCAACCACCACTTTCGCGATCCCCGCCGGCGGTTCGGTGGCGGCTGCTGGGCCTTCGGCAGACGGGCACGGCGGGCGATGGGACCAACGGAGCGGCAGACGCTCGCGACCGGTCGGCGTTCGCGTCAGCGTCGAGCCTTGAACACGTCCAGCCTGATCCCGAGCGCCGAAACGCACTCCAAATAGGTCATGCGTGCACGCTTCAGCCGGCTCGCCCGCTCCGCCGGTACGGGCGTCTCGACAACGCCCGGCAGGGAGTTGAACCAGCCGGCAAGGCCGTGCCGCCCCGGCCTCTTGAGCAGGACCGCCTCGGCCAGATCGAACGGAATGCCGTTCCGTCGGAGCGCCCTGACGGTCCGCCACTTTTGCCAGGCACCAAACGGGACTTTGATCACGTCGAAGTCGACCACCAGACGCGAAACGTTCCGCGCGCCCGACGCCAACATGCTCTTCAGGATAGGCACCTCGGCACCTTCGGCATTGATTTTGACGAACAGTTCGGCGGCATCGAGCTGGTAGCGGGTCGAGAACGATGGCCAGTCCAGCAGCGAGACACGGCGTCCCTCGCCTGCTGCCGCTGGCGATTTTTGGGCGAGGAGTGAGGCTCCGCCACCCGTGTTGTCGCCAAACAGCTCGGCCTCGCCGCACCGTTCGCCAAGACCATAAGGGGCAACGACGTAGCGGCCGGCTTCGCGTTCCGCTGAGAAGCGCTCGCGCAACACCTCGACCATCTGCGGATCGGGCTCGACCGAAATCACCCGGTCGAACCGGAATGGCGGTTGGAGGGCCAGGGCCGCCGACGATCCCATGTGGGCGCCGACGTCGACGAACACGCGGAGCGGTCGGGAAGGGGGGTCGTGATCCGTCATCCTCGTTTCCGTCGATGGCAATCTACGCAAGCGATGACCGATGCCGGCGCGATCTCGACCTGTCCACTCACCACGTGGCCAGACGACCCACGATCAAGGCCGCTGGACGCCACTGGTTGCGACGTACACCGCGTAAAGACACTCGTGCGCGGTGATGAAGAGGCGGTTCCGCCGCGGACCACCGAAGGTGAGGTTCGCGACCATTTCCGGCGTGCGGATCTTGCCCAGCAACGTGCCGTCCGGCGCGTAGCAGTGCACGCCATCGTGGGCGCTGCTCCAGACATTGCCGTCGACGTCGACCCGCAAGCCGTCGGGCAACCCCGTCACCTCAGCCAGTACACCACGGTCGCTCAACGTCGCGTCGTCACCAACATCGAAGATGCGGATGTGGTTGGGCGCGGTCGGATCGTGGCTCACCCCGCTGTCGGCTATGTAGAGCCGTCGTTCGTCAGGCGAAAAGGCGAGGCCATTGGGTTTGACGAAGTCGTCCACGACCACGTCTAGCTCGCCTGAAAGGGGATCGACCCGGTACACGAAGCACCCGGCCTGTTCCTGCTCGGCGGTCGAACCCTCGTAGTCGCTCATGATGCCGTAGGGCGGATCGGTGAACCAAATGCTGCCGTCGGACTTGACCACGAGGTCGTTCGGCGAATTGAGCCGCTTCCCCTCGTGGCGATCGACGATCACCGTCCGCGAGCCGTCCGGCTCCGTGCGGCTGACGCATCGCCCGCCGTGCTCGCACGTCACGAGCCGTCCCTGACGATCGCGCGTGTTGCCGTTGGCGAAGTTGCTGGGGCTCCGAAACACCCCTACCCCCAAGTCCGGCACCCATCGGAGAAGCCGGTCGTTCGGGATGTCGCTCCAGACCAGGTAGCCGCCATCGTCGAACCACACGGGACCCTCGGCCCAGCGGCAGCCTGCGAACAGCCGTTCGACCCGGGCGATCGGTACGATGAGCTGGCGGAAGCGTGGGTCGTGGATTTCGTAGGGATCGTCGAGGAACGACATCCTCTCTCTCCTCCCATTGGTGGCGCCGGCAGCCTGGGTTGGCAGCGGCCGCAGCCGTCCTTGGCTCGTCTCTGACCGCCCCGCGGCGGCACCACTGGCTTTCTGTCATTCCAGGTGGGGGCATTCCAAGTGGAGGCATTCCAAGTGCGGCCACTGGCGGAGCGCGCCCGCTCGAGCCAAACAAGACGGCCAGATCACTCGCACCGGACGTCGCGTCATGCCGCCCCTGCTCGCCCTCACGAAACCGGTGATCGCCATGGTCCATCTGCAACCGCTGCCGGGGTCCAGTGCCTACGACCACGCGGGCGGCATCGAGAGGATCGTCGAGGCAGCGGCAGCGGACATCGATGCGCTCCAGGCCGCGGGCGTCGACGCCTTGATGTTCGGCAACGAGGGTGACCGGCCCTATCGGACCCGTGCTGCACCAGCTGGCCTGGCGACGATGGCGGCGACCATCGGCGCGCTCCGCCACCGCCTGCGCGTGCCCTTCGGCGTCAACTATCTCTGGGACCCACTGGCCACAGTCGCCCTCGCCGCCGCGACCGGCGCCACCTTCGCCCGCGAGATCTTCACCGGCGTCTACGCGTCCGACATGGGCGTCTGGGCGCCCGATGCCGCCGCAGCGTTGGAGGAACGCAGTCGCCTGCACCGCACGGATCTGACCCTGCTCTTCAACGTCAACGCCGAGTTCGCGGCACCGCTCGACAGCCGGCCGATCGAGGTGCGGGCGAAGAGCGCCGTGTTCTCGTCGCTCGCCGACGTGATCTGCGTGTCCGGCGCCATGACCGGCGAGGGCGTGGCGATGAGCGATCTTCGCCGTGTGAAGCAGGCACTCCCGGACACCCCGGTGTTCGCCAATACCGGCGTGCGCATCGATACCGCGGACGAGATTCTCGCCGTCGCCGACGGCTGCATCGTCGGCACGCACCTCAAGGTCGACGGGGACACGTGGAAGCCGGTCGACGGCGCCCGCGCGGCCCGGTTCATGGACCATGTCCGCACCCTGCGCCGATCCGCGTGAACCCGGCGCCACTCAGCGGCGGCCGAGCCGTAGCATCAACGCCGTCGCCCCGATCAGAATGCCGCCCCAGATCGCCAGGGTGAGGAACTGCGACAACCCCAGGAGGTTGAAGGCAGACGAGATCACCTGGAGGAGCACGAGCGCCAGAACCAGACCGGCGACCCGGCCGAAGCCGCCGAACGGGTCGACGCCTCCAAGCACGCAGGCGAGAATCGTCACCAGGAGATAGCTCTCGCCGTAGCTGGCGTTGGCCGAATTGAACCGCGCCATCATGACGATGCCGGCAACCGCGGCGAGCAGTGCCGAGAGCACGTAGACTTTCAGCATGACGGCACGGGTGTCGATGCCCGAGAAGCGCGCCGCCCGTTCGTTCGAGCCGATCAGATAGATCGCATTGCCGCTCGGCGTGTGCCGCAGCCAGACCGCTAGCGGAATGGCACAGGCGAGGAACACGAAGATGCCGAACGGCACACCCAACAGCGTGCCGTTGCCGATGTAAACGATCGTGTCGGGAAAGCCCGAAATGACGCCACCACGGGTCAGCCCGATCGACAGGCCCTCGACGAGAGTCATGGTGCCGAGCGTCGCCAGAATCGGCGAGACGCCCAGATAGGCGATGACCGTGCCGTTCACGAGGCCAATCGCGAGCGCCACCAAGAGACCGCAGGCGATGGCGACGACTTGCCAAGCGATCCAGGCGAAGCCCTCGGCGCCAGGCATCGTCGCCTGCAGGACGTAGGCGATGGTCAACGCGGTGAGATTGGCCGTAGCGATGATCGAGAGATTGAGCCCACCCTTGAGCAACGTCACCATCATCGCCAACGACAGGATACCCAGTTCCGGCAGCTGGAACGCCATCGAGCGCAAGGTCGCTGCCGACAGGAACCGCTCGCCGATCAGCAGCGCGAAGACCGCGGTGGCCGCCATCAGCAGGACGACCAGCAATCCGTTGGTGGAGAGCGCCAAGCGCTGCCAGCCATGGCCTTCCTGGCTCGTCGCGCTGCTCATCGCCGGGGCCGCCTGGCTTGGTGCTGGCGACGGGCTTCGAGGGCCGTGGCCGTGACCGCCGCCAGGATGACGATGCCGGTGACGAACTGCGACCAGAAGGACGAGACGCCCAGGAGCACCAGACCATTCTGCAGCAGCGCCAGGAGGGTCACGCCGAGCAACGTACCGAACACGGTGCCGACGCCGCCGAGCAGCCGCGCGCCGCCGAGCACGACCGCGGCCAGGACGTCGAGTTCCTTGCCGACCAGGATCGTCGGCGCCACGGACTGCGCGAACTGGGCCTGCGCCAAGGACGCGACACCGGCGATGAAGCCCATGTAGCCGTAGACGAAGCAATGTAGGCGGAAGACGGGGAAGCCGAGCCGCCGCGCGGCATCCGGGTTGCCGCCCATGGCATAGATCTGCCGGCCGACGTTCGTGCGATTGAGGATCGCCCAGGTCAACACGAACGACAGCACCAACAGCAGCATCTGCAGGTTGATCGCGTAGGGAATGCGGTCGGCGCCCTCGAATTCGAACCAGTTCACACCGACCGCAAAGAAGTTCGGTAGTGTGTAAATATAGTCGCCACCGGTGAAGAAAATAAGCAGTCCGTAGAAAATGTTGAGAGTGGCGATCGAGACGATGATCGAGTGAATCCTCAGCTTGCCGATGAAGTAGGCGTTGATCAGCCCAAGGGCGATGCCGAGCACGCCGGCCATGAGGAACAAGGTCAGCCAGTTCGCACCGTAGGCATTGGCAACGCTGAGGGCGACGTACTGGGTGACCGTGGCGATGGCGGTGAACGAGATGTCGATGCCACCGGACACCAGGACGACGATCAGCCCGGCGCACAAGATGCCGATGAAGGCGTTGGCGGTCAGCAGGTCGGCGAGATTGCGCAACGTCAAGAACGCCGGCGTCGCCAAGCTGAGAAAGACGATCAGCGCGACGATCACCACGACCAGCCAGAACTCGTGGCGCCGGCGCAGGCGGGCCAAGAGCTCATGCATTCACGGCGGCCATCAGCTCGGCCTCGCTGCTCGTCGTCGGATCGTACGGACCGACGAGCTGACCATTGCGCATGATCAAGATGCGGTGGGCGTGATAGCGAACCTCGGGGATTTCGTCGGAGATCAACAAGATCGCCAACCCCTCGGCGGCAAGGCGGGCGATGATGGCGTAGATGCCGTCCTTGGCCGAGACGTCGACGCCGACGGTGGGGCTGTCGAGGATCAACAGGCGCGGCTGCCGCGCCATCCACTTGGCGAGCACGATGCGCTGCTGATTGCCGCCAGAGAGCGTCTTCACGGCGTTGGCGGTGCTCGACACCTTGATGGCCAGTTGCTCGATCCAGTGATCGACCGTCGCCTGCCGCCTGGCCGGCGGGATCAAGCCAAGCCGACCGGCCAACTCACGGAGGATCGTGGCGACGGCGTTGTCGACGATCGGCTGCTCCAGGACGAGACCCAGCGCTAGCCGATCCTCCGAGACGTAGGCGACGCCGGCCTCGATCGCCGCCTGGTTGGAGCCGGGCACCAGCGCCTTGCCGTCGACCCGGACCTCCCCGACCTCCGCTTCGGTCATACCGAAGATCGTGAGCGCCAATTCGGTCCGCCCCGAGCCCAAGAGACCGGTGATGCCCAGAATCTCCCCCTCGTGGACCTGAAACGACACGTCCTCGTATTCGCCGTCGCGGCCAAGCCCGGCGACGTCCAAGACGACCGGTCGCGCAGCCAGATCGACGTCTTTGAGACCATAGGCGAACTGCTTGCCGGTCATCAGGACGGCGAGGCGATCGTCGTCGATCTCGGCTGCCGGAAACGTCCCGACCCTGCGACCGTCGCGGAGCACGGTGACGCGCTCGGCCACGTCCAACACTTCGTGTAAACGGTGCGAAACGAAGACGATGCAGATGCCACGAGACTTCAACTCGCGCACCAGATCGAGCAGTCGCTCGACCTCGCCGCGGGTCAAGGATGCGGTCGGTTCGTCCATGATCAACAACCGAGCATCGGCAGCCAGCGCCCTGCAGATCGCCACCAGCTGGCGATTGGCGATGGTCAGATCCTGGACCAGCGCGTCGGGTTGCAGATGCACCCCGATCCGGTCCATGGCCGCGTCCGCGGTACGGCGAACGGCGGCCCAGTCGACCAGCTTCAGGTGCCCCAGATGGCGGCCGACGGCGATGTTCTCGGCGACGCTCAGGTTCGGGAACAGCGACAGGTCCTGATAGATGACCTGAATGCCGGCCGCCGTGCTTTCGCGCGGCGTCAGGCGCGCATGAACCTGGCCATCGAGAACGATCGACCCGCCCGGCTCAGGCGCCTCGACGCCGGAGATGACCTTGATCAGGGTCGACTTGCCGGAGCCGTTCTCGCCGACGAGGCAGTGCACCTCGCCGGCTTCGAGCGTCATCGCCACGTCGTCGAGAGCGACGACGCCACCGAACCGCTTCGAGATCGCCTGCAGGTCCAAGAACGCCGGCATCGGCTGGGCTGGGCTTTCGTTGCTCGGACCTGCCGGGCGCCTCGCTCAGAGACCCTGTTCGATCAGACTGTCGACCGTTTCCTTGTTGATGACCATGATCCGGTCGGCCTTGACCAGCCGCTCGGTCGGATCGACCGCCACCTCGCCGACACCGGCGATGTCCATCCCGTCGACGATCTCCGTACCGTCCAGCACCAGCTTGCCGAGCGCCACCATGGCGTAGCCGGCATCGATCGGGTTCCAGAGGTAACCTTCCCGGATGATGCCGGCGTCGATCAAGGGCTTGGCCTGCGACGGCAGCACCGTGCCGACGATGGCGATCCGGTTCTGCAGCCGCTGCTGGCGCACCGCATTGCCGGCGCCGATCGGGCCATTGGAACCGAAGGCAACGATGCCGGCGAGGTCCGGGTAAGCCTTGATGGCGTCCAAGGTCGTGCGCTGCGCCGTGTCGATCTCGTCGGCACCGGGGAAGCGGTCGGTGACCAGCGTCATCTCCGGGTAGTTGGCCTCCTGGTAGGCGATCGCCGCATCGCACCAGATGTTGTGGAGCGGTGTCGTCAAGGTGCCGACGAAGGCGATGTACTCGCCTTTGCCGCCCATCTCCTGGGCCAGCTTCTCCATCTGCACCTCGCCGAACTTGACCGAGTCGATCAGGTCGACGTTCCAGTCGCGGCCTTCCTGTTCAGGCCCCTCGTGGGCGATCACCTTGATGCCGGCCTCTTGGGCGCGCTTCAGCACCGGCTCCAGCACCTTCACGTCCAACGGCACGATGCCGATGGCGTCGACCTGCTTGGCGATCAGGTCCTCGACCAGCTTCACCTGCTGCGCCGGATCGACGTTGGCGGGGCCAACCATCGAAGCGTTCACACCGAGATCGCCGCCGGCCTTCTCGACGCCCTTCTCGAGGGCGTTGAACCAGGGGATGCCGGCGATCTTGACGACGACCACCATCTCCGGCGTCGCGGCAGTAGCCAGTCGTCCGCCGCTGGCGCTCGCCAACGCGCTCGCACCCAGTAGCTTCAACGTGTTCCGTCGGTGCATGGTGGGGCTCCTCCCTTCCTTGTCGTTGCTGGCGGCGCCATACCTCCACGCCACCCCGCGTGGCGGGGCGTGTCGCGATCGCCTCCCTGACTGGTCCAACATCTAAGCTGTTGGACTTTGGTTTGACAACCAGCTTCCAGCGCTTCAGCCGGTGCGGCCAGACAGCTCCGGAAACAGCGCCGCCAGGCCGTCGGCGCTCGCCGCGCACACGCCACGGTCGGTCACGAGACCGCTGACCAACTCGGCCGGCGTGACGTCGAAGGCGAAGTTCGCCGCCCCCGTGCCCTCGGGAACCAACCCGACCTCGACGACCTCGCCATTCGGCGCCAGGCCCTGGAGATGGGTCACCTCGCGCGGGTCGCGTTCTTCGATCGGGACCTCACGCACGCCGTCCTGGATGGTCCAATCGATCGTCGTCTGAGGTAGTGCGACGTAGAACGGCACACCATTGGCCCGCGCAGCCAGTGCTTTGAGATAGGTGCCGATCTTGTTGCAGACGTCGCCCCGGGCCGTGGTCCGGTCGGTGCCGACGATGCACAGATCGACGAGGCCGTGCTGCATGAGGTGGCCACCGGCATTGTCGACGACCACGCGGTGCGGCACGCCGTGCCGGCCCAACTCCCAAGCGGTCAACGCGGCACCCTGGTTGCGCGGGCGCGTTTCGTCGACCCACACCTCGACCGACAGGCCAGAGTCGTGGGCCATGTAGATCGGCGCCAAGGCCGTACCCCAGTCGACGGTGGCCAACCATCCGGCGTTGCAATGGGTCAGCACCCGGAGCGGCGCACCGTCGCGCTTTTGGGCATGAACGTCGCGGAACACCTGGAGCCCGTGCTCGCCGATGGCCCGGCAGATGGCGACGTCATCGTCGCAGATCTCGCCCGCGCGGCGCCAAGACACGGCCGCTCGCTCGGCCGCCGGCAGCACCCGCAGCCGCGCCCGCAGGTCGTCGAGCGCCCAGCGGAGGTTGACAGCGGTCGGTCGCGTCCGGAACAGGCGGTCGTAGGCGGTACCGAGCGCTCGATCGGACGGATCGCTGCGCATCGCCAGAGCCAGACCGTAAGCGGCGGTCGCGCCGATCAAGGGCGCTCCACGGACCACCATGGTCTCGATCGCCCGGGCCGCATCCTCGACGTTGCGCAGCGCCAACACCTCGAAGCGATGCGGTAGGCGCGTCTGGTCGATGACTTCGACCGTGTCGTCACCGACGGGCCAGATGGTGCGATAGGGAATGCCGTCGACGTTCATGGGCGGGTCTCCGCGCGTTGCATCCGGGCCAGATCGAGCACCTCGGCCATGGACGAGAGGCCTCGCCGACCGAGCATGAGCTGCCGTCCCATCGCCAGGGCGCGGCGCTCGCAAAGAGCACGGCGGTCCGGGTCGGCGATCCGCTCCAGATCTTCGACGTGGGCGAGGCCGAGGATGCGGCGGACCATCTTGGCACCGGCGAACCCAAGGCTGTCGCCAAAAAGCCGCCGCATGGTCGTCGTGCGAAACGCTTCGAGCGCCGCCGCAGCGGCGGGGTCCGCGAACAGATCGGCCGAGAACGCGTCGCCCCGGCCTTGGCTGCGCCAAAGCTCCAGGAAGCGGGCTTCGAAGCCGGTCCAGACGGCGCCCGCCGTCTCGAGGACCCACGTCTCGTAGGCCACACGGTCGTCGCCATGGGTCGCGTGGCCGGCTTGCGAGAAGTAGGCGAGAAACAGATTGGCGAGCACGGCGCCGACGTCGAAACCGATCGGACCGACGAAGGCGAACTCCGGGTCGATCACCCGGGTGTCGGTCGTGGTGACCATGATCGAGCCAGTGTGCAAATCGCCGTGGATCAGGGCTTCTGCTTGGTGCAGGAACGCCCATTTCAGCTCCTGCACGGCCACCTTGAGCGCTGCGTCTTCGCGAAACCGTGCGGCGACGTCGTCGAGCTGCGGCGTCGTCCAGCGATTCAGCTCGGCGATCCGGTACGGGTCGGTGAACACGAGATCTTCGGTGATCTTGCAGAGTTCGGTGTTGTGGCAGAAATCCGCCTGCAGTCGCTTCTTCTCACCGGCAAGCATCGCCAAGTCAGACGTGAAGAAGAGGGTCCGCGCCATGAAGGTCGCGACATGGTCGGCGAAATCCGGGTAGACCACACCGTCGACCAAACCTTTGCGCATGATGACGTGCGGCTGCAACCGCTCCATCACGACTGCCGCCTGCTCGGCCTCGAAATGGTGCAAGCGCGGCAGTCGGTCGGGCACGAGTTCCGCCTGGGTCGACAAAGCCAGCCACTCGAACCACGCCCGGTCCAAGGGCAGTGGCCAGCCTTCGCCAACGAGACGGACGTAGGGCAACGCCTGCTTGACGACGAGGGAGCCCGCGGGACCTTCGACGATGAACACCAGGTTGAGATTGCCGTCGCCGACCTCGCGAACCGCCCAGTCGTCGACGCCCCCGCCCAAGACCTCGGCGCTGCCCCCTGCCGTCGCGAGCCAGGCTGGCAAGCTCTCGGGTGACAACGGCGCATAGTCCGGGCCGCCGGTGAAACGGTTCTGTTGCGCCACCTTCGTTCCGCCTCCCAAGCCACCAAGCCCGACTGTAGCGCCCGGGCCCGGACCGGCAAGTCTCTGACGACATGCGGGAAACCGAGCCCCACGACCGGACGGACCGGGAGCCGGCGGGACCGTTCCACGGACCATGATGGCGGGCGGATGGCCCATCACGACGGGCGTCGTACGCGGCCGCCCGCCGCGCTTTGCCCATAGGTGCTTGTGGAAAGCGGACGCAGGTCGGATACACCGGGCGATGGCCCGCCGCAAAGGCGCCTGAGAGCGGCCACGACTGGATGAGACACCGTTGCGCCGAGCGACGAACGATGATTGTCGTCACCATGATGCCAAAACTGCAGCGCGCGACATGACGGGCCTGATCGGTCGCCGCGCCCGGTCGGTCGGATTGCTGGCCGTGACTGCAGGGTTGCTCGCGGCCTGCCAGCCACCGCTACCGCCGCCGTCGCCGGTGGTCGCACCAGCCGAGCCGGCCGGCCTGCAGCGACGTCCGATTCCGCCGTCGGGCGTGCACGTCGTCGCGCATGGCGAAACCCTTTCCGAGATCGCCTACATCTACGACGTGCCGCTGTCGCGCTTGGCGCGCGCCAACGTCGTCGGCGACGTCAACGTCATTCACGAGGGACAGGTGCTCGACCTGCGGCGGCGGGCGCCGCCGTCACATGCACCTCGGGCACGAGACGACGCCATCACTCACCTCGCCGACGCCGGCGATGGCGAAATCGGCAGCGGCGCCGACGGCAGTGACGTCGGCACCGAGATCGGCGGCGATCTGCCCCTACGGGTGATCATCACCCCCGCCTCTCGCGACGCGGACGTGTTCCAGCGCCTGCCGAGCAGCCAGCCGGCGCGGCTACCGACCACACCACCGTCGTCGGTGGCTCGCGCCCGCTGAACACCCCAGGGACGTTGGGCCGGCGGCGCAGCTGCGCCCGAAGCGCGCGCAAGGAGATCGGCACGGACGTGGTGGTGGAGGAAGCTGGGAGTTCCTCGAACCAGCTCTTCGACGTCCTGGAGGATTGGAGATACCAGCTTGAGCACTGCGATCTGCCGGATTTGGGGATGGAGCCATGAGCACGTCCCCGCAGCAGATCTCCACCGCGCCGGCCGGACCAGCATTCAGGAAGGCGACGAAAGGACCATCCCGGAAACGCCGGCCTGTGCCGCCGCCGTTCTCCCTGCGCCTGAATGCCGACGAACGCGCGCGGCTTGAACGGGACGCCGCCGGCCTGCCGCTCGGGACTCACATCAAGGATAAGCTGTTCGAGGATGAGGCGCGGCCCACGCGCCGTCGCGCATCTGCGCCGGTCAAAGATCATGCCGCCCTGGCCCAGGTGCTCGGCATGCTCGGCGCGATGCGCCTGGCCAACAATCTCAACCAGCTGGCCAAGGCGGCTAACATCGGCACGCTGCCGCTGACGCCAGAGGTCGAAGTAGACCTGACCAAGGCCTGCGCTGCCATCTTCGCCATCCGGGCCGAACTGATGCGAGCGCTGGGCTATCCGTCCAGCGAGGACGCATGATCCTCAAGGGATCTCAGCGTGGCGGGGCCTTGAAGCTCGCCGCCCATCTCCTGCGTCTCGATGAGAACGATCATGTCGAGGTGCACGAGCTGCGCGGCTTCTCGGCCGAGGATCTGCGCGGGGCGCTGCAGGAGGCCGATGCCGTTGCCAAAGGCACGCGGTACCGGCAGTTCCTGTTCTCCCTCAGCCTCAACCCGCCGGAGACCGAGCGCGTCTCGGTCGAAGAGTTCGAGGCGGCGATTGCCAGGGTCGAGGAGCGGCTCGGTCTGACAGGACAGCCGCGGGCGATCGTCTTTCACGAGAAAGAAGGCCGGCGGCATGCGCATGCCGTCTGGTCGCGTATCGACGTCCAGCAGATGAAGGCCATCAACCTGCCCTTCACCAAGCTGAAGCTGAGGGACGCCTCCAAGGAGCTGTTCCTGGAGCAGGGCTGGCGCTTGCCGGACGGCCTGCGCAACCGGAACAACCGCAACCCGCTGAACTTCTCGCGCGAGGAATGGCAGCAGGCCAAACGCGTGAAGGAGGACCCGCGGCGGCTCGGCACTGTGTTCCGCGAAGCCTGGTCGGTCTCCGATAGCCGAGCCTCCTTCGCGCAGGCCCTCCAGGAGCAGGGTTTTATGCTTGCCCGCGGCGATCGCCGCGGCTTCGTCGCGGTCGACTATCGCGGCGAAGTCTATTCGCTTTCGCGCTGGACGGGGCAGAAGCCGAAAGCGCTCAAAGACCGGCTGGGCGACGGTGCGGACCTGCCGGACGTGACGCAGGCGAAGCGGATGATCGCCGCGCGGACTGACCTTCCCCCCGGATTAGGGCCGGATTGAACTGGAATTCTCCGGTTGCGGGTGGGCGATGAGCACCGCCGTGGAGCCCTCACGAGGCTCAGGCGGCGGCGCGGTGTTGACGCACTCCAATGGCGTTCGATAGCCAAGGCCGGAGTGCGGGCGTTGGTTGTTGTAGTGATGCCGCCAAGCAGCGATCTCCTCACGGGCATGCCGCAGCGAGCGGAACCAGTGCAGGTTCAGGCACTCGGCCTTAGGCAGCAAACGCACCACGAAGTCGATAACCTGTTGATCGGGAATGGTTAACGTGGGCCCGCGGGCGATCTTGCCAGGCGAGCACGATGAGAACATAATAAGAACATACATCCGGCCACTTGGAGTCTCTCGTGGCGCAGAGCTTCCTCCTGTCCGCCGCGGCGCGGACGCTATCGCTGAGAACGATCTACGCCGAAGGCGAGGAGGTCGCGCATCGCCGGTTCTGCGCGCTTCGCTGGCCGGAGACGGATGGCGCGCCGGTGTGCCCGGCCTGCGGATGCGTCAACGTCTACGATCTGGCCAAACGCCGGCGGTTCAAGTGTGCGGCCTGCCATCGGCAGTTCAGCGCAACGTCGGGGACGATCTTCGCCTCGCGCAAGCTCGCCTTCGTCGATCTGCTCGCGGCGGTCTGCCTGGTAGTGAACGCTTCGAAGGGCCTGTCGGCCGTCCAGCTGTCCCGCGATCTCGACGTCCAGCACAAGACCGCCTTCGTGCTGATGCACAAGTTGCGCGAGGCGATGGCGGCCGAGACCCGCGACACCGCGCTCTCCGGCGAGGTCGAGGTGGATGGTGCCGCGTTCGGCAGGCATGTGCGCCCCGCTAACGTGCGTGAGAACCGCGTCGATCGTCGCCTGCTCGGCAACCGTAGCGGCAAGCGCCGGATCGTCGTCGTCCTTCGCCAGCGTGGCGGACGCACCCTGACCCGGACCTTCATCCGCGAGACCGAGGCGGTCGCCTTCGCACAGGAGCGGATCGCGCGCGGCGCTGTCGTCTCGGCCGATGAAGGGCCGCACTGGGATTTGCTGGAGCCGGCGTTCGAGATGCGGCGCATTACTCACGCTGACGCCTACAGCCGCGACGGCACCCACACCAATCAGGCCGAAAGCTACTTCTCACGGTTGCGACGCATGATCGGTGGCCAGCATCATCGGGTCGAGGGTAGGCATCTCGGCGCTTACGCCGTCCACGCCGCTTGGCTCGAGGATCATCGGGACCAGAGCAACGGGGCTCTCGCCGACCGCCTGATCTCCCGAGGCCTCGCCGCACCGGTCAGCCGGAGCTGGAAGGGGTACTGGCAACGACGCGTAGCGTGACGGCGTCGCCCGGCGCCCACACGCACATGCCCTTCCGCTTCTCGACCATCCGCACGAGCCGGCGCCGCTTGGCGTGACGCAACGCCTGAACCACCTTGAAGACGACCGAGTTGCGTAGCGTCGCATCGGTCACGTCGAGCCCGCGTTCGGCCATCACGCGCTCCGCGAGTTGGCGCGTCGTCAGCTCGCCGTCTACGCCGAGATGCTGGGCGCATATCTCAGCGATCTCGCCCTTCTTGAAGAAGCCGTGGCTGACCAAGTAGCGCGCCCGTTGCTTCTCAGGCTCGGTGAAAAGCCGGATCGTCGCGTTAACGTGGGCAAGGTCGTGCTGGGCGTGTGCAATCTGCGCTTCATACGCCGCGATCCGGCCAAGGATCGCGGCGCGCATGTCCCTCAGGGTCTGAACCACCAGCGGATCGGCCATGCCCCATTGAACAGCTGTCCCACTCTTCTCGAACAGCTCCCTTCGTGGTGCGTTTGCTGCCTAAGGCCGCAGGCACTCGTCCCGGAGCCGGCCGTTGAAGCTCTCGACGAAGGCGTTCTGGACGGGCTTGCCGGGCTCGATGAAGCGCAGCCGGACACCGGTGCGCTCGGACCACTGGAACATCGCCCGGCTGGTGCCCTCGGGGCCGTTGTCGAGAACGATCTCCTGCGGCAGCCCGTGGTGCACGGCGAGCTCGTCGAGGTAGCGGGCCAACCGCGCGCCCGAGATCGACACGTCGACGATCTGGCCGGGGCAGAAGCGGCTGTGATCGTCGACGACGTTCAGGATGCGGAAGCGCCGATGATCGGCGAGCTGGTCGCTCATGAAGTCGAGCGACCAACGCTGCATCGGCCGGCTCGGTACCTGTGGCGCGATCCGATCCCGGCGCGGTAGCTTGCGTCGCTTCTTGGTCCGCACCTGCAAGCCCTCGCCACGATAGAGCCGCAAGGTCCGCTTCGCGTTGACCACCAGGCCCTCACGGCGCAGCAGGGCATGGAGGCGGAGATAGCCGTAACGGCGGTTCTCCGAGGCCAACGTTCGCAGACGCGCCACGACGGCGCCGTCGTCACGTTCGATCGGCCGGTACTGCTGGACCGAGCGCGACAGGCCAACGATCCGGAAGCTCCGGCGTTCGCTGAGGCCCAACTCGCCCATGAGGAAGCGCACGGCTCGTCGCTTCGCCACGGGCGTCACCAGTTTTTTGCCAGGAGCTCTTTCATCGCCGTGACCTCGAGCATCTGGTCGGCGACGATCCGCTTCAACCGCGCGTTCTCGGTCTCGAGCTCGCGCAGCTTCTTCGCGTCCGAGACTTCCATCCCGCCGAACTTCTTGCGCCAGGCATAGAACGTCGCCGACGAAATCCCGTGGCGTCGGCACAGGTCGTCGACCTTCGAGCCTGCCTCGTTCTCCTTCAGGATCGCGATCACCTGCTCGTCGCTGAACCGGCTGCGCTTCATCGGTCTTCCTCCTTCATCGATCTAAAGGCGGAAAACTCCAGCTCGCAATGGCCCGGATTGCGGGGAAAAGGTCAGGACGACCGAGAGGCTCAAGACCTTCATCCGCGAGAGCGAGGCCGCCGCTGCGGAAAAGGCCCAGGCGCTCGCCACGCAAAAGGAGGAGATGAAGGAGCGGCAGCGCGCGGCGCGCCAGAAACTTCGGGCACGCCAGGCGGAACGCTCAGAGCAGGAAGCGCAGGCGCGCGCTGCCCGCTTCCGCAAGGGCGTCGGCGGGCTTTGGGATTGGGTCAGCGGGAAAGCGCGCAAGATCAGGACGCAGAACGAGACCGAGGCCGCCGCGTCACAGAAGCGCGATGCCCAGGAACGCGAGGCGATGATCGCGGGACAGATTAGCGTTCGCCGCGGCCTGCAACGGGATCTGCGCGCGAGCCAACGCAACTCCGCCCGCGACAGGGACAGCCTTCGAAAAGACGTGGCCTTCTACATCGGGATGGCGTCGGAACCCGTGACCGCCGACGCTGCCGTGCAAAGGAAGAGAAGAGGCCGCCGCGAAGATCGTGATTTCTCGATGTGATTTTTACTCACTAGGCGGCGGCGCGAGCACTTACCTCACGAAGAACCTGCACCAGCTCCCTGACCTCGGCGATGGGGAACAGGCCGCTCACGCCCTGGCTGTCCAGGTCGGTGAAGGGGCTTTCGTACAGCCGGCGCGGATCCATGGTGCCGCGCTCGGTTAGGTAGTCGATCACCAGGTCGATGAACTCGATCTGGTTGGCGGTCAGGGTCTTGCCCGCCGTGAACGCGCTGAGCGCCTGCTTGGCGGCTTCACGGTCGAGCCCGACGAGTGAGCGAATGAACAGCCCGATGCCGCCGCCCTCGCGGATGCGGGCAAGGTCCTCGTCCACCGCAACGCCTTGCTCCACGAAAATCCGCTCCAGCTCGGCGAGATCCTGCGGCGTGAGCTGATCGTTGCGCTTGAGCTTCTGAATGGTGATGTGGTCGGCGTGCTCCTTGAGGAAGTGCCGCACCTTCATGAGAAAGCGCGCCTTGTCGGTGCCGTTGCCCACCTCGGGGAGGGGGATTTCCGTGGCGGTGCCGATCTCGTCCTCGAAGTCGCTGTAGACGATCTTGCGGGATGCCGGCTCGATCAGCCGCACCAGCTTGCGCAGCCTCCGGCGCACCTGCTCCAGCATGGGCAGGGTGATGTCCTGCCAATAGTCGTCGGTCTGAAGCTCAAGGATCAGCTCCATCTCTTTCGCCACCATCGGCACGTTGCCCAGCTCCTCCAGCTTGGCGGCGGTGCCCCTGATGCGCTCCTGGAACTTCACGAACGAGGTGTCCGAGCGCAGCAGCGTGAGCTGCGTGAGAAGGATGAGGTAGTCGAACTGGCGGGCTTCGATCTCGTCGTCCTGGAAGGCGCTCGGCAGGCCAGCCACGTGCTCGGACAGCTCGTGGCGATCCTCGGCCGTCAGCTCCTCCCAGGCGGTGCGCTCCTGGTACTTCTCCACGTGGCGGCGCTGCCGGCGCACGATGAAGTTGTCCAGGTTCATGCCGGCCACCTCGTCGTAGAGCCGCTGCTCCACGCCCTCGCGTAGCTCCACCAGAGGCTTGGCGTCCTCGTCGCGCTGCTTCACCTCGGGCAGGCCGTCGAGCGCGCCCACCAGCTCGACGCGCGTGGCAAACAGCTTCTCACCGAGAGACTTGCCCAGCGCGCCGTCCGTCACGTTCGGGTTCTGGTTGAAGAACTCGAAGTTTTGGCAGAAGTCGAACACGAGGAAGTGTTCCTTGTGTTCGCCCGGCCCAAACAGGTCGGGGCACAGGCGCGTGCCCCGGCCAATCATCTGCCAGAACTTCGTCTTGGAGCGGACGATCTTGAAAAAGACGAGGTTGACCACCTCCGGAACGTCGATGCCGGTGTCCAGCATGTCCACCGAGATGGCGATATGCGGCGCCTTATCCTTGATGGAAAAGTCGTCGATCAGCGACTGAGCATACTCGGTCTTGTAGTCGATCACCCGGGCAAAGCTGCCCTTGAGATGGGGATAGTTGGCGTCGAAGCGCTCAGCGATGAACTGCGCGTGAGCGCTGTTCTTAGCGAAAATGATGGTCTTACCCAGGCGATCGCCGTCCTCGACCTTCAAGCCGTGGGTCATCACGTGCTCTAGCACCTTGTCCACGGTGTCTTCGTTGAACAGCCACTTGTTCAACGCCTCGGCGCTGATGCTGTCGGGGATGTCACCGTCCTCGGCCCACTCCAGTGCGTCCCAGGCTTCTTTCTCCTCGTCGGAGAGGTCGTCGTACTTGATGCCCTCACGCACGAACTTGAGCGGCACCGAGACTGCCTTGGGCGGCACCAACCAGCCATCGGCAACGGCTTCATCGAGATCGTAGGCGTCGGTGGGGACGCCGCGCTCCAGCTCGAACAGGCTGTAGGTGTCGCGGTCGATCTCGTCGCGCGGCGTGGCGGTCAGCCCCACCAGCAGGCTGTCGAAGTAGTCGAAGATGGCGCGGTACTTCCGGTAAACGGAGCGGTGCGCCTCATCGATCACCACCAGGTCGAAGTGACCGGGGCCAAAACGGCGGGCACCGCCCTCCACCTCGTTGATGAGGTTCATCATCGTCGGGTAGGTCGAGAGGCAGATCCGCGCGGCGGTGTGGTTGTTCTTCGACGGGTCGTGCTTGGCAATCAGGTTGGCGTTGGGCGTCGCCTTCAAGTGAGCGGTAAAGGCGCGCTGCGCCTGGTTCACCAAGGCCACACGGTCGGCGAGGAACAGCACCCGCTTTACCCAATTCGCGCGCATGAGCTGGTCGGCGAGGGCGATGACGGTACGCGTCTTGCCTGAGCCGGTCGCCATGACCAGCAGCGCCTTGCGCAGATTATCCTTCTCGAAGGCCTCGTTGACGCGGCGGATGGCGCGGGTCTGGTAGTGCCGCTCGACGATCTCGTTGTCGATCGACGTTTTGGCGAGTGACTTGAGCGTCGAGCGCCGCTGGTGCAGCAACTCGAGTTCGGCCTTCTTGAGGAACCCTTGCACCGCACGCGGCGGGTAGCGCTGGTCATCCCAGAACCAGTGCTCGTAGCCGTTGCTGTAGAAGATCACCGGCCGCCGGCCGAACTGCGCTTCCAGGCAATCGGCGTACAGCTTGGCCTGTTGCTGCCCCACGCGGGCATCCCGCTTGGTGCGCTTGGCCTCGACCAGCGCCAGCGGCTTGCCGTCGTCACCCCAGAGCACGTAGTCGACAAAGCCCTCTCCCGTGCCGTTCGGCATACCGGTGACGGGAAACTCGCGATCCCGCGTCTGATCGAGTGGCCAACCGGCCTCGTGCAAGAGGAGGTCGATGAAAGCGTCGCGGGTCTGCTCTTCATTGTAGTCGTGGGTGTCGGGCGTCGCCTCGTTCGCCTGCTTGACCGTCGCCACCTCGGCCTTGAGGCGCGCGATCTCGTCCTCAAGCGCTTTGCGGTCGGTCTCGGTCTTGAGCTGGGCTTCCTTCGCCTCCTCCAGCTCCTTTTCGCGGGCGTCGAAGTCCGCACGCAGCTTTTGAATTTGCCGCACGGTGCTGGCGGTGATGGTGGTGGTTTCCTCCAGGGCGGCCTGGTCGAACTGCACGTCCGGCGCAGGCTTGGCGCCCTTGGCGTAGGTGCGCACGAACCAGTAGGAGAAGTGGAACAGCTCGCGCACGGCGGTGACGGCGGCGTCCGCCGGCACCTTGCGGCCGTCGTGCACCGCGCGGTTACCCAGATCCTTGATGATCTTGGCCTTAGTCACGAGCGCACTGCCCGTCACCTGGCGGAAACTCGGCTCGTGGATCAGGGCGGACAACGCCTTGTCATATGGGGA
This sequence comes from Pseudomonadota bacterium, assembly GCA_039818825.1. Classification (GTDB taxonomy): domain Bacteria; phylum Pseudomonadota; class Alphaproteobacteria; order Geminicoccales; family Geminicoccaceae; genus JBCBTD01. The sequence continues at coordinate 35,921 of JBCBTD010000039.1, forward strand.
GCGCAATGCCCGGTCGGACTGGTACATCCACTTGACGGCGGTCTCCAGCGCCAGGCGGGCGTAAAAGCATGCACCGCGCGGATCGGACAGAGCAAAGGTCTCGGCCTTCTGCGCATGGGAGAAGATCGTAGAAAATTCTGTCTTTAGAAAAATAAACTGCGTCATTCTAATTTACTCACCATTATATATCTTATCGGAGTTTAACATATCTGATAAGTACGGCATAAAGCCCGCAAGAAGTACAGATACGGCGATCATGTCTTTCATTTCAATTTCACGGAGTGCGCCTGCTGCATGTCCACCATGACGAATACCGGGATAGTTCGAGGCGAAGCCGTACATCTTCTTGGCGGCTTCCTTGATCGTCACATGCGGCCAGGTGCCTACCTGATCGCACATGGCGCCCAGGGTTCCAGCAGTGATGCCTGGACAGCGGCCGGTGATGGCCTCCAGGAGGTTTATCTCCTTTTGAATGCAGGTCTTGATCTTCCCGCTTGTGGGGTCGCCTTTGAGGTCGCGCACGGCCTCATCGAATTCGCGCAAGAGCGCGAGCAGTGCGGGGTCATGGGCGACAGCGAGCCGAAGCTCGCGGATCAGCCGCGCGAACACGCCCGGCAAGGTCGGATGCAGGCTGAACGGCCGCCGCAGGTCGTAGCGGAGGCTGTAGGTCTCGATGAACCGCTCGATCAGCAGGAAGTAGCGGTTCGAGAGCGGATCCTCGCCCATCTCGTTGATGGGCTTATAGGCGCGCTCCAGAAACTCGATGACGGCCAGCTCGCCACGAAGGGCGCTCGCCCGCGTGGTGCGGAAAGCCTTCCGCGCCTCGGTCGGATTATCGAGAATGGAAGCGAGGGCTGTTGCCTCATCGAGGCGCTCAACGAACGCAGGTTCCAGCTCCCGGTACAGCTCGCAAAAGAGGTCCTCGGGCGCATGCGTGTTGCGCGCTAGCTTACTCCACACCTGGCGCCACAATTCACTCCAGACACCGATGAACTCGCCGCGCATACCTAAAGTTCGCCGGAGAAGGCGCGGTGTTGGAGGGAGGTGAACAGGTGATCTAGCTTGTCCGCATAGGCGACTTTTGCCCCGAGGGCCTGCCGCGCCGCCTCAATCGCAGCAACAAATGTACGTTGCTCTATAAGGCTCGGGACGATTATCTGCATCTCCTTCATTTGCGTTGCAGTGAGCTGGGGAACGGCTGACCCAGAGTTCGAACTGTTTAATTTTTTCTGAACAGATGGGAATGAGATGAATTCCTTCAGATATCGCGGCAACACGCGCTCACGACACCGAATGATCATCATCTGTGCATTAATGAATCCGGTTTCGTGCTTGCACTCGAACAGGGCGCACTGTCCGAGCGTGCCCCGCAGCGTAATAACTAGGTCACCTCTGGCCAGCTTTCCCCTAGTCAAGCTTGCAAATTTTTCTGGCGTGATAAATTGAGCTTTGGCAAAATTTAACTCTCCATTTTGGATGTTCGTCGTGTTTAGGAAAAGCACACCGTGATCCTTGATGTCGTCCCCGCTAGGATAATTTGACGACCGATCCCCGTTGATAAGCTCCGCGATTTCCGCCAGTCGCTCTGCCTTGTCGGCATCTGGTGAAATCGGATCCCCAAACATTTCATAGAAAATCGCCTGACCGAGGCTGTTGAGGCGATCGATGGCGCACTGACGCAGGCGGCGCAGCTCGTCCGCCTTGTCGAGGACCGCTGCGATGCGATCGCGCTCATCGTCGCACGCAGGTGCAGGAACCTCCATATTCTCGATTTCTCCAAGCCTGATCGAAGGATATGCTTCATCTTTGATCAGACTTGTTGGAGACTTAAACTTCAGAACGTGTCGCAAATACCGCCCCGACACTTCTGAACGGGGAATAAGAGCGGCCAGATGATTGACTACATATGCCGGCTTTCTGAGTTGATAAACGTGTCCTTTTGTGGCTGACATTCCACTCTTTGCAAAAAGAATCGTACCCGCCGGAAACAGCTTTAACTTGTGAGCTTTAGCAACATCGCCCGAAAGTAACTCAAGATCATCTTCTGGATAGCCACTAAGCAATTTGACCAAGCTGCCGGCCCGAACAAAAGGCATGCCATCAGTACCAAAGGCGTCAGCGTCTTGAGGAGCACCCCCGCCTGAGGAGACCACAGCAAGATCAGCAAGCTTCACCGTATCCCAACTCACCCTAGCATCTCCTCAAGCTCGGTGAGGCCGTCGCTGATCTGCTGCTCGATCGCTCGTAGCTCGGCGATGATGTCCTTAGGCGGGGCGTGCTCGACCTCCTCGTGCTTCACCTCCTTGTAGCGGTTGAGCGAGAGGTCGTAGCTGCCGGTGGCGACGATCTCGGCCTTGGGCACGCAGAAGCTCTGCTCGGTGCGTTCGTTCTCGCGTTCGTTCGCATCCCGCTCCTCCCAACGCATCAGGACGTCGGGGAGGTTGTTTTTGGCGTGCTCCTCCTCGGTCAGCTCTTCGTCCGGCGTCGGCCCGAGCTTCTCCGGCGGCAACAGCGCGGTGCGCTTGTCGTCCAGCGAGAAGCCGTCCGCCTGGATGTCGTAGAACCACACGTGGTCGGTGCCGCCGACGCCCGTCTTGGTGAACACCAGAATGGCGGTGGAAACGCCCGCGTAAGGGCGGAAGGTGCCCGAGGGCAGCTTGATCACGGCGTCGAGCTTGTGGTCCTCCACCAGCATCTTGCGCATGGCCTTGTGCGCCGTGGAAGAGCCGAATAGCACGCCATCGGGCACGATCACCGCCGCGCGGCCGCCGGTCTTCATCAGCCGGAGGAACAGAGCGATGAAGAGAAGCTCGGTCTTCTTCGTCTTGACGATCTGCTGGAGATCCTTCGCTGTCGCGTCGTAGTCGAGCGAGCCGGCAAAGGGCGGATTGGCGAGGATGAGGGAGTATTTCCCGGCATCACCTCCATGTTCTTGCGCGAGGCTGTCACGGTAGGACACGTCGGCATCTTCGATGCCGTGCAGGATCATGTTCATGGCGCCGATGCGCAGCATCGTGCCGTCGAAGTCGTAGCCATGGAACATGGAGCTGTGGAAGTGCCGCCGCTGCTTCTCGTTGCGGAACAGCCCGGCATGGTGATCGCGGAGATACTCGCCAACCGCCACGAGGAAGCCGCACGTGCCGGCGGCAGGGTCGCAGATCACGTCCTCGGGCGTCGGCTCGGTCAGCTCCACCATCAGCTTGATGATGTGGCGCGGCGTGCGGAACTGCCCGTTCTGGCCGGCGCTGGCAATCTTGCCGAGCATGTACTCGTAGAGGTCGCCTTTGGTGTCGCGATCCTCCATCGGGATGGCGTCGATCATCTCGACCGCCTTAGTGAGTAACGAGACGTTGCTGAAGCCCAGGCGCGCGTCGCGCATGTGCTTGCCATAGCTGGCGCTTTGCTCTGCCATGCTGCGCAGGAAGGGAAAGACGTGCTCGTCCACCACCTCCATCATCTCGCGCGCCTCGAAGTGCTTGAAGCGCGACCAGCGCAGATCCTCGTAAGAGCGGCCTTTCTCATCGTTCCCCTCAGGGAAGATGCGCCGCTCCATCGGGATGCCAAGCGTCCCTGCCTTATTCTCTTCCAGGGTGTGCAGGTCATCGAGCCGCTTGATAAACAGAAGGTATGTAAGCTGCTCAATAACTGACAGCGGATTCGAGACCCCGCCGGCCCAAAAGGCGTTCCAAAGCTGGTCGATCTGACTTTTGAGCGTTCCGGTAATCATGCAATCAATTCGCCTTTTCTTTTCCGCTTAGGTTACATGGCAAACAACTAGCTGCCTAGCTATTTGAGTCTCCTTTGGCGCATCCACTCACGCTCTGGTAGAGTTGATAAGGCCTCCAGGGGCCTGGCTCAAGGCGCAACACCGAGTGGCAAGCTACCCGCGCCAGGACCATGATGCACCTCATCACGCGCGCATCAGCTTCGAGCCGTAGCGCCTTTGCAGCGCACGCACAGCGGCCGGCGCGGATCCCGCGCCGGCCGATTTTTTGCGTGTCCTTGAGGGTTAGGCCGCCTCGCGCGCC
>JBCBTD010000040.1:0-39565 GCA_039818825.1 Pseudomonadota bacterium
CTCGGCACCAAGCTCCGTGCCCATGGCGACGATCTCCATCGCTGGCCGTTCGACGACACCGGCACACTTGGTGCCGGTGGACGATCGTGCGACCTACGAAGCCGCTGCGTCCGCTCGCGGACCGACACTGCTCCAGCAAGGCTGGGCCTATGGCAAAGCCGTGCGCCGCCGCGGGCAGGCGGTCGAGCGGCGCCTGCTGGTCGAAGACGGTGCCGTCATAGGCGCGGTTCAGGTGCTCGGCCGTCGCGTCGCCTTGGGTCACGTCGCGCTCTGGCACGCCGCTGGCGGCCCAGTCATCGCCGCCGAAGCATCGACGACGGCGGGAGTCGCCAGCTTGGCAACGCTGCGCCGCAGGTTCGGCTGGCGCCGTGGCGCGCTGTTCGTCGCAACGCCCGGCGGGCCATCACCGGATCTCGATCGGCAAAGGCTGGCGGCAGCGGGCTTCAGCCGGGCAATGACCGGCCACGCGACCGCACGACTGGATCTGCGGACGTCCGAAGCTGACCTCTGGCGCGGACTGAAGGCGACCTGGCGACAAGCGGTGCGCCGCGGCCTGCCCGACGACGTAGTGATCTCGTTGACCGACGCTCGCAACGACCCGTTCGCGCTCGCGGCCCTGCTCGACGCGGCCGCCGCCAGCCGGGCCGAGCGCGGGTACGGAGCCCTGCCGGAATCGATGGTTCGCGACATCGCTCGCGGCGGTTCGTGTCTCCTGGCCACGGCGTCGCGCAGCGGCGAGTTGGTCGCCGGGTTGGTTCTGCCGCGTCATGGTGCGACCGCGACGTACCAGATCGGCTGGCTTGCCGCGGAGGCACGGCGATCTTCGCTACACGCCCAACTACTCTGGGGGGCGATCGGCTGGCTCAAGCGCGCTGGCGCACATTGGCTCGACGTCGGCGGCCTCGACGTTCCCCCCGGCATCACCCGCTTCAAGCTGGCATCGGGCGCGACACCCGTGCGACTGGCCGGCAGCTGGGCCTGACCGCATCAGGGCTCCAGTTCGGTGTCCCAGTAAAGGAAGTCGCGCCAACTCTCGTGCAGGTAGTTGGGCGGGAATGCCCGCCCGGATCGCTGTAGCTCGTAGGTCGTCGGCCGCCGCGGCTTGCTCCGTGGAGCCATGCCGCATTCGCGCGAGAGCTTGCTGCCCTTGTCGAGGTTGCAGCCGGTACAGGCCGTCACGATGTTCGCCCAACTCGTCACGCCACCCCGCGACCGCGGCACCACATGATCGAACGTCAAGTCTTCGGCGCGAAGCCGGTCCCCGCAATACTGACAACTGAAGCGATCGCGCAGGAAGACGTTGAACCGGGTGAACGGAGGGTAGTGGCTCTGCGGCACGTATTGCTTGAGCGCGACGACACTCGGCAACCGGAACCGGAAGTTCGGCGAGCGAACTTCGCGGTCGTAGTGGGCGACGATCGCGACGCGATCGAGAAAGATCGCCTTGACCGTCTCCTGCCACCCCCAGAGCGACAGCGGAAAGTAACTCAGCGGCTGATAGTCGGCGTTCAACACCAGGGCCGGGCAGCCATCCAGGTTGGGACGAGGATGTGCCAGGCCCACGCTCATCGCCGGGGCCCCGGCCTCGTTCTTGCCGGTTTGGACCGGCATGTGCTCCGTTGATCCCAACCGATCATGGGTGTCCGCATAACCAAGCTTTGTGACACTTTCACGGCACGGTCAAGGTGAGCCGCCGTTAAGCGGGCATCAAGGGTTGTCGCCGATCCTGTAGCCGCTGACGCAATGACCCTTCGTTGGATCGGGGATCCCGGCGCATGGACCGTCTCGACGTTCAGACCAGGACCCATCAATTGGCCAAACAGGCCCTTCTGGCGATGCGTGACCACGGCATCCTGCCGACACCCGAGAATTTCGCCGTTTGGTACACTGTGGCGGAAGGCAGCGAACCGACCTTGAACCGGCTGATCTCCGAGCTCGAGGCGCGCACGGACCGCTTCGACGAAGCCTGTTGCCACCAGCTCTACGAGCGCTTCTTCGGCCAGGAGCGGCAGACCACGAAGATCGCCAACGTGTCCGACCGTCTCGAGGGCCGGCTTGACGACATCCGCACCCTGTTGGTGTCGATCGTCGAGGACGCGACGGCCTACGACGCGCAACTGGGCGGATTCGAGCAGAAACTCGGCGATCACATCGATGTCCACGGTCTCGAACACGCCGTCGGCGCGCTGCGCCACGACACCGGTCGCCTGCGCGGCACGGCCAGCAGTTGGCAGGCCAGCGCCACCGTTCAGGCCGAGGAGATGGCCAAGCTGCGCCGCGATCTGGCGGAGGCGCGGACCGAGGCCGAGACCGACGCGCTGACGGGCCTCGGCAACCGCAAACGCTTCGACCGCCGCTTCCGCGAGATGGTCGGGGCCGCTTTCGCCAGCGGCGACGACCTATGCTTGTTGCTCGCAGACATCGATCACTTCAAGAGCTTCAACGATTCCTACGGCCACGTGCTTGGCGACAAAGTGTTGGTACTGGTCGCACATCGACTGCGTGACGCCGCGACCGGCAGCACCGAGGTCTTCCGCTATGGCGGCGAGGAGTTCGCGCTGCTCGTACCCGGTCGCGATCTGATGAGCGCCGTCGAAACCGCCGAACTCGCCAGACGCAGCGTCGCTGGTGCGCGGCTGACCCGCCGTCGTGGTGGCGAGCCCCTGCGCAAAGTGACGGTCTCGGTCGGCCTCAGCGCCTACGACCACGGCGAGCCGCTGGCGCGAACCCTCGACCGCGCCGACGCTGCACTCTACGCCGCCAAGGCCGCCGGCCGCAACCGCACCAGCGTGAAGCGGGGGCGGCGCGTCGCGGCCGCCTGAGCTTGGAAGCTCAGGCCGCCAACACGGCCAGAATCAACAACGCGACGATGTTGATGATCTTGATCATCGGGTTCACCGCGGGACCGGCCGTGTCCTTGTAGGGGTCGCCGACGGTGTCGCCGGTGATCGCCGCCTTGTGCGCCTCGGAGCCCTTACCGCCGTAGTTGCCTTCCTCGATGTACTTCTTCGCGTTGTCCCAAGCACCGCCACCCGACGTCATCGAGATAGCGACGAAAATGCCGGTGACGATCGTTCCCAAAAGCATCGCACCGAGGGCCGCGAACCCGGCCGACTGGCCACCGATCAAGGTGACGGCCAAGTACAGCGCGATCGGTGCCAGCACTGGCAGGAGCGACGGCACGATCATCTCGCGGATCGCCGCTTTGGTCAGCAGGTCGACGGCGCGGCCGTAGTCGGGCCGGCTCGTACCGGCCATGATCCCACTGTCCTCGCGGAATTGGCGGCGCACCTCTTCGACGATCGCCGCAGCAGCCCGACCCACCGCCTGCATGCCGAGTGCTGCGAAGAGGTACGGCAGCAACCCGCCGACGAACAACCCGACGACGACGAAGGGATTGCTGAGCGCGAAGTCCACCTGCAGGTGGGGGAAGTAGTGGCCCAGGTCCTCGGTGTAGGCGGCGAACAGTACGATGGCCGCCAAGCCGGCAGAGCCGATCGCGTAACCCTTGGTGACGGCCTTGGTGGTGTTGCCCACGGCGTCGAGCGCGTCGGTCGTCTGGCGGACCTCGGCTGGAAGATCAGCCATTTCGGCGATGCCGCCGGCGTTGTCCGTCACCGGACCGTAGGCATCCAAGCTGACCACCATGCCGGTCAGCGCCAGCATCGTCGTTGCAGCGATGGCGATGCCGTACAGGCCGGCCGACAGATATGCGGTGAGGATCCCGAGCGCGATCACGATCACCGGCATTGCCGTCGCCTCGAGCGACACGGCGAGCCCGGCGATGATGTTGGTGCCGTGGCCGGTCGTGGAAGCCTGCGCGATCTTCTTGACCGGGCTGTAGGCCGTCGACGTGTAGTAGTCGGTGATGAACATCAACAGCGCCGTAACGCCGAGGCCGACCAACACGCAGATGTAGACGCCAAGCCCGGTGAACGGCGATCCCACCGTCGGTTCGAACGGCTGGCCGACGCCAAGCAACAGCAACGTCAGCGGCAGCAGGACGGCGGCCGAGACACCCGCCGAACCCCAGAAGCCCTTGTAGAGGGCGCCCATGATGTCGTTCTTCGGGCCGAGCTTGACGAAGTAAGTGCCGATGATCGAGGCGACCAAGCACACGCCGCCGATCAACAGCGGGAACAGCATCAAGGTCGCCTGGGCCGGCCCACTGAAGAAGATGGCGCCCAACAACATCGTGGCGACCACCGTGACCGCGTAGGTCTCGAACAGGTCGGCAGCCATGCCGGCGCAGTCACCGACGTTGTCGCCGACGTTGTCCGCGATCACGGCCGGATTGCGGGGATCGTCCTCCGGGATACCGGCTTCGATCTTGCCGACCAAGTCGGCGCCGACGTCAGCACCCTTCGTGAAGATGCCGCCACCGAGACGCGCGAAGATCGAGATCAGCGATGCGCCGAACGACAGCCCGATCAACGCCTCCAGGATGGTCCGTTGCTCGACGCCGGTGGCCAGCAACACGCCGTAGTAAATCGACACGCCGAGAAGGCCGAGCCCGACGACCAGCATGCCCGTGATGGCGCCAGCCTTGAACGAAACGTCCAAACCCGCGGCGAGGCCGTTGGTGGCCGCCTGTGCCGTACGGACGTTGGCCTGAACCGAGACCAACATCCCGATGTAGCCCGCGCAGCCCGAGAGTACCGCGCCGATCAGATATCCGACGCCGACGTAGACGCCGAGCACGTAGGTCAGCGCCAGGAAGATCACGCCACCGACGACGGCGATCGTCAGGTACTGACGGTTGAGGTAGGCCCGCGCACCTTCCTGCACGGCGCCGGAGATCTCGCGCATGCGGTCGGTACCAGTCGGCAGAGCGAGGATCTCGGCGCGCGTGCGAACCCCATAGACGAGCCCGGCGAAGCCACAGAGTACTGCGACGACGAACAGCGACCATTCGAGACCGGTCATCTCGATTTTCCCCCGCGAGTGGCCCGCGGCGCTCGAACGAGTCCGCGGAAAAGCTCTTACGAGCGCGTTTGTGATGGGCGAGGGTCATAGCCAAGCGTCCCAACGTTGTCCACGTTGGTGGGCGCTAATGCATACTCAGACGGCGATGCCGACGATCGCGACGGCAAGTGCTGCGAATTGTCCGACGTTGGCGAGCACGCTCAAGCGGTGCAGTCGATCGAAGCGCTCCGCCGCTGCGGCGTCACCGGCGCGTCGGGCGTCCAGAGAATCGCCGATGAGCGGCGTCAACCCTTGACGAAGACCGAGCGAAACCAGAGCCACCAGCACCAGCAACCATCCGGTCCAGTCGGGCAGTACCAGAATGCCGGCCGCCGCCGTACCAACGGCAGCGACCGCATAGTAGATGGGAAACAGGGCCCGGATGAACCGTGCCGCATCTTCGTCGGCGACCATCCGGAAGACCAGCGGCGCCGTCGCGAACGAGAAGAAGAGCATGGCGCCGAGCGTGCCGGCAGCGATGACGAGGGCAAGCGTGGCCATAGCCGCGACGTGGGGCCGGATCATCGAAGATCAAGAGCCGCGTAGGGCGTCGGGTCCAGACACCAACGCTACGCGAGCGATCCGGATGTCCAGCTTGCGGCGTGCCTTGCGGCGCGCGATGCACGGCTCGGACCTGCCGCCCGCCGGCCGCTAGCCCGGACGCTCAGTCGGGCGAGGCGCCGTGACGTGCCGCCGAGGAGACCACGTTGATTCGAGCACTCTACGACTGGACGATGGCGCGCGCGACGTCACCCTACGCGCTCGCTTTCCTGGCCCTCGTTGCCTTCGTCGAGAGCTCGGTCTTCCCGATCCCACCAGACGTGCTGTTGATCCCGATGGTGCTGGCAGCTCGGGACAAGGCTTGGCTCTATGCGGCCGTTGCGACCGTCGCATCCGTGCTTGGCGGCGGCCTGGGTTACGCCATCGGCGCATTCTTGTTCGACGCCGTCGGCCAGCCGGTGCTGAACTTCTACGGCTACGCCGACAAGTTCGCGACCTTCGAGGGCTGGTACCATGAGCAGGGTGGTTGGATCGTCTTCGGTGCGGGCCTGACGCCATTCCCGTACAAGGTCGTGACCATCGCCTCTGGCGCCGTTCACCTCGATCTTGCGACGTTCTTCGGCGCTTCGCTCCTGTCGCGGGGGCTGCGGTTCTTCATCGTCGCCGGCCTGCTGTGGCAGTTCGGACCGCCGATCCGCACCTTCATCGAAGCGAACCTCGGATGGCTCACCGTCGTGTTCTTCTTGTTGCTGGTCGGCGGCTTCGCGGCGCTGAAGCTGCTTTGAGCAGCGCGCCATCCGTGCCGGCCTTGGTACTGGGCGGCTTGGTCGGCGCGTCGATCCTCGCTCTCGGCCTCGCTTTCTTCGTTCAGTACGGGCTGGGCTACGCCCCCTGCCCGCTCTGCGTCCTCGCCCGCTGGCCGCATGTGGCTGTGATCGCCATCGGCGTCGTGGCGCTGCTTTCTGGTGCGGAGCGCGCTGGCCTGCTGCTGGCCATGTTTGCACTACTCGTCGCATTCGCGATCTCGCTCCGCCACGCCGGTGTGGAAGCGGGCTCGCTGGCGCTGCCGGGCGCCTGCGCCGGTGTCGCCCCCGCTTCGGATCTGGACGGGCTGAGGTCCGCCATCCTGCTGCAGAACCAGCCTTCTTGCGGCGTACCGGGCCCGAGCGTCCTCGGCCTGTCGATGGCGGTCTGGCACGCGCTCGGCGCGTTGGGATTGGCGACGATCGCGGCCACGGGCCTCATGGTCGCTCGCGGTCGGCGAAGCTGACGGCGCCGGCATGAATGCGGGTCGCGATCGTCAGCGCGCAAGCCGCAGCGAACGCCCAAGCCAACCACGGAAACCAGCCCGGCAAGAGGGCCATGGCCAAGAACACCAGCGCCGTTTCCGTTCCTTCGGTCAGCCCGCCCAGATAGTAGAGCGACTTCCGTCCGCGCAGCTCGGTCGAAAGCCCGCGTTTCGCTGCGAACACTGCATAAGCCAAGAACGACGTGGCGGTACCGACGAAGGTGAACAGCAGCACCGCGGCGGGCAACGCGTTGCGGTCAGGATCCGCGAGAGCGAAGGCCAGCGGGACGGACGCGTAGACGAGGAAGTCCAACACGATGTCCAAGAACCCGCCGCGGTCCGTAGAGCCCCGCTGCCGGGCGATGGCACCGTCGAGCCCGTCGAGCAGCCGGTTGGCGGCGAACAGCATCGCGCCGAGCGAATAGGCCCCGAACGAGATGGCTGCTGCAGCGGCCAAGCCGACGCCGAAGCCGCACCAAGTCACGGTGTCCGCGCCGACACCAGCCGCAGCAAACCTGCGGGCGAGCGCGGCCAACGGTGGGTCGACCAGCCGCCGAACCCAAGGGTCGAGCACCCGCTCAGTCCTCGCGCACGAATACGCCGTCGAACTGAAGCTGGCGTTTGACCTTGCCGTCGAAGTAGCCGGGGAGCACCAGCGCCAGCCGGTAGCCGAGTTGCTCCAGCCGATGGCACATCGCCAGATAGTGGACGTCGCCGTCGTAGAGCTTGGTCAGAGCCAGCTCCAGCTGCACACCCACCACCCGCGACCAAGCGCCTGCCAGACCGTCGAGTACCGCTTCGTCGCCGCCCTGGACGTCGACCTTGACGAAAAGCCGGTCGCCGGCGACTGCCGACAGCCGTTCCTCCAGCGTCGCGACGTCGACGTCGATATGTTCGACGATGTGCGAGCTGGGCGACAACGTGACCAGCGTCGACGTCTGCGGATACAGCGAGCTCATGTCGCTCTCTGCCGACACCTGGAACCGAGCCCGACCCGGGTGACGGCCCAGAGCCAGCGGCTCCGCGACCGTCCAAGCCAGATCTGCCGCGACCGCCTCGGCAAGGGCGGCGCAGACCGCGGGCTGCGGCTCGAACGACAGGATGCGACCCGTGTAGCCACCGCGTCGGAGCCGGCGGCCATACTGCCCGGTGTTGGCGCCGACGTCGACGACGAGGTCGACCGCGGCCGCGCAGATCAGCAAGACGAGCTGCCGATCGAGATCGCGGGGCTTCTCGCTCACGGCAGCAGCTCTTCGGCCGGCACGAAGACCTCGATCCGCCGATCGAGGCTGCGCAGGCCGTGGCGCCCGATCGAGCGGTTCCTGGTGGAGCAGCGGCGCGCCAGGTGCTCCGAAAGCACCAGCGGTTCGCCGAGATTGCGGCCGAGTTCCTGCAGCCGGGCGGCGAGGTTGACGGCGGGCCCGATGACGGTGAAGTCGAGCCGGGTGGGCGTGCCGACATTGCCGTAGGCAACCTCACCCCAGTGCAACGCCAGACCGCAGGCGATCGGCGGCTCGCCAGCTTCCCGGAGATCCTCGTTGAGCAGTACGAGATCGGCGAACCCCTGGCGCGCCGCCGCCACCGCACGGTCGGCAGCATCGGCATGATCGGCGGCAACGAACACCGCCAGCATCGCGTCGCCCATGAACTTCAGGATCTCGCCCCCGGCGGCGACGAGCGGCTCGCCAAAGGTCTCGAAGAAGGCGTTGAGCCGCCGGATGACGGCCGCCTGCGGCGCGTGCTCGGCATAAATGCTCGACCCGCGCAGATCGATGAAACCAACGGCCGCTTCGACGTGCTCGACACCGCCGCGATCGATGCGCCCCTCGAGCACGCGTGCGCCGGTTCGCTCGCCGAGATACGTCTCCATCAGGGTGCGCATGATGCGGCGGGTGATCCGCACCTCCGCGGCCATCGCGAACACTGGGCGCACGCCGTCGATCAGCATCAATTCCTCGGTGTGCCAACCACCCGGCCGACGGGTCGTCCAGCTCGACGCGATCCGTTGCCCGTTCGACAGCACCAGCGGCAACGCGGCGTAGTCGGTGAAGCCGTCGGCACTCAGCTCGGCATAGATGGGGAACGTGCCGTCGAGCATGTCGGCGCCGAGGTCGAGGCGCTGACGCAAGCCCTCGGCTCCCTCGTAGAGCGCGCGCACGGGACTGTTGAGGAAAGCCGGCTGGTTGAAGATCGGACCGGTCACACGCCGCAGTTCCGCCGTGTTCATGCCGGGCGCCCACAGAAACCGGGCGGCCTGAAACTGCGGGTGGAGCGTTCGTAGATGCATGGTCGCCCGCTCCAAAGGCAGGCCCATGGCCACCAGGCGCTTGCACAGCTCGGCGAAGAGGTCGTCGAGGAAGCGGATCGACGCTCCGTCGCCGGTCAGCCACTCGACCAGTTCCTGGCGCAGGCCGTCGACGTCCATCAGCCCTCCGGGGCGGCCAGCCGGCTGCGGACCTCGGTCAACTGTTGCGTGGTGTTGTGCAAACGGGCGGCGAGTTCGGCCATGATCTCTACGGCGACTTGCGGAAACTGCGTGACCAGATGGAAGAAGCTGTCCTTGGCGATGCGCAGGGTGACGAGGTCGCTCAGCGCCTTGACCGAGGCGGTCCTTGGCACGTCGCAGAGGATCGCGATCTCACCAACCATGTCGTTGGTCCCCACGGTGGCGACTTGGACGGCACCATTCGGGCTATCGACCAGCACCGCAGCCTCGCCGTCGAGGATGATGTAGGCCGCATCGCCGATGTCGCCCTGGTGGAACAACTCGTCACCACGCATGTAGGTGAGCCGTTCGCTCGTGAATGCCAACAGCTTGAGCTTGGCCGGTTCGATCTTGGCGAACAACGGAATGCTCTGCAGCGCCTGCACGTCCTTGCTCAAACTCATGCCGCACGGCCCCCCTCGTCGCCGTCAATCCGCTGCATCGCGATCGTCCTCCCCCATGACTTCCGCCGGCGGCCCGACCGCCACGAGCCGACCACGATCTAGACGCAGGACGAGGTCGAATTCGTCCGCCCAGCCAGGCTGCTGGTGCGCCCACAGCACCGTGCGTCCGGCCATGGCTCTCAGGACGGCATCGCGCAGACGCTCCTGCTCGGCGCGATCGAAAGCGGCAAGCGCGTCGTCGAGTAGTAGAAGGTCGGGACGCCGCAGCAGCGCCCGGCCGAGCGCCAGACGCTGCCGCTGGGTCAACGACAAGCGGACACCACCGACCCCGACCTCGGCATCGAGGCCTGCAGCGACGATGGCCGCACGAAGATCGAGTTCGTCGATCACCGCCGTCAGCATCGTCGCGACCCTGGCCTGCGCATTCGCTTGGCCGTGAGCGATCCGACCGAACAGGATGTTGTCCTGGACGCTGGCACCACGGTTGAACGCGCCCGGATCGAAAAACGCGATCTTGTCCGCCTCGGTCGCCGGCAACTCCTCGCGCAGCCGTTTGCGCGCCGTCAGAAGTCGCGCCTGCAGCGCGTCGTCGATCAAGTCCAGCCGGTGGCGTGCCGGGATGAGCTTCATCGGCAACGCCAGCAAGCGCTGGCGGTCCGCCTTGTCCGACAGCGACGGGATCTGCTCGGCCGCCAACCGGCCGACCAGCGCCCGATACTCCGGCAGATCGTCGGCACTGATGAAGCTGAACTGCCGGAAGTACTCGTGATCTGGCGGCAGATCGGCAAACAGCTCGACCATCGTCGCGGCTAGCTCGTAGCCGACTTGCCGCAGCGCGACGTCGAGCCCGTCCGCCTCCAGCACCCGCAGCACGAACGCGTTCTGGGACAGAAGCTCGATGTCGAAGCTCGAGTCGAGCGGCGTTCCGAAGAGCAGATTGGCCGCGACGGTGGCGTTGGCGTTGTACCGCTCGGGGTCGAACCGCTCGACCAAACGCGCGAGCCCGGGGTCGGCGTCGAGACGGTCGGCGAGGGCCGCACGCGCTTCCAAAATCCGCTCCGCCAACGCCGGCGCCCGATCAGGGTCGAGCGCACCTCGCAGACCAATCGTGAACGCCTCGCCGTCGAGACCGATCGCCTCGACGACCGCCGTCAGCCGGACCTCCAGGCCCGCCGTATCTTCGACCCCTGCCGCGCCGTAGTCGATCCACTCGGCTTGGCCGTCGAACGGCGAGTTGCCGGATGCCAGCGCCTCGATCTGGTCGCGCGCAGTGCGCGTGACGTCCTCGGGCGGCCGTCGCTTCAAGCCGAAGACGAGGTTGTCGCGAACCGATCCGGCGAAGATCTGCGCCGGATTGCCGACATAGGCGACGTAATGGCCGAGCGCACGTGACGGCAGCTTGGAGATGTCCTCCTCGCCAAGCCGGAAGACGCCGCTCCGGGTCTTCCTGAGATTGACGAGCGCCTGCAGCAGCGCCTGCTTGTCGGGCCCGGGCGGCCCCAACAATGCCACGTGGGCCGGGAGGGCGATGCTGAAGCTGACCGCGTTGAGGATCGGCTCGTCGTCCTCGATGATCGTTGCGCCGAGCGCGTCCAACGGCCCCCCTACCGGAATGACCGATGGCGTCGCGGTGGTCACGTCCTCCACCGGGGCCAACCCCGGCGGCTCGAACTGCGCCATCACCTGCTCGTACTTGATCTGTGTGTCCCACAGCATCTGATAGTAAGCGAGTAGCTCCTTCCACGGTGCCGATAGCTTTTCGTGCGCCGACAGGATCGCCAGGATCGCCCCGATCGTCAGCTCGCCTTGCAACACCAAATAACCACCGATGGAGTAGAACAAGAATGGCGCCAACTGTGCCAGAAAATTGTTGATGAACTTTATCAAAAACTTCTTTTTGTAGATGCTCAGGCGAATGAAGAAGACTTTGCCGAGTTCATCGGAAAAACGGGCCTCTTCGTAGGCATCGGCGGCGTTGGTGCGGATGTCGACGACGCCGGCGGCGGTTTCGCCGATGCGTTCGGCCAGCACTCGGACTTGCCGCACGCGCTGTCGGCCAAGTTCGTTCACTTGGCGCTGCAGCTTCGGAATGATGTAGATCTGGAACGGATAGAGGATGATGGCCGCTAGGCCCATCAGCGGATTCTGCAAGAACATGAACGTCAGGATCGTCAGCAGCATCCCGCCCTGGTAGGCCGGCAGCGAGTAGGCGTCGCCGACGAAGCCACCCAGCGGCTCGACTTCGGCATTGATCATCTGCACCAGCTGACCCTGGCTCATCACCCGGAAGTGCGCTGGTGGGAAGCGGAGGATGCGGGTGTAGAGATCGAAACGCATCCGGCGCAAGGTGCGCTCGCCGACGATTCCTTTGTAGACGTTGATCCAGTATTTGAAGCCGCCGTTGACCAGCACCAACGCGAGAAAACAAAGACATAGCGCCCAAAGATAATCGAGCCGGCTCAACTCGACGCCGAAGAACTCGCGCGGCCCGGTGCCGCTGCCGAGAGCGTCGTCGACGATGGTCTTCGGTAGATCGACGGAAAGGTAGAAGAACGGCAGCGAGCACAAGGTGACCGCAAGGACCACCAGCTGCTGACGCCAACTGTGGGCGCGAACGTAGCCGAACAGTGTCGGGGACATGGTCGCCACGCCCGCAGCCGATCAGGCGGCGCGCGATCCCTGGGGCTGGCCGCGCTCGCGCACCATGGCCGCCTCGGGATGATCGACGCTGAGGTAGCGGCGACCGCAATACTTGCAAACCACCTCGCCCGTGCGGCCGAGCGTCATGTACTCCACCGGATGGCCGAGCGCGCCGCCGCCGCCGTCGCAAGCGACGTGGCGCGACGAAGTCAGCACCACCTCGCGGTCGTCAACCAGAAAGAACTCTTCCGTCCCAGCCATCTTGCACTTCCCCAAACGGCACGGCCAAGTCTACCCCATGCGGGCTTGGCCACAAGCCGGGCGGCGAAACATACCGAAAACGAGGTTCCCGGCCATGGCCGACCCGCTGCCGGCGGCGCTGCGCCTGCACAACGTCCAGAAGACCTACCGCGGTCGCCGTGGCCAGTCGGACAAGTTGGCCCTGAGCGGGATCGATCTCGAAGTGCCGCGAGGCTGCGTGTTCGGCCTGCTCGGGCCGAACGGCGCTGGCAAGTCGACACTCATCAACATCGTTGCCGGTCTGGTGACGAAGACCTCGGGCGCCATCGAAATCTGCGGGATCGATCCGGACCGCAACCCGCGTCGCGCGCGCCGCGCCATCGGTGTCGTACCGCAGGAACTCAATCTGGACGCGTTTTTCACGCCGCGTGAGGCGCTGGATTTCCAGGCTGGCCTGTACGGCGTGCCACGGCGGGCGCGGCGGACGGGTGAAATTCTGGAGAAGGTCGGCTTGGCCGACAAGGCCGACGCCTACTCACGCTCACTCTCGGGCGGGATGCGCCGGCGCCTCTTGATCGCGAAGGCGCTGGTGCACGACCCCGAGGTGGTGATCCTCGACGAGCCGACCGCGGGCGTCGACGTCGAACTGCGCCGCCAGCTTTGGGACTATGTCGGCGAAATGCATGGCCGCGGTAAGACGATCGTGCTGACCACCCACTATCTGGAAGAAGCTGAAGCGCTGTGCGACGTCATCGCCATCATCGACGACGGCCGCGTGGTTGCCTGCGAAGCGAAAGACGATCTACTTCGCCGGCTGGACTCGAAAACGCTCACGTTGACCTTGGCCGACGGCCTCGAACGTCTGCCGCCGGCGCTCGCTGCGATCGGCGGACGGCTGGACGAAGCGGGACGCGTCGTCGTCGACTACCGCCCGAGCCATCTCGACGCGGGCGCCATCCTCGATGCCGTCCGCGGCGCCGGGCTGACGATCCGCGATCTGAACACCGCTGAGGCTGATCTGGAGCAGGTGTTCGTCCGCCTGACCGGCCGTGGACGTTGACGTGGCGGCGCAAAATGCTTTGGCCTGAGCCGGTGCTCGGGGTATAGAGCCGCTCCCCTCGCGCGCCCGTAGCTCAGGGGATAGAGCGTTGGTCTCCGGAACCAAAGGTCAGAGGTTCGAATCCTCTCGGGCGCACCACTTCTCGTCGCTGACAATTGGCAGTGTCGCCTTTACCGCCCGTGAGAAATGGCGTAGCCACTCCTCGTGTATTCAAAAATGAACGAAGGTCGAGCCGTGCTACGTTGGCTAATCATCGTGATCGCCGTGCTTGGCGTCACGACCACCGTCATGGCCGAGGATACGACCTCGAGCGGCATCACGGTAACCCTGCCGGCAGACCTCGATCCGGCCGTCCGCGACGACGTTCTCGATGCCCTTGCCGACGCGGGCGCGGGTGTCGCCGAAGTCCCAGCGGCGAGCAGCGAAGTCGGGTGGCAACAACGCTACGCCGAGAGCCTGGACGCCGCGGTAACGGCGACGGCGACCTTGGGCGAACGGCTCGAGGTCTACTGGATCAACGTTGGCGGTTTCGCGGGCTGTGCGGCCGTTGCCGCGGCGCTGCTCGCCGGCCTGATCGGCTGGGCGATGGCGCAACGGTATCTGGCGCCGCCCGCCGTGGCCGCTGGAACGATGCCGCCCTTCCGCCAGCGCGTCCGCTCGGCTTCACGTGCGGCAGGCGCCGATGCGGCGGGCATCGTCGCGTTCCTGGCGATCAGTTTCGTCGTCGGCTACGTCGTGCTGCCGCAAGAGCCGCCCGCGGGACGTCTCACGGTCTCCGGTATCGCCCAGATCCTCACGGTCGCGCTGGTGATGGTCGCGATCGCGCGCGCTTTGGCGAGCCCGTCCAACGTCGGTGCCCGGCTTGCGCCGCTGACGGACGCCGAAGCGCGCCTGGTCTGGCGAGTGGTGCTGATCGTGATCGTGCTGCCGCTCCCCATCTCGGTGTTCCGCGCCGTCGTCGTCGCCGTCGCGCCGGAGCCGGCCGCCGCCGTCTTGACCGTGATCGCCGCCGAGACCGTCATGACGTGTCTGCGCATCTGGGCGTTCTGGGTGTTGCGCAAGCCGATGCAGGCATTGCTCGAGCACACTTTCGGCAACGGCCGCGGCGCCAAACAGCCGGCGCTCATCGGCTGGTTCGCGACCTGGTGGTTCGCCGTCTTCTCGATGCTGGCGCTGTTGCGCTTGCTGTCCGTGATCACCGGGCAATTGGAGGGCGACGCGATCGGGTCAGCTGCCGATTTCTCGTTCACCGTGATCGTCTTGCTGCCCTTCGTCGTGGGCGGCGTCGGCGCTTGGTTCGACGACCGCACGCCGGATGACGCCGCGACCGAGGCCGGCACGACCATGAACCGCACCGTAAAGGCGCTCGCCCAAGGCGCGGTGGTCGTCGTGGGCGTTGTCTTCGTCTTGCGAACCTGGGGCATCGATCCGTTCGCCGGCAGCGATGGCGACGCCATCGACTACTTGGCCGGCGCGCTACTGGAAGCCAGTGCGGCGATCGTCGTCGGTTGGGCCATTTGGCGGGGCGTGCAGAACCTGCTCGACCGTCATGCACCCGGTTCCGGTGACGCGGACATGGAAAGCGACGGGATGGGTAAGACCGGCTCGCGCATCGACACCCTCATCCCGGTCTTTCGAAGCGCCGCGCTGGTCGTCATCGTCGTCGTCTCCAGCCTCACGGCGTTGACCGCGATCGGCATCAACATCGGCCCGCTCCTGGCCGGCGCCGGCGTGATCGGTCTGGCGATCGGCTTCGGCGCGCAGACGATGGTCAAGGACGTGATCACCGGCGTCTTCTATCTGGTCGAGGACGCCTTTCGCGTCGGCGAGTACATCGAGACCGCCAGCGGCAAAGGCGTCGTCGAGAAGATTTCACTGCGCTCCGTGCGCCTGCGCCACCATCGCGGCCCGGTCTACACCATCCCGTTCGGCGCGATGGGCACCATCCAGAATCACAGCCGTGACTGGGTGAAGATCAAGCTGCTGTTGCGCGTCCCGTTCGACACCGACATCGAGAAGGTGCGCAAGCTCATCAAGAACGTCGGCATCACGATGATGGAGAACCCGGACATCGCCGAACACATCATTGCGCCCGTGAAGTCGCAAGGCGTGCTCGACGTCGACGATTCGGCGATCGTCATCGGCGTGAAGTTCATCTGCAAGCCGGGCGAGCAGTTCGTCATTCGGCGCGAAACCTACTCGCGGATCAAGAAGGCGTTCGCCGAGAACGGGATCGAGTTCGCGCCGAAGCGCGTGATCGTCGAGGGTGACACCGAGGAGGGCGCCCAGCTGCGGGCCAAAGCGGGCGCCGCGGCGGCAGCTCACATGGGCGACGCCGGGTTGGACGCGGTGAGCTGAGGCCGCGCCGCGGCCGAGATTGCTCGTTTCGTGATCAAGCGACCCTGGATCGCCGCCGACCGAAGGTCTATCCCACCTTGACCGACCGGTGACCAACCGGCGGGACGCGAGGGGAGCGCGC
Source organism: Pseudomonadota bacterium (assembly GCA_039818825.1). GTDB lineage: Bacteria > Pseudomonadota > Alphaproteobacteria > Geminicoccales > Geminicoccaceae > JBCBTD01. Next base: position 16,063 of record JBCBTD010000040.1, read on the forward strand.
CCGATGGACGTGGACGATCGTATCGCCGGTCTCTTCGACGACCTCGAACAGCGATTGCGCGAGCGCCTCGCCCCGGAGGAGGCTGCCAAGGGTGACCGGTTCGTTCGGCTTTACTATCAAGGCGCAGCCGCTGCCGACCTGCTTGCTTTCGACCCGCTCGACCTCTACGCGTCCGCCCTCGACCACTACCGCTTGGCCTTCGACCGTCAGCCCGGCGAAGCCAAGCTCCGCATCTACAATCCAGACATCGAGCGCGATGGCTGGCAATCCACGCACACCGTCGTCACCATCGTGGTCGACGATGGCCCGTTCCTGATCGACAGTCTGATCGCCGCGCTCAACGCACGCGGCTTGGTGCTCCACGCCGTCATTCATCCGATCCTCCATGTCGAGCGCGACGCGAACGGCCGGCTCGTCGATTGCAGCGCCGACGGGGCCGGTGCGATCGAGAGCTTCATGCGCTATGAGGTCGACCAACTCGCCGACGGCGCACGCCTGGACGAACTGCGCGACAGCCTGACCGGCGTCCTGGCCGACGTCGCCGCCGCCACGAGGGATTGGCGGCCGATGTTGGCCCGACTCGACGACGCGACCGCCGAGTTGGCCCCAGGGCTGGAAAGGGTCGAGGCGGAAGAAGCGGCCGAAGTCCGAGCGTTCCTCGCCTGGCTCGCAGCCAACCATTTCACCTTCCTCGGCTATGCCCGCTACGATCTGACCCGCGGCGACGATGGCGTGATGCTGGAGCGCGAAGGTGACACCGGGCTCGGGATTCTCGCCGTCGGGCGGGCGCCGGCGCGCACCTTCTCCAAGCTGCCCGAGGAAGTGCGCGCCCGCGCCGCCGATCCGGTGCCACCATTGATCCTGACCAAGGCCAACCTCCGCGCCACCGTCCACCGCTCTGCTTATCTCGACTACATCGGCGTCAAGCGCTTCGACACGGCCGGCAACGTCGTCGGCGAGCACCGCTTTCTCGGCCTGTTCACCTCCGCTGCCTACAGCCGCTCGGTCGGCGACATACCGCTGCTGCGCCGCAAAGTGGCGCGGCTGCTGACGGCTGCAGCCTTCCGACCGGCATCGCACGACGGCAAAGCCTTCCTACACATCATCGAGAGCTACCCTCGTGACGAGTTGTTCCAAGCCGACGAGGCCTTCCTCGGCCGAGTCACACGCGAGATCCTGCACCTGCAGGATCGCCAGCGTTTGCGCTTGTTCATGCGCCAGGACCTCTACGGCCGGTTCGTCTCTTGCCTCGTCTTCGTCCCCCGCGACCGTTACACGACCGAGGTTCGCCAGCGGTTCGAAGCGATCCTGAGCGAGGCGTTCGGTAGCCGCGAAGTCCAATTCGAGACCAAACTCGGCGACGACGTGCTGGCGCGGATCCTGTTCGTGATCCGGATGGCCCCGGACGAGCAGATCCGCGACGTCGACACGGCGTCCCTGGAGCGCGAGCTTGCGGATTCGGCCCGCACCTGGACCGACCGGCTTCGTAGCGCGCTGATCGAGGCGATCGGCGAGGCTCAAGGCAACATGTTGTTCCAGCGCTACGCTGCGGGACTGCCGGCCGGCTACCAGGAGGTGGTACCGCCGCGTCTTGCGGTCCCGGACCTGCAGCACCTGGCGAGGCTGGACAGCGGCAAGACCCGGCTGGCGATGAGCCTCTACCGACCGCTCGACCTCGGCTCGGAGTGGCTACGGTTCAGGCTACTGAAGGCCGACGAAAAAATCCCCCTGGCCACGGCACTGCCTATGCTCGCCAACATGGGGTTGACGGTCATCGACGAGCAGCCGTTCGGCATCCGCGATCGCCGTGGCCGGAGCTACTGGCTCCACGACTTCGGAATGCACCTGACGGACGGTACCACGGTCGATCTGGAGGCCGTGCGCGAGCGCTTTCAAGAGGCCTTCTTGGAGATCTGGAGCGGCCGCTTCGACGACGACGGCTTCAACCGGCTGGTGCTGGCGGCTGAGCTCGACGTCCAGGACATCCAAGTCCTTCGAACCTACGCGCGCTACCTCGCCCAGATCAAAATCCCCTTCAGCCAGTCGTACATCGAAGACACCCTCGCAGGGCACCCGGAGATCGCCCGGACGCTCGCCGAGCTGTTCCGGGTTCGATTCGATCCGGATGCCGAAGGCGATCGCGACGCTGCGATCAACGGGGTGGTCAAACGCATCGGGACCCTCTTGGACCAGGTGGAGGTACGCGACGAGGACATCATCGTCCGCGCCTACCGCGAGGTCATGATGGCGACCCTGCGCACCACGCACTTCCAGATGGCCGCCGACGGTCGCCCGAAAAGCCATTTGGCGATCAAGGTCGACCCGACCCGCATCCGGTTGATGCCGGAGCCCAAACCGACGTTCGAGATCTTCGTGTTCGCTACCCGCTTCGAGGGCGTTCACCTGCGCGGCGGCAAGGTTGCGCGCGGTGGCCTGCGCTGGTCGGATCGCCGCGAGGACTTTCGGACCGAGGTGCTGGGGTTGATGAAGGCGCAGCAGGTCAAGAACAGCATCATCGTCCCGGTCGGGGCCAAAGGCGGCTTCGTCCTCAAACGAGCACCCGCCGGCGACCGCGCGGCACTGATGAAGGAAGCCGTGAGCTGCTACGAGACGTTCCTCTCGGGGCTCCTGGACCTGACGGACAACCGGGTCGGTGGCGCGATTGTGCCGCCGCCACGGGTGGTCCGGTTCGACGGCGACGACCCTTATCTGGTCGTCGCCGCCGACAAGGGCACGGCGACGTTCTCCGACTACGCCAATGCCGTTTCGCAAGCCTACGGCTTCTGGCTCGACGACGCGTTCGCGTCGGGGGGCTCGGTCGGCTACGACCACAAGAAGATGGGCATCACCGCCCGCGGGGCGTGGGAATCGGTCAAGCGCCATTTCCGCGAGATGGGCAAGGACTGCCAGACCCAACCGTTCACCTGCGTCGGCGTCGGTGACATGTCCGGCGACGTGTTCGGCAACGGGATGCTGCTGTCCGAGCAAACCCGGCTGATCGCCGCGTTCGATCATCGCCACATCATCATCGATCCCGAACCCGACGCCGCCACCAGTTTCGTCGAGCGCCGCCGCGTGTTCGACCTGCCGAGGTCGTCTTGGGACGACTACGACCGCAGCAAGCTCAGCCGGGGCGGCGGGATCTGGCCTCGTACCGCCAAGTCGATCACGCTATCGCCGGATGCGCGCCGGGCTCTCGGCATCAACGAGACCCAGCTCCCACCCACCGACGTGATCAAGGCGATCCTCAAGGCACCGGTGGATCTGTTCTGGAACGGCGGCATCGGCACCTACGTCAAAGCGTCGACCGAACGCCACGCCGAAGCAGAGGACCGCGCCAACGACGCGGTCCGGATCAACGCGACCGAGCTGCGCTGCCGCATCGTCGGCGAAGGCGGCAATCTCGGGATGACGCAACGCGCCCGCATCGAGTTCGCTACCGGCGGCGGCCGCCTCAACACTGACTTCATCGACAACTCCGCCGGGGTCGACTGCTCCGACCACGAGGTCAACATCAAGGTGCTGTTGGGCCAGGTCGTCGCCGCCGGCGACATGACGCTGAAGCAGCGGGACACGTTGCTCGCGGAGATGACCGACGAAGTTGCCGCGTTGGTCCTACGCGACAACGTCCTGCAGAACGTCGTCCTGTCGCTCTCGGAGGCGATGCCGGCCGATTATCTGGACGCGCAAACCAGTTTGATCCACCGACTGGAGCGAGACGGCGCTTTGGATCGCGGGCTGGCCCTACTGCCCAACGACGAGGAACTGCATGAGCGGCGTCAGGCCGGGCGCGGTCTGACACGGCCCGAACATGCGGTGCTGTTGGCACACACCAAGAACGCGCTCTACGAGCAGCTGGTGCAAAGCCCGGTCGTCGACGATCCCTACTTCGCCCGCGACCTCGCCAAGTACTTCCCGAAGCCGCTGCGTCGCCGCCACGCCGCGGCGATCCAGTCCCACGGGCTGCGCCGCGAAATCATCGCCACGTGGCTTGCCAACAGCCTGGTCAATCGTGGCCTCGACGTGTTCGTCAACGAGCTGGTCCAGAGCACCGGCCGCGATGTCGACGACATCGCCCGCGCCTACGTCATCACCCGCGACGCCTTCGGCCTGCTGCCGCTTTGGGGCGCCATCGAAGGACTGCCGCCTTCGCGCACCGCCGAACAGCTCCGAGCGCTCATGCGGGCCCTGGACGTGACCATCGAAGGCACGGCCTGGTTTGCTGCCCACCTCGACGACGCCACGCCCATGGCCGACGCCGTGGAGCGGTTCGCGAGCGGCGTCGACGCAGTGATCGAAGCGCTGCCCGAGAGCCTCCAAGGCGAAGCCGCCAAAGCGCTTCGAACCGAAGCGGCCGCGTACCGCGAGGCTGGTCTGGAGCCCGCTTTGGCCGACCGGCTCGCCGCGCTTCCCTACTTCATGGCGGCTTGCGACGTGGTGGAGGTCGCCGGCGAAACCGGGGCACCGATCGACGGTGCGGCGAGGACGTATTTCGCCCTCGACGCCGCCCTGGACCTCGGGCGCGCCCGCCGCTGGATCAACGCGGCGACGATCCGCAATCGCTGGGACCGGCTCGCCACGGCCGGCTTGGTCGACGACCTCTATCGCGAGCTCCGCCGCATCTGCCGCCTGGCCCTCGTCTCGTCGCCGACGCCAGGCGCGGATGTGGTCACCGAAGTCGAGACCTGGATCGCCGCCCAAGGTGCGGCGCAGGTCCGCGTCCAACGCGTCTTCGCCGAGATCGACGCTGCGACCGACGTCGATCTGCCGATGATCAGTGTCGCGGTCCGTGCTCTCGGCGAATTGCACGCGAACTGACCTGGCCCGCGCCTTCCGTGAGCTGGCCTCGTTGCAATCGTCCCCCAGCGTGACCTACGCGTCGCCTTGGTGGCTGACGGCCTATGCCTTACTTGGCCGGCTGGCGACGCCAGGATTGGCCGCGTACGCGGCACGGCGGCGGCGAGCAGGCCGCGAAGACCCTGCGCGCATGGGCGAACGCTTCGGCCATGACCCACGTCGGCGCCCCGAGGGCGTGCTGGTATGGATTCACGCCGCCAGTATCGGCGAGAGCTTGTCGGTGCTGCCGGTCGTCGACCGGCTGCTCGCGGCGGACCCGGCTTGCCACGTCCTGGTGACGACCGTGACGCGCACGGCTGCGGCCCTCATGGTCGAGAAACTGCCACCACGGGCGCAACACGCCTTCGCACCGTTCGACGTTGACCTGGCCTGGCGCCGCTTCGTCGAGCGCTGGAGTCCCGACGTCGTCGTCGTCGTCGAGCAAGAGCTGTGGCCGATGATGCTTGCCCACGCTCCGGCACCTCGGCTGCTGGTGAATGCGCGCCTCTCGGCCAAGAGCGCCCGCGGCTGGCAGCGGTTCCCGGCCGTGGCCGCTTGGTTGCTCGGCCGATTCGAGCGGATACTCGCCCAAAGCGAGGCCGACGCGACGCGGCTACGCGGGCTCGGTGCCCAGCGGACCGAAACACCCGGCAACCTGAAGGACGCAGCGGCGCCGTTGACCGCCGACGCGGCCGCCCTGGATGAGCTGCGGGCGGCGATCGGCGACCGTCCCGTCTGGGTCGCTGCCAGCACCCATGATCCGGAGGAGCGTTGGATCGCCGACGTCCACGACCAGCTGGCGGAGCGCTTCGGCGACGTTCTCACCGTGATCGTTCCCCGCCATCCCGAGCGTGGTGCCACCATCGCCATCGCACTCGCCCGAACGGATGTGGCACTACGCAGTCGCGACCGCTGGCCCGATCGAGAAACGGGCATCTTCGTCGCCGACAGCCTGGGCGAACTCGGCCTGTTCTACCGCGTTGCCACGTTCGCCTTCGTCGGCGGCTCGCTCATTCCCCACGGCGGACAGAACCCCTTGGAGCCGGCGCGCCTGGGCTGTCCAGTCCTCCATGGGCCGCATATGAGCAACTTCGCCGAGCCCGCAAGACGGCTCGGCCACGCCGGCGCCGCGGTCGTCGTGGACGGCCCCCACGGCCTGGCCAACGCCGCATCCCGGTGGTTCGCCGACGCCGTCGAGCGCGACGCCGCTGCCGGCGCTGCGCGGGCCGCCACCGTGGCGGCGTCGGGCGCGCTCGACGCGACGGTCGAGGCAATCCGCGATGCCGTCGGGCTCGGCGGCCGTTGAGAGCACCGCGCTTCTGGCGGACAGACGGCGTCGCCGCCCGCTGTCTCGCACCGCTCGGTTGGGTCTACGCAGGACTAGGCTGGGCGCGGTGGGCCGTGCATCGGCCGGCTGCGGTGCCAGTGCCGGTCTTCTGCGTTGGCAACGCCACCGTCGGCGGCAGCGGCAAGACGCCGATCGTGCTCGATCTGCTGGCACGCCTGCAACGGCAGGGCATCGTACCTTTCGCACTTTGCCGTGGGCACGGCGGCCGCTCGAGGGAGCCGGTTCAAGTCGATCCCGCCCGCCACGATGCGATGGCCGTCGGCGACGAAGCGCTGTTACTGGCCCGAGCGGCGCCGACGATCGCGGCCCGGGATCGCCTGGCTGGCGCACGCCTGGCGGTTGCTGCCGGCGCGGACGCGATCGTGCTGGACGACGGCATGCAGTACCCACGGCTGGCGAAGAGCTGGACGTTGCTGGTCGTGGACGGCCCGACCGGCTTCGGCAACGGCCGCATCGTCCCGGCCGGGCCGCTGCGCGAACCCGCCGGGCGTGCCTCTGCCCGCGCCGACGCCGTCGTCGTCGTAGGCGATGGCCTCGCTCCAACGGTGCTCAGCGCATTCGCCGGCCCGACGTGGCGCTGCCGGCTCAGCCCTGCCGAAGAGGCCCCAGCCCTGGCTGGCAAACGGGTCGTTGCCTTTGCGGGGATCGGTCGGCCGGAGAAGTTCTTCGCGACGGTCGCGGCAATGGGCGGAACGATCGTCGCCCGCGAGGCATTCGCCGATCACCACCCCTTCACGGACCAGGAACTCGCAGCGCTCGCCAGAACCGCGAAGGATGCCAGAGCGCAACTCGTGACCACCGCCAAGGACGCTGCTCGGTTGCCTGGCAGGTTCACCGATCGCGTTCTGGTGGTGCCGGTTGGCGTCGACTGGGACGACCCCGCGCGCGTTGATCGCGCTCTCGCGTCCGTGATTACGACCTTTGATCCAACGGCTGTCGGCCCGCGTAGTCATTGAAACAGGTTCTGGGAAAGCGAATGGGCTACGTCGATACGCCTGACAGTCAGCGCGCCAACCGGCACTTCATTCGGCGTGCCATGAACGCGCCGCTACTAACCCGCGAGCACGAACTCGACCTCGCCCGACGCTGGCGCAACGACGACGACGAGGCCGCGCTGCACGAGCTTGTCGCCTCGTACACCAGGTTGGTGGTCTCTACCGCCTCGCGCTTCAAGCATTACGGCTTGCCGATGGGCGATTTGGTGCAGGAAGGCACCGTTGGCCTCATGCAGGCAGCCGCGCGCTTCGAGCCGGAGCGCGACGTGCGGTTCTCCACCTATGCAGCTTGGTGGATTCGCTCAGCGATGCAGGACTACATTCTGCGCAACTGGTCGGTGGTGCGGACCGGCACGACCGCCGCTCAGAAGTCGCTCTTCTTCAATCTCAGGCGGCTGCGGGCGAAGCTGGAGGACGGTACCAAGCCGCACATGGATGACTCAGACCGATCGTTCATCGCGCGTGAGTTGCGGGTCAACGTCGGCGACGTCGAAGCGATGGAGATGCGTCTCGCGGCAGGCGATCAGAGCTTGAACGCGACCATCTCGATCGACGGTGAAGATCAATGGCAGGACTTCCTCGCCGACGAACGGCCGTCCCCGGAGGCCGCAGTCGGTGGCACCATGGACCGCGACAAAATCTCGCGGTGGCTGGCCGAGAGCATCGCCGAATTGAACGAGCGTGAGCAGACGATCATCCGCGAGCGACGCCTGACCGAAGGGGCCTGCACGCTCGAAGATTTGGGGAAAGTGCTGGGTATCAGCAAGGAGCGGGTGCGGCAGATCGAGCACCGTGCGCTGCAGAAGTTGAAGGCATCACTGCTTCGGCGTGCCGCAGACCCGGCCGACGCTGAACTCTTGACCCAATCGGCCATGTAGCGAAAAGTCGATGTCCGTAGGTGTTTTTTAGGATGCTCGATGACCGGCGATTCCTGCGACATCCTGGTGATAGGCAGTGGTCCCGCCGGTCTAGCAACGGCGATCGTTGCTGCACGGCTGGGCTTCGATACGGTTCTCGTCGACGAGGGGTGTCCGAACCCGGTCGTGGATCCCCGAGGCCAAAGCGTGGCGCTGATGCCGAGCGCCCGCGATCGTCTGATCGACATGGAGCTCTGGGACACGCTGGAACCAGCTAGTGTGCCCATTGCGCGCGTCCGCGTTCAGGACGTCGCGACCGGCATGGACCATCTGTACCGCGCCAAAGATCTCGATCGGGCGGCTCTGGCCTATGCCATCGACGGTCGAGCGCTTTGGCAGGGCCTGGATCGGGCAGCCAGCGACGAGCCGAAGCTTCGGCGTCGGCCCGGACCGCTGGTCGACGTCGATCTCCACGCCGGCTGGCGGCGCGGTATCCTTCGGGACGGCAGTGTCGTCGACGCCCGGCTGGTCGTCGGCGCCGATGGTCGCGACTCGACGGTCCGTGAGGCCGCGGCGCTCACGGCACGACGGAGTGACCTCCCGGAGTTGGCCCTGGTGTTCCAGATTCGGGGCACGGCGCTGGAAAACGAAACGATCATCGAACAATTGCGGGCCAACGGCCCGCTTTCCATATTGCCGCTCGGTGGTGATCGCTTTGCGGTCAACTGGGTCGACGGCCCGAACCAAACCGAGCGTCGGCTGCGCGGCGGGGCCACTACGCTCGGCGAGCTTGCCGAGGCGCTGTCGCGCCCGGGCGTGGCCGACATGACGTTGCTGGGCGGCCTCTCCACCTACCGTTTGGGTGTTCTCCACGCCGACCGCTACGTCGCACCGCGTTTGGTCCTCGTCGGTGAGGCCGCGCATGGCGCTCAGCCGGTGCACGCCCAAGGCTTCAACCTTGCGGTCGGCGACGTCCACGAACTGGCAACGCTCTGGCGCGTCGAGGGACCGCGATTTGCGACCCAGGACGTACTGGCGCGCTATCAGCACGTCAGGCGCCTCGCCAGCGCCACGAGGCTGGGCACGACGGATGTCATGAATCGATTGTTCACCGTCGGCAACGCTCCTTGGGCATTCGACCGCGGCAGCGTTTCGCGGACGGTGCTGGACGAACAACAACCCCTGGTCGCCGAAACATCCTCGGACGACCGGACGGCAACGCGCCCGAACTGAGCGTGTCACGCCGCGAGGCCGTGGCTCAGAGCTTTGCGACCCCGACCACAGCGCTCAACGGGCCCGCCAGCAGTGGCGCGGCCATCGCCACGACCTGTGGCAACTGGTCAGCGACGTCGAACGACAAGCCGCGAGCCTTCAGCCAAGCCGGGCGGATGTCGGTCGCTACGGCAGTCGCGTCCATGACTTCGCCGGCAAGACGTCGAAGAACAACCGTCATCGGTACGTAGAAGCTGGCAATCATCGCGGTGAACGCGGTGCCCCAGAACAAGGTCACGCCTTGCGCGAGGGCGGCCAGCGACGGAGCATGGGTCGGATCGCCGACCAGCGCCACCGCCCAGTGGGTCCAAGCGCCCATGTGGACCACACCGGCCACCATGTAGACGGCAGCGATGGCCACCAGTTCGCGGAGCTGTCGAGCGCGCCTCGCCAGCGCGGCCTCGTCCCAACCGCCGACCGGTGGCAGAGCGCTCGCTGCCGCAGCGGTCAAAAACAGCGCCGGGACGATGCCGCTGGTGATGTTGATCACCGCGAGCACGACGTTGATCCCGTGCAGCTCGATCGGCGACAACACCTCGGCCAGAGCCAACGCGCGGAACGTCACCTCGAACACCGCCAGCATCGGCAGGCCGAGTGCGTCGACCAAGGCCAGATGCGTGACGCCAAGCACGACCAAGCATAGCGTGAGCAGCCTGAACGGCCGCAACGCACGGGCCACGACGCGGCTGCGAACGATGCGCCAAGCCGCAATGCTGCAGCCGACGGTCGCAGCAACGTGGAGAATGGCCGTCGCTGCCCAACTCAAGCCCGCGACCGTGATCGCCGCGCGAGCCTCCGAGCCCGGATCGGTCACGGGCCGGACAGCCAGAGCACGGCCGAACTCGCCATAGCCGGCGCCGACGATGTCGAACAGCAGGTTCGCCATGGCGAACACCAACAATGGCGGCAGCGCCCACCACAGCGCCTTGGTCTCCCCTGCCGTCAAGGCGCCGCTGCGCACGCGTCCGTCGACGCCAGGCACGTTCGTACTCCCGCTCACCGGATCAGAACCGATCTTCGAAGGATCACGCCCACGAGGGCAGCGCAAGGGTGACGGGACATTCAGGTTGTACGACCGCAGGTTCGGGCTGGCATTCGCTCCTTGTCCGCGTTATAGGAATTATATCTTATGCAGCCATCGATCGACGCCGAGGAGATGCCGTTGCGCGTCCTGTATCTGGAAGACGATCCGATCGACGCCGAGGCGCTGCGCCGCGCGCTGGCACGGCTGCGCCCGGATTTGCAGTTGCGTGTCGCGACGGCACCGAGCGAGGCGCGCTCGGCGCTGGAGCAGACGACGCACGAGAGCGGCTTCGACGTCGTCGTGATCGACATCAGCCTGCCGGAGATGAACGGCTTCGATTTCCTCGAAGCAGCAGAGCGCGACGGCCTTCGCGGCAGGCGTCGCGTCGTCGTCTTCACCAGCTCGGAACACCGGCTGGACGTCCAGGCAGCGGCGCGAATCGGCGTCGACGACTACGTGACCAAAACGGCCGATCCCGCCTGCTTCGAGGTCCTGGTGCGTGCGCTCGATGCGACCCAGCGGCACGTCGCCGACGTCACAACACGTCCAGCGGCACCTTGAGATAGCGCGTGCCGTTGTCTTCGGCATCCGGCATGTGCCCGGCCCGCATGTTGACCTGGACCGAGGGGATCATCAGCCGCGGCATGCCTAGCTGCTCGTCGCGCGCAGTGCGCAAGGCGACGAAGCTCGCCTCGTCGACGCCACCACCGACGTGCACGTTGTGGGCCTTCTCGGCACCGACGGTGGTTTCCCAAGCGAAATCGTCGCGGCCTGGCGCCTTGTAGTCATGACAGAGGAACAACCGGGTCGAGTCCGGCAACGCGAACAGTTTCTGGATCGATCGGTAGAGCAGGCGCGCATCCCCGCCGGGAAAGTCACACCGGGCCGTGCCGAAGTCGGGCATGAACAGCGTATCGCCGACGAAGGCGGCATCGCCGATGACATAGGTGACGCAGGCGGGGGTGTGACCGGGCGTGTGGATCACCCGCGCCTCGTGGTTGCCGATCGCAAAGCGATCGCCGTCGCCGAACAGCCGGTCGAACTGGCTGCCGTCACGCTGAAACTCGGTGCCGGCGTTGAAGACCTTGCCGAACACCTCCTGCACGGTGACGATCGCCGCGCCGATACCGAGTTGCCCACCGATCCGTTGCTTCAAGTAGGGCGCCGCTGAAAGATGGTCGGCGTGGACGTGGGTCTCCAGCAGCCATTCGACCGTCAACTGCCGTTCGCCGACGAACGCGAGCACCCGGTCAGCCGAAGCCGTCGAGGTCCGGCCAGCTGCAGGGTCGTAGTCCAGCACCGAATCGACGATGGCGCAGCGATCGGTTCCGGGGATCACGGCCACGTAGCTGACGGTGTTCGTCGCCGCGTCGAAAAAGCCATGCACGTCCGGCTGCATGTAACGCCCTCCCCCGTGATCGGCGGCGCCGGCCAACTCATGCACCATTTTGGGCTACCGCAGTGGACCGTCAATCTCGCAGATGCCGGGCCACTCTCCAGCCCGGCGCCCGGGGGCTGACGGTCAGCGTCTGAGCCACCGCCTCACCGTCAACACCTGATCCGGCGACACCAATGCCGGCGCATGGCCGACGCCATCGAACGTCACCACTTCGGCTCTCGGACCGCGTGTCGTCATCTCCATTGCGACGCTCAGCGGCAGCACGATGCTTTCGGCACCGCGAAGCACCAACGTGGGCACGGTGATCTGGTCCCAGAGTGACCAGAGATCGATGTCGTCTTCGGCAAGATCGGCGTAGGGCGCTTTGATGCCTGGATCGTAGTTCAGTCGCCACCCGTCTGCAGCCTCGAACGCGCCGGTCTTCGCCATGTCTCGCCAAGTGGCGTCCGACAACGGGCCGAACGTGGCATGCACGACGCGCAAGTGGCGCTCGACCGCCTCCAGGTCCTCGAAAACGAAATCTTGGCTGACGTAGGCCTTGATCTGCAGCAGCGCTTGGCGTGGCACCAAGGGGCCGACGTCGTTCAGTACCAAGCGTTGCATCGGCGGCTGTTCCGACGCCGCGAGCACCATGCCGATGAGCCCGCCCATCGACGTGCCGACCCAGTCGACGTCGTGTAGCTCCATCAGCGTGAGGAAGTGCGCCAAATGAGCCGCGTAGACTGGGACGGCGTATCCGGCCGGGTCGCTCAGCCAAGAGCTGCGACCCCGCCCGACCACGTCCACCGCGATGACCCGGGCACCGTGGCTGGAGAGATCTGCTGCCAGGACGTCGAAGTCGTGGGCGTTGCGCGTCAACCCGTGGACGCAGAGTATCGTCTGCTCGCTCCCCGGATCGCCCCAGTCGTAGTAGCCCATGCTGACGTCGTCGAACGGTGCGCCGAGCGGCAGCAACCGGGCGACGCAGCCGGGCGACGTCACCGGAAGAACTCGACGCTGAGCGTCGACAACTCCAAGGCGGCGAGGCAGGCAGCGGCTTCGAAAGGTGGGCAGGTGACGACGTCGTTCAGCAGCACCCGTTCGATCTGGGCGCACTCCACGTCGGCGAGATCGAAGGTCTTGACCAGAGTCTTCTCGGCGGCGACGGGCGCCAGCTCGACCCGGTAGCGGCTGCCGATCACGCCTTGGCTCTGGAACGTGACGAGGTCGACGTCGAGACTCTCCAAATCGGCACCACTGTCGTTGCGGATCACGATGTACGCGCGGCACGAGGCGTCGACTTGCTCCAGCTTGTTCAGCTCGAGCCCGATCGCGCCCGGTCCCGCCGGTGGTTCTTCTTGGGCCGACAGACCGGCCGGCATCGCCATCGACAGCCAGATCGCCGCCACGGCGGCGCCCCAGTGGCTCGTTCCCACGCCTCTCTCCCGTTCACTGCCGATGTCGCGTAGCGCACCCCGAACCTGGCAAGCAAGCGCGACGATGTGCTCCGCAATTCACCCGAGCGACAGCTCCATCATGCGGACGACCTTCCCGTTCCGCGGATCCTGCATGGAACGCAGCCCCTCGAAGCCCATCGCTTCGTGGAACGCCAGTGAACTGGGGTTCGGCGGGACCTCGTTCACCTCGCACACGACCCGCGGCAGACCCATCGCCCGCGCGGCGCGCACGACGTCGTCGTAGAGCGCCCGACCGACGCCGGTGCCACGAGCTTCGCCAGCGACGATCACACGGTCGACGTAGAGAAAGGCGACGCCGGAGTTGTCGAACCAGCGATAGTTCGGGCTGTCGTACGCCCGCCCCGGCAGCAACGCGACGACCGTACCGAGCACGGCGTCGGCGCGCACCGCGACGCGCGCCAGATCGGCGACGTCGACGAGTTGATCGAGGTCAACCGCTTCGAGCTCACCGACGGCCGGCGTCGACGCCGCGTTCATTGCGAGGACGGCGCGCATATCCTCCGGCTGCAAGCTGCGAATGCGAAAGCTCTTCCCGGTGGCACTCATCCGCCGAAGCTCGCCCGTAGCATCGAACGATAGTCGGCGACGGTCGCCGGTCGAGCGTTCGTCGGATGTGTATGGTCCAGAGGCGCGGCCGCCGCGACGTCGTCCAGCACCGCCTCCGCAACGCCCATGGCCGCCAACGTCGAAGGTAACCCAAGCCCTGCCGAGAAGGAGGCCGCCCAGTCCGCGACGTCCCCGGTCTCGTCGAGGCCGATGACCTGGCGCAGCCGCCGGAGCCGATGACCGATCGTCGGCTCGTTGAACCGCAGAACCGCGGGCAGCAGCACGGCATTCAGCGTGCCGTGGTGCAACGACACTCCCGGCAACGCCCCCAGCGGGTGGGACAACGCATGGACGGCACCGAGGCCCTTTTGGAACGCCATTGCGCCTTCCATGGCCGCGATCGCCATGGCCATCCGGGCGTCGCGGTCGTGTCCGTCCCGAACCGCTCGCGGCAGCGCCCGTACCGCACGATAGAGGCCGTCCATGGCGATCGCCTCCGCCGGCGGGTTGAACGCCGGCGCGGTGAACGTCTCGATGCAGTGGCTTACCGCGTCCATGCCGGTTCCGGCCGTCAGCAGCGGCGGCATGTCCAAGGTGAGGTCGGGGTCGACGATGGCCAGCTTGGGAATCAAGTGCGGGCTGAGCAGCGCTAGCTTGCGACCGTCGTCGAGGACGATGACCGCCCCCCGGCCCACTTCCGAACCCGTCCCAGCCGTCGTCGGTATCGCGATCAGCGGCGGCAGATCGGCGGTGATCCGCGCCATTCCCCCCTCGATCGCCACGTAGTCCGCCACCCGGCCGCTCTGCCGCGCGATCAGGCCAGCGGTCTTGGCGAGGTCCATCGCCGATCCGCCGCCGAGCGCGATGATGCCGTCGGCAACGGAGATGGTGAAGCGCTCGGCGCAAGCGTGGACCGCTCGTTCCGTCGGGTTGGGCGGCGTTTCGTCGAAGATCTCCGCAGGCACGACGTTGCCGAGACGGTCAGTGACCTTGCGCAACAAACCGGCGCCGACGACTCCTTGATCGGTAACGATCAACGGCCGGCGCACGCCCTGTCGCTCCAGGGCGTCGCGCAGGCCGTCGAGGGCGCCGAAGTCGAGCTGGATGGTCGTCAGATAGCTTATTGCCGGCATGGTCTACGCCCGCCTCACCCCGGTGTCGCGAGAACCCATGATGCGGCCAGCCTGGGGATCAGCGCAACCGAACCGTCGACCGGGCACGGCCGCCACACTGCCCTGCCAGTGAGACAAAGCGCGCCGGGTCCGGAGACCACGGCGCGCAATAGGGGAGGCTGTACTCTCTCGCGGGAACAGGACACCGGCTCCCACGGCGTCCCTGATGAACGAGCATAGCTCATGTCGCTGAACGGGAACCGAACGGCGGCAGTGGCCAACCTCAGCGCCGGCGCATTGCCGCCAGCTGATCGCCGATGCCACTGACGTCGTAACCAGCCGACGCGGCTGCCTCGACGATCGTTTCGCCGTCGACGTCCGGCGCGCTGGCGAACGCCCAGAGGAACGTGCTGCGCGTTCCAGATCGACAATAGGCAAGGATCGGCTGCTCCACCTCGCCCATCAGCGCGCGCAACGCCTGCACGGTCTCCATCGTCAGCTGGCCGTTCACCACCGGCAGATAGTGATAGGCCAAGCCGGCACTCTTGGCCGCATCCCGTGCCGCAGCGTGCGAAAGCTGGTCAGCCGCCTCACCGTCCGGACGGTTGTTGATGATCGTCCTGATCCCGGCTGCAGCGGCTGCAGGAAAGTCGTCGTGGCGAAGTTGTGGCGCGACGTAGAAACCGTCGACGAGGGCTTTGAACACGATGGCTGGCCTCCTGACACAAGCCTCGATTCGGCGGGACCGGACGACTAGCCTGCGGCAGCCGCCGGCGCAAGCCCGCGCGGCTGCCGCACCGGCGTCCCCGCGCCCGCACGCCTGATAGGCCACCACGGCGACGCCGCCGCGGTGGCCTATCAGGCGTTGACCTCGGCATCCGATCCGATCAGCTTGCGGCCCGCTCGACGGGAGATGACGGCTTGCAGGCGCCAGACGAAACCGCCGTCCGAGAAGCCGAACAGCGGATCGCCGGACACGTCCGACGGACGCCGACGCTCGAACTTGCCGCTGGCGAGATGGGTTCGGCCGCCCTGGTCCTGAAGCTGGAGCACCTGCAACACACAGGTTCGTTCAAGCCGCGCGGCGCGTTCAACACCTTGCTCGGTGCGGCGCTACCGCCTGGTGGTGTGATTTGCGCATCGGGTGGCAACCATGGCATCGCGGTGGCTTACGCGGCCAAGGCACTGGGTGTGCCGGCGGAAGTGTTCCTGCCGCTCAGCTCGTCGCCCGTGAAAGTGAAGCTGCTGCGCGCACTGGGTGCGACGGTTCGCCAGATCGGCTCCGTCTACGCCGAGGCCCTGACCGCAATGCGGGAGCGGCAGGCGGCGACGGGTGCGCTGGAGGTCCACGCCTACGACCAGCCGGCGACCGTCGCCGGACAGGGAACGCTGTTCCTCGAATGGCTGGAACAAGCACCCGACATGACGACCTTGCTCGTCGCCGTCGGCGGCGGCGGCTTGATGGGTGGGGCACTTGCTGCTTTGGGCGATCGGGTCAAGCTGGTTGCGGTCGAACCGCGCCACGCACCGACCCTGGCCGAAGCTCTGGACGCGGGCGAGCCGGTCGACGTCGAGGTGAGCGGCATCGCCGGCGACAGCTTGGGCGCCCGGCGGATCGGCAACATCGGCTTCGAGCTGGTCAGGCGCTTCGGGCTGATGAACTGCACGGTCGGTGATGACGAGATCCGCGCCGCGCAGCATTGGCTGTGGGCGCACGCGCGGATCGTCAGCGAACCCGGCGGCGCAACGGCGCTCGCCGCCTTGCTCTCGGGCGCCTACAAGCCGGTGCCGGACGAGCGGGTCGGCGTGCTGATCTGTGGCGGCAACGCCGACCTGCAGAGCCTCGCGATCCAACCGCCCACCTAGTAGGCGGTAACGATCCGCCGCCTCGAACGCTGCCCGATCACCGTGCCGTCCGGTGTGCAAAACAGGCGATAGAGCACGGCGATCACCTCCCGCGCCTCCGGGCTGGCAAGGCGGTAGTAGACGAACTTCCCGTCGCGACGTGTCGACACGAAACCGTCGGCGCGCAGCTTCGCCAGCTGCTGCGAGAGCGTCGGCTGGCGAAGGCTCAACAACTCTTCGAGTTCGCTGACGCTGCGCTCGCAACCGTCGAGCAAGCACAAGATCATGAGCCGATGCGGATTGGTCAGCGCCTTCAAAAACGCTGCGGCTTCCTCGGCCTTCTCGGCCATCTCGCCTGGGGGCGGTGGCTCGTGCATGGCAGCGTCCACTTGCGATCGGCACACGGTTCCCGCAGTAGCGGTTGGGCAAGATGCTGGCCAGATCGACGATCAGCGCGGTTGGGGCCAAGCTGCGCAGGGCGCGGCGGCGCCGTTGACCCACGCCGCCGGGCGTGCCAGCACGCGCGCAGCAACGAACCGACGGGAGCATGACCGATGCGGGCGATCCTGTGCAACGGCAGCGGCGGCCCCGAAGTCATGGCGCCCGGCGAGGTGCCACCACCGGCGCCGGATGCCGGCGAAGTACTGATCCGGGTTGCAGCATCCGCGGTCAACCGTGCCGACCTGGCTCAGCGCAGCGGCAGCTATCCGCCACCGCCGGGCGAGAGCGAGATCCTCGGGCTCGAAGTGAGCGGTCGCATCGAAGCGCTCGGCGAGGGCGTCGAGACGGCACGTGTCGGCGACCGGGTGATGACCCTGGTCGGCGGCGGCGCCTATGCCGAGTTCACCACTGCCCCCGCCTGCACGTTGATGCCCGTCCCCGATCGCTTCGACCTGGTGACCGCCGGCGCCATTCCCGAGGTATTCCTCACCGCCTACCTGAACGTGTTCCGCGAAGCCGCGCTCCGCCAGGGCGAGATCGTGCTGATCCACGGCGGTGCATCGGGCGTCGGTACGGCGGGGATCCAGCTCTGCCGCCGCCTGCGCGACGCGACGGTGATCGTCACCGTCGGGAGCGACGACAAGGCCGAAGCCTGCCGCGCACTCGGCGCCGACCTCGCCATCGTCTACAAGCGTGAGGACTTCGCCGACCGGGTCAAAGATGCGACCGAGAAGCACGGCGCCGACGTCATCCTCGACCACATCGGTGGCGGCTACCTGGCGGACAATTTACGCTGTCTCGCCACGAACGGCCGTCTGGTCATCATCGGCGTGATGGGCGGCAGCAAGGCGGAGCTCAACGTCGGTCAGTTGATGGTCAGGCGCCAGCGGATCATCGGCTCCGTGCTGCGGGCGCGGTCGGTGGCCGAGAAAGCGGAGCTCACCCGAGCCTTCCGCGCCGAAGTGTGGCCGCTGCTCGACGACGGCCGACTGGAACCGGTGATCCACACCCGCGTTCCCCTGGCGGAAGCCGCCGAGGCCCACCGGCTGGTCGGCGCCAACGCCAACACCGGCAAGGTCCTGCTCGTGGTCGACGAAGGGCTGGACTGAGTCGGCACGCGAGGTTAAGCAACCGTCCGCGTTCGCGAACGCCAAGCCCAGGTAGCTCAGTTGGTAGAGCAGCGGACTGAAAATCCGCGTGTCGGTGGTTCGAGTCCGCCCCTGGGCACCATCTTTTCGATCACTTGGGTGTCGCACCCTGGTCTCGTGGGTACCGTTGCACGAGGCTCCTCGGCGGCGTTCCGACGCGCGATGGCCGCTTGTGCGTGTCGGCTGCCGATGGACGTCGAGAACTCGTCTTGACGTTCTTGTGGCCCATGATTGCGCCGATCTGCCGATCAGAGCAGCAGGCGTCTGCGCAGCGCATAGTGGCCCAGTGCCGCCATTGCCTGGGCGGTGACCGGCAGGTCGGCCGGCGAGCGCGCTTCATCTCGCGATCTGATCGGTCGTGTGCCTCTCTCGGATCGGCTCGCGGCGAAACTGGCGCACGAATCACGGAGATCGGGACGTCCTTGATGTCGGGACGCGGCCAGGACGCGGTGACACAGCAGCCTTAAGAGTCGGCCGAAACCGATGTCGCGCAGGCCGAGGCGGTCGACGAACTGCATCAGGTCGAGCGGCAAGAACCCGTGCCGCAGGCGGATCACCATCGGGTTCTCGACGTAGCGCGGTCGGACGACGGGGTCGATGACGACCTCGCGCTTGGTGGCGTCGACCCCATGCTGCTGACGCCGCAACGTCGTCAGCACCGTAGTCCCACAGCTTGGGGGCCATTCCCGCGGAACGACGCGCCCCGCCGGAAGTCCGAGAGCGAGCGAACGAGTCGGTCGCCCGCGAGCGCTTCGCTGGCGACCGGCGGCCGGGAGCACGAGCGCCGTCACGAGCACCGTGCGGACTACCATCGCGCGCGGCGCACCTGATGCCGCCGACGCGTCGATGACGACGCTATCGGCCGCCAGCAAAGTCAACGGCGACGGGTCTCAACGCCAAATCGGCTGCTGAAGAACTGAAGTAGACCCCAGCGGCTACGCTCCCGAACGGACGTCCGCAGCGCGCGCTCGACGGCGCCGATGACGGCCTGCAGGGCAGCCGTGCGTCTGTGCCGCACTGCGCTTTGACGGGGATCAAGGCGCCGCGACCAATGTGGCGTTTTCCTTCGTACCGTATTCGCGTTTGGCTGCGCCGGGTGACGAGGGCTTCGGGAGGCTCCGAATGAGTTTTGCCGCTTCGACCACGCCCGGCTTGGCGGCGTGATGTTTCAGGTTCGTTTGCACGGACGTGGCGGCCAAGGCGTGGTCTCGGCCGCGGAAATGCTGTCGGTCGCCGCGTTCTTGGAGGGGCATCACGCCCAGGCCTTCCCGAGCTTCGGCTCGGAGCGTACCGGTGCACCGGTGGTATCGTTTTGCCGCATCGACGACAAGGCGATCCGGCTCCGCGAACCGATCCTCGAGCCCGACGCGCTGATCGTCCAGGACACCACGTTGTTCAATGCGGTCCATGTATTCGACGGACTGCGCCCCAGTGGCTACGTGCTGATCAACTCCGGGAAGGCGCTCTCGGAGTTGGATGTCGGCAATGCACTACGCGCGCTCCCCGACGGCCACGTGCGGCTGATTCCGGCAACCGAACTCGCCATGCGCCACGTGGGCCGGCCGGTGCCCAATGCCGCGCTGATCGGCGCCTTCGCCGCGGTTTCCGGGCTGCTCCACATGGAGTCCGTCGAATCCGCCATCCGGGAAAAGTTCGGTGGAGCCATCGGCGACGGCAATGTGGCCGCCGCCCGCGCGGCGTACGACAGCGCCATGGCCACGGCCTGAGGAGGGCTCCGATGCTCAAACAGATCGAAGGCAGCCGCGCCGTGGCCGAGGCCGTGGGCCGCTGCCGACCCGAAGTCATCTGCGCCTACCCGATCTCGCCACAAACCCACATCGTCGAGGCCTGCGGCGAGCTGGTGAAGTCGGGCGAGCTAGAGAACTGCGAGTACATCAACGTCGAAAGCGAGTTCGCGGCACTGTCGGTCGCCATCGGCGCCTCCGCAGCCGGCGCCCGGACCTACACCGCGACGGCGAGCCAGGGCCTCTTGTTCATGGCCGAGGCCGTGTACAACGCCTCGGGTCTCGGCCTGCCGATCGTCATGACCATCGGCAACCGAGCGATCGGCGCGCCGATCAACATCTGGAACGACCACAGCGACTCCATGTCGATGCGCGATGCCGGCTGGATCCAGCTCTTCGCGGAGACCAATCAGGAAGCGGTCGACCTTCATATCCAGGCGTTCCGGCTCGCCGAACAGTTGTCCTGCCCGGTCATGGTCTGCATGGACGGCTTCATCTTGACCCACGCTTACGAGCGTCTGGAGATACCGGAACAGGCGACCGTCGACGCGTTCTTGCCGTCCTTCGAACCCCGCCAGGTACTGGACCCCGCCGATCCCTATTCGATCGGCGCCATGGTCGGTCCCGAGGCCTTCACCGAGGTGCGCTATCTCGCCCACGACAAGCAGCTTCAGGCGCTCGACGTGATCCCCGAGATCCACGAGGCGTTCCGCGAACAGTTCGGGCGCGAGTCCGGCGGGCTCTTCC
Source organism: Pseudomonadota bacterium (assembly GCA_039818825.1). Taxonomy (GTDB): domain Bacteria; phylum Pseudomonadota; class Alphaproteobacteria; order Geminicoccales; family Geminicoccaceae; genus JBCBTD01. The sequence continues at coordinate 36,835 of JBCBTD010000040.1, forward strand.
ACACCTACCATTGTGAGGACGCGGCCACGGTGGTGGTCACCATGGGCTCGCTCGCCGGCACCTTGAAGGACGCCGTCGACGAGCTGCGCCAGGAGGGGCCGCATGTCGGGGTGCTGACCTTGAGCTGCTATCGGCCGTTTCCAACGGCGGAGCTGCGCAAGGCACTGTCGCACGCCCGGCGGGTCGTCGTCGTCGAAAAGTGCCTCGCCCCTGGCTTCGGCGGCATCGTCTCGACCGACCTGCGGATGGCGCTCCAGGGCGTCGACTGCCACGTCAAGACGGTCATCGCCGGCCTGGGCGGCCGGCCGGTCACCGTGCCGTCGCTGCAGTCGATGCTGCGGCGGGCGCTGAAGGGCGAACTGGCCGACCTCCATTTCCTCGACCTCAATCGGGGCATGGTCGATCGCGAGTTGTCGCATCAGCGCAAGTCGATTGCCTCCGGCCCGATTGCCGAAAATCTCCTGAAGGACGTCGCCATTCACGGCGGCGCCGACTGAGGAACGCCATGCCAAGCTTGAAGCTCGACGACCTCAGCGATCCGCAGAAAGTGAAGTTCTACCAGAAGGGGACCTTCACCGTCGGCAACCGGCTGATCGATTCCGAGACCCGTGGCGTGCAAGCCAGCGAGGCGCGGTCGAACGCCATCACCTCCGGCCACCGCGCCTGTCAGGGCTGCGGCGAGGCACTGGGTGCGCGCTACGCGCTCGACGCGGCGATGCGGGCGACGGACGGCAAAGTGATCGCCGTCAATGCCACAGGCTGCCTCGAGGTGTTCTCGACGCCCTATCCCGAGACCTCGTGGCAGCTGCCGTGGATGCACTCCCTGTTCGGCAATGCGCCGGCGGTGGCGACCGGCGTGGCTGCGGCGATGAAGGTGAAGGGCCGAAAGGACGTCCGCGTCGTCGCGCAAGGTGGCGACGGCGGCACCACGGACATCGGCTTCGGCTGCCTCTCCGGCATGTTCGAGCGCAACGATGACGTGCTCTACGTCTGCTACGACAACGAAGCCTACATGAATACAGGCGTGCAGCGCTCATCGGCGACACCGCCGACGGCGCGAACGGCCACGACACCGGCCGTCGGCGACGCGCCCGGCAACGTCTTCGGCACCGGCAAGAACGTCCCGTTGATCGCCCTCGCCCACAACATCCCCTACGTCGCCACCGCCTCGGTCGCCCACCTCCATGACCTGGAGACCAAGGTGAACAAGGCGATGGCCATGACGGGCAGCCGGTACATCCACGTCTTCGTGCCCTGCCCGCTCGGATGGGGCTCGGCGGCCCACGACACCATCAAGATTGCGCGGCTGGCCAGCGAGTCCGGTCTCTTTCCCTTGTGGGAAGGCGAACACGGCCGGGTGGTCGGGTCGATGCCGATCCGCCGCCGGGTGCCGGTCGAGGACTACCTCCTGACGCAGCGCCGCTTCGCGCACCTGTTCAAACCCGAACGCGACGAGGAACGCATCAACGCGCTCCAACGGATGGCGGACCACAACATCGAGCGTTTCGATCTGTTGCGCCCCGAATCGGAGCCCGGCCTATGAGCGCCTTGCACCCGACCGTCCCGTTCGCCATCACCCTCGACAGCGCCAGCAGCCTCGCCAACAAGACCGGCTCCTGGCGCACCGAGCGGCCGCTCTACCTCGACCGGCTGCCACCCTGCAACGAGGCCTGCCCGGCCGGCGAGAACATCCAAGCGTGGCTCGGCTTTGCCGAAGAAGGCAACTACGAGGCCGCCTGGCAGCAAATCCTTGCCGACAATCCCTTACCGGGCATCATGGGCCGCGCCTGCTACCATCGTTGCGAGACGGCGTGCAACCGCGCCCAGATCGACTCAGCGGTCGGCATTCACGCCGTCGAGCGCTTTCTCGGCGACGAGGCCATCAAGCAAGGGTGGGTGCCGCGCATCGAAGCGCCGGACAGCGGCAAGCGCGTGTTGGTCATCGGTGCAGGACCGTCGGGCCTGTCGGCCGCCTACCATCTCCGCCGGCTAGGCCATGACGTCGAAGTCCACGAGGCCGGGCCGGTCGCCGGCGGCATGATGCGCTTCGGCATCCCCTCTTACCGGCTGCCGCGCGACGTCGTGGAAGCCGAGATCGGCCGCATTGCGCAGATGGGTGTGAAGATCGTCCTCAACCACAAGGTCGAGGACATCGAGACCGAGATGAAGGACGGCCGCTTCGACGCCTGCTTCCTCGCGGTCGGCGCGCATCTGGCCAAGCGGGTCGACATCCCGGCGCCGGATGCCGGCAAGATCCTCGATGCGATCGGTGTGCTGCGGCAGATGGAGACCGACGAGAACCCGCCGATGCTCGGCCGCCGCGTCGTCGTCTATGGCGGCGGCAACACCGCCGTCGACGTCGCCCGGACCGCCAAGCGCCTCGGCGCCGCCGAGGCTACCATCGTCTATCGCCGCAACCGGGACAAAATGCCGGCGCATGACTTCGAGGTCGAAGAGGCGCTGGAAGAAGGTGTCGTCCTCAACTGGCTGACGACGATCAAGGAGATCGACGACAGCGGGTCGTTCGTCGTCGAGAAGATGAAACTGGACGACGAAGGCTTCCCGCAGCCGACCGGCGAGTTCGAGACGATCGAGGCCGACACGCTGGTGTTGGCCCTGGGCCAGGACGTCGACACCAGCTTCGTCGAGAAGGTCAGTGGTGTCGAGATCGCGAAGGACGGCGTCATCCAGGTCGACCAGCGGATGATGACGGGCCACGATGGCCTGTTTG
>JBCBTD010000041.1:0-35380 GCA_039818825.1 Pseudomonadota bacterium
CGCCCGGCTGGTCGAGACCGAGCTTGCCGAGCGCTTCGGTGTCAGCCGCACGCCCGTGCGCGAGGCGCTGGGCGCCGGGGGCGTAGTCGCCGCGGTCGATCGCCTCCAAGAGCGCCGCGTGCACGTCGATGTCCTCGCGCGCCATGGCCGACCTACCGCAACAAGCGCGCAGCGATCGGGGCGCCGAGGATGACCACGATCAGCCGCGTCAGGTGGAGCGTCACGACATAGGCGATGTCGGCGCCGGCGACGATCGCCAGGACCACCATCTCGGCCTGACCGCCGGGGGCGAAGCCGAGCACGGCCTCGACCAGGGGTGCCGTGCCGGTGAGGGCGACGGCTTCGGCGAACGCGACGGAAAGGCTGGCGAGCATGACGCAGTAGCCGAGCGCCGCCAGCACCACGCGCCTGAGTTCGGCGCCGGTGACGCCGACGTAGTAGACGCCGACGCCGGTGCCGATGAAGAACTGCGCCGCGACGATCGCCTCGCTCGGCGGCCGATGGTGGATGAGGTCGGTCAGGCTCGCCGCTGCGGTGACGGCCATGGGACCGAGGATCGCCGCCCCGAACAGGCCGATCCGGAGGCCGCCGCGCCAGCCGACGAGGGCGCAGGCAAGCATCAAGGCGAGCTCGACCGGCGGGATGTCCGCCGCCGGCAGTCCGGGCGCGTTGTCGAGGCTCAGCCCCCACAGCCCACTGAGAGCGAACGGCATGATCGAGACGATGACGAGCACCCGCGTCGCGTGGACGAGCGACAGCGCGCGGGGATCGGCACCGGCCTCCTCGCCGAAGGCGATCATGTCCTGCAGGCCGCCGGGCATGGCGGCGTAGTAGGCGGTCTTCGGATCGAAGCCGCAGAGCCGGCGGAAGTACGGGTAGCCGAGGGCGCCGACCATCAGGACGAACACCGGCACCAGGGCGGCACTCACGGCGAAATCGCCGAGGCGGCCGATCAGCGCCGGGGTGATCGACGCGCCGACCGCCACGCCGAGCACGGTCCGCATCGCCACCGAGGCGACCCCGAAGCCCTCGAGCGGCGCGCCTACGAGGGCGGCCACGAGGCAGGCGAACATCGGTCCGAGCAGGAACGGCAGCGGCAGCCCGAGCACGTGGAAGGCCGCCGCGCCGGCGGCGGCGATCGCCAGGGTGAGACTGCGTCCGATCGTGATCATCATGGCTGTTGCTATACTGTATACAGTTGGATACAATCCTGTGCAACAACCTAGAGCGGGCCGATGGTCGATCCGGGCAAGCGATATGACCTGCTGGTCGCAGGCGGCGGCAACGCGGCGCTGTGCGCGGCGATCTCGGCTGCGGAACAGGGGGCCACGGTCCTAGTCTGCGAGGCGGCGCCCAAGGGGTTCCGCGGCGGCAACTCGCGCCACACGCGCAACCTGCGGGCGGCCCACGACGGCCCGACGGACGTGCTGGTCGAGAGCTACTCCGAGGCCGAGTACTTCGACGACCTGATGCGCGTGACGATGGGCAAAACCAACGAAACCCTGGCGCGCTTGGCGATCGCCGAGTCGAAGCACGTGCCTGAATGGATGCATGCGCGCGGGATGCGGTTCCAGGGCTCGCTCGGGGGCACCTTGTCGCTGGCGCGCACCAACCCGTTCTTCCTCGGTGGCGGCAAGGCGCTCTTGAACGTGTGGTACCTGCACGCTGCCAAGCTCGGGATCGACGTGTGGTACGACACCGAGGTGGTCGGGCTGGAGGTCGACGACGGGTTCTTCCACGCGGCGAAGCTGCGCAGCCGCGGGTTCGAGGCGCGGGTCGAAGCGCGCGCGTTGGTCGCGGCGGCCGGCGGTTTCCAGGCGAACGTCGAATGGCTGGAGGAGGCCTGGGGACCCGCCGCCCGCAACTTCCTGATCCGCGGTACGCCCTACGCCAAGGGCTCGCTGCTCCGGCAATTGCTGGATCGAGGTGCCGCCCAGGTCGGCGAACCCGACCAGTGCCACGCGGTCGCGATCGACGCCCGGGCGCCCAAGTTCGACGGCGGCATCGCCACCCGGCTCGACTGCGTCCCGTTCGCGATCGTCGTCAATGCGAACGCCGAACGGTTCTACGACGAAGGCGAGGATTTCTGGCCCAAGCGCTACGCCATCTGGGGTCGCTTGGTGGCCAAGCAGCCAGGCCAGATCGGCTTCGCCATCCTCGACTCCAAGGCGATCGAACTGTTCATGCCGTCGATCTTCCCGCCCGAGGTGGACGACAGCGTCCGGGGCCTCGCCGCCAAGCTCGGCCTCGACCCGGCGGCGCTCCAGGCGACCGTCGACCGCTACAACGCGGCCTGCGCCCAGGCCGGGCCGTTCGATCCGGCGGTCCGCGACGGCCGCCGCACGACCGGCCTCGCACCCGACAAGACCAACTGGGCCCGGCCGATCGACCAGCCGCCCTACTACGGCTACCCGCTCCGCCCCGGCATCACGTTCACCTATCTGGGCGTCAGGGTCGACGAGGGCGCGCGCATCATCATGGCCGACGACCGCCCCGCGGCGAACATGTGGGCGGCAGGTGAGATCATGGCCGGCAACATCCTCGGCCAGGGCTATCTGGCCGGCATCGGCATGACCATCGGTACCGTGTTCGGCCGGATCGCCGGAGAAAGGGCTGCCGCTCATGTCCGCAACTGACCTGGTCGCGACGGCCCGCGCGGCGATGGAACCGGCGGGTCCGCTCGCCGCTGCGCCGACGCTTGGTGAGGCACGCCGGACCATGGAGATCTGCAACGCGTGCCGCTATTGCGAGGGCTTCTGCCCGGTGTTTCCGGCGATGGAGCGGCGGCGCGCGTTCTCGGCCGGCGATCTGGGCCACCTCGCCAACCTTTGCCACAACTGCAAGGGCTGCTGGTACGCGTGCCAGTACGCCCCGCCGCACGAGTTCGGCCTCAACCTACCGAAGACCTTCTCGGAGCTGCGGGTCGAGAGCTATGCCGCCTTCGCCTGGCCTGCCGGCCTCGGAAGGTTGTTCGAGCGCAACGGCCTCTGGGTCTGGCTGTTGACCGCATTGGTCATGGCGGCGGAGATGATCGGTTCGGCGCTGCTGATCGACGGGGCCGTGATGACCGGCGTCCACACCGGACCCGGCGCCTTCTATGCGGTCATCCCACACGAAACGATGGTGGCACTGGGCCTGCTCACCTTCGGCTGGGCGGTGTTGGCGATGATCGTCGGCGGCGTCCGCTACTGGCGCGCCTGTGGCGGCGGCGGCGTCATGGTCGGTGACGTGGTCCAGGCGCTGCGCGAGGCCGGCACCACGCGTCACCTGGGCGGCGCCGGCGACGGTTGCAACGACGTCGACGAGCGTTTCGGCATGGGCCGGCGGTGGTTCCACCTCGCGACCATGTGGGGGTTTCTGCTCTGCTTTGCTTCGACCTCGGTCGCGACGGTGATGGACTACGGCCTCGGCTGGCAGGCGCCGTACTCGTGGTACTCGGCACCCGTCGTGCTCGGCACCATCGGCGGCGTCATGTTGACCCTGGGCACGGCCGGGCTCTTCTGGCTGAAGCTCGAGGCCGACGCCGAGCCCACCGCCAAGCGCCGGTTCGGCATGGACTACGCGTTCATCGCGCTTCTGTTCTGGGTCGCGGTAACCGGCCTCGCCCTTCTGTTCTTTCGCCACACGTCGGCGATGGGCTGGCTGTTGGCCATTCACCTTGGCTTCGTCTTCGCGCTGTTCCTGGCATTGCCCTACGGCAAGTTCGTGCACGGCATCTACCGCACCATGGCGCTCGCCCGGGACGTGGCCGAGCGGCGGCAGGAGCCAATCACGTAACACGGTTGCAGTTCGTGCGTGTTGGCGCCACGCCACCCTGCCCCACGACACCGGCCGCGCGCGCCAAGTCCATTGGCTTCGTTCCGCCGAAGGCCCGCTGCGGCTTCGCGGTTGCGTCTGCCAGTCGAGGAGTCCCACGTCATCCGGCAGGGTCCTCGATGGCATCGCCTCCCCCGGCCGCGCCCGCGGCCGACGTTGCCTCCAGCGCTTCGACGAGGGCCTGGACGATGCAGGCGAGGCCGACGAGCGGAGGTCGTCCGTTGGGCGTCTCGCGCGGCAGCTCGAGTAGGATCGTCGAGCACGGCCCGAGCGGACTCAAGGCCGTGTCGGTGATTGCAAGCACGTCACCACCCCGCCGACGATGGGCGCCGGCCGCCTGCACGACCGACGGCTGGTAGGGCGCGACGCTGATCGCGACGAGCAGATCGTCCGGCCGCGCGATGGCCGCCTGCGGCAGGGCGTAGCCACCGGTGTTGTCGAGCATCAGGCATTGCCGTCCCGCCTGGATCAACAGCCAAGCGAGCAGCGCCGCGAACGGGTAGGCCAGATGTTGGGCGGTGACGTGGATCGACCGGGCGTCGCGCAACAGGGCCACGGCAGCGGCGAAGGGCAACCCGTCGAGGCGAGGCTGCAGGCGCTCGAGTTCGTCGATCGCGTGGGCGAAACGCTCGACGGCAATGGCACCGGGTCCGCGGTCGACCGGACCCGCGGACGTCAAATCGGCGGGACCCGCGCTCGAAACGCCACTCCGGCGAGGAGCGCGTGGTACGGCACGCAGCATGAGATGTGCTTTGAAGCCCTGCCTCAGCTCTCGAAAGCCCCGGTAGTCCAGCGCCTGGGCGAACCGGACCAACGCCGAGGGCTGGACGGCCAGCCGGCGGGCGACGTGCTCCGCCGTCTCCATCGCCATGGTCTCGGGATGGTCCAGGGCGTAGGTGGCGATTTGCTGCTGTTGCGGGCTCAGCTGCGGGTAACGCTCGACGATGCGTGCGCGAAGCTCGTTGAAGGCGGCTGGGTCGGGGAAGGTCGGTCGCTTGCGGGTCGGCACGTCTTTGCTCTCTTTCTCGACGCCGTGGCGGCGGCGGGGATGATTCAAAATTTCCAGGTATTGACGAACCTGCAATTTTACTTCTCCCTAACGCCATGACCCGCGCTCGAGAAGGTCAGGGAGGATCCGCGTCGGCCGGTGCCGTCCGACCGTGACCAGCGCCCCGATCGTCCGGTGCGGCAAAGAAGAAGATCAGGGAGCCAACGACATGCAAACCGCGTCCAAGCAGACGCGGCGCCTGGTGGGTGCCGCCCTTCTCGTCTCGACTGCCGTCCTGACGCTGGCGTCAGCAACGGCCGCAGCCCAGGACCGCAGCCTCAAAGTCTGGTTCGGGCGCGAGAACTTCATCCCAGAAGACCGCTTCGAGACCTTCAAGCAGGAGTATCCGGACATCGACGTCGAGTTCGAGGTGATCCGTCTCGAAGACGTCAACTCGCAGCTCATCCTGGCGATCCGCTCGGGCAATGCGCCGGACATCGTCCAGATCCACGCGCGCGACGTCGCGCAGCTGGCCGAGGGCGGCGTCGTCAAGGACTTCTCGCACATGATCGACGAGTGGGAGCAGCGCTTCCCCGAGACCCACGGCCAGCTTGCGCCCTTGGCGTGGGAAGGCGCCGCGGATTTCGACGGCAACATCTACGGTGTCGCCCTCTACGCACAGTCGATCTACCTGACCTATCGGACCGACTGGCTGGACGAGCTCGGCATCGCCTATCCGCTCGAGACGACCGACCGGGTGCTCGAAGCCGCTGCGGCGATCGCGGCGATGGAAGACGATCGCTTCGGCTTCAGCCTGATCGGCTGCTGTGTCAGCCCGACCTGGGAACTGCCTCAGTTCCTGGCCATGGGCGGCGAGATGGTGGACGGCGTGCCGCAGATCGACAACGAGATCGGTATCGCCTGGATCGAGTTCTATCAGCAGCTGATGCGTAGCGGTGCCGCCTCGTCCGACACGCCGTCCTGGGATTCGGGCCAGATGCGTGCGGCCGTCATCGGCGGGCGGGCCGGGATCATGAACGAGGGCGAACACATCTACGTGCCGCTGCACGAGCAGATCCCTTACGAGGACGGCAAGTGGGCCTTCGAGCGGTTGGCGACGCGCCCCGGCCAGACGGAGCCGCACAAGCAAACCGGATTTGCCTTCCCCTTCATCGTCACCTCCTCGAACGAGGACGAGGAAGCGGCGATGCTGGCGCTCGAATATCTGTCGCGACCGGACTTCGCCAAGCAGGTCGCCATCCGCTACCAGCCGACGACCAACACGGCGGTCTCGGAGGATCCGGAGTACCTGGCCGCAAAGCCCTGGGCTACTGACATCGTGCCCTTGTCGTCGAACCTCTACAACCTGCCGACGCACCCGACCCGCGCGATCCAGATCTACGACGTGCTGCAAGAGCTGCGCGATCGCGTCGTCGCCGATCCCGACGCCGACGCCACCGCCTTGGCCTCGGAGTACCAGGAAAAGCTGAACGCCGCCGCCGGTCTCTGAGCGACCGGGCCGATCGCCTCGCGGCGGGGGACGGGGTCGGCGTCGGCCCCTCCCCCGCCACCCTAACCACGACTTCGCCGAGCGGAGCATCGACGAGCGTCATGGCTACGCGCGCTGGAACACCTCCGACCTTCGCCGAGCGTTTGGGCGATGTCGGCCGCGGAACCGTCCCTTATCTGCTGGTCATGCCGGGCCTCGTCTTCGTGCTCGGCGTGCTCGGCTACGCCGTCGGCGGCGGCTTCTGGCTGTCGCTGCACGAGACCGACATGTTCTTGAACAAGACCTATGTCGGCGCCGCCAACTACATCGCCGTCTTCGAGGACCCGCGCTTCCAGGCGGCGCTCGCCCGTACGCTGGTCTTCGTCGTCGCCAGCATCGGGCTCGGCATCGTGATGTCGATGGTGTTCGCGCTGGTCCTGTACCACGTCGGTTTCGGCAAGCGCTTCTTCCGCGGCATGAGCCTCGTGCCCTACTTCGTCTCGGGCATCGCGGCGGCGGTGATGTTCCGCTTCGTGTTCACGACCTCCGGCGGCTTCGTCAACCAGATGCTGGGCGCCGTTGGCCTCGGCCAGCCGTCATGGCTGGGCGATCCCTACCTCGCCTTCATCGTCGCGGTGCTGGCGAACTGCTGGTTCATGGTGCCGTTTGCGACGCTCATTCTCCTGGGTGGGCTGCAGACCGTCGACAAGGACATCTACGACGCCGCGACGATCGACGGAGCCGGTCCGTTACAGACCTTCGTCAAGATCACCCTGCCGATGATCAAGCCGATGCTCGGCGTCAGCTTGATTTGGGTCTCCTACATCAGCTTCAGCACCTTCGACATCATCCTCGCCTTGACCAACGGCGGCCCGCAGCGGGCGACGGAAGTGGTGTCGATGTACATGTACCAGCTGGCCTTCCTGCAGCTCGACTTCGGCCAGGGAGCCGTGCTGATGGTCGTGCTCCTGACCTTCAACACGGTGCTGAGCCTCGGCTACATCTACTACTTCGTCCTCGGCGACCGCCGCGCCGAGAAGGGCAGCTGAGCCGTGGCGACCCTGTCCCGCAGGTCCGAACTCGCGGCGATCGGCCGGCCCCCTAGTCTGCTCGACACGCTTCTGGCGCGTTTCGGGCGGCTGATCCTGATCGGGCTCCCGCTCACCTTCCTCGTGATCTGGACGATGGTGCCCATCGCCTGGGCCCTCTTGGCGTCCTTGAAGGATCCGCTGGAAATCTACGAATCGACGACGTTCCTGCCCCGCGATCCGTCCTTGCAGGCCTATTGGACGGTGCTGACGATGGACGGCTTCGGCAAGTGGATGTTCAACAGCATCCTGGTCACCGTCGTCGCCACCGTCGTGCCGTTGGCGCTCAGCATCATCGCCGCCTACGCCTTCGCCCGTTACCTCTTCCCGTTCAGGCACCTGCTTCTGCTGCTCTATCTCGTGCCGCGGATCATTCCGCGCGTGAGCCTGATCGTGCCCCTCAACGACCTGATGACGGATCTCGGTCTCATCAACACCTACTGGGTCTTGTTCATCACCTACATCGCCAGTGCGGTGCCGCTCGCGACTTGGATCCTCGTCGGCTTCTTCAAGGCGGTGCCGAGGGAGATCGAGGAATCGGCGACGATCGACGGCGCCGGATTCTGGCGCCGGCTGCGCCACGTGATCTTGCCGATCGCCTGGCCGGGCGTCGTCACCGCCGCCGTGCTCTGTATCCGCGAAGGCTGGAACGAGTTCTCCTTCGTGCTGGCACTGGTTACCGAGAGCGGCATGCGGACGCTGCCCTACGCGCTCTACACGCTCAAGGATTCGATGGGGGTGCAGGACTATGCGCTCTACAACGCATTCACCGTGCTGACGGTCCTGCCCTTGCTGCTCGTCTATCTGCTGCTGGAACGGCGAGTGGTCGAAAGCATCGTCTCGGGCGCCGTCAAGTAAGCTGAGTGGGAGGCAACGATGGCCGGCGGCTACGTCGAGTACCACGGGTTGAAGAAGAACTTCGGGAGCGTCCCCGTTCTGCACGGCATCGACCTCCAGATCGAGGAAGGCGCCTTCGTCGTCCTCGTCGGGCCATCGGGATGTGGCAAGTCCACGCTGCTGCGGATGACGGCTGGGCTCGAATCGGTGACCGACGGAGACATCCACATCGCCGGGCGCCTCGTCAATCGCGTCCGCCCGAGCGAGCGCGGCATCGCCATGGTCTTCCAGTCCTACGCGCTCTACCCGCACATGTCGGTCAACGAGAACCTCGCGTTCAGCCTGAAGATGCGCAAGACGCCGCTCGCCGCCATCGTCGAAGCCATCGCCAGCGTCGCCGGCACTCTGAAGCTCTCGCCACTCCTGGAGCGCCTGCCGGCACAGCTCTCGGGCGGGCAGCGTCAGCGGGTGGCGATGGGCCGCGCGCTGGTTCGAGAGCCCGCCGTGTTCCTCTTCGACGAGCCGCTCTCGAACCTCGATGCCAAATTGAGGGTCGAGATGCGTGCCGAGATCAAGGCGCTGCATCAGCGTCTGGACACGACCACGATCTACGTCACGCACGACCAGATCGAGGCGATGACGATGGCCGACGTGGTCGTCGTCATGCACGACGGGCGGATCGAGCAAGTGGGCCCGCCGCTCGAGATCTACGACCGACCGGAGAACCTCTTCGTCGCCGACTTCCTGGGCTCGCCCGCGATGAACCTGTTCGACGGGATCGTGGTCGCATCCGACGCCGGTGCGACGCCGCTCGCGGTCGAGGTGACGGGAGGAGCACGCCTGGCGCTGCCGGCAGGGATCGACGTCGCGCCGGGGCGTCAGGTCGTCTACGGCATCCGCCCCGAGCACGTGGCCCTGACGACAGCCGCGGACGGCGAGCCGGTCACCTTGACGCTGGTCGAGCCCGCTGGCTGGGAGACCCATCTCCACGCCGATCTCCACGGGCAAGAGCTCCGCATCCTCACGGTCGAGCGGGTGGCGGGCGGGCCGGGCGATGCGGCCGGCATCCGGATCGATCCCGCGCGCGTCCATCTCTTCGATCGCGCGACCGGCCGACGCCTCTGAGGCTCGCAGATCCAAGGCTGGTGCGAACGCCGGCCCTCCGGCGCGCCCCACCTCCATTGCTGCATTCCCGACGACGGAGACCGCCATGTCCCATGCGCTGCCAGCGGCCCCCGACCCCGAGCGTCTCGCCAATGCCATTCGGGCGCTGACCATGGACGCCATCGAACAGGCGCAATCCGGCCATGCGGGGCTGCCCTTGGGCATGGCGGACGCGGCGGTGGCGCTGTTCGGCACGGCGCTGACCTTCGATGCCGCAGCGCCCGAATGGCCCGATCGCGACCGCTTCGTCTTGTCGGCCGGCCACGGCTCGATGCTGCTCTACGCCGTCCTTCATCTGACCGGCTATCCGGGCTTCGGCACCGAAACGCTGAAACGCTTTCGCCAGTGGGGCTCGCTCGCCGCCGGCCACCCCGAGGTCGAGCGCGGACACGGCATCGAGACGACGACGGGCCCGTTGGGACAAGGGCTGGCCAACGCCGTCGGTATGGCGCTCGCCGAGCGCATCCTCGCGGCGCGCTTCGGCGAGGATCTCGTCGACCACCGCACCTACGTGATGTGCAGCGACGGCGACCTGATGGAGGGAGTGAGCCACGAGGCGGCCTCGATCGCCGGGCACCTGTGCCTAGCCAAGCTCATCGTCCTCTACGACGACAACGACATCACCATCGATGGGCCGATGGATCTCGCCTCGAGCGACGACGCGACCCGCCGCTTCGAGGGCTATGGCTGGCACGTCGAACGCCTCGACGGCCACGACGCCCTGGCCGTGGCGGCCGCGTTGGCCCGCGCCAAGACGAGCGACCGGCCGAGCCTGTTGCGCCTCGAGACCGTTATCGGCAAGCATCTGCCCACCCGCGCCGGCAAGGCTTCCGCGCACGCCGGGGTGCTCGGTGACGCCGAGGTGGCAGGCGCGCGGCGGGCCATGGGCTGGGACGCCCCACCCTTCGTCGTCCCAGCGGACGTCAAGCAAGCCTGGGAGGCGTTCAACGAGCCAGGCCGGGCCGCCCACAGGGCGTGGCGCGAGCGGCTCGAGGCGGCGGAGCCCGAGCGGCGCCAAGCGTTCCTCGCGGCACTCGCCGGCGAGTTGCCGGCCGATCTCGCAACGGTCGTCACAGCGACCAAGCGCGCGCTGCAAGGCGAGGCTCGCGTCGAGGCGACCCGCTTCGCCTCTGGCCGGGTCCTTGCCGAGCTCATGCCGGCGATGCCCAGCCTGCTCGGCGGGTCCGCGGACCTGACGCCGGCCAACAACACCCAGACCCCTGGGCGGGACGCCATCGCCGCCGGGCGCTACGGTGCCGGTTACCTCCACTACGGTGCACGCGAGCAAGCGATGGCGGCGGCCATGAACGGCATGGCCCTGCATCGCGGCCTGATCCCGTTCGCCGGCACCTTCATGGCGTTCGCGGACCACGCCCGGCCGGCCCTCCGCCTCGCCGCGTTGATGCGGCAGCGGGTCATTCACGTCATGACGCACGATTCCATTGGCCTCGGCGAAGACGGACCGACCCATCAGCCGGTCGAGCACCTGGCAGCGCTCAGGGCGATCCCGAACCTGCTCGTGCTGCGCCCTGCCGATGCCGTGGAGGTGGCCGAGTGCTGGGAGCTGGCGCTCCGCCACGAGCACGGCCCCTCGATCCTGGCCCTGAGCCGGCAGCCGGTCGAGCCGCTGCGCGTCGACAGGGACGACACCAACCGCTCGGCTCGAGGCGCCTATGTGCTCCATGAAGCAACGGCGCCCTGCGCGGTGACCGTCCTTGCCACCGGCACCGAGGTGGGCCTCGCCATGGCGGCACGCCGGCGGCTCGAGGAGGGCGGCATCGGCACCCGGGTCGTCTCGATGCCGTGTCTCGAGCTGTTCGAGGCGCAAGACGACGTCTACCGCACGGCCGTTCTCGGGGACGCGCCGGTGATGGTTGCCGTCGAGGCGGCGGTGCGGCAGGGCTGGGACCGCTACATCGGCGCCGCGGGGCTCTTCGTCGGCATGGCGGGCTTCGGCGCGTCGGCCCCGGCGGAGGTGCTGTTCGAGCGCTTCGGGATCACGGCCGACGCCGTCGTTGCGGCGGTCAAGGCTCGGGTCACGACGCGTCCGGCCGCCTAGCCGACGAACTGGAGGCGAGGTCGGATGACGCCCCCGAGCACGAGCGAGGTTCTGCTGGTCGGCGTCGACGCCGGCACGACGAACACCAAGGCGGTGGTCTTCGACGTCGCCGGCCGCGTCGTTGCGGAGGCCTCGCAGCCGACGCCGATCGTCTATCCGCGGCCGGAATGGGCCGAGTACGACGGGGAAACGCTCTGGCAAAGTGCCGCCGTCGCCCTCCGCGCGGCCCTCGGCAAGATCGAGGATCCGCGGCGGGTGGCAGCCGTCGCCTTCGCCAGCATGGGAGAAACGGCCGTGCCGCTCGATGGCCACGGCGCCGCCACGGGTCCGGCGATCGCGTGGTTCGACAAGCGCGCCGAGGCCGAGCTCGAGCACATCGTCGACGCCGTCGGACAGGACCGGCTGTTCGCCGTCTCGGGTCTCAGCCCCGAGCCGATCTTCGGCCTCTGCAAGCTGCTCTGGCATCGGCGGCACCGATCCGAGCCGTTCGCCCGGACGGCGCGGTGGCTGAACGTCGCCGACTATCTCGCGTGGCGCCTGTCGGGCGAGATGGCGACCGACTACAGCCTCGCCTGTCGCACGTTCGCTCTGGACCTCGCCACGCTCGACTGGTCGGCGGAGGTCTTGAGTGCCGTCGGCGTAGCGCCCTCGTTGATGGCTCCCTTGGCGCGCAGCGGTGAGGCGCTCGGGCGGGTGACCACCGAGGCTGCCGCGGCCACGGGCTTGCCCGAGGGCTGCGTCGTCGCCGTTGGCGGCCACGACCACATCGTCGGCGCTTTGGCCGCCGACGCCATGCGGCCGGGCGTGCTGTTGACCTCGACGGGCACGACCGAGGCCAACCTCATCGGGACGGCACGCCCGTCGGACGAACCGGCGCTCGGCCGAGCCGGCTACGCCCAGGGCGTCGCCTATGTCGAGACCCCGGTCTACTACGTCATCGGTGGCTTGTTCACCGCCGGCGGGGCGATCGACTGGTTCAAGGCGCACGTGGCCGCGGGCGCCGAGTACGCCACACTCGTCGCCGAGGCGGCGCGCTCGCCCGCGGGCGCCCAGGGCGCGCTCTTTCTGCCGCATCTCCGGCTCGGGACGGCGCCCAGGCAGAACCCGCGCGCCAGGGGCGCCTTCTTGGGCCTGAGCACCGACACCACGCGCGGCGACCTCTTCCGCGCGGTGCTGGAGGGGATCGCCGCGGACAGTCGGCTCTGCGCGGAGGGGATGCAGGCGCTGATCCCGGCGGCTCCGCCGCAGGCGATCCGCGTCATCGGCGGCCTCACCCGCAACCCGCTCTACATGCGCATCAAGGCCGCGATGCTGGGCCGCGCCCTGACCGAGGTGGACGTCGTCGACAGCGTTGCGGCGGGGGCGGCGCTTCTCGCTGGGCTCGCTGCCGGGATCTATCCGAACCAAGCGGCGGCGACCGACGCCTTCCGCTCCGGCGAGCGCGAGATCGAGCCGGCCCCCGCCTTGGCGACGTTCTACGAGCAGCTTTACCGTGAAGTGTACGTGCCGCTGAGCCCGGCGGTTCGGCCGATCCACGACGCTCTGTCGGGTGTCCTGTCCGAGACGGCCGGCGCGGGCTGAGGGGGGCGCGGCCGAAGGCAGCCTTCACAGCCGGAGAACGGCCTCGGTGATCTCGAGGTCGTCGGCGAGTGCTCGCTTGGGAGCGATGTCCTTCTCCTGCAACGTCCCGTGATAGGCCCTGACAGCTTCCTCGGGGCCGATGTCGCCGTCGACGATCCGACGCATCGACGCGACGATGGCGAGCGGGTCCTCCGCGAGGTTGATCTTGCGGCCGAACAACGCGATCCGCGCGCCGCCCTTTTGCGCCGCCTTCAGGAGCTCGAAGGTGTCACGCGTGGTGCCCGCACCGCCGCCGAGGATGCCGACGATGATCGAGGGATCGTAGGCCACCAGCTCCTCCAGCGCCTGCGGACCGTTGTAGACGATCTTCAAGAAGCGCGGCCGCTGACTGATCGGCACGCCCGCGATGACGCGGACGATGTTGTCGTTGACGAACTGGCCGATCTCCTCGCTGGCGAGCGCGCCCATGCCGACGTTCGGGTTGAAGACCTCCAGGAAGTGCCCGAAGTCGAGCGCTTCCGCCTCGATGCGGAACTCGCGGTAGATCTCGCCTGCCAAGGCGTCGACGTCGGCGCCGTTGACGAACGTGATCGAGTAGAGCCCGAGGTCGGTCAGCTTGGCTGCGTGCGGCAAGTGGGCCGTGCGGTGCGCTACGGAGGGCTGCTGGGTGTAGCGGCTGTGGCGTGCCCCCCAGATGTCGGTCGTGTCGTTCGCCCGGATGGCCGTGGCCATCTCGCTGCCGGCGAAGACGCCGCGATCGACGAGCCGGTCGAGGTTGCCGACGGACAAGAGCATGAGGTCGAGGACGTCCTGTTCGACGAGCGCCGTTACCTGCGCAAGATGGTCCTCCGCCGTCTTGTAGCGGCCGGTGGGTATGCCGCTCCGATCGAGGACCGGACCCGGCATCGCGATACCGGCAGCCATGTCACCATCCTTGGCGTCGCAGATGATGAAGTCCTTGGCCCCATGCGGATCCTCGTGGATGCGCTGGAGTTTCCTCTCGAGCCGGTTCTTGGCCATGGTGTCGCGATCTCCCTGAGCGTGACGGCGCGTGTGGTTGGGCTGCCGAGCGGCATTGGCGACGCTGTGTTCGATCGGCACAGCGCGACGACGCAGCTTCGGCCGCCGGCGCCTGTCTGCCACACGGCGCCGGCGGCGACGAGATCATCCCGCCACGGTCTCGTCCCGACCGTCGCGACCGCGCGGCGTCGACGCGCTGGTCGCCGCCACCGCCTTCCATGGTCGAAGGCTCGCCGCTGGGGCACGCAAGGGGGCGAACGGCACGGCGAGAACGCCCACCGAACAGGGCAAAGCCGCGTCGCGTCGCGTCCCCTCTCCATCCCGTCAGTGCCGGCACGGTGATGCGCGGCTCCAAGTTGTCGCAGGCTTTAGAATGACTTGAAAACTAACAAGCAGGCGATTTACTCGTATCGTTCGCTTCGTCCGAGAGGCCGGCGAGCGACTCATAGGGCGGGCTGCTCACGGGCCTCGCCTCAAGAACTGCGGCTGTGGCTGCGGACGGTCAGGATGGGCTGAATGGATGGAGGACTAGTCTTGCAGACGGAACCGCAAGCCATCGAGCAAGGTCGACCATCCATGGGGCTGCCGCAGACCGACGAGGACGGTTTGTACGAGATTCGCCTGGAATCTCTGGGCGGGTTCGGCGCACATCTGGCAGGAAAGATGCTCGCCGAAGCGGCGGTGTTGCGAATGGGCCTGAATGGCGCTCACTTTTCGTCATATGGCTCGGAGAAGAAGGGCTCGCCGATCAAGTCCTTCGTGCGTTTGGCCGCAGCGAACGGCGAGCTCAGAACCTCCGCACCCGTCGAGCGACCCTTCGTCGTCGCCATTTTCCTCGAGAATCTCCTGAACGACCCGGCCATCCTCAGCGGGCTGCGCTCGGGTGGCATCGTGATCGTCAACACGGCCAAGACGCCGGAGGAAATCCGAGAAGCGCTCGACTACGAGTACGACACGCTCGCTTGTCTCGATGCCACGACCATCGCGCTCGAAGAGAAGACGCGGGTCAACACCGCGATGCAGGGCGCGCTGGCAGCAATGATACCGTTCTTGGACGTCGACGCGGTCCGCGACGTGCTGGCCAGTACCTTCGAGCGCAAGCACGCCAGCATCATCGATTCGAACCTGCGCACCTACGATCGCGGCGCTGGCGAGGTCAGGATCGACCGCCGCGACCCAGCACCCGAAGGGCGCGGCGTCGTCAGCGTGGAGCCCAAATGGGGCTATCTCAACGCCCCCATAGGCGGCGTGGTGGCCGATCCCGCGAACACGATCGTCAAGAATCTGTCCGGCTCGCGCACCGGACGCATTCCGGTGTTTCACGACGACAAGTGCATTCATTGTGGACTGTGCGATCTCGCGTGCCCCGACAACAATCTGTCGTGGGACATCGTCCACCGTGAGGATGAAACCTGGCACACGCGACTGCGCGGTATCGACTATCAGTACTGCAAGGGTTGCGGGGCTTGTGTGGACACCTGTCCGACCGGAGCGATCACTACGGAGCGGGAAACGCCCGGCTTCGCCGACGCAAACACCGTTCCGCTCGACTGGTCCCCGCGGGTCGTCGACGGCAGGCGCAGGCACGAGCCAAGCTAGGCCTGCGAGCGCGTAACCGGACTTTCAGCCAAGCAAACCACGATCAGGGGACAAGCCGTGGCCGTTGCTCATCCAGATTTGGTTCGAGACTCCATCGACATCGGACTCGTGCAGAAGACGGCATTCCTAGGCGGCAACGAGTGCGCGGCTCAGGCGGCCAAAGACGTCAATTTCCACATCATGGGCTACTTCCCCATCACACCCTCCACCGAGATCGCTCAGGTTCTCGACGAGAAATTCGCCGACGGCGAGCACACCATCACCATGATTCCCGCTGATGGCGAACATGGTGCTGCCGGCATCTGCTATGGTGCCAGCATCGGCGGCGGGCGGGTGCTGAACGCAACCAGTGCCAACGGCCTGTTGTACTCGATCGAACAGCTCCCGGTACAATCCGGCACCCGCTCACCGATGGTGCTGAACTTGGTTTGCCGGGCGGTGAGCGGGCCGCTCGACATTCTGTGCGACCATTCCGACCTCTACTATACGTTGAACACGGGCTGGCTCGTCCTCATGGCCCGCGACCCTCAGGCCGTCTACGACATGAACCTGATGGCCGTGCGCATCGGCGAACATCTCGACGTGCGGCTGCCGGTGATCGTGGCCTCGGACGGCTTTTTCACGAGCCACCAAAAGCGCCGGGTCCAGATCTTCGACGACTCGGAGGCGCTGCGTGAGCAGTTCCTGGTGCACACCGAACCGCCTTACCATGCCCTCGACCCACGCAATCCGATCACCTTCGGGCCGTACATGAACGACCCGGACATGATCAACAACAAGTACCAGCTCAACCACGCGATGCAGGCAGCGTTGCGCGAGTTGCCGAAGTTGTTCGACGAGTACGCCGCCATCTCCGGGCGCCGATACTCACTCGTCGAGACCTATCAGGCGGACGATGCGGACGTCGTGGTCTTCCTGCTCAACTCGGCAGCCGAGACGGCGAAGGATGCGGTCGACCGCTTGCGCGGCCGCGGCGTGAAGGTCGGCGTCGTCTCGCCGAACGTCCTGCGACCGTTCCCGGTCGACGAGGTTCGGGCGGCGCTTGCCAACGCCAAGGTGATCGTCATCGGCGACCGCGCCGACTCCTATGGCGCCAATGGCGGCAACATGACCCATGAGGTCCGCTCGGCGTTGGCAGAACTCCACGACAGTCCGCCCAAATTCATCAGCCGCATCTATGGTCTCGGCGGCAAGTCTTTCACGGTTCCCGATGCCGAGGCGTTCTTCCAACTTGGCCTGGATGCGCTGGTAGATGGCAAGGTGGCGGTCCCCTTCGACTACCACGGCGTGACTCCGGGAAGGCCAGGCAAGAAGCCCGAGCGGGTGGTGCCGCCACTCACGAAGGAGGAGGTGAGCACCAACCTCGTCAAAGTCGAGCGCGACGAGGAGACCGGCAAACTCGAGGTCGATCTACCGCCGTTTTGGGCTCTCGCTGCCCGGCCGAAGCGCCTCGTCCCCGGCCACGGAGCGTGCCCGGGCTGCGGCATGTTCCCGGTGCTGGATCAAGTGTTCAAGTCGCTCGAAGGCGACATCGTGGTGCTGTTCCACACCGGCTGCGCCATGGTCGTCACCACCGGCTTCCCGTTCAGTGCGCACCGCGTCACCTACATCCACAACCTGTTCCAGAACGGCGCGGCGACCCTGTCCGGGCTGGTCGAGATGTACCACCAGCGCGTGGCGCGCGGCGAGCTGCCGGAGTCGGAAGACATCACCTTCGTCATGATCAGCGGCGATGGCGGCATGGACATCGGCATGGGGCCGGCGCTCGGCACTGCACATCGCAACCACCGCATGATGATCATCGAGTACGACAACCAGGGCTACATGAACACCGGCAGTCAGATGTCGTACTCGACGCCCCTCGGCCATCGCACCAGCACGAGTCACGTTGGCAAGAGTGAGGAAGGCAAGGCGTTCCAACACAAGGACACGGTGCAGCTCATGGCGGCGACGCACATGCCGTACGTGTTCAGCGCCGTCGAGGGCTTCCCGGCCGACATGATGCGGAAGGTGGCCAAGGCGCAGTGGTACGCCAACCATGAAGGCATGGTGTACGGCAAGATACTCTCGTTCTGTCCGCTGAACTGGGGCACGCCCGACGACGGCGGTGCCAACATCATGCAGTCGACGGTCGATTCGTGCTTCTTCCCACTCTACGAGGTGGAGCACGGGCAAACCACCCTTACCCATGACCCCGATGAGCTCGGGACGCGGGTCCCGCTCGCCGCCTGGCTCGGTAACATGGCCAAGACCAAGCACCTCCTCGAGCCCGAGCACCGACACATGCTGGACGGCTTGCAGAAGGAGATCGACCGGCGCTGGCGCCGCATCAAGGCCATGCACGAACATCCGGACCTTTGATGGGATCCGCGAGCGTGCCGAGGGAGGCCACCATGTTCGAGATACTCCACACGCGCCGGCTGACGCCCGTGACCAAACTGTTCGAGGTCGATGCGCCCCTCGTGGCGAAGGCGGCGCAACCCGGTCAGTTCGTCATTCTGCGGGTGCATGGGCGCGGCGAGCGCATTCCCGTCACGATCACCGATTCCGACCCCGAAGCGGGTACGGTGACCGTCGTCATCCAGGAAGTCGGTGCGACCTCCAAAATGGCCAACGCACTCGAGGACGGCGAGGGTTTCCACGATCTGGCAGGTCCGCTCGGTGAAGCGGCCCCGTTGCGAGAGATGGGCCACGTCGTGTGCGTCGGTGGCGGGTTTGGCGCCGCCGCCATTCTGTCCATCTTGAAAGGCTTACAGCCGAAGGCAACGCGCACCTCGGCGATCGTCGGAGCGCGCACCGCCGAACTCGTGATCCTCGAGGATCGCCTTCGCGAGGCCGCCGACGACGTGCACATCTGCACGGACGACGGGTCAGCCGGCTTCAAAGGCTTCGTCACCGAGAAGCTCGAAGAGCTGATCGCCTCGGGCGAGCCCGTCGACGAGATCGTGGCCATCGGTCCGATGGTCATGATGCGGGCCGTGGCCGCAACCACGGCTCCCCACGGCATCGCCACGCTGGTCTCGCTGGATCCCATCATGATCGATGGCACCGGCATGTGCGGGGCCTGCCGTGTGACCGTGGCGGGCGAGACCAAGTTTGCCTGCATCGACGGCCCACTGTTCGATGCCACACAGATCGATTTCGACGAACTCGTGCGCCGCAACAAGTCGTACCGGGACGAGGAGGCGGAAGCGCTCCATCGCTACGACGACGCCCAATGTCGCGCGGAGGCGGCCGCCGCGGCCGTGACCGGGCCCTGACGGATCGCGGGACGTCATATGTGCTCGAGCGCAGCAAACCGATAGAACGCTGAGAGGTACCGACCGTGCCGGTTATTTCCCCTAACAAAACGCCCATGCCCATCGCGGACGCCAAAGAGCGGTCCAAGACCTTCCGTGAGGTGAACTTCGGCTACGATCCGAAGAAGGCGGTGGAAGAAGCCGATCGCTGCCTGAGATGCCAAGATCCGACGTGCCAGTCCGGGTGTCCCGTGAACGTGCCGATTCGCGAGGTGATCCATCTGACCTCGCAGCGCCGCTTCGATGACGCCTTGGCGCTGGTGAAGCGCTTCAACAGCCTGCCGGGCGTGTGCGGCCGGGTATGTCCCCAAGAAAACCAGTGCGAGGGTCGCTGTCACCTGGGCGACCGCTTCGGCCCGGTCGGCATCGGCTACATCGAGCGTTTCCTCGCCGACTGGGAGCGCATGCACGAACCACTGCCCACGCACAAGGCGGAGCCCAAGGGTCAGAAAGTCGCCATCATCGGCTCCGGTCCGTCGGGCCTCACGGCGGCGGGCGACCTCAACCACATGGGCTACGACGTCACGGTGTTCGAGGCGCTGCACGACGCCGGCGGTGTGTTGCGCTACGGCATCCCCGAGTTCCGGCTGCCGAAGGAGGTGCTCGACGGGGAGATCGACGCCCTGGTGCGAGACGGCGTCTCCATCCAGTGCAACGTGGTCCTCGGCAAGACCATCACGCTCGACCAACTCATGGAGGAGATGGGCTACGAGGCGGTGTTCATCGGGACCGGCGCCGGCCTGCCCCGTTTCATGAACCTGCCGGGTGAGAACCTCAACGGCATCTACTCGTCCAACGAGTTTCTGACGCGCATCAACCTGATGGGCGCCTACCGGTTCCCGGACTACGACACGCCGGTGAAATCGGGCCGGCGCGTGGCGGTGATCGGCGCCGGCAACACGGCCATGGACGCGGCGCGCTGCGCCATGCGCGCGGGCTCCGAGGAGGTGACGGTCGTCTATCGTCGCTCGGAGGCGGAAATGACCGCCCGGGTCGAGGAGTACGAGCACGCCATCGAAGAGGGCATCCAGTTCAAGTGGCTCAACAACCCGATCGAGTTCCTCGACGACGGCAAGGGTTGGGTGAGCGGTATGCGCTGCATCCGCATGGAGCTGGGCGAACCCGATGAGGGCGGCCGGCGTCGGCCGGTGCCGGTGGCAGGATCGGAGTTCGTGATGGACGTGAACAACGTCATCGTGTCCATCGGCACCAGCCCGAACCCGCTCCTGTCGCGCACCACCCCGGGGCTCGACACCACGTCGTGGGGCGGCTTGGTGGCGGAAGACGCCACGGGTCAAACGAGCCGCGAAGGCGTGTTCGCCGGCGGTGACATCGTCACCGGATCGGCGACCGTCATTCTGGCGGCAGGTGCTGGCAAACGCGCCGCGTCGGCGATCGACAAGTACCTGTCGGAGAAACGCGGGTAGCCCGCGACGGCGGCCCGATCCGAGGTCGGCTGGATGGAGCACTCGTTCGCTGGTGCTTGGTAGGTCACGCACCCTTATGACGAGCGGGCTGGCGCGCTTTGCGGCGTCGTCGCCCGCCGCGTACCGTTCGTCGCCTGCCAGGCGCGCAGGACCCCGGAGCTGACGCACGCCTTTCTCGGTGAGACGGTGGCGACGGGCTTGGCGCCGTTGCTGCGGGCGCAGCTACTCGCGCGGATGCCGCGTGGCGACCTCGACCAGCGGGTCCAACTTTCGGTGTTCGCGTGCGAGGTCGAGCCGGCGCGACGGACCGCCTCGAAGGCGCGGCTCGTCGGTGAGAGCGATCCGGAGCAAGACTAGCTGCCCTTCTGCCATCGCGGTGCCGCCAAGCCGATCCTCGACCTCGAAGGGCCGCCGCCGTTCTAGCCCGCGCGAACCCATAGCGGTACGGCGGAACCGTAGGTGTTCGCGCAAGGTCAGAGTCCGCACATTTCCGCCCTTTGCGATGATGCCGACCGGGTCCGAGTGCTCGGTTGGGCCGGCTCGCGAACACGTTCGCGCGCAGCCGCTGTTTTTTGACATCGTGAGAAGGCCTTGGCACAGCCGCCGTCGCCCCCCACGCGGGGGCGTGGATCGAAACCAGTTCGGTTTGCCCGAGCGCGGTGCGCACCTGCTCGATGTCGCCCCCCACGCGGGGGCGTGGATCGAAACTTCGAACCGGAAAAGCTCGCAAGGGCGCCAGGCAGTCGCCCCCCACGCGGGGGCGTGGATCGAAACGGCTGTCCGGCGTGCTCGCTTGCGTGCTCGCCGGTCGCCCCCCACGCGGGGGCGTGGATCGAAACACGCCGGACGAGCTGGCGCGGCTCCACGCCGAGCGTCGCCCCCCACGCGGGGGCGTGGATCGAAACTGCACCATGGTCGCGTAGAACTCGCCGCGCGCCTGTCGCCCCCCACGCGGGGGCGTGGATCGAAACTCGACGAGCCTGCCCAGGCCCGCGCCCTCCAGCGGTCGCCCCCCACGCGGGGGCGTGGATCGAAACGCTGGCAGCCGCTCCTCGCCGATCGGCAGCATCGGGTCGCCCCCCCACGCGGGGGCGTGGATCGAAACGTCTTCTCGACCGCGACCAGGGTGTCGGCCGCCGTCGCCCCTTACGCGGGGGCGTGGATCGAAACTCTCGGAACCGGCGGCCGCGCGCGACACTTTCATGCGCGCGTTTCATGACGCGGTCTTGCTTGCAGAAGCCTGGCGAAGATCATCACGTGGGTCACCAGCAACAAGGGCACCAGAAACGTCGGGATGAACCAGGTGGGCCCGAAATGCGCGATCGCGTCGGCCTGGCGCAATGCGTTCAGCAGATCGGCGAAGCCCAGAACGTTGAAGACCCAGATCAAAGGCACCGCGAGGCGGTTGCCCCACCGCAGGGCACCGAGCGCCACGATGGCCAGAACGGCCGACGCAAGATCGCCGTAAGCGGCGGCGACCGAGAATGCCTCCGGCATCATGCCACTGTTGAGGTTGGGCACGAGGAAGCTCATCCCGACATGACGAAAGGCATGCGGCACGATGAGGAGCGACATCGCGGCCGGTGCCGACTTGGTGGCCAGCCATGGAGCCGCGTACCAGACGGCCAGCAGGGTGAACACCAAGAGGCTCATGGCGAACTGCAGGATGAAGATGGCCGTCGGCGTCATGGGTCGTCTCCTTGCCAGCTGCCCGGCACCGGCCAGGTAGCAGTTGTTGCGAGAATCGTGCAGCCCACCATCGGGAGCCGCGGACCGTCGGCGTGCGCCGCGGCGACCTCGGGCGGCCACGAGGAACCGAGCCACGGTGCGACGCGGCCCTCCCGCCTCATCGATCAGGCCGACGGCGGTGACGTGGTGTCGTCGCGCCAAAGCCCCCCTGCGACCGCGCGGCGTCCGATACCTCCCCCCGCTCCGAAAACGATGATCTTCATGCTGCGAGCTCGCTTCGAACCGCGGCGTCTTCAGGTGACGATCAGGGCCGGGCGAGCGGTCCGGCCCGCTGCCTGGCTGAGCCAGACGCTGGCCAGCACGACGAGGACTCCTGTGATCTGCAACGCGCCCAGGCGTTGATCGAGGAACACCCAGCCCAGCAGCAGAGCCGTCACGGGGCTCAGAAACCCCAACGCGGAGACAGCGGACGGTTCGATGCGACTGACGCCCCGAAACCAAAGAGCATAGGTCAGCGCCGCACCGATCACCGCGAGATAGAGGAAACCAACCAGGTTCGCAGCGCTCAGGGCAGGCAGCGACGGCTCGGCCCAAGCCGCAAACGGAACCAGGAGCGCACCGCCCGCCGTCAGTTGCCAGGCGGTGAAGGTCAGCGCGGAAACCGGTGGCCGCCACTTTCGGCTCAGCACCGTGCCGGCCGCCATGGAGACGGCACCACCCAGTGCGGCGGCCACACCCAGTGGTTCGAGCGACGCCTCGGCCGTCAGAACCAGCAGCGCCACACCTGCCATTCCGGAAACGGCTGCCAGGACCGACACCGCCCGCACCGGGGTGTTCAGAACGGCCTGCGCCATGAAGATGACCAAAAGCGGCTGAACCGCGCCGACCGTTGCAGCCACCCCGCCAGGCAGGCGGTAGGCGGCGACGAACAGCAGCGTCCAGAAGATCGAGAAATTGAGCGCGCCCAGAAGCAGGATCTTGCCCCACCACGCGGGCGCCGGGAGCCGGCGCACGATCAGCAGCAGCAACAGCCCGGCCGGAAGGGCTCGCAGCACCGCGGCCGTCACCGGATAGCCGGCAGGCAGGAGTTCGGTCGTCACGATGTACGTGCTGCCCCAGATCGCCGGGGCCAACGCCGTGAGAAGCACGTCGGTGACACGGGGCATGACGCCCTCCTCGGAACTATCTTGATATCAAGATAATAGAAACTGCCTTGACGTCAAGATGTCTCTCTCGCAAGGATCCGTGCATGGATCATGTCGACAGAGTTCTCGAGCAATGGCGGCGGGAGCGCCCGGATCTCGACGTCGCGCCGATGGGGCTGATCGGGCGAGCCAAGCGGCTGATGCTCCATCTGTCCCGCGAGATGGAGAAGACTTGGGCCGAGCATGGGCTGAACGCGGCCAGTTTCGATGTTCTGGCGACGCTGCGCCGCTCGGGGCACCCGTTCAGCTTGTCGCCCGGTGACTTGATCGCGTCGACGATGGTGACCTCGGGCACGATGACGAACCGGATCGACCAACTCGTGAAGGCCGGCTACGTCGAGCGTGTCCCGAACCCCGACGACGGACGCGGCTTTTTGATATCGCTGACCGATGCCGGCTTCCAGGTGATCGACCGCGCCGTCACCGCCCATGTCGCAACCCAAGAAGAACTCGTCTCGGGCCTATCTGCAGCAGAGCGAAAACAACTCGATGCCCTCCTGAAGACCTTTCTCGGAGGTCTGGAGGAGCGATGACACGGGTCGTGCTGCCGACGACCCAGGCCGATCGCCCGCTCGCGCTCGAGCAGAACTGGACCGATCAGCTGCGAGGTTGAACGCGGTTGCCGAAGCGCCGGCAGGCGCGGTCGGTACGTCGTCCGCGTCTGCATCGATTGCCGGTCACCGGGTCGAAGCCGCAATGGAATTATTCAGATTCAAGATTTTTCATAGAATAGATACAATAATATGGAATGGCGTGAGGCGAGTTGACTTCAGTTTTCAGTGCATATTATATCTCTCCGATCTTGCTCAGATGGTTCATCATACCTTTGCGGGGTGCGGGACACAGTATCGATATGTGCGTGAGAAGTCGTTTGACGTTGCTGCTGGCAGTAGCAGCGTTCGTCTGGCCCGCGCATGCGGCCGAGCGGTTGGTTGCCATCGGTGGCGACGTCACGGAGATCGTGTTCGAGCTCGGTGCTGGCGACCGGCTGGTGGCCGTCGACAGCACCAGCCGGCATCCCGAAGCGGCGGACGCCTTGCCCGATGTCGGCTACCTGCGCCGGCTGGCAGCGGAGCCGATCGTGGCACTGCAGCCCGATCTGGTGATCGCCAGCGCGGCGAGCGGGCCGCCGATCGTCCTCGACCAACTGCGCGGTGCCGGCCTCGAGGTCGTGATGATCTCGGATGGACCCAACGTCAGCGGGGTGGTCACCAAGATCGGCGAGGTCGGGCGGGCCCTCGGGTTGGAGCGTGAGGCCGCGACACTTGGTGCGGCGGTTCGAGAAGACGTCGAACGGGTCCAGGTGGCGCTCGGCGCGATCGCGGGGCGTCCTCGTGTCCTCTTCATGCTCGACATTGGCCGTGGCGCGCCGCTCGCCGGCGGGCTGGAGACGTCTGCAGCGTCGATCATCGAGCTGGCCGGCGGTCGGAACGCGATCGAGGGCTTCAGCGGCTACAAGCCTCTCTCGCAGGAGGCGGCCATCGCCGCGATGCCGGACGTCGTGCTGGTGCCGACGAGGACGCTCGACGCGTTCGGCGGTGCCGCGGGCTTGTTCGCGCGGCCCGAGCTGCGCGCGAGCCCGGCAGCGGCCGAAAGGCGGGTCGTTGCGATGGACAGCCTCTTGTTGCTCGGCTTCGGTCCGCGCCCGGGTGAGGCGGTGACGACACTTGCCGGAGCCCTCCATCCAGAACTCGTCGTGGCCGCGCCTTGACCGCAGCCATCTTGCCAGCCGCGGCACGTCTGACGTCCGCCCACACGCGGCGCCAACGGCGGCGCCTGGCGGTCGTGGCCGGTGCCGCCTTCACTCTGGCCTTGGCCGCGATCGCTGGCCTCGCCGCCGGTGCGGTGGCGATCCCACCCGGCGCTGTCCTGGCCGCCCTTGCCGGTGTCGGCAACGATGCGGTGGCTGCCGCCGTCGTCGTCGACCTGCGCTTGCCCAGGGTGCTGACGGGCTGCCTCGTCGGCGCTGCGCTCGCGGTCGCCGGTGCCGCGATGCAGGGTCTGTTTCGCAACCCGCTTGCCGACCCAGGGTTGGTCGGCGTTTCCAGTGGTGCGGCGCTTGGTGCCGTCTTCGTCATCGTCGTGCTCGGCGACGCGGCGGCCCCGTCGCGGCCGCTGCTGTTGCCCTTCGCCGCCTTCCTCGGCGCGCTGCTGGCGACGGTCGTCATCCAGAGGCTGGCGACGTTCGACGGCAGGACGACGACGGCGATGCTGCTCCTAGCGGGCATCGCCATCAACGCCATCGCTGGTGCGGGACTCGGCCTCGCCGCATTCTTCAGCACCGACCAACAGCTCCGCGACCTCACCTTCTGGACGCTCGGCAGCTTGGCCGGGACCGACCTACGCGTACTGTGGACGGCCGCATTCGCGATGCTCGCAGCCGTTCTCGGCCTGGCACTGTTCGGGCGCGTCCTCGACGCGTGCTTGCTCGGCGAGCGCGAGGCAGCCCATCTCGGCGTCGACGTGGAGCGCAGCAAGCTGATGCTCATCGCTCTCGTCGCACTGGGCACGGGCGCCGCCGTGGCCGCCGCCGGGATCATCGGCTTCGTCGGGCTGGTCGTCCCGCACTTGGCACGCCTCCTCGTCGGCGCCGATCACCGCTGGCTCATGGTCGTGAGCGCGCTTCTGGGTGCGGCGCTGCTGCTCGTCGCCGATATCGCCGCCCGCCTGATCGTTCTGCCGGCGGAGCTGCCGATCGGGATCCTGACGAGCGCTTTGGGCGGGCCGTTCTTCCTGGCGCTGCTGCTCGCCAACCGCCGACGGTTCGCGGTCTGATGCTGATTGCAGAGCGCCTCGGCGTCGTCGTCGGCCGTCGTTGGCTCCTCGACGGCGTGACGTTGACCGTGCGCCCGGGCGAACTCGTCGTCGTTCTCGGCCCGAACGGCGCCGGCAAGTCGACCTTGCTGGCCTGCCTCAGCGGCGCGCTCCCGCCCAGTTCCGGCAGCATCACGATCGACGGTCGGCGGCTTGCCGACGTGCCCGCGACGGATTTGGCGCGGCGACGCGCCGTGGTCGCCCAAACCAACGTCGTCACCATGCCGATCCATGCCGAGGAGGTGGTGACGCTCGGCCGGATGCCGCACGAAGAGCGGGCCGCTCATACCCGCAACGTCGTTGCGGCCGCCATGGCTGCGGCCGACGCCGACGACTTCATCGGTCGCGTGGTGCCGACGCTCTCGGGCGGCGAGCAGCAGCGCGTCCACCTCGCGCGGGCGCTCGCGCAGGTTTGGCCCGAGGACCTGAGCCGAACGCGCTACCTGCTGCTGGACGAGCCGACGTCGAGCCTCGATCTCGCCCACCAAGCTCAGGTCATGGCGACGGCCCGATCGCTGGCCGAGAGCGGCTACGGCGTGCTCGCCATTCTCCACGATCTCAATCTGGCCGCTGCCACGGCCGACCGGTTGGCGCTGCTCGACGACGGTCGACTGGTCGCCGACGGCAAGCCGGACGAGGTGCTCACACCAGCGACGATCTCACACGTGTTCGGTGTCACGGCCGACGTGGTCGAGCGGCCCGACGGTCGCGGGCCGCTCATCGTGCCGCGCGTGCCGGCGCACTGCCCGTCGCGCATCGGCCAGTGGAGTCTTTCATGAGGGTGGATCGACCACTTCCGTTCACCGGCGACGAGCTGCCGCGTCAGACGACCTCGTCGCGCTACCGCATTTGGGAGATCCCCGGGAAGGTGCAGTGCTCGATCGTCGGCACCTGCCTGGACCGCCGCGACGTTTCGATTCTGATCCGCAAGAGCCGAGCGCGCGTCGCGCCGGGCGCGACGGAGTATCAAATCCATGGCTTCCTCGTACACGAGGCCTCGCAGCCAGGGCCGGTGGCCCAGCTCATCCACAAGACGCTCGATCGGAAGTACGCGCCGCAGATCACCCGCGTGCGCCTGACCCGCGACCTCGGCGTGTTGCGGGCGTACTGGGACGACGCCTGCGCCCGTGGTCAAGTGTCCGGCATCTACTGGGCGCTGTTGAGCCACCGCCACGTGACGGAAGGCCTCCGCAACGCGGTCTTCGGCGACGTCCATATGCTGTCGCATTTCATGGGTGGCTTGAACCGCGGCGATGCCCGGCAGCTTTGGGCCGCAGAACGTCGCGTCGGGGAACTCGAGCAACGCCTGGAGCGGGTCCGAAACCAGGCCGACGCCAAGATCGCCGAGCGCGACGGGCGCATCGAAGATCTCGACCGTGAAGTTCACCAGATGCGTGCTTGCTGCGTGCGCCTGCAGCCCGCTGCGACCACCGGGCCGGTGCGCCCCACACGTCCCGGCAAGATGGCGCGCCGCCACGAACAGCAAGCGCGTCGGCTTGCGGCGACGCGCGCCCGGTTGCGCGAACAAGGCGATGAACTCGTTCGGCTCCGGGGCCAGATCGCCAAGCTGGAACGCCTTGCCGTCTGCCAGATCGGTGCGCGGAAGCCAGCCGCGCCGTCGACGAGCTGCCCGCTCGGGAATTGCCGGCTCTTGTACGTCGGCGGACGACCTAGCGCCGTGCCTCATCTCAAGACGGGTGCGGCTCGGCTGCAGGCGGAGCTGCTGCACCACGATGGCGGCATCGAGCACAGCCTGCAGCAGCTCCCCGATCTCGTCGGCCAAGCCGATCTCGTCTTTTGCCCGATCGACTGCGTGAGCCACGGCGCCTGCCTGCTGGCACGCGATCTCTGCAAACGGGCGAACAAGCCGTTCGTACCGCTGCGTAGCGCCAGCCTCTCGCACTTCCGCCGCGCCCTCGACAGCTTGCCGCGACCAACCGATTCGAACGAGGAGACCGCCAAGTGTTCATCGCCATGAACCGGTTTCAAGTGCACCGTGGCCGCGAGGGTGAGTTCGAGGCGCTGTGGCTCAACCGGGATACGCACTTGCGGGGGCTGCCAGGGTTCATCGAGTTCCAGCTGCTACGCGGCCCCTCGACCGACGAGCACACGTTGTTCGCGTCGCACACGGTCTGGGCTTCGCGAGGCGCCTTCGAGGCCTGGACCCGTTCGCAGGCCTTTCGTGATTCCCACAAGAGCGCCGGCGAGCGCAAAGGCCTCTACGCCGGCCATCCTCAGTTCGAGGGTTTCGAGGTGCTGCAGGACGTGCGCTGACGCGCGTGGCCACTCTCGCCGAGCAGGCCTGCCGACGTCCCGCGCCACGCGCTCGTTGGCGACCAACGCTAGACGGTCGTTTTCATTTGAACTTGTCAAATAAAAATACATCAAAAGATTTTGTGTTGCTGTGTTTTTTGTGCAAGTTTTAGCGGGATTTCATTGTTTTTCTTTGATTTGTTACAATCAAAGAAACGTCACGGCAGTGAATCCCGCTCACGCAAGTTCGGGAGAACACACGATGCGCAGAGTACTTTTGGCGGCGGTTGGTGCCGTCGGCCTGCATGCGGCCATGGCTGGCCCGACCGTTGCCGCCGTCCTGTCGGTACCGGCGACCGACGCCTATTACGAGTTCCGCGGGAACGTCAGCAGCAACAGCGATACCCGACTGCTGGCCGGCAAGGCGACCGCGATCGGCTTTCCGGGCCAGGATGCCATCAGCTTCATCGGCTTCGACCGCGCCGATTTGCCCTCGGCCGTGCCGAGCGGCGGCCGGGCCCTCTTGAAGCTCCAGCAAGACGCCTCTCTGGCCCCGACACTGATCCGAGCAACCAACGCGAGCCCGGTTTCGCTCGGAGCCTATGGCTTCGACAATCCACCCGGCACCACCTTCGATCCGTCGTTCGATCGCGTGGGTGGCAACGGTTTTGACGTCAATTACGGGCCGGAGGGCAGCAACGTCGTTTCGACGGTGCTGGTCGGTGACGACGGTGTCTACACCTGGGACGTCACCAGCCTCGTCAACGCTTGGCTGGGTGACCCGACTGCTGCCACGGCGCTGGCGATCAGCGGCATCTACGGCAATGTCGGCGGCGATGGCCGCAATGCCTACGGCATCTTCCATACCGTCGGCTCGACCGCCGGCGTCGGGCCGGAACTGCACGTAACGCCGATCCCGGGAGCGTTGCCGCTCCTGCTCACGGGAACCATCGGTCTCGCTTGGCTGCGGCAACGCCGCCGCCTCACTCGAGCCTGACGTCCGGCCGGCGGCGCCTCCTCATCGTAAATCGATGCGGGGGCGCCGCTTGCGCGCTGAGCCGACAGTGAATGCTAAAATCTAGAGTCATTCTATCATCGGATTTGCAGATTAGAACAAATAAAAATAAACGACGAGACTTTGAGCTGATTTGACCTGCGAAGCACATCCGACTAACCGTACTAGCTGAGTTCTGATTGGAGTGAGCCTTCATGCATGGCTCCGCAGCAAACATCGCGATCGACGAGGCGGCGCTCGGCGTCAAAGGCAGGGTGCCCAGCGAAGCCAGCGCCGCGGGTGGTCGCATCGCGACCGCCTGGCGTTCGCCGCAAGTGGCGAAACTTGGCGACCGCAGTGGCCGCGCGACGCGAACGGGTCTCGAGGCCGCCTACCCCAGGGTCGCAACGTGGTGATCGACGACATCGCGTATTCGACACGACGGGTAGCCGGCTTCAACGATGCGGAACGCCTACTGTTGTGGGCGCTGCGTCACTGCGTTGCCGAACAGGACCCGGACAGCCCCCATCTGATCAATGCTTTCACGATCCTCTGCGGGCCGGCGGAGGCGCCGACGGCTCGAGCGGCGCTGACCGACCTCGTCGCCGCGCTCGATACCCATGCCCGATGGCCGCTGGTGTTCCTCGAATGGTGCCAGCGCACGGTCACCGCGGACGAGGCCGCCGTGCTGGACTGTTGCGCAGCGCTCCAGGCCGGCGGGTCAGCCAGGCAGCTGATCGAGGGTGTGGTCTTCACAGAAGGCGTCGAGCACGTCCACGACGCCGCCGAGCAACTCGTCACCAGTTTTCGCGTCGCGGGCTTGCTCCTGCCCTGGCGCCACCAACACGTTCAATCTTGGGGGACTCGCGATGCAGGACATCCTGCGCCCACTTTGCACTAGTGCCTCGCTGGTAGCGCTGCTCGCCGCTCCGGCGATCGCAGCGACGCCTGCCGACGTCGCGGCCACCTACGCCGGCATCGCCCACGCGAATTACGCCGACAGCCTGGCGACGGCGCACACGCTGGACGCAGCACTGGAGGCGTTCCTCGCTTCACCTTCGGCGGCCACACACGAGCAGGCCAAAGAAGCGTGGCTCGCGGCCCGCGTGCCCTACCAACAGACCGAAGTGTTCCGCTTCGGCAACCCGATCGTCGACGAGTGGGAGGGCCGGGTGAATGCCTGGCCGCTCGACGAGGGACTGATCGACTACGTCGAGACCGGCCTCTACGGCACGAGCAGCGACGAGAACCCCTTCTACGCCGTCAACATCATCGCAAATCCGGTGCTGAACGTCGGCGGTGAGACGATCGATGCCAGTGCCATCGATGCCTCCCTCCTCGGAGCCATGCACGAGATCGAGGAGGTGGAGGCCAACGTCAGCCGCGGCTACCACGCCATCGAGTTCCTGCTGTGGGGCCAGGACCTCAACGGCACGGGACCTGGTGCCGGCGACCGCCCCTGGACCGACTTCGCCTTGGGCGCCGACTGCACCGGCGGCAATTGCGATCGGCGGCGCGACTACCTGGCTGCGGCAAGCGACCTCCTGATCACCGATTTGGAGGAGATCACCGCATCCTGGGCGGATGGCGGGGCCGCACGGAGCGATCTCACCAGCGGCGGCGCCGACGGTGGCGTGGCCCGGATCATCACCGGCCTCGGCTCGCTTTCCTACGGCGAACTTGCCGGCGAGCGTATGAAGCTCGGCCTCATGCTCCATGATCCGGAGGAAGAGCACGACTGCTTCGCCGACAACACCCACAACTCCCACTTCTACAACATCGTCGGCATGCACAACGTCTACTTCGGCCGCTACGAGCGGGCCGACGGCAACATGGTCGAGGGTGCCTCGCTCAGCGACTTGGTGCGTGCGTCGGACCCCGCGCTCGACGAGGCCATGCGGGCCGATCTGGACACCACGCTAGCGGCGTTCACAGCGATCAAGACCGCCGCTGACGAGGGCCACATGGCCTACGATCAGATGCTCGGTGAGGGGAACGCCGAGGGCAATGCGATGCTGCAGGCGGCGATCGACGCCCTCGTTGCGCAGACCCAAACGCTCGAGCGGATCGTCGCCGCACTCGATCTGGGTCAGCTGGCGTTCGAGGGCTCGGACAGCCTCGACAACCCCGAGGCCGTTTTCCAGTGAACGAACGAGAGGACGCAACCGACCGACGGCTGACGATGGACTGCGCCGGCGAACTGCTGCTCGAAGCGTGCTGTGCGTGTGATTGTCTGGCCGAGGTCGGCTGCGTTCTCGATCGTTTGCAGAACTACGAGAGTGACACGCCACCATGGCCTACGGACGACGCTGGCGCCGGCGGATGCGCGGCGAAGAATGTGGATATGGCCGCCGCCGCTGCAAGACCAAGGCGATGCTGATCGCCGCGATCGCGAGAACCGGCCAACGGCCCGAACCATCAGCCGCCACGCCGCAGGCAGACGTCGGACCCGAGCGCGCAGACGAACAGGCCGACGACGGCACGAGCACGCAGCTTCCGTCTACCGATCCGGGTTTCCAGCAGGAGGAGCAACGACATGTCGGTGGCAGGGCGGGACGGCAACGTCCTCTACGTCTCCTTCAACGCCCGGCCGCCGGCATCGACCTGCGAAAACTGCCCCTTTCGCCGCTGTTGCACCTGCGCCCATTGGGAGCGCGAGACGCAGGAATGCGTTCTCGGAACGCACCTGGATGCCGGAAGGCCAGCGACCGCAGAGGACGACTGGTGTGGGCGCTGGGCGCCTTGTCAGCCAAAGCTCGTGACCTCGCCTGCCTGAACGGAATGCTCAAGGCAGCGGTGCGCCTCGGCCGATGGGCGGCAGTGGCGACGTCCTTGCTCATGCTGCTCGACGGCGCCGCCTTGGCGATGACGCCCGAAGAGCGGGCGGCAATCCTGGCGCCGACGACGGACTTCTCGGCGGCCGAACGCTGGGAGGGGCTTCCAGGTGGCAGTGCCACCAACCGCACGCGCCTCGACGGCAACGCGTTCTCGCAGCCTTCGTCGACCCTGAGCTTCGAAGACCGCGGCGACTTCTTCGTTGGCAACGGCTTCTTCAAGCGCTTGTGGGTGACTGCACCGGCATCGACGACCGCCGCCGACGGGCTCGGGCCGCTCTACAACGCTCGGGCGTGCCAGCGCTGCCACCTCAAAGACGGCCGCGGTCACCCGCCGAGCGGCCCGGACGATGTCGCCGTTTCGATGTTCCTGCGGCTCTCGGTACCACCGACGACGGAGGCGGAAATCGCAGACTTGGCCGAGTTCCGGCGCGCCGTGATACCAGAGCCGACCTATGGCACGCAGCTCCAGAACTTCGGGATTCCCGGCGTCGCAGGCGAAGGCCGCATGGCGATTTCCTACGATGAGGTACCCGTCGAGCTCGCCGGCGGAGAGATCGTGCGCCTCCGCAAGCCAACCTACGCCGTCGCGGATCCCGCCTACGGGCCACTGCATTCGAACACCATGCTGAGCCCGCGTGTGGCGCAGCCGATGATCGGCCTCGGGCTCCTGGAGGCGATCCCGGAGTCCGATCTGCTCGCCCGCGAGGACCCAGAGGATCTCGACGGCGACGGCATATCGGGCCGCGCCAACCGGGTTTGGAGCGACGTCCACGAGCGCGTCGCGATGGGCCGCTTCGGTTGGAAGGCCGGCAAGCCGACCATCGCCGAGCAGGGCGCCGCCGCCATGGCCGGCGACATCGGCGTCTCCAACCCGCTGGCGCCGCACCATTGGGGTGATTGCACCGAGGCGCAGACCGCTTGTCTCGAGGCGCCCAGCGGCGCCGACGCGCAGTACGAGGATCTGGAAGCGCCGAGCCAGGTGATGGACCTCATCACGTTCTACAGCCAGCACCTCGCGGTGCCGGCGCGGCGCGACGTCGACCAGCCCGAGGTCCTGCGCGGCAAGGAGCTGTTCTACACTTCCGGGTGCACCGGCTGTCACGTACCGAAGCACGCCACGGCCACCGAGGGTGTCGACCCGGCGTTGGCGGGTCAGCTCGTTTGGCCCTACACCGACCTTCTCCTGCACGACATGGGCGACGGCCTCGCCGATCATCGGCCCGAAGGACTAGCGGATGGGCGCGAGTGGCGTACGGCGCCGCTGTGGGGTCTTGGTCTCACCGAGACCGTGAACGGCCACACGTTCCTGTTGCACGACGGCCGGGCCCGAAACGTCACCGAGGCCGTACTCTGGCATGGGGGCGAAGCCGAAGCCGCAAGAGAGCGCTTCCGATTGATGACACCGGACGACCGGGCGGCGCTGCTGGCCTTTCTGAACTCGCTTTGACGCCCCAAGCCGTGCGATCGATCCCTCTCGCCCTGATGCTCCTCGTCGTGCCGAGCACGGCGGACGCGGCGGCGGACTTCGCGAAACTCAACCAAGTGCTCGCTGACGAGGTGGCGATGCCGGTCTACGCGGCCTACACCGATGCAGCGGCGAAACTGCCACCCGCCATAGCGGCTGTCTGCACGGGCGAGGCCGCTGGCTCCGACGACGCGTTGGCCGCGTTCGGCTCCATGGTGCTCGCCTGGCAGCGCGCCCAGCCGATTGCCCTAGGCCCGGCGATGGACGGACATGGCCGCGCGCGGGTCCACTGGTGGCCCGACGAACGCGGCACCGGCGATCGCCAGCTGAGGCGGCTACTGTTCGAAGCTGACGAGGCGGCGCTCAAGCCCGAACGCCTCGATCAGGCGAGCGTCGCCGTCAAAGGACTCTCCGCGCTCGAAGCGCTGCTGTTCGAGCACGACCTCGAGGCAGAGCCCTTCGCCTGCCGCTACACCTTGGCGGTCGCCGAGTGGCAGGCGGCGCTCGCGTCGGCGATCAGCGATGGCTGGCCAGCCTTTCGTGCCGACATGGTGGCGGCGGACGCTGGCGAGAGCTCGGTCTACTATGACGCCGAAGACGCGGCGCAAGCCTGGCTGCAAAGCCTGCTCGAGTCCCTGGACCTGCTGGTCCTCGACAAGCTCGAACGGCCCTTGGGCTCGAGCGTCGAGGAGGCACGTGGCCGCTTCGCCGAACTGAACGAAGCATCGTTGGCGCTTCCTTCGCTCGCTGCCAACCTGGAGACGATCCGTGCTTTCATCGCGGTGCCTGGCGGCTTCGCCGATGCCATGGCCGCGGTCGGCAGCGGACCACTCGGCGCTGGCCTCGCGGACGTGGCCGATCTCGGCATCGCCCAGGCGATGGCCATCGACATGCCGCTCGAGGAAGCCGTTACCGATCCCGCCGGCCGCGAGCAGGTCGTCGAGCTGTTGGACACCGTCAAGCGACTGCGCTTGCTCGCCGGCGGTCCGCTCGCCCGCGACCTCGGCCTCGTCACCGGCTTCAACGCCGCCGACGGTGACTGACGGTCTTGACCGTCGCGGTGTGCTCAGCGGCGCCCTAGCGGCCTTCGCCTTGCGCATCGGGACCGCCCGCGGCCACGAAGGCTCGCTCTTCGTCGGCTGCCGCATCCTGGACGATGGCTTTGCGGTGAGCGCCGTGGATGGCCACGGGGCGATGCGCTGGTCGCTGCCTCTGCCGGAGCGCGGCCACTCGGTGACCTTCCATCCCGCCCAGTGCCTAGGGGTCGTGTTCGCCCGACGGCCGGGTCGGTTCGCCGTCGTCTTCGATCATCGAGCAGGCATCGCGGTTCGACGCATCGACGCCGCCGCCGGGCGTCACTTCTACGGCCACGGCACGTTCACCGCCGACGGGCGCTTCCTGCTGACCAGCGAGAACGACTACGCCACCGGTGAGGGCCGGCTCGGTATCCGCGACACGACAGATGGCTTCCGGCAGGTCGGCGAGATCCCGAGCCATGGGGTCGGACCGCACGACGTCCGCCTCATGCCGGACGGACGCACGCTGGTCGTCGCCAATGGCGGCATCCGCACGCACCCCGATTTCGAGCGCACGAAGCTGAATCTCGAAACGATGCGCCCGACCCTCGCCTTCGTCGACCTGGCCGACGGCCGATTGCGGGACGCTTTCGCGCTGCCGGAAGCGCTGCATCGGCTCTCGATCCGCCACCTGGACGTCGCCGCCGACGGACACATCGGGATCGCCATGCAGTACGAGG
>JBCBTD010000042.1:0-34429 GCA_039818825.1 Pseudomonadota bacterium
AGCTTGATTTGCCAAACCAACGGGTCGCCCGCCTCGCGCGGCCCGTTCTTGTCCGCGGCAACGCTCAAAACAACGGCCAGATTGGTCTGCCCCCCGGTGGCTCCCGCGGTGATAGTGAGGGTCCGTCTGCAGAGGACGGACGATGCGCAAGAGCAGGTTCAGCGAAGAACAGATCATCGGCGTGCTGGGCGAGCAGGACGCCGGGATGGCGACGGCCGATGTGTGCCGTGGGCACGGCATCAGCGAGCAGACCTTCTACCGCTGGAAGGCGAGGTACGGCGGGATGACGCCTTCGGACGCGGGGAAACTGAAGGCGCTGGAGGATGAGAACCGGCGACTGAAGAAGCTGCTGGCCGAGGCGATGCTGGACGTGTCGGCGCTGAAGGATGTGCTGGGAAAAAACTGAGGCGGCCCGCCGAGCGGCGGGAGGTCGCGCTTCGCTTCATGGCGGAACGCGGCTTCTCGCAGCGGCGGGCCTGCGCCCTGGCGATGGTCGACCCGAAGACGGTGCGGCGCGAGCCGGAGGCCGACAGCCCGGAGATCCGGGCGCGACTGCGTGCACTCGCCGTAGAGCGCCGTCGGTTCGGCTATCGACGCCTCGGTCTGCTCCTTGAGCGTGAGGGCCTGAGGATGAACCAGAAGAAGCTGTTCCGGCTCTACAAGGACGAGGGCCTGTCGGTGCGCCGCCGGCGCGGTCGAAGCGCGCGACCGGAACGCGGGCGCCGATGACGATCCCGCAGGGGCCGAACCAGCGCCTCGCGCATCTTGCTGACGCGCGTCCCTTCGGGATCGGATGATCCGCCTCCTGGCGGATCATCGTCGCTGGACTTCGTGTCCGACGCGCTCGACTGGGGCCGGCGGTTCCGCGTGCTGGCGGTGGTCGACGACTTCACCCGCGAGGCGCTCGCCCTCGTCGTCGACACCTCGCTCTCCGGCGCCCGCGTCGCCCGCGAGCTCGACGCGCTGATCGCCGCCCGGGGACGCCCGGCCATGATCGTCAGCGACAACGGGACCGAGCTGACCTCGCGGGCGATCCTCGACTGGTCAAACCGGGCAGGGGTCGAATGGCACGACATCGCGCCGGGCAAGCCACAGCAAAACGCCTTCGCGGAGAGCTTCCTCGCCCGGTTCCGGGATGAATGCCTCAACGAGGAGGTCTTCGGCTCGATCACCGAAGCGCGCGCCGTCATCGGGCGCTGGCGTGTCGATTACAACACCGCCAGGCCGCATTCGGCCCATGGCGGCCTCACCCCAGCCGAGGCGCGCAAACGAACCGCGGCCGACCGGCTACGATCAATGGAGGTCTCCGCCGATCGGCCGCTACCGGCGACGTATGAGAACCCAGGACCCTCACAATGATCGAGGGACCGACGGGAGGCAGACCAAGATCGCCCTCGGGATCGACAGCACACCCGCCGTCCTCCGACAGCTCAACTCGATACAGTCAACTCGATACGGTCAATCAGCGAGCGAACCCTGTCCCGCACTATCCACGGTCATTTCCGCGGCGGCAACGAGGCCTCTTCGCCAAGTGGGTTGGCGGCCTTGCTCGCAAAATCTTGAGCGATCCGTTCGCTGAACCCACACATGAAGCCGATGACCCAGGCCAGATAGGGTGCGGTCGGCCCGGCGAGGTGGAAGCCGGCGAATGACACCAGACCGGCCTCCATGCAGGCCAGGACGAAGACCGCGAAGGTCGCCGAGACGAATGGCTTGGACAGGATCGAAACATAGATGACGACGACGTTGTATGTCGCGTTGTCCAAGAAGCGTTCCATCCTCGTGACGATGCTGACGATGCTGCCGAAGAACGAGGCATGAATCGCGAGCAAGAACTCGCGGATCGGAAAGTTCTTGATGCCCGACAGCTCCGGAAGCTCGATGGCGCCGCCCGGCGGCGCGATTCCTTCGGCGAGCGAGATCAGCAATCGATGCGCGAAGAGCAGTAGTAAGACGACGACGAAGGCCATGAAGAACACGGTGATAAGCGCCGATACCACGGCCTGAAGTGGCGTAGTGCCGGCAATTCTGACGATCACACCCGAAAGCCAGCCGCTCTTTTCGGCCGCTGTTTCGATACCGCTTCGTAGACTCTTGATAAGTTTCAGGTTGGGTTGCCTGGAGGCCAGCAGGTCGAATACGATCTCCAGGTCTGCACGCTTGCGCATCAGTACGCTTTCGGGCAGGGCGGCAATCAGCCGGAGCAGCTCACCTAGTTCTTGCTGAACTTGATCTTCGATTGGCGCATCGACTTTATGCGAAATCTTGGCGTAGAGCATTTTCACGAAGATGTAGCGGGATTCATTGTCCGC
This sequence comes from Pseudomonadota bacterium, assembly GCA_039818825.1. GTDB lineage: Bacteria > Pseudomonadota > Alphaproteobacteria > Geminicoccales > Geminicoccaceae > JBCBTD01. Next base: position 2,313 of record JBCBTD010000042.1, read on the forward strand.
CTCGCCGACGAACGGAGCGGGTGGTTCGAGCGGGACTCTCGACGCGTCTTCTCGAAATCCCTGGCCAGTGTCCGGGCCAGTTGGCGGGGTTTCGGTGTTTGGTGTTGGTGGTCGCGTCATCTACGCGCCGGGCCGCGTACCGCGTGTCTGCACTCGCGAGCTCGTGTTCACCGAGAATGCTGCCTCGTCAGAGCTGACAACAATCGCGGTAGCCGTTCGCCGCAAGAACACCGCACTCTCTTGACGTTGCCCGATCGTCGAAGCCAACCTCATTTTCTGTATTCTGCAAAGACCAGCGTTCGCACTGCCGGTTGCATGACACTGGAGACCTGCGGACCTGTCAAGTGAGCTGGTTCAACCCAGAGACGCAGTGTCGTTCGTGAGGGCGCGACGCAAAAGCTTGCCCCGCGCGTTCCTCGGGAGCTCGTGGCGAAACCGGATGATGCGCGGCACGAAACCTTCACCGAGTTCGGCGCGCACCGCGGCGCGGAGGCGGTCGATCAACGCTTGCGGGTCGTGGAGCTGTCCGCTTGGTTGCACGAACGCCACGATCTGCACCGCGCCTCGAGGATCCGCTTCGGGCACGACCGCCGATGCTTCGACGGCAGGGTCGCCGTCGATGACGTCTTCGATCGTCGTTGGCACGATCAACTGGCCGGTCGCGGTGCTGAACAGTTCGTCGACCCTTCCGAGCACGTCGATCCGCCCGGCCACTCGGCACACGATGTCGCCGAGTGGCAGCCAGAAGCCGTCCAGCGCACTTCGGTCCACGCCCGCGGCGGTCCAGTAGCCGTCCAGGACGTCGTCGCGTAGCGTCCAGAGCCTGCCGGCCTCGCCGTCGGGCAGCAAGCGGCCGTCCGGCGCCCGCACCTGCATGACCACGTTGCGGAACGTGACAGCTTGGAGCCGACCGTCGCCATGAAGCACGGTACCAGTCGCGCTGTTGGCCTCCGTCGAGCCATAGGGGTGGTAGCTCGGCACACCGAACTGGTCGACGACGTACTGGCGCTGTGGCAGGCCGAAGTGGGTCCCCCCGTTCTCGACCAGCCTCAGCGGCGCCGAGGGCGTGAGGCGGCGTTCCTCGATTGCCGTGGCGATCTGGCCGGCGGTCACCGGCGACAGTTTCAGCACCGTCGCGGCATGACGTTCGGCGAGTTCCCAGACGCGAAACGCGTGGCCGACCGCCGGCGCCACACTCAACACGTGGCAGGCGCCGACACAAACCGGCTTGAGCAGGCCGTAGCGGATCGCCCCCATTTGCGTCGGGTATTGATCCGCAAGGACGCGGTCGTCAGCGCACCAGCCACAAGCTTCGCTGCGGGTCAGCGCCATGATGACAGCCGCTTGGCCGCTGACCAGAACGGCCTTGGATGCGCCGGTGGTTCCGGACGTCATCGAAACGATGGCCGCTCGGGCCGAACCGCAGCCGAGCGTCGACGCGCCGTTGGGCATTTGGCCGACCGCGCGACGAAGCTCGGCGCTTTCTTCGGTCGTCGCGTGGAAGGTCTCCACCTCGAGGTCGTCGGCGTCGGGCAGCCCGTCGGGCGCGAGATCGCGGTCGACGAACAACATACGGAGGTGCAGCCGCCGATGCAGGGCGACGGCGCCGGCTGGTGTCGTCTGGGTCGGCATGGCGACGAACGTGACGCCGATCGCCATCGTCGCCCAGAACAGCGCTACGAGTTCGACGCAAGGCCCGGAATAGACGCTGATCCGGTCGCCGGCGCGCACGTCGAGATCTGCCAACAGAGCGACGAAGCCAGCTATCAAACGGTCGAGTTCGGTATAGCTCAGAGTGGTGCCATCATGGAGGGCCAGCGCCGGCCGGTCACCGTAGCGGGCCGCGGCGCGGCGCCAAAGCACGGCGGGTTGGCATTCGTCGGGGCCGAACAGGGTCTCGCCGGATTCCAAGTAGTGGTGCAGTCGCGCCGCCGCGGCGGTGAGCGGCAGCAGTGCGATGACGCCGGCGTCGGCAAGCGCGGCGGCTGCGGCGAGAACGTCTGCCAGTGATCGGCCCGCGCCGGTGGCGATCTCGCCGAGGGTCCAGCCGCGCTGGCCGAAGTACAGAACCTCGACCTGAGCCGTGTCGATCTCTAGGCCGCCGTGAGCCGCCAGGCGCTGCGCCGACATGTCGGCGAGAGCCACGTCCGCAACGAGTATGCGGTGCTCACCACCGGGTGTCGCTGCCGCCGAAGGCGCTGCATCCACGAGATCCAGCACCCGGATGCCGGCGGCCCGCGCGTGGTCGACCCAAGCCAACCAGCCCACAGGCAGCTCCGGTGAGCCGTTGACGAGCGTGTCGAACGCTGTCGGATCGAACGGCAAGTCCTGGTCGGGCGCCGCGAAGCAGACGTCATGGTTGGCGGCTCGATCAACCGCGCCCAGATGGGCGTGGACGACCGGTAGCGGCGGCGCCAGGACGTCACGCGCCAAGACCGTGGTGACGGTGCTCGTGGGGCAGTGTCCGGCGACGAGTTCGCCGACGAAGCCGGCGCCGCCAAGCACCAGCACTCGTGCTGGAGCGCGCTCGTCGAGGCGCTTCGAAAGCGGCCAGAACGTGTCGAATGGCGGCGGGGCGGGGCGTCCTCGTGGATCGGGATCTTGCCACAACCGCAGCGCGTCCAGCTGCTCGCCGAGCACATGGGTTTCGGCGTCGGCGGCTGCCACGTCGTCACATAGCCGGTCGAAGTAGGCGATGCCGTCGATCACCGGCGCGCGGGCAGCATCGACGGTCGCTCGGAGGCTATGCGCCATCGGCGAGCGCCAGCGGCCAGTGATCCGGTACGGCCACGTCGTGGGCGGCGGCGAGGCTCAGCACGGCCGCCAAGTCTCCCGAGCGGTAGGGAATGCCCGCCGAAGAACGCCGGCGTTCTTCGGCGTGGCCGCGTTCGCCGGGCAACCTGATCCGATCGACCCCCTTGGCCGTGGGGCTGGCGTGGACGGCATGCACCAATTCGTCCATTCGCTTTGCCGTGCCAGCCGCGAACAGATCCGGCTGGAAAGCCATGATCAGATGACCGACGTTCTGAGGCTGATCGAAGTCGTCGTACATGTTGCGGACGCCGCCGGCGAACGCGGCGTCCGTGAAAACACCGGCGAAGATGTCCATGACCATCGCCAAGCCCGAACCCTTGGGCCCGCCGATCGGCAGCATCGAACCCTGGAGAGCAGCGCGCGGGTCGGTGGTGGGTGCCCCGTCGGCGTCGAGAGCGTAGCCCTCAGGAATGTCTTGCCCGAGGCGTTCGGCCTCTCGAACCTTCGTTCTGGCTGCGGTCGTCGTGGACATGTCGAAGACGAAGGGGGCTTCGCTTGCGGTGGGAAAACCAAAGGCGAGCGGGCTCGTGCCGAACATCGGTGTGCGTCCTCCCCACGGCGGTGTCGCTCGCGAGGCGTTGGTGAACACGCAACAGGCGTAGCCGGCTTCAACCGCTTGCAGGACATAGACCGCGGCCATGCCGAAATGCGTACTGCGGCAGACGGCGGCAAGTCCGAACCCCAACGTGCCGGCGATGTCGAGCGCCTCGTCCATCGCGCGTGTCGCCGTCACGAACCCGAAGCCATTCTGACCATCCAAGTGGCTCGCCACCGGTGTCGGGCGTCGGGGCGCCAGCTCGGGCCGCGGGTTGATCAGGCCTGCGCGCAAGCGTTTCGTGTAGTGGGGGAGCCTGGAGACACCGTGGGTCATGACGTCCCTAAGGTCGGCACGACCGAGACACCTCGCCACGATCGCCGCGTCGTCGGGCGGGACGTCGTGCGCTTCGAGGATGCCCGCAACGACCGTCTGCATCGCGAAGGGGTCGACGCGGACCTGCGGCAGCCGGTCTTCGCCACCGGTCGATCCGATCGCTTGCATGGGGGCACCTCGGAACAGGGGACGGTGCATCGATGGCTCCGCGCCAACTAATCGTCAATCGATCCCGACGCGAAGGCATACGGCGATACTGACGACGATCCTACGCCGCGTCGCCGGCCGCCGTTCGTGGGATCGTGCAGGGTGTGCTGACCGCGTCTCATCAACTGGAGTCTATGGCCATGGCTGAGGTTGTCGCGAACCCCGTGATCGAGCGTTTCGCCGCTGGCGAGGTTGCACTCGGCATGCTGGTACGGATCGTTCGCACGCCCGACGTAGCGCGCGTAGCCAAGGCGACCGGACACGACTTTCTGTTCGTCGATCTCCAGCACTCTTTGTTCGGTTTGGAGACGCTCGGGGCGATCGCCCAGACCGCGCTCGGGGTTGGTGTCGCGCCTATCGTGCGGGTCCGAAGCGTCGTGGATCCCGACGTGTCGGTACTGCTCGACAACGGAGTGAGCGGCGTCGTCTTCCCCGACGTCGAGACGGCGGAGGAAGCAGAGCAGGCCGTCGCCGTGGCGAAGTTCGCGCCGCTCGGGCGGCGTTCGATCACGGGCGGCTTGCCGGCGTTCGACTATCGACCCGTGCCGCAGCGCGAGAGTATGGCGCTGATGAACGCGCGTACGCTCTGTGTTTGCATGATCGAGACCGTTCGTGGGCTGGAGAACGCCGAAGCCATTGCCGCCGTCGAGGGTGTCGACGTCCTCCACATGGGCACGAGCGACCTCCTCGCCGACATGGGCAAACCCGGCGAGTTCGACCATCCAGAGATCGTCATGGCGCAGGAACGAGTCATCGAAGCCGCTCACCTGCACGGCAAGGTCGCCGGTTGCGGCGGCAACCGCAGCGTCGAAAGGCAGGCGGCAATCGTCGACAAGGGCGTCCGGTTTCTGACGACCCAGGCGGATTTCGCTTTCCTCGCGAGCGCTGCAGGTGCGTGGACTCGAGGGATACGGGAGCACATCAGCCGGCAGTGACGGCCAAGCCGCGGCGCCTGGTTTCCGCCCAGTAAGCGCCGGACACGACGGTCGCCGTCAGCTCTCCATTTTCAAGGCCGCAAGAAACGCTTCCTGGGGGATTTCGATCTTGCCGAACTGGCGCATCCGCTTTTTGCCGGCCTTTTGCTTTTCCAAGAGCTTGCGTTTGCGGGTGACGTCGCCGCCGTAGCACTTGGCCAGCACGTCCTTGCGCACCGCCCGGACAGTCTCGCGGGCGATGACCTTGCCGCCGATGGCCGCTTGGATGGCGACTTGATACTGCTGGCGAGGGATCAGCTCCTGCAGCTTCTCACACAGCGCCCGGCCGCGGGCTTCCGCCATCGACCGGTGGACCAGCAGCGCCAGGGAATCGACTCGATCACTGTTGATGAGGATGTCGAGCTTCACCAAGTCCGAACGGTCGAAGCCGTCGAGTTGATAGTCGAAGCTGGCATAGCCACGGCTGATCGACTTCAGCCGGTCGTAGAAGTCGTAGACGACCTCGTTCAAGGGCAGGCGATAGACGAGCATCGCGCGCTGTCCGAGATAGGTCAGCTCCTGTTGAACGCCACGCTTCTCGGTGCAGAGCTGGAGCACGGCGCCCAGATGATCGTCGGGCACGAGGATCGTCGCCTTGATCCAGGGCTCGTCCAGGAATTCGATCTGGGTCGGGTCGGGGTAGTCGGCCGGGTTGTGCAGGTCGTACGCGCTACCGTCGCGGCGGTGGAGCCGGTAGACGACGGACGGTGCGGTCAACACCAGATCCAGGTCGAACTCGCGGTCCAGCCGCTCCTGGATGACCTCCAGATGCAGGAGCCCGAGAAAGCCGCAGCGGAACCCGAAGCCGAGGGCCGCCGAGTTTTCGGGTTCGTACTCGAAGCTCGAGTCGTTGAGGCGGAGCTTGCCGAGGGCGTCGCGCAAGGACGGATAGTCGGCTCCGTCCGCCGGGAACATGCCGCAGAAGACGACCGGCTGTGAGGGGCGGAAGCCCGGGAGCGGCGCATCGGCCGGCTTGCGGTCGTCGGTCAGTGTGTCGCCCACCTGTGCGTCGGCGATGTCCTTGATGCTGGCGGTGACGAAGCCGATTTCGCCTGGCCCCAGTCCGTCGACGACGACGGCTTTCGGGGTGAAGACGCCGACCCGCTCGACCGGGTGAACGGCACCGGTACCCATGAAGCGAAGCCGCATGCCCTTGTGGACCCGACCTTCCTTCACCCGCACCAACGTCATCACGCCCAGATAGGGGTCGTACCAGCTGTCGACCACCAGCGCCTTCAAGGGCGCCTCGGCATCACCCGTCGGCGGCGGCAGCTTGGCGACGACCGCCTCCAGCACCTCATCGATGCCTTTACCAGTCTTGGCCGAGATCAGCAGCGCTTCGGACGCATCGAGGCCGAGGATGTCCTCGATCTGCACCTTCATCGCGTCCGGCTCGGCGGCGGGTAGGTCGATCTTGTTGAGGACGACGACGATCTCGTGGTCGGCGTCGATCGCCTGGTAGGCGTTGGCCAAAGTCTGCGCCTCGACACCTTGGGTGGCGTCGACCAGCAGGAGCGAGCCCTCGCAGGCGCGCATCGATCGGCTGACTTCGTAGGCGAAGTCGACGTGGCCAGGCGTGTCGACGAGGTTGAAGAGGTAGGTCTCGCCGTCGTTCGCCGTGTAGGCGAGCCTCACCGTCTGGGCCTTGATGGTGATGCCGCGCTCGCGCTCGATGTCCATCGAGTCGAGCACCTGCGCGGTCATCTCCCTGGCCTGGAGCCCACCGCAGTGCTCGATGAGGCGGTCCGCCAGCGTCGACTTGCCATGGTCGATGTGGGCGACGATCGAGAAATTGCGAACGCGGGCGAGGTCGGTCACCCTCTGTCCTTCGGTTGGAGCTACTGGCGCAACTCGGCGCCGCAGGCAGCGGCCGCCGCGGCGGTGATCGCTTTCGCTGCCGCTTCGATGTCGGCGTCGGCGAGCGTCCGGTCAAGCGCCTGCAGGCGGACGGACACCGCCATCGAGCAGCGGCCCTCGGGAACCCCTTTGCCGGCGTAAACGTCGAACAGCGTGACGTCGCGGATCAGATCGGGCACCGCGCCAGCGATCGCGTCGACCAGCGTGCCGGCGGGGACACTCGCATCGACGAGGAATGCGAAGTCCCGGTCGACCGGTTGATAAGCGGAACTGACCAACGGCGGGCGGGTGCGGGTTTTCGCCGCCTTGGGCTTCGGCAGGCGGTCGAGGAACACTTCGAAACCGACCACCGGGTCCGACCAATCGAAGACGCCGGCGAGCCGTGGATGGAGTTCGCCGAACGCTGCCAGCACGTTGCGCGGACCGAGCTTCAAAACCGCCGAGCGACCGGGATGATAGTGATCAGGCGCCTCACGCTCGAGCCGCAGCTGGTCGGTCTTGACGCCGGCGACCTCCAGGACCGCGAGCGCGTCAGCTTTCGCGTCGAGGGCGTCCGTCCGCCGCTCCTGGACGGCCCAGTGCCGTGGCAAGGGCCGGCCCGAGCGGGCGCCGCCGGCGACCATCTCCTGCGCCCCTGGCTCCGTGCCGCGGTAGATCGCGCCGACCTCGAACAAGCCGATGTCGGGTAGGGCCCGTACTTGGTTGCGAACGACGGCGGCAACCAAGCCCGGCAGGATCGACGGGCGCATGACGACGAGATCGCTGCTGATCGGATTGGCCAGCCGGACCGGCCCGCCGCCGAACGCGTCGGCTTCGGCCTCGGCGACGAAGCTGAACGTGCACGTCTCGTCGAGCCCGCGCACCGCCAACGCCCGACGGACCCGACCGCGTCGCTGCTGGTCGGCGGTGAGCACCACGTCGTTCACCGCCCGCGGCCGTCGAACCGACACCGTGGGCAGGGCGTCGAAGCCATTGACGCGGGCGATCTCCTCGACGAGGTCGGCGGGCCGGGTGCAGTCATGGCGCCAGGACGGAGTCGTGACTTCGAAGCGTCGCTCGCCTTCGGCGCGCACGACGAAACCGAGGGACTTGAGGATCCGGGCGATCTCGTCATCCGCGAGGTCGAGGCCGGTAAGGCGCTGCAGCTCGCTGGTGTCGAACGGGATCGTGCGGCGCACGTCCGGGACCGTGCCGGCGACGATCACTTCGCTCGCCTCACCGCCACAGAGCGATTGGATCATCCGCGCCGCGTAGTCCGCGGCGGGAGTGACGAACGCCGCGTCGACGCCTCGCTCGAAGCGGGTCCGCGCGTCGCTGTCGATGCCGAGCCGCCGCCCGGTCACCGCCGTCCGCACAGGGTCGAAGAGGGCGATCTCCAACACCACGTTGCGGGTCGTCTCATCGCAGCCCGTGCTCGCACCGCCCATGATCCCGGCAAGGCTGACGATGCCGCTGTCGTCGCAGATCACTGTCATGCCGGCGTCGAGCGTATGGGTCTTGCCGTCGAGCCCGGTGAACGTCTCGCCGGCTTCCGAGAGCCGGAGCCGGAGATGCCCCCGGAGCTTGTCGGCATCGAACACGTGGAGCGGCCGGCCCATGTCCAAGGTCGACCAGTTGGTGACGTCGACCAGCGCCGTGATGGGACGCATCCCCGCCGCGGCCAGCCGCTCCTGGAGCCACGCTGGCGACGGGCCGTTGCGGACACCGCGGAGTTCTCGCGCGACGAACAGCGGGCAGGGCTCGGGTGCCTCGTCGGCGAAGTCGAGCCGTACCTCCAAATCGCTCCGAAATGTGGCGTGTACCGGCGCGGTGTCCGGCGCGCGATGCGTCCCCAGCCCACCGGCCGCGAGCTCCCGCGCAAGCCCGTGGACGGAGAAGCAGTCGCCCCGGTTCGGCGTGATGGCGACGTCGAACACCGGGCCTTCGAGACCGAGCGCCAGGGCGGCTGGCGTCCCGACCTCGGGCTCGTCGCCGAGATCGATGATGCCGTCGTGATCCTGGCCGATGCCGAGCTCACGCGCAGAGCAGAGCATCCCCTGGCTCTCGACGCCGCGGATCTTCGAGCGCGTCAGCTTTGTGCCGGTCGCGGGGATGACCGAGCCTTCGGGAGCGAAGACGCCCTTCATGCCCAGCCTGACGTTGGGCGCGCCACAGACCACCTCGAACGTGCCGTGTTTGGTGTCGACCGTGCAAAGGCGCAGGCGGTCGGCGTTCGGGTGCTGGCGTACGGCGGTGACGTGACCGACCGAGAACGCGTCGAGGTCGGCGCCTCGCGGCTCCAGCCCCTCCACCTCGATGCCGAGCGCCGTCAGACGCTCGCCGATGGCGTTTGCGTCGGAGTCGGTCTGCAAATGCTCACGCAACCACGGCAGCGTCACCTTCATCGGGCGAGCCCGCCGAAGGTGGTCGGCAAGTCTAGCGGCGAAAAGCCGTAGTGGCGCAGCCAGCGCACGTCCGACTCGAAGAATGTCCGCAGGTCAGGGATGCCGTACTTCAGCATCGCCACGCGGTCGATGCCCATGCCGAAGGCAAAGCCCTGCCACTCGGTCGGATCGATCCCGACGTTCTCGAGCACGGCCGGGTGGACCATGCCGCAGCCGAGGATCTCAAGCCAATCGTCGCCCTCGCCGATGACCAGCTCGTCCTTGCTGCGGCGGCAGCCGATGTCGACCTCCGCAGAAGGTTCGGTGAAGGGGAAGAAGCTCGGCCGAAAGCGCAACGGCACGTTCTCACGCTCGAAGAACGCCGCGCAGAAGTCCTGGAGACAACCCTTCAGGTGCCCCATGTGGCTGGTGCGGTCGATCACCAGCCCCTCGACCTGGTGGAACATCGGCGAGTGGGTAGCGTCGCTGTCGCAGCGGAACGTGCGTCCGGGCGCGATGATGCGGATCGGCGGCTTCATCGCCATCATCGTCCTGATCTGCACCGTCGAGGTGTGTGTACGCAGCACCAGATCGGGGTGGCCGTCGACGAAGAAGGTGTCGTGCATCTGCCGCGCCGGATGCTCCGGCGGGAAGTTCAGTGCCGTGAAGTTGTGGAAGTCGTCGTCGATGTCGGGGCCTTCGGCAACGTCGAACCCCATGTCGGCGAAGATCGCGACGATCTCCTCGGTCACCTGTTGGACCGGGTGGAGACGGCCCGTCCGGGTGGGCCGCACCGGTAGGGTCACGTCCATTTGCTCAGCGGCGAGCCGGGTATCGAGGGCCGCAGCCTCGAGCACGGCTTTTCGGCGCTCCAGCGCGGCGCCGACGGCCTCTTTCAGACCGTTGACCCGCTGACCGAAGGCGCGCCGCTCTTCGGGCGGTAGCTGGCCCAGGCTCTTGGCGAGGTCGGTGATGCGGCCCTTCTTGCCGAGTGCGCCGACCCGCAGGTCGTCGAGCGCGCGCAGATCGTCGGCCGCGTCGATGGCGACCACCAGCTCGGTTTCGAGGGCGTCCAACGGGTCGGCCATGGTTGCTCCCTGGCGCCTGGGCCAGCGTGCGGTCGGTCAGGCGGGGAGGGCCCCTCGCGCCGAGGCAAGCACCTCGCCGAATGCGTTCGGGTCACGGGCGGCGAGGTCGGCGAGGACCTTGCGATCCAGATCGAGCCCGGCGAGCTTGAGGCCGTTGATCAGCTGACCATAAGTCAGCCCGTGCTCGCGGGCAGCAGCGTTGATCCGCTGGATCCAGAGCGCCCGAAACGTGCGCTTGCGCACCCGACGGTCGCGATACGCGTACTGCATGTCCCGCTCGACCCGCTGGCGAGCGACGCGGATCGTGTTCTTGGCGCGGCCGCGGCTACCCTTGGCGAGCTTCAGGACCTTCTTGTGGCGAGCGTGCGAGGTAACCCCGCGCTTGACGCGTGCCATGGTCGGAACTCCTCGGCGCTACGGCCTCAGCCGTGGGGCAACATCTTCTTGATGAGAACGGCGTCGCCGTCGGCGACGATGGTCGACCGGCGGTGCTGAACCTTCACCTTCTGCGCCTGGTGCGTCAGATTGTGACGGTGGTTGGCTTTGGTTCGCCGGATCTTGCCCGTACCGGTGAACCCGAACCGCTTCGCAGCAGCTCGCCGGGTCTTCAATTTCGACATCGAAAGCTCCGCAGACCAGAGCGCGCGGCCGAGGCGCGCTTCGAGCGAGCGGGTCGTATAGCGAACGGCGACAGCCGACGCAATGCCCGACCCGCCGTTCGGCCAGGCGAACCGCTCATCGCCGCGCGGCACCGAAGTGGCGCTCCAGTCGCCTCGACACCACCGACAGCGTGAAACAGATGGCGAAGTAGAACGCGGCCACGGTGAGCCAGACCTCGAACACCTTGCGTGTCGCCACGCTGATCTGTTGCCCGGCGAAGGTCAGCTCCTGCACCGAGATCAAGCTGACGATCGAGCTGTCCTTGACCAGCGAGATGAGTTGGCCGGTGAGCGGTGGTACCACCTTGCGGACCGCTTGGGGGACGACTATCAACCGCAGGGTACGCCAGCGCGAAAGCCCAAGTGCCTGGCTCGCCTCCCATTGGCCTTGCGACACCGCCTGGATGCCGGCACGCAGGATCTCCGTGACGTAGGCCGCCTCGAACAGCGCCAGGCAGACGGTGCCGGTGACGAAGTTGGCGAAGCGTTCGGGCGGACCGAACAGGACCGCCATCACCTGGCGCGCCGGACCGTCGAGTTCCCGTGCCCAGTCGGCCACGCCGAGCAGATTGATCACGGGTCCGGAGATGAAGAAGTAGAAGACGAAGATGAAGATCAGCGGCGGCAGGTTGCGTACCAGCTCGACGTAGGTCCGCGCCAACCAGCGAATGCTCGGGACGTTCGAGACCCGGGCAACCGCCATCAGCGCGCCGATGACCAAGGCCATGATGCCGGCGGCGACGGTCATCCGCAGTGTCGTGACCAGCCCGTCGAGCAGCAGATTGGATCGCCACGTGCCCGTGGCTTCGTCGAAGAAGACAACGTAGCCCGGGATCATCGACCAGTTCCACGTGTAGGTGAGCCGCGTGTCGACGCGGTGAATCACCCAGACGGCGGCCGCGGCGACCAGGGCGAGCAGGACGACGTCGAGCCAGCCGATCCGCCGTCCTCTGACCCGCGGGGGCGGCCGCTCGGCGCCGGTGGCCGGGCGTTCCGCCCGGCCAACCATGGCGTCACTCAGGGACCAGGTCTCCCCACTCCTGGGTGGTGAACCAGTACTCCCATCGCTCCTGCAAGAAGCCGTTGGCAGTATTCAGCAGGATCCAATTGTTGAGGAAATTGAGAGCGTCGGCGTCGCCCTTGCGCAGGGCGAAGGCTTCCAACGTTCCCTGGAAGGTCTCGCGGACCGGGAGGTACAGCTTCTCCGGGTTGGCCGCAGAGTCGACCGCAGGTTTGGGGACCGAGGCGACGTAGGCGTCGGCGTTGCCGTTGAGCACTTCCTGGAGGACGTCCGCCTCGGCGTCGAACTGCACCAATCGGGCGTTCGGCAATTCGGCCTGCACTGCGCTGGCGGAGGTGCTGCCGCGCACCGCCGCGATCGTCACGTTGCGATTGTCGAAGGCGTCGAGCGAGGTCATGTTCGGGATGCGGTCGCGGTTCGCGGCGAGCATGTTGCCGGAGCTCGCGTAGGGGACAGTGAAGTTGGCGCGGAGCATCCGCTCCGGCGTGATCGACATCCCCGAGATGATGAGGTCGAAGTTACCGGCCAAGAGCGCGGGCACCATGCCGTCCCAAACGGTCGGGACGAACTCCAACTCGACGCCCATGTCATCGGCGAGCTGCTTGGCGACATCGGCCTCGAACCCGACGATGTCACCGGTCTTGGACCGGAATACCCATGGCACGAAGTTGCCGACGCCGACCCGCAACACCCCGCGCTCGGAGACTTCGTCGGTCAGGCTGGTCGTGGTTTGGGCGGCAGCCGGTCCGGCGGCGGTAATGCCCCCGAGCATGGCGCCTGCCAGAGCGGCGGCGATCAGGGTCCGGCGGTGGAACATGTGACCTCTCCGAGTCTTTGGACGTCTTCGCATGGTTTCACACGGGCGACCGCTTGAGGCGGTGCTCGAAGGCGGTCACGGCGAAGGACAACGTGACCGTCAAGGCGAGATAGAGGGCAGCGACGGTAAACCAGACCTCGAATACGAGAAACGTGTCAGAAGCGATGTTGCGGGCTTCTGTGGTCAGGTCGAAAACCGCGATGACCGAGACGATCGAACTGTCCTTGATCAAGGAGACCGTCTGGCCGGTCAGCGGCGGCAGCATGAGGCGAAGCGCCTGCGGCAGCACCACCAGGCGGGTCGTCGCGAACGCCCCTAGGCCCAAGGCCCGCGCAGCCTCGCTCTGGCCCTGCGGCACGGCGGCGACGGCCCCTCTGATGATCTCGCTGGCGTAGGCGCCTTCGAACAAGGCGAGGGTCAGGATCGCTGCGGTCATCCGATCGAGGCCGAGTACCGGCGAAAGCGCGAAGTAGATGAGGTAGAGCTGAACCAGCAGTGGCGTGTTGCGGATGATCTCGACGTAGCCGCGCGCCAACCAGCGGCCGACGAGCGAGTTGCTGGCCGACAGGAGCGCCGTGACGAGACCGATGACGACCATCAAGACGAAGGCCTGGGCGCTGATCCGCAAGGTGACCAACAGCCCGTCGATGAGGTAGCCGCGAACCAGTTCGCCGTCCTGCCACTCGAACAGGTATGGTGGGATGCGATGCCATTGCCAGCGGTAGCCGGTCGACACGGCGCCCTGGTAGATGCCCCAGACGATCGTGGACATGACCAGCGCGTAGATCGCGATGTGCAGGTACGGATGTGTGCGCGCCATCGGCTCCCGACCGGCGCCACGACGCCTGCGGTGAAACGACAGCGGAGAACATGCGGCGCTGCGGCCGCCGCGCAATGGGCCGAAAGTCAGTGGCCGGCGGTCGACCGCTCCATCAGGCGCACGACGTCGGCCGGCGTTTGTGCCGCCAGGAACCGCCAGCTCACGTCGCCTTGATCGTCGATCCGGGGCTTGAGGTGCGTCTGCAGCCTGGCCAGCAGCCACTGCGTCTCGCTCGCCGGAACACGGTCCAGGGCGCGCGCATAGGCTTCGACGGCGCCTGCGGTATCGCCGAGCCCGAGCCGCGCGTGGCCGGTCGCGACCTGCGCGCGCCAGTCGTCCGGCGCCCGAGCCGTCGCCGCCACGGCGGCCGTTTCGCAGGCGGAGAACCGGCCGCTGGCGCAGGCACTGGTCGCCTTGTGGGTGAGCGCATCGGCATTGTCCGGCTCGATCGACAGCGCCCGCTCGAACTCCCGAAGGGCTGCCGCCTGCTGGCCGGTCGCCTGGTAGAGGGAGCCGCGGGCGACGTAGGCAGCGGCGAAGCCGCCATCCAGGCTGATCGCCCGGTCGAAATCGTCGAGCGCGCGCGCGACGTCGCGGAGATCGCGTCGCAGCAGACCGCGGCGATAGCGGGTCTCGGCCGAAGCGGGTGCCAGCGCCACCGCCGTCTCCAAGTCTTGGTTCGCTGCCGCCATGTCACCCTGCCGACGCCGAAGGTCGCCACGGCGCAGAAGCGCCGGAACCCAGCCGGGATTGTTGCGCAAGAGCTCGTCGAGTTCGCGGATCGCGGCGTCGACGTCGCCAGCATCGGCTTCTGCGTCGGCCCACGCGAGGCGCAGCGCCAAGGAGCGATCGGCGGCCGGGCGGCCGATCCGCGCGGCGCCGTCGAGATCTCCGTCGGCCACGCGCAGCCGGCTCCGACCAGCCCGGGCGTCGTCGTTGCCTGGATCGAGGCGCAGGGCGCGGTCGTAGAGCGCATCCGCCGTGCCGAAGTCGCCGCGCGCCCGCGCCACGTCGCCGACCACAGCCAAGGCGTCGACGTGCTCGGGGTCCACTTCCAGAGCACGCCGCGCGGCCTGTTCAGCCTGTTCCAGATCGCCGCGGCGGACGTGCAGGCGTGCCAACGCGACCATCACGCCGGCTTGGCGCGGGTCGAGCTCCAGAGCCGCCTCGAGGCGTTGTCGGGCCAGGCCGTCGTCGCCGACGCTGATGGCCTGCGCTGCCTCCTCCAGGGTCAGGTCGATGCCCGCGGCGGCGCTCGAACCGACCCCGGCGACCACCAGACACGCGACGACCAAGGCGGCATGGCGCCACAAAGCGACGGCGGACGACATCGAAACAGGCTCCTGGACGACACGAGAGCCCAGGGTAGAAGGCTGGCCGTTAAGGGTTCCTCAACCGGGCGTGCGTTCGCGACGGGGTTGCACCCACGGTACGTCCGCGCGACCCTCCGCCGATGACCCAGCCGACCCCAGCGGATGCGCTGCCGCCCAGCGCCGACGATTTGGCCCGGATCGGCCAGGCCGTGCTCGCCGAGTTGCCGGCGCCGTTTCGCGACCTCGTCGGTAGCGTTCCGGTGCGCGTCCAGGACTTCGCCGACGATACGACCTTGCGCGGTATGGAGATCGACGACCCGTTCGATCTGCTGGGCCTCTACCACGGCGTGCCGCTCGGCGAGCAGCCAAGCCGCGGCAGCGCCGAGAGCGTCGACATGATTTTTCTCTACCGGCGACCGATCCTCGATCTCTGGTGCGACGAGACGATGACGCTCGACCACGTCGTGCGCCACGTTCTGATCCACGAGATCGGTCATCACTTCGGTCTCTCGGACGACGACATGGAGCGGATCGAGGCCGAGGCGGAGTGATCCGCTGCGTTGCCGCTGTCGCGCGTCGGTCGCCGCACGGGGTGTGCGGGTGGCTTGGAATGGATCGACAACGGTCTAGGCTGGGCTCGACGATCGGGGAGGGGATGATGCGGGATGGCTCCGGTTCACGGACCGCGGACCTGGATGCCGTGCTGGGCGCCTTGCGCGAGCGCTTCGGTCAGCGGTTCTCGACCGCTGCCGCGGTTCGCGACCAGCATGGCAAGGGTGAGGCGTGGCACCCCGTCCATGCGCCCGACGGCGTGGTCTGGTGCGGAACCACCGACGAGGTGGCCGCCGTCGTCGGTCGTTGCGCCGCCCACGGCGTGGCCGTCGTGCCGTTCGGTGCCGGCAGCTCCCTCGAAGGTCAGTTGTGCGCCATGAAAGGAGGTATCAGCATCGATCTCACGGGCATGAACCGCGTTCTGCAGATCAACACCGAGGACCTCGACGCCCGGGTCGAAGCGGGGGTGACCCGCAAACAGCTCAACGCCGATCTTCGTCACCAAGGGCTGTTCTTCCCGATCGACCCGGGCGCTGACGCAACCCTTGGCGGCATGGCGGCGACCCGCGCTTCCGGCACCAATGCCGTGCGCTACGGGACGATGCGCGAGAACGTTCTCGGGGTGACGGCGGTGATGCCGGACGGCAGCGTCGCCCGTTTCGGCGGTCGGGCGCGCAAGTCTGCGGCGGGCTACGACCTGACCCGGTTGCTGGTCGGTTCCGAGGGCACGCTCGGCGTCATCACCGAGCTGCAGCTTCGCCTCTGCGGGATCCCGGAGGCGATCTCAGCCGCGGTCTGCAGCTTCCCCAGTCTCGAAGCGGCAGTCCGCACGGTGATCGAGACCATCCAATTGGGCGTGCCGGTGGCTCGGATCGAGCTGCTGGACGAGACGCAGATGCGGGCCTGCATCGCCTACTCGAAGCTCGCGGCGATGGACGCGGTGCCGACTTTGTTCTTCGAGTTCCACGGTTCGACCGCCGGTGTCGAAGAGCAAGCGGCGACGGTGCGTGAGCTCGCGGATGCCAACGGCGGCGGGGCGTTTCGCTGGACGACGAACGCCGAGGAGCGCAACCGGCTGTGGCAGGCGCGCCACGACGCCTACTACGCGGCGCTGAGCCTCCGGCCAGGGGCGCAGACACTGGCGACCGACGTGTGCGTGCCGATCTCGGCGCTCGCCGATGCCATCACCGCCGCCCAGGCGGACATCCGCGCAAGCGGCCTGATCGCGCCGATCGTCGGCCATGTCGGCGACGGCAACTTCCACGTCCAGCTCATGATCGACCCGGACGATGCCGACGAGGTCGCGCGCGCCCAGGTGATCAACGCGGCGATGGTGGACCGCGCTCTGGCGGTGGGCGGCACCTGCACCGGTGAGCACGGGGTGGGGATCGGCAAGATCGACAAGGTCGAGAAGGAGCACCCGACCGCACTCGTCCATTGGGCGGCGATCAAGCGGGCGCTCGATCCTCAGGGCATCATGAACCCGGGCAAGATTTTCCGCATGAACTGAGCGGCCGCCTCAGGCGTCCAGTGCCGTCCGATAGCGTTCGGCGAACGTGGCCGCCGCCTCCCGATAAGCGACGGGGCCGTAGCTGATCCGGGCGACGCCGAGTTCGGCGAGCCGGCGGGTGTCCGGACTGCCCGGCAGCATGATGGCGTTCACAGGCAGACGTGAGGCTGCGCAGACACGGGCGATGAGGTCCGGGTCGTTGAGCGCCGGCACGAAGAAGCCGCTGGCGCCGGCCTCGGCATAGGCGGCGCCTCGCTCCTTGGCCTCGGCGAGGTGGGCGGGGTGCTTGGCCGCGTCTTTCTCCTTCAGGAACAGATCCGTGCGGGCGTTGATGAACAACCCCACGCCCGCCGCATCTGCCGCTTCGCGCAGGGCGGCGATCCGGGCGCACTGGGTGTCGATGCCGTGGAGCCCGTCGCCACCGACGATCTGGTCTTCGAAGTTGATGCCAATGGCGCCGGCTGCGATCACGCGGCCGACGTTCGTGGCAAGCGCCGTGGGTTCGACCGCGTACCCGCCCTCGAAGTCGAGGGTGACCGGCAATGCCACCGTCGCCGTGATGCGCTCGAGCACCGTCAGCGCGAGATCGAATGGGACCGTTTCGCCGTCGTCGTAGCCGTGGGCGGCGGCGACGGCCCAACTTGCCGTCGCGATGGCCTTGGCGCCCGCCTCGACGCCGATCTTGGCGCCACCCGCGTCCCAGACGTTGTAGAGCACGAGCGGCTCGCCCGGCACGTGCAGGGCGGCGAAGTCACGGGCCTTCTGGGCTTGGTCGATCATGTCGTTCCCCATGGATCGATGCTCGCAGGCGTGATGGGCGCGCCGCCGACGGCCGGCGGCCGTAGAGCATTCGGAACGCCGCGTTGAACGAGCGGACGCTGCCGAAACCGGCGAGGTGCGCGACTTCCGGCATCGACAGCGCCGTTTCACGTAGCAGCCGCATCGCTCGGTGCGTGCGGAGCGTGCGCGCGATCCGGGTGGGCGAAGCGCCCAATTGCTCGGCGAACAGCCGGCAGAGATGGCGCGTACCGACGCCGACGCGATCTGCGAGCCCTTCGACCGTTCCATCGTCGAGCGCGCCGCCTTCGATCAGCCGCAGAGCGCGATCGACAGTGGACCTCGTCCCGTTCCAAGCGGGGCAGAACGGCGCCGTCTCGGGGCGACATCTAAGGCAGGGGCGGTAGCCTGCCTGCTCCGCCGCTGCGGCGCTCGGATAGAAGCGGACGTTCTCGGTGCGCGGCTGCTTCACCCGACAGACCGGGCGGCAGTAGATCATGGTCGTTTTGACCGCGACGAAGAACCGGCCATCGAACGCCGGATCGCGTCGCAGTCTAGCCTCGTTGCACGTGGCGAAATCGAGCATCGGGCAGAGCTAACACCAGCGCGGCGAGACGGCCAGCAAGCGGCGATGATGACGTCCGTTCCTTGCCGGTCGCGGACAGCAGCACCGGTTCGCCGCGCGAGGAACGCGAGGCCAAGGACGGCCGCCGCCGATTGCCCTCGGTGGCCGTAGGCCCGCCCGTCAGTTGGCGCGAAGGGTCAGAACTGCACCAGTTTCTGCCGAAGATCCGCGCTGCGCTGATCCGTGGTGCCGAAGTCGCGAGCGACCTGCCGCGGCGTCGCACCTTGCCCCCAATAGGCGTCCATCAGGCTGCGGTTCGGGTACATGCCTCCAGCGCCGATGCTCGCACCGCCGAAGATGCCCTCCGAGCGCTCGAAAACGTAGACGTCCTCGCCGAAGCCGGTCGTCGTCGCGGCACCTAGGCTGGCGCCGATCCGTGCCAGCGCGACACCGACGTCGGCACCGAACTTGACGTCGCCCTGGATGATCCGGTCGACGGCGTCTTCATTCATGATGGTCATCACGACTTCGCTGGTCTTGCCGCCGACCTGCAGCCCGAGGCTGCCGCCGAAAATCTGGACGAACGTGGGCGGGCCGAACTGACCCGTGATCGGATCGCGGACGAGGAGCACGCCGTTGCCGTGTTCGGCGCCGATGACGAACCCGCCCTCGAGTAGGTCGGGGACGACGATGACGCCATAGGCGTTCTGCACGTACCGCCGCATCGCTTCGTCCGGCGGCAGCGTCCGCAACAAGTCGTCGACGAAGAAGCCGGCCCGCGCCACCACCTCCTCGCCGGAGCGCGCGTGCGCGACCGCCGACGCCATCACCAACACCACGAGCGCAACGCACAAATTCCGAACGTATCGCATCTCTTGCCGCCGCTGCTTCAGAATCCGGTTCAAGTTTTTACATGAAGACCCTCCCATCGGCAACGGTCGCGCGTTGCCGGTGCCTGCAGCGTGGTCTATAGGGTTCCGGCGTCGAACCTCGGGGTACCCGCGGCCGGCGCGACGTGGATCGCTTTACGGGTCGGGTCGATGTCTCGCCGGCGGCAAGTATACGAGGGCAAGGCAAAGGTCCTGTTCGAGGGCCCGGAGCGCGGCACCCTTATCCAGTATTTCAAAGACGATGCGACAGCATTCAACAACCGCAAGCACGGTGTAATCACCGGCAAAGGGGTGTTGAACAACCGTATCTCCGAGTTTTTCATGCTGCGTTTGGCAGAGCTCGGCGTGCCAACGCATTTCATCCGTCGACTGAACATGCGCGAGCAACTGATCCGCGAGGTGGAGATCATCCCGATCGAGGTGGTCGTCCGCAACTACGCAGCAGGATCGATCGTCAAACGGCTGGGGTTGCAAGAGGGCGATCGGCTGCCGCGCACGATCCTCGAATACTGCTTCAAGTCGGATGAACTCGGCGATCCAATGGTCTCTGAAGAGCACATCACCGCGTTCGGCTGGGCGTCGGTGCAGGACATGGACGACATCATCAACTACACGTTGCGGATCAACGATTTCGTATCCGGCCTGCTGCTTGGTCTGGGAATCCGCCTGGTCGACTTCAAGCTCGAGTTCGGGCGGCTGTGGGAAGAAGAAGACGTCCGGGTCGTGCTCGCCGACGAGATCAGCCCTGACAGTTGCCGGTTGTGGGACACGGCGACGGGTGAGCGGCTCGACAAGGACCGCTTTCGCCAGGACCTCGGTCAGGTGGAAGAGGCCTATCAAGAGGTCGCCCGCCGGCTCGGCATCCTGCCGGAGGCCGGCCCGCGCGATCTGGCCGGACCGGAGACCGTGCAATGAAGGTCCGTATCGTCGTCAGCTTGCGCGACGGCGTCTTGGACCCGGCAGCGGAGACGATCCGGCGGTCGCTCGGCGCCCTCGGCTTCGACGGCGTCGGCGCCGTCACTCAACGCCGGGTCTTCGAGGTGGAAATCGACGGGCGGGACGAAGCAGCAGCGCTGGAGGAGGCTCGGGCGATGGCGGACCGGCTGCTCGCCAACCCGGTGATCGAGACGTTCGTCGTCGAGCCCGTGGGCTGACCTGGTGCGGGCTGCCGTCGTCACCTTCCCCGGCTCCAACTGCGATCGAGACCTGGCGGTGGCGTTCGCCAAGGCCACCGGGCGGATTCCGGTCCGCGTCTGGCACGCCGAAACCGAGCTGCCGCCGGTGGACGTGGTCGGTATCCCCGGCGGTTTCTCCTACGGCGACTACCTGCGGAGCGGCGCCATCGCCGCGCGCTCGCCCATTCTTCGGGCGGTCGCGGCGTTCGCCGCGAAGGGTGGGCGAGTGCTCGGCATCTGCAACGGTTTTCAGGTGTTGACCGAGGCGGGGTTGTTGCCCGGTGCGTTGGTCCGCAATGCTGGTCAGCGATTCGTCAGCAGATGGGTCGAACTGCGAGTCGAGAACGACGCCACGGGCTTCACCGCCGGCTGGCGCGCCGGTGACCGGATCAGGCTGCCGGTGGCGCACCACGACGGCAACTACGTGGCCGACGAGACGACGCTGGCCCATCTCGAAGCCACCGGGGCCGTGGCGTTCCGCTACGCCGACAACCCGAACGGCTCCGCCCGAGCGATCGCCGGTGTATGCAACGACGCGCGCAACGTCCTGGGCCTGATGCCGCATCCCGAGCGGGCGATCGGTGCCGAACTCGGCGGCAGCGACGGGGCGGTCCTCTTCCGCTCGCTGGTGGCGGCGCTGGCATGACCGAGGTGAGCATTGCCGTCGCGGAAGATCATGGGCTGAGCGCGGAGGAGTTCGAGCGCATCCAGACGATCCTCGGCCGTATGCCGAACCTGCTGGAACTCGGCATCTTCTCCGTCATGTGGAGCGAGCACTGCTCGTACAAGTCGTCCAAGCGCCATCTGGCGAAGCTGCCGACCGAGGCGCCGTGGGTCGTCTGCGGTCCGGGCGAGAACGCCGGCGTCGTCGACATCGGCGACGGCCAAGTCGCCATTTTCAAGATGGAGAGCCACAACCACCCGAGCTTCATCGAGCCCTATCAAGGTGCGGCGACCGGCGTCGGCGGTATCATGCGCGACGTGTTCACCATGGGCGCCCGGCCGGTAGCGATGTTGAACGCACTGCGCTTCGGCTCACCGTCGCACCCCAAGACCCGCCACCTCGTCGCCGGGGTCGTCGCCGGGATCGGTGGCTACGGCAACTGTGTCGGCGTCCCCACCGTCGGCGGCGAGATCGGTTTCCACGGCAGCTTCGACGGCAACATCCTGGTCAACGCCATGTGCGTCGGTGTTGCGCAGGCCGATCGGGTCTTTTACGCGGCCGCGGCCGGCATCGGTAATCCCGTGGTCTACGTCGGAGCGAAGACCGGCCGCGACGGCATCCATGGGGCGACGATGGCCTCGGCCGAGTTCTCCGACACGACCGAGGCCAAGCGACCAACGGTTCAAGTGGGCGATCCGTTCAAGGAAAAACTGCTGTTGGAGGCGTGCCTCGAGCTGATGGCGGGTGATGCCATCGTCGCCATTCAGGACATGGGCGCAGCCGGCCTCACCTCGTCGTCCTTCGAGATGGCGTCACGCGGCGGCACCGGCATCGAACTCGACCTCGACCAGGTGCCGGCGCGCGAGACCGGGATGACGCCGTACGAGCTGATGCTGAGCGAAAGCCAGGAGCGCATGTTGTTGGTGCTCCGCGAGGGTGCCGAGGCGGACGCCGAGGCGATCTTCAGCAAGTGGGAGCTCGACGCGGCGGTGATCGGCCGGGTGACCGGGTCTGGCCGGATGGTCCTGAGGTTCGACGGAACGGTCGTCGGCGACGTGCCGATCGCGCCGGTCGCCGGCGCGTCCCCGGTCTACGATCGTCCGGCGGAGCCGATGCCGCCGGTACTCGCGGTCGCGCCCGAACTGGTGCGCGAACCGGTCGGGACCGTCGCGGCTCTGGAGCGGCTGATCGCCAGCCCCGAACTCTGCAGCCGCCGCTGGGCCTACGAGCAGTACGACAGCACGGTGATGGCCGACACGTTGGCCGGGCCGGGCGGCGACGCGGCCGTCGTCCGCGTCCACGGCACCGCCAAGGCGCTGGCGCTGACCGTCGATTGCACCCCGCGCTACGTCCAGGTCGATCCCGTCCGTGGCGGGGCTCAGGCCGTCTGCGAAGCTTGGCGCAACCTGACCGCCGTCGGCGCCATGCCCTTGGCGATCACCAATTGCTTGAACTTCGGCAACCCCGAGCGCCCGCGGACGATGGGCCAGCTGACCGGTGCGATCCAGGGCATGGCGAAGGCCTGCCGCGGTTTGGACTTCCCGGTCGTGTCCGGGAACGTCTCGCTCTACAACGAGACCGACGGCCGAGCGGTTCAGCCGACGCCGGGGATCGGCGGTGTTGGTCTCCTGGACGACTGGTCGCGCCGGATCGAGGTCGGCATCGTCGAACCTGGCCTGCAGCTCGTCATGATCGGCGACGCGCCTGGCTGGCTGGGAGCCTCGCTCTACCTTCGGGTGGTCTGCGGGCGCGAAGAGGGGATGCCGCCGCCCGTCGACGTCTCGGTCGAGCGCCGCAATGGCGACTTCGTCCGCGGACTGATGGACGAGGGCTTGGTCCGCGCCTGTCACGACGTGGGTGACGGTGGGCTTCTGGTCGCTCTGGTGGAGATGGCACTCGCCGGCGGATGTGGTTTCACGACCACCGAGCCGGCGGACGTGGCGACCGGTGCGGCGTGGTGGTTCGGCGAGGACCAGGCGCGGTATGTGGTCGCGGTCGCCGAGGAGGCCGTCGCCGACCTGCTGCACGAAGCGAGCGCTTCCGGCGTGCTTGCTCGGCCTATCGGCCATACCGGCGGCGATCAGATCGTCGTCGAACCCCATGGCCGTGTGGCGATCGACCGCCTGCGGGCCTTGTCCGAGGGTTGGTTCCCCGCCTACATGAGCGGCTTGGACAGGCAGACCAGCTGAGGGGGTGGCCATGCCGATGCCGGCTGAGGAGATCGAGCGGGTCATCCGCACCGCGTTGCCCGACGCCCAAGTCACGATCGAGGATTTGGCGGGCGATGGCGACCACTACCGCGCGCACGTCGTCTCCGGCGCGTTCGCCGGCAAGTCCCGTGTGCAGCAGCACCAACTGGTCTACGCCGCCTTCGGCGCCCGCATGGGAACCGACCTGCACGCTCTGGCACTGACCACGGCCGTCCCGGCCGAGGCGCCCTGACTTCTCCCG
The DNA here is from genome assembly GCA_039818825.1 of Pseudomonadota bacterium. GTDB lineage: Bacteria > Pseudomonadota > Alphaproteobacteria > Geminicoccales > Geminicoccaceae > JBCBTD01. Next base: position 25,701 of record JBCBTD010000042.1, read on the forward strand.
AGGAGACCGCCCATGACCACGACCCACGACGACATCTCCGAGCAAATCGGCAAGGACGACGTCGTTCTCTACATGAAGGGGACGCCGGTCTTTCCGCAGTGCGGGTTCTCGGCGATGGTCGTCCAGGTGCTGTCGCACGCTGGCGTCAAGTTCCAGACGTACAACGTGCTGGAGGACCAGGAGCTGCGCGAAGGCATCAAATCCTTCTCGAACTGGCCGACCATTCCGCAGCTCTACGTCAAGGGCGAGTTCGTCGGTGGCTGCGACATCGTTCGCGACATGTACGAGAGCGGCGAGCTGACGACGATGCTGAGCGAGAAGGGCGTAGCCACGGCCGCTTGATCCGGGCGCGTTACAGGTCGTCGACGAGGCTGGCCACCAGGTCGGCGTCGTAGCCGCTCGCAGCACGGAACAGCTGCCGGGTGTAGGGGTGTGTCGGCGTGCCGCTGCGGAGCGCTTCCACGGCCATGCCTTCGACCACCTCGCCGTCGCGCATCACCGCGAGCGTGTCGCACATGTGACTGACCACGGCGAGGTTGTGGCTCACCAGCACGTAGGTAAGCGAACGCTCGCGGCGCAGGCGTTGGAGGAGGTTCAAGACCTCGGCCTGGATCGACACGTCCAGCGCCGAGGTCGGCTCGTCGAGCAGGATCACCTTTGGCTCGATCACCAACGCCCGCGCCACGGCGATCCGCTGGCGCTGACCACCCGAAAGCTGATGCGGAAAGCGAAAGCGAAACCGCTCGTCGAGACCAACCTCGGCCAAGGCCTGCATGACGCGGTCGTCGCGATCGCCGATCCGGTGGATCTCCAGTGGCTCTTTCAGGATCTGGTCGACGGTGTGGCGCGGGTGGAGCGCGCCGTAGGGGTCCTGGAACACCATCTGAACCTCGCGCCGGAACCGTTTGGAGCGCTCAGCCCCGAGGGCTTCGCCGCCGACCTCGATGGTGCCCGTCCAGCGGTCGACCAGCCCGGCGATCGCGCGCAACACGGTCGACTTGCCCGAGCCGCTCTCGCCGACGAGCCCGAAGCTGGCCCCTCGCCCGACCTCGAACGTCACGTCGCGGACAGCATGGACGGCGTCCTCGTTCCGTCCGAACCGCACGTCCAGATGCCGTACCGAAAGCAAAGCCGTCAGCCAGCCCAGGAGGGGTCGCGGTCGAGCGTCGGCAAGACTGCGACCGGGCGGTCGATCTTGGGTAGCGAGTTCAGCAGTCCGCGCGTGTAGGGATGCTTGGCCTCGGCCAGATCGCGCGCTGCGCAGCTCTCGACGATGCGCCCGGCGTACATGATCAGGACTCGATCGCAGAAGGAGGCGACCAGCTCCAGGTCGTGACTGATGAACACGAGCCCGGTCCCGCGCTCGGTGACCAGGCGATCGAGGATCGCCAGCACCTGGAGCGAGACGGTGACGTCGAGGGCCGAGGTCGGCTCGTCGGCGATGATCAGATCCGGCTCGGGGATCATCATCATCGCGATCATCACCCGTTGGCCCATGCCGCCGGACAGCTCGTGCGGATAGGCGCGATAGACCCGCTCGGGATCGCGAATGCGGACGGCCTCCAGCATGTTCAGGGCGCGCTGCCGCGCGTCGCGCTGGCTCGTCCGATGGTGCACCAGGAACGCCTCGGCGATCTGCCGTCCGACCGGCATCACGGGATTGAGGCTGTAGCGCGGGTCCTGGAGGATCATCGAGATCCGGTTGCCGCGGATCGACCGCATCGTTCGTTCTGAGGCGTGGCGGAGGTCGATACCGGCGAAGCGGAACGTCTTGGCATGCACGGTACCGTTACCGTCGGTCAGGCCGAGGATGGCGCGGCCCGTCTGCGATTTGCCGGAGCCGCTCTCGCCGACGATGCCAAGCTTTTCGCGACCAAGGGTGAAGCTCACCCCGCGCACCGCTTCGACCGGTCCCTTGGCGGTGCGGTAGGTGACGGAGAGGTCTTCGATTTCGAGCAGCGCCGCGTCGCTCACTTGCCGCCGCCCCGTGGGTCCAGCACGTCGCGCAGCCCGTCGCCCAACAGGTTGAAGCCGAGGCTGACGATGAGGATGGCAAGGCCCGGCATCGTCGGTACCCACCACTGGTCGAGGATGAATTGCCGGCCGGTCGAGATCATCGCTCCCCATTCGGGGGAGGGCGGCTGCGCGCCCAGGCCCAGAAACCCGAGCCCCGCCGCGGTGAGGATGATGCCCGCCATGTCCAGGGTCAGGCGGACGATGACCGAGGAGAGGCACAAGGGTGCCACGTGGTGGGTGAGGATCCGGAAGGTCGATGCACCCTGCGAACGCGCGGCCATGATGAACTCGCTGCGCCGGATCGTCAGTGCCTCGGCGCGGGCGATGCGGGCGTAGGGCGACCAGGTCGTCAGCGCGATCGCCAGAACCGCGTTCTCGATGCCCGGACCGAGTGCCGCGACGAAGGCGAGGGCCAGGATCAGCCTCGGAAAGGCCAGGAAGATGTCGGTGATCCGCATCAGCACCTGGTCGACCCAACCGCCGACGTAGCCGGCGACGATGCCGATCACCAGGCCGATGGGCACGACGATCACCGCCACCAGACCGACGATGTAAAGCGTGATCCGTGAGCCCCAGACGATGCGGTCGAAGATGTCGCGACCCAACTGATCGGTGCCGAACCAGTGCTCGGCACTGGGTGGTTGCAGCCGCCCTGCCAGGTTCTGGGTGAGGCCGTTGCCGCCGGTGAGGATGGGCGCAAACAGCGCCATCAGCACCAGCGTCAGGACGATCACCAAGCCAGCGACCGCAATCGGATTGGTGCGGAAGATGAGCCAGGTGAGGTAGGTGCGCTGGCAGCGGGCCTGAAAGGCGCTCGCCGGTGTGTCGGTCAACAGCCAGCTGCGCTGGCCGGCAGTCACCGCCATGGCGTGTCACCGAGCACGCGGGTCGACCGTTCGGTAGAGCGCGTCCGAAAGCATGTTGATGCCGACGAAACACGTGCCGACGACGATGGTGCCGCCGATCACTGCGTTCATGTCGGAATTGAACAACGCGTTGGTGATGTATTGACCGATGCCCGGCCAGGCGAACACCGTCTCGGTCAAGACCGAGCCTTCGAGCAGCGATGCGTAGGTCAGGCCGATGGTGGTGATCAGCTGGACGAGCACGTTGCCGAACGCGTGCCGCCAGATCACCGTCCGCTCGGCGAGGCCTTTGACCCGCGCGGTAAGAACGTACTCCTGGCGCAGCTGATCCAGCATGAAGCTGCGGGTCATCCGCGCGATGTAGGCGAGCGCGAATGCACCGAGGATCGAGACGGGCAGGATCAGGTGCTCTACCGCGTTCCAGAACACGGTGGCGTTGCCCGCAATGAGCGAGTCCACCAGCAAGAGCCCCGTCACCGGGGGAACCATGCCGTCGTAGAAGACGGAGAGGCGACCCGGACCGGGAACCCAGCCGAGCTTGGCGTAGAAGACGAGGAGCGCCACCATCCCGAGCCAGAACACCGGCATCGAATAGCCGATGAGCCCGACCACGCGGACGACGTGGTCGATCAGCTTCCCCTGATGCACGGCCGCGAGCACGCCAGCGGGGACGCCGATCACGACGCCGAGGAGCGTCGCGAGCGTCGCGAGTTCCAGGGTCGCCGGAAAGAACCGCATGAGGTCGTTCAACACCGGCCGTCCGGTCTGTACCGAAATGCCGAAATCGCCAGTCAGGATCTGGCCCAGATAGCGGAGATACTGGACGTAGAGCGGCTGATCGAGCCCGAGCTGGACGTACATCGCGTCGTAGACGTCCTGCGGCGCCCGGTCGCCGACGATCGCGAGCACCGGGTCCAGCGGCATGACCCGGCCGATGACGAAGGTGATCGCGGTCAGGCCGAGGAAGGTGAGCGCCAGCGATGCCAGCACGCGGGCGAGGCCAGCGCCGCGCCGCCGCCAGGCTTCGAGACGCGGCGAAGACGACGGGGCACCCGAGGGTGCCCCGCTGACGGCGACGGGCGGTTCGGCCATTGGCCGCGGTCGCCCCTACTTCGTGACGTTGCGGTAGAAGACGAGATCGAACGAGGGTCCGGAAACGAAGCCCTCGACCCCCGCTCGACCGACCACCTGCTCATTCTGCTGCACGATGACGGCGAAAGGCGAGTTCGTCTGGTGGCGAAGTTGCAGCTCCTCGTAGAGCGCTTTCCGCTTGTCGAGGTCGAGCTCGGACCGCGCGGCCGCCGTCATCGCCGTGATCTCCGGATCGTCCCAGGCATTGCGCCAGGCGAGCACGCCGGTGAGCCCAGCTTCAGGGCTGTTGTCCGGATTGGAAGCGAAGCTGTCGGCGTTGGAGTGCGGGTCGAGATAGTCGGGGCCCCAACGGGCGAGGATCAGCTGATGCCGCCGTGCGCGATACTTGGGCCAGAGCGCACTGCCATCCTGGGGCACGATCTCGGCGGTGATCCCTGCGTCCGCGAAGGTGCTTTGGATCGACTCGGCCATTTCCATGTAGGGCGAGGTGTTGAGGCTGTCGATCGTCATGCTGAAGCCGTCCGGATAGCCGGCTTCGGCTAGGAGCGCCTTCCCCTTCTCGACATCCAACGTGTAGGGCTTGGCGTCCGCCGAGGCCCACAAGCCCGAACCCCAGAACGACTGGTGCGGGATGTACTGGCCCTCGAGGAACGACGTCGCCATGCCGTCGTAGTCGATGAGGTACTTCAACGCCTCCCAAACCTTGGGATCGCTCAGCTCCGGCACCGACGCATTCGCCGCAACGTAGAGGAGCGTTGCCTTGGGGAAATTCTCCAGAACGAGGTCGGCGTTCCCGGCCAGACCTTTGACCTGGTCCGGCGTGAGGGTGCGGGCGATGTCGATGTCGCCCTGCTCCAGGAGCAGGCGCTGTGCCGCCGGCTCAGGCACGTGGCGCAGGATCACCCGCTCCATGGCTGGGGCGCCGTGCCGGTAGTCCGGATTGTGTTCGAGGACCACGGACTCGTTGGCGTTCCAGCTCACCAGCTTGAAGGCCCCCGACCCGGCGCTGTTGTTCTTCAGCCAGCCATAGCCCATGTCGTCGTCGACGGCGTGCGCCTCGACCTCCAACTCGTCGACCACCGAGCCAACGCCGGCCGAGAGTGCATTCAGCACCAGGCCGGGCGAGAAGTCTTCGGTGATCTCGATCTGGAAGTGCTCGTCGTCGACCACCCGCACCAGCTCGTCCACGTTCTCCGGCGTCCAGCCGAACTGGGTGACGATGAATGACGGCGTCTTGTTCAGCTTGACGACCCGGCGCAGCGAATAGACGGCGTCCTCGGGGCGGACCGGGTTGCCCGAGTGGAAGGTCAGCCCGGGGCGCATCTTGAACGTGATCACCTTGCCGTCGTCGGCGATCTCCCAGCTCTCGACGACGCCGCCGACCAGCTCGGTGAGATTCTCCGGCTCGTACATGGTGATGCGGTCGTAGATGTTCGCGGTCACCTCGGCGCCCGAGAACTCGAAGACCTCCGCCGGGTCGAGCGTGATGATGTCGTCGAGGCGCGTGCCCATGACCAACATGTTCGGCGGTGTTGCCGCCTGGACGGCGATGCCGAGCAAGACGCCGGCGGCGATGCCGATGCCGGCAAGGGTCCGGCTCCATGTCCTCCAACCGACGCCCATCGGCGGTCCTCCTCTCGACGTGGCCCCAGCGGTGCCGGAGCCGGTTTCTCGTTGATGGCGACCGCATTGGTGTTGGCAGCGGCCGCGTTGGTCAATGCAGTATTGCTGCCAACGCCGTCGCGGGGTGCCGGCCACGCCGTGGGTGGACCGATCGTGGCAGACGCGCCAGCGGTGCTGAACGGCGGCTGAGCAGTCGCGCTAGGATGGCTGAAGGCCGAGCCGTCTGCGTGTGCGCTGGATGCACTAAATCCGCCAGTAGGCAAAGTCGCCGAGATCGTATCGTGACGCTAGATAGACCACCATCAAGATGAGCGCGTAGAACCAGCAGCCCATCACCAGCGTCGCCAGCCAGCGTGGCATCAAGCGCAATAGAAGTGCATACATCTCAAAACCACCAGAAGAGGATCGTACCGAGGGTGTCGAGGGCGTCGGCAGGTGAACCTTCTTTCGCGATCGAGAAGCTGAGGATGACGAAGTTGAAGGTGATGAACCAGCATATCACATTGTAGATTCTCTCGTGCCATACCGTGCGAATGTAGCGATCGGCGGGAAAGTGCGCGAGCCAGTAGTTGCGCACGAGCAGGCCCATCGCGTGGTAGAGGCCCCAGAGCAGCCAGTTCACGGTGAGCTGGTGCCAGAGGCCGATGGTCACCATGCTGGCGATCACGCCCACCCAGCGCCGCCGGGTGATGGCCAACACACCGGCGAAGACGTACTCGCGGATCCAGCTGGACAACGAGATGTGCCAAGACCGCCAAAAGCCGCTGACACTCGCCTTCATGAATGGATTGTTGAAATTCTCGATGACGCGATAGCCCATCAGCAGAGCAAAGCCAATCGCGATGTCGGAATATCCTGAGAAAAACAAGTATAAAAAGAATGCCGAGTGCAGGCACTCAGCGTAGGCGGCGAGCGGTGGATTGTCAGCGAAGCGTTCAGCGAGCCATGGTGCGATGCGGAGGTCGAGAACGAAGTTGGCGATCAAGACGATCTTGGTGTAGCCATAAACGATTCGGGTCAGGCCCTGCGACGCGTCGGCGCTGGACAACGGCCCGGCGCGTCTTCTGTCGCGCAAGTAGTCCGGGAGGCGATGAATCGGCCCGGCGACGATGGTCGGCATGAAGAACAAGTAGCCGACCAACTCGCGGAGTGTCGGCGGTTCTTGGATAGCCAGATGGGTCTCGATGACCACGTGCAGGCAGCGGAACGTGTAGAACGAGATTCCGAGTGGCAGCAGCAACATCATCATGCCGCCGTTGTCGACCCGAGCTTCGCCGAGTTTGAACGCGACCAGCGTAAGCGCGATCAGCGCCGTCGCGGCGATCGTCGGGACCGCTTGGTTCTGGCGCCCACCGCCTGACGCGTATGCGGTGACCATGGTCATGGCCACCAGGATCGCCAAGGACGTCGGATCGGCGAGCGCCAGAAAGCCGAACGTGACGAGAGCCAACGCCTCGGGACGCAAGTGCCGTGGCGCCAGCCAGAACACGCCGACTGCTACGATCTGCGACAGGAAGAAGCTGAGGGAGATGACCGAGTCGACGGCGAGCAGGTTCAAAGCGCCGCCTCGATCTGTTGTGCCAGCCATGCCCGGTAGCTCGGACGCGCCGCCGCGTTGGCGTGGACGAAGTCACAGAACCACTCGGTCGGGAGGACGTCGAACGGCTCGGAGAACTGCGGATCACCGCCTTGTCCGGTTGCCCGGTAGATTTCACCCAGCTCTCGGGCGGTCGTCCGCGATCCGGTCAACTCGTGGGTCGGCATGTCGGCAACGACGACCGCGATCCCGCGTTCGTCAGCCTGCTGCGCCATTCTGCGGAACGACGGCGCTATGGTCGGCGGTTCGGTATTGCGTGGCCCCAGTGCTCGGCGTCGCTCGACTTCCGCTTCGAAGTCGAAAGGGCGCCGGCCGGGCACTTCGCAGTCACAGGTCCACAAGGCTTCGAGCCCCGTCAGATCCGTGCGCAGCGGATGGAGTAGACGGGCAAGCTGTCGCCAGTAGTTGAAATGCCTGTTGAAGGTTCGACTCTCCAGATCGACCAAATACGGATCAAGCGCGATGAAATCAATGTCGCTGTCCAAGATCTTCGGTAGGAACATCCGGAAGTCGTTGAGTACGGCGCTGGGCAAGAACAGCGTGTACATGACCGGGCCGTCCGGCTGCAGTTCGACGGGGCCGAGGGTGGCGCAGATGCCTGAGGATGCGGTCAGGTAGACGCCGGTAGGCCGCTGCTCGGTCGGGGCAGCGTCGAGGAACGCTTGCAGCGGTTCATGGTGATCCGCCAACTTGTTCACCAAGCGCGCCGGGTGAAAGTCCATCGTCGCGTAGATGAAGCCCATGGTGGCCGCGAACAGGGTGAAGGCAATGCACCAAGAAGCGAGCGGCGGCGGCTCGGCTTTCCGCCCCTTCGGCTGCGGAACGAAGCGCATCGCTCAGAGCCTGCCTTCCACGACCTCGATGACCAGACCGATCGTCCGCATGCGAAGGATGTCGCGAGGGGTGAGCTTGAAGTCGAAGGCTTCCTCGAGCGAGATCACCAGTTCCATGTGCGAATAGGAGTCCCAGCCCATCACCGTCTCCGGGTCGTCGGCCGGCTCGAGGGTCGCTGGGTCGACGTTGAACGTGGCACCGATGACCTCGAGCACGCGTTCCGCCGTGGTCGCGTCGCCGGCCGATTTGGGTGCCAGCTGCCGCTCGATCTCCTGGCGCAGCGCGTCCTGGACGATCTTTCCCGACGGCCCGCGCGGCAGTTTGTCGACGGTCAATACCTTGTCCGGGAAGAGCTCGCGGGACAGCCGCCTGCGCGCTTCGGTCTCGACCTCGCGCAGTCGGCCGCCTGGCGCCAGTTCGATGCAGGCGACGACGATCTGCTCGAACACCGCGTCGGCCATACCGATGACGGCCGCGCCGGCGACGCCATCGACGGTCTCGAAGCCGCCGAGCACGTCCTCGGGGTAGATCGAGACGCCGCCACGCTTGATCAGGTTCTTCTTGCGCCCGACGAAGTGGACGAAGCCATCGCCGTCGGTCCTGACGATGTCGCCGGTACGGAACCAGCCGTCGTCGAGGACCGCGGCGGTGCCGACATCGTCGCCGAGATAACCTGTCATCACGTTGTCGCCGCGCAGCCA
>JBCBTD010000043.1:0-34261 GCA_039818825.1 Pseudomonadota bacterium
CGGTCGACCATCGCCGAGCCGACGCCTGCGGCGGCTGCCGCCTCGCCGATCAGGGTCGGCCCCGCCAGGGCGAGCGCTGCTGCGCCCAGCGCCTGGCGCCGTGTCAGGGAGGTTCCGGTTTCGTGGGGCGTCGTTCTGGGGCACGTCGAGGGAAGGCGAAGGTTGGTGCGCATGTCGACCTCTCGTCGGGTGCAGTCGTCGCCGTGGCGCTGAGATGTGGTCCGGCGGCGGCGAAAGAAACCGGGGATACTGACCGCTCGCCGCTTTCCGAACGTCGTTGGTCGCTACACTTGGCTGGCCTCGAGCCACGCATCGACGTCCGAGGGGTGTCTCCGGCGACGGCGATCCGCTAAGCGGATGCCGTGGCCCAGTCGGTATCCGGCGGCGACGGCACGACAATCGGGAGTGCGGATGATGGCTGCGGCAGCAGAGGCGGCGGCGAAACCGATGACGGCATCGGCGGACGATATGGAGACGGCCGAGCTCGGCACGGTATTCCAGAGCCTCGGCAGCTCGCCCCAGGGCCTCTCCTCGGCCGAGGCCGAGACGCGCCTCGGCAAGTATGGCCGGAACGAGCTCGAAGAGACGGAGATCAGCGACCTGCAGCGGTTCCTCCGATTCTTCTGGGGGCCGATCCCGTGGATGATCGAGATCGCGGCCTTGTTGTCGGTCGCGGTCGGCCATTGGGGCGACTTCGCGATCATCATGGTGCTGCTGATCTACAACGCCGTTTCCGGTTTCTGGCAGGAACGAAAGGCGGCTGATGCTCTGGCGGCGCTGAAGGCGGGCATGGCGCCCAAGGCCGACGTCCTGCGCGACGGATCGTTCGCTGCCATCGATGCCGCCGAGGTCGTGCCCGGCGACGTCGTGCATCTGAAGCTCGGCCAGGTGCTGCCGGCCGACTTGCGGTTCATCGAGGGCGAGTACATCAGCATCGACCAGGCGGCGCTGACCGGCGAATCGCTTCCGGTCGACAAGCAGGTCGGCGACAGCGGCTACTCGGGCAGCATCGCCAAGAAGGGTTCGATGACCGCGGTGGTCATCGGTACCGGCGGCAACACCTTCTTCGGCCGCACTGCCAGCCTCGTCGCCAAAGCCGGAGGTGGCGCCTCCCATTCGCAAAAGGCCGTCACCCAGATCGGCGACTTTCTGATCGTCTTGTCGGTCATCCTCTGCGTGATCCTTGCTGGCTTCGAGATCCACCGCGACGTGGTCGGCAGCGACAACTGGCAATGGGGCGATCTCGCCGACATCCTGCGGTTGGTGCTGGTGTTGCTGGTTGCCTCCGTGCCGGTGGCGATGCCGACGGTCATCACCGTCACCAATTCGCTCGGCGGCCTCGCGTTGGCCCGCAAGAAGGCCATCGTCTCGAGGCTGGAAGCGATCGAGGAACTGGCCGGCGTCGACGTGCTGTGCTCCGACAAGACCGGCACGCTGACCAAGAACCAGCTGACGCTCGGCGACCCGATCCCGCTCGCCGGGGTCGATGCTCAGGGCCTGATTCTGGCGGGCGCTCTGGCGTCCGAGCGGGCGGGGGGAGACGCCATCGACGACGCGGTGATCGGCGGCTTGACGGACGCGGCGGTGCTCTCTTCCTACACCCAGACCCGCTTCGTTCCCTTCGATCCAGTCAGCAAGCGAACCGAGGGGTACGTCACCGACGCCGAGGGCAAGGCGCTTCGCTACACCAAGGGCGCGCCTCAGGTGATCGTCGAGCTGGCGGCGATGGCACCGGATGCGGCGAAGGCGGCCGAAGACGCGGTCGCCGGTCTGGCGGCCCGCGGCATGCGGGCGCTGGGCGTGGCGGTCTCGGCCGACGACGGTGCCAGTTGGAGCTTTCTCGGCATCCTGTCGATGCTCGACCCGCCGCGTGACGACTCGAAGGAGACCATCGCCCGCGCCAAGGAGCACGGTTTGCGGGTCAAGATGGTGACCGGCGACGACGTTGCCATCGGCAGCGAGATCTCCAAGCAACTGGGCATGGGCAGCCATCTCCAGCCGGCGGCCGATCTCTTCTCCGCCGACATGGACATGAGCCGGTTGCCCGAGCCGATCACGGCATGCGTCGATCAGGCGGACGGCTTCGGCCGGGTGTTCCCGGAGCACAAATACGCCATCGTCAAAGCGCTGCAGGACCGGGGGCACGTCGTTGCCATGACCGGCGATGGCGTCAACGACGCGCCGGCGCTGAAGCAGGCCGACTGCGGTGTCGCCGTGAGCGGCGCCACCGACGCCGCTCGCGCGGCCGCGGCGCTGATCCTGACGGCACCCGGCCTGTCCACGATCATCGACGCGATCGACGAGTCGCGGCGGATCTTCGAGCGGATCATCAACTACATCGTCTACCGCGTGGCGATGACGCTCGACATCATGTTCGTGGTGGTGCTGGCCACCATCGTCTTCGGCTTTTCGCCGCTGACGCCGATCATGATCATCCTCCTGGCGCTGTTGGACGACGTGCCGATCATGGCGATCGCCTACGACAACACCGTGCTGTCGAAACAGCCGGTCCGCTGGCACATGCGCCAATTGTTGTTCGTGGCGAGCACGCTCGGCCTGTTCTCGGTGGTGCAGAGCTTCGGTCTCCTGCTCATCGGCATGGAGTGGCTGAGCAATCCCGAGTGGCAAGCGTGGATCACCCTGACCCAGGACCAGATCCAGACCGCCGTCTTCCTCCAACTCGTCGCCGGTGGCCACCTGCTGCTGTTCGTCGTGCGTTCGCGGGGCAACTTCTTCGATCACCCGTGGCCGGCGCGGCCGCTCTTCTTGGCGCTGGTCGGCACCCAGATCTTCGCCGTCCTGATGTGCGGGTTCGGCTGGTTCGTCACGGCGTTGCCGTGGACGGTCATTGGCCTCGTCTGGGCGTATCTGATCGTCTGGATGTTCGTTCTCGACGTCGTGAAGAAGGTCATGTACGCGCGCATCGGCAACGACGATGCGGCCAGGCCGCACTGGTATCGCGGGTTCCTGAGGCAACGGCACGCGTCGCAAGCGTTGCAGGGTTCGTCTGGCGGCAACCCCGTGTAGCGGCGACGCCGCCACCGGTGGGTGACCGAGATGAGCCATCGCCTGCGCCCGCTCGGCTTCGTCGAGGCGTTCTGCGCCGAGATGCACGATCGCCAGGGCGGCACCTTCTTGGTCGTCGCCGTAGCCGAACTCCGAGGCCAGCGCCGACGCTTGCTGGGCAGCGTTCGTCGGGACGCTGGGGGCCATCACCGATCCCGATGCCTGAGCGGCCTGCTCGAACCGCGCCGAGGAACAGCGGGATGGCGATCGCGTTCACCAGGTCGATGAAGAACGCGCAGACCAGAGGCACGACGATGAAGGCGAGGTGCGAGGGGCCGTAGCGCTGAGTGACCGCCGCCATGTTGGCCATGGCGGTTGGCGTCGCGCCCAAGGAGATGCCACCGAAGCCCGCCGAGATCACTGCCGCGTCGTAGGTCCGGCCCATGGTCGGGAAGACGATGAAGATGTTGACGGCCAACGCGACGACGAACTGAGCACCGATGATCGCCACCAGCGGCCCGGCGACGCCGGCAAGCGTCCAGAGCTGCATGCTCATCAACGACATGGCGAGGAACGTGCCAAGCGACACGTCGGCGATCAGCCCCATCGTCGGCGTGCGCGATGGCCCTTGGTGCCGGTGATGGCGCGGACCTCGTCGCGCGGGATGAGGTTGGTGACCAGGATGCCAGCGAACGGGCACGTAACGAACAACGGCAGTTTCAGGCCGGCGTCGGCGATCACGTCGTTGAGGACGTAGCCGAGGATCGCGCAGACGTGGATGGCGAGGAGCGCGTCGAGAAAGCCCATGGCCGCCGGCAGCCCGAGCAGCGCGGCGACGGAGATGCCCGTCAGGTTCTGCAGGACCATGTAGCCGATGGTGGTCGCCAACGGCAGGAAGAGCGGCTTGCCGCCGGCGACGAGATCGCCCGTCCGGGCATTTTAGGGGTCGAGGCGCAGGGTGCCGTCGGCGAGTTCCATGGGTCGGTCAAATCCGCGAGGTTCACGATGGGCCGCTGGCGTAGGGCGTCGGTCGCAACGATGCAAGCGGCCGCAACCGCCACGGAGCGATGCTCAATCCTTACCGAAAAACGCTCGCCCTCGGCGATGATTCATGAACGGCACGGGCTCCCGTGGGGCCGGATCTGGCAGCGCCAACGGGCGGCGCCACCAGCCGACGTCGTGCCATGCTCCGTGCTTGAAGCCGACGTCTCGGAACACGCCGACGGGCGTGAAGCCGAGATGTTCGTGGAGCCCGATGCTGGCAGGATTGGGCAGGGTGATGCCGGCGAACGCGGCGGTGAAACCCTGGTCGGCGAGTGTCGTGAGGAGCGGCCGGTAAAGCGCCCGGCCGACACCGTGGCCGCGCGCGGCTGCCGCGACGTAGACGCTGACGTCGCACGACCAGCGATAGGCGCGTCGTGAACGGTGCTCGCTGCCGTAAGCGTAACCGACGATCGTGTCGCCCTTCTCGGCGACGAACCAGGGATGCGTCGCGAGCGTGCGCGCGATTCGCCCGGCCATCTCGTTGGTCGTCGGCGCGTCGATCTCGAACGAAATGGCGGTTTCGCGGACGATTGGCCCGTAGATCTCGGCGACGGCGCGCGCATCGTCCGTGGTGGCGACGCGCAGCTCGACCGCGGCCGACGTCAGCCGTCGAGCCCTGAAGGTCGCGGCGCGGCGGCGACGCCGGCGCGTTCGAGAGCGGCCGCCGCGCGCAGCGCATCGACCTCGCGCCAAGGCTTGGCGATGAGTTGGACGGCGATGGGGAGCCCGTTGGATGCCATCATCGGCGCCGCGACGACCGGCAGGCCGACGCATGAGATCGGCTGGGTGAAGAGGCCTAGATTGGGCCGGACGAGGACCTCCTTGCCATCGAGGCTCATGGTCTTCTGGCCGATCAGAGGCGCCGTGCAGGGCGTCGCCGGAGCGATCAGAACGTCCACGTCGGCGATCGCGAGGGCGAGCTGGCGTGCCCACCATCGGCGCACGCGTTGGGCTTGGACATACCAAGAGGCCGGCAGCAGCGCGCCCGCGAGGAACCGGTCGCGCGTGTCCGGATCGAGATCGTCCAGGCGCGTCCGTAGCCGCTCGAGATGGAGGTTGGCGCTCTCCGCGTTGGTGATGACGAAGGCGGCGGCCCGTCCAGCTTCGGCACCATCGACGGTGACCGTTCGGGTAGTGCCCAACGCGTCGGCCACGCGCGCCACGGCTTCCCGAGCCTCGGGGAGTGTGCTCTCGGCGAAGTGGCCGCCTAGGACCGCGATCCGCGGCGGCGGCGCTGCGAGGCCTGCGGCCGCAGGCTCGACCGAGCGCGCCGCGCAGGCATGGTCACGTTCGTCCGGCCCCTGCAGCGCGTCGTACGTCAAAGCCAGGTCGGTCACGCAGCGGGCGAACGGCCCCAAGTGATCCAGGCTGTCGCAGAACGGAAAGCTGCCGCCGCGGCCGAGGCGGCCATAGGTCGGCTTCAGGCCGAAGATGCCGCAAAGCGACGCCGGCACGCGGATGGAGCCGTTGGTGTCGGAGCCCAGCGACAGGGGCGCGAGACCCGCGGCGGTGGCGGCCCCCGAACCCGATGACGAACCGCCGCTCATCCGTGTCACGTCGTGCGGATTGCGGCTGGGCCCGTCATGGGCGTTCTCGCCGGTGAAGTCGTAGGCGTACTCGCCCATGTTGAGCGCGCCCACCAACACGCCGCCCGCAGCGTCCATCCGTGTGACCAGCGTCGCGTCGCGGTCGGCGGGCTTCCGTTCACGGTTGATTTTCGAGCCGGCGCGGGTCGACAGGCCCTGCACGTCGTAGAGGTTTTTGACCGCATAGGGCACGCCGGCCAGCGGGCCGAGCGGTTCGCCCCGATCGCGTGCGGCGTCGACCGTCTCCGCCGCTTCCATCGCCCGCGCTGTCGTCACGTCGGTGAAGGCGTTGATCGGTCCACCGACGGCGGCGATACGCGCCAGCGCCGCTTCGGCGACGGCCCGCGCGGTTACGTCGCCGCTGGCGATCGCCTTGGCGATGTCGTGGGCAAAGGCGAACGGGGCGGGCACGGTCAAAGTGCGGTGCCCGTGTCGTCCGGACGGTCGTCGGGCACGAACACCGGTGCCAAGGCCAGCTCGTCGTCGTCGAGCTCGGCCCGATCCATCGTCTGCTTCATGGCGAAGGCGATGGTGAGGAACGCCCGCACCGCCGGCCGCCGCTCGTCGGTGATCGTCAGCCCCAGGGCGGGGGCAGTACCGTCGATCAGCGCGTCAGCGTCGAACCGTTCCTCGTCCATGGTGTGGTCGCCTCCTTTCCGGGGGAGAGGCTCAGCCGCCGAGCGCCTGTTCGATCACGACGTGCGTCCACGCCCCTTCGGGCGCTTCCGAGATGACCGGGTCGGAGCCACCCGAAAGCAGCGTTTGCACCGTGCGTTCGTAGTCGGCCGGGTCGAGCCGGCCGTCGGAACCGTCCGTCAAGAGGTTCACTTCACCCATCATCCGTTGCTGGTGCTGCTCGGTCTGGGCGCCCGTGTCGTCGTTCTCCAGGACGATGGCGGCGGCCTCGTCGGGGTTCTCGCGGGCGTACTCCCAACCCTGCATGGTCGCTTTGACGAACCGCGCCATGACGTCGACGAATGCCGGGTCTTCCAGTCGCTCTTCCAGGACGTAGAGGCCGTCTTCCAGGGTCGCGACGCCCTGGTCCTCGTACTTGAACACCACGAGTTCGTCCGGGGCGATGCCGGCGTCGATGACCTGCCAGTACTCGTTGTAGGTCATGGTCGAGATGCAATCGGCCTGACGCTGCAACAGCGGATCGACGTTGAAGCCCTGGCGCAGCACGGTCACGCCCTCGTCGCCGCCATCGGTCGGGATGTCCAGCCGGCTCATCCAGGACAGAAACGGGTACTCGTTGCCGAAAAACCAGACGCCGAGGGTGCGGCCCGGGAAGTCGGCGGGCTCGGTGATCCCCGTGTCGGCGAGACAGGTGAGCATCATGCCCGAGCGCTTGAACGGTTGGGCGATGTTGACCAGCGGCACACCGCGCTCGCGGGCCGCCAGGGCTGCCGGCATCCACTCGATGATGACGTCGGCGCCGCCACCCGCGATCACCTGCGGCGGGGCGATGTCGGGACCGCCGGCCTTGATCGTGACGTCGAGGCCCTCGGCCTCGTAGAAGCCCTTGTCCTTGGCGACGTAGTAGCCGGCGAATTGGGCTTGGGTGACCCATTTGAGCTGCAGCGTCACCTCGTCGTCGGCCAGGGCCGGTGCGCCCCAAAGCACGGCGCCGAGCGCCAGAACGGCGGTCGAAACCCGTTTCGTCATCGGTTTCTCCTCTTCATTCCTCGTCATTGAAATCGAACGTAGCGTCATCGGCGAATGGACGGATGCCAAAACGTCACGGTGCGCTCGGCGAGCGCCAACAGTCCGTAGGACGAGGAGCCGACCAGTGCGGCCATGGCGATCTGCGCCCAGACCATGTCCACGTTCATCCGACCGATCTCGGTCGAGATGCGAAAGCCCATGCCGACCGTCGGCGAGCCGAAGAATTCGGCGACGATCGCGCCGATCAGCGCCAAGGTCGAGTTCATCTTGAGAGCGTTGAAGACGAACGGCATAGCCAATGGCAGCCGCATCTTGAACAGCGTCTGTCGGTAGGAGGCGCCGTAGGTCTTCATCAAGTCGCCGTCGATCGCGGTACTGGCGCCGAGGCCGGCGAGGGTGTTCACGAGCATCGGAAAGAAGGTCATGACGACGACCACGGCGGCCTTCGATGGCCAGTCGAAGCCGAACCACATGACCATGATCGGGGCGACGCCAACGATCGGCAAGGCAGAGACCATGTTCCCGACCGGCAGGAGGCCGCGGGTGAGGAACGGCGAGCGGTCGATGAGGATGGCGACGACGAACCCGGCGCCACAGCCGATGGCGTAGCCGGCGAGCACGGCGCGCAGGTAGGTCTGCTGAAAGTCGGCCCAGAGGATCGGCAACGAGCCGGCGATGCGCTCGCCGATCGCGCTCGGCGCCGGCAGCAGCACCTGCGGCACGCCGGCACCGACGACGATCAGCTCCCAAAGCATCAGCAGCCAAAGGCCGAACCAGGCAGGTACGAGCAGGTCGCGCAGGCGCGCCGCCCGCGGTCCCGGCACGGTCATCGACGACAACGTCGTGGTGGCGTGCCAAGCCAACAGCCACGCCGCCGCAACCAGGGTAAAGAATCCGGTCCCTGATGCGGCTTCGGCGCCCCCGAGGCGGGCCAACAGCAGCGCCGCGCCGATCAACGCGGCCGGGCCCTCCGGCCAACCGCGCCAGCGGACGGCGGCGGCGAGGCAACCCCCCAGGAGCACCAAGCCGGCGAGCATGCCCGCGCCGGTGGCAAGGTCGACGACTAGACCCAAGATTGCCGCCAGAGCGGCGAGAGCCGGCAGGACGGGCGGCATCAACGCCGCATGCCCATGGCTTGAAGCGTCAGGCGGTTGGCGCCGCCGACGATGCTGACGAGCACGCCCGCGAGGATCGCGGCGACGACGAGTGCCGACCAGATCTGCAGGGTCTGACCGAAGTAGGACCCCGAAAGCAGGCGGGCGCCCAGGCCGGCAGACGCACCGGTCGGCAGCTCCGCGACGATGGCGCCGACCAGCGCGATCGCCACTGCGACGCGCATGGCCGGGAACAAAAACGGCACGGCCGACGGCCAGCGCAGCTTCCAGAACACCTGCGTCCGGGTTGCGTCATAGGTGTGCATGAGGTCGAGGTGCATGACCTCGGGCGAGCGCAGCCCCTTCACGACGCCGACGGCGATCGGAAAGAACGCCAGATAGGCAGCGATGAGGCTTTTGGGCACGAGCCCCGTCAGGCCGACGGCCCCGAGGACCACGACCACCATGGGCGCGATCGCCAGGATCGGGATGGTCTGCGAGGCGACGATCCACGGCATCAGGCTCTTGTCGAGGCTGGGCACGTGGACGATGGCGGTGGCGATGGCGATCCCGAAGGCGGTACCGAGCGCGAAGCCGAGAAGCGTGGCCGAGAGTGTCACCCAGGCGTGGTAGACGAGGCTTCGGCGCGAGGTCGGCGACACCTCCAACACGGTCCGCTGCAACTCGCCCAAGACCTGATGCGGCGCCGGCAGCACCGGTCGGTCCTGATTGAGGCTGTCGACCACGAGTTGTCCGGCCGTCCACTCGCTGTCGGCGCGCTCGTAAGTGTCAAGCTGGAAGGGATGATTCAACCAGAGAGCGCCGGAGTACCAGAGGACCGCGATGGCCAACAGCACGGTGGCCACAGGCATCACGAGATAGGCGATGCGGCCGATCATCCGCCTTCGTCAGGCTTCGTAGGCATGGCTGGCCTCCAGGCCGTCACGGACGCGCCGGGCGATCGCCAGGAACTCGGGCGTCTCGCGTAGGTCCAGGGTGCGCTCGGCCGGTAGATCGCAGGTGACCACGTCGTGGATGCGCCCCGGTCTGGCGCTCATCACCACCACTCGCGTCGACAGGAACACCGCTTCAGGGATCGAGTGGGTCACGAACACCACGGTTTTTTTGGTGCGGTGCCAGAGGTCGTGGAGCTGCAGGTTGAGACGGTCGCGGACGATCTCGTCGAGCGCGCCGAACGGCTCGTCCATGAGCAAGAGGTCGGGATCGAACGACAGCGCCCGGGCGATCGACACCCGCTGCTGCATGCCGCCGGAAAGCTGCCAAGGAAACTTGCGCTCGAATCCGGTGAGATTGACGAGATCCAGATTGCGCGCGACCCGCTCCTGCCGTTCGGCCGTCGGCAGTCCCATGATTTCCAGGGGCAAGGCGACGTTGGCGGCGACGCTGCGCCAGGGGTACAAGGCCGGCGACTGGAAGACGTAGCCGTAGGCGCGCGCGCGCCGGGCCTCGGCGGGAGGCACGCCTTCCACCGTCACGACGCCCGCCGTCGGCTGCTCCAGGTCGGCGATGACCCTGAGCAACGTGGTCTTGCCGCAGCCCGACGGCCCGATCAGCGAGACGAACTCGTGGCGATCGATGGCGAGGTCGACGTCGAGCAGCGCCCGCACCGGGCCATCCGCCGTCTCGAAGGTCAACGACACGCCGTCGACGCCGATCACCGGGTGTTGGGCCGCGCCGTCATCCGTCGTTGCGGGTTCCTGGGGTCGGGCGACGGGCGCGTGCATCGATGTCGATCAGACGCCGGGTGGCATGTTTTCGGGCCGCCGTTCCACCGGCTGTGGCGTGGTCAGCGCTTTCCACGAGCCATAGGCCTGGATCACCGGCGCGAACGGCTCGCGCTCGACGAACGTGCCGTCGCCGGCTTCGGCTTTGATCTCGCCGTCTGCGAAGGCGACCCGCCCGCGGTTCAGCGTGAACCGCGGCAGCCCTTCCACCTCGACGCCCTCGAAGACGTTGTAGTCGATCGCCGAGACTTGCTTGACCGCCTGGATCGTCTTGGTCTTCGCCGGATCGAACACGACGATGTCGGCTTCCGCGCCGACCGCGATCGCCCCCTTCTTCGGGTAGAGGTTGAGGATCTTGGCGATGTTGGTCGACGTGACCGCGACGAACTCTTCCTTGGTGATGCGACCGGTCTTGACGCCGCGGGTCCACAATACGGGCAAGCGGTCCTCGAGGCCTCCGGTGCCGTTCGGGATCTTGGTGAAGTCGCCGAGCCCGGAGCGCTTTTGTTCGGTGGTGAACGCACAGTGGTCGGTGGCGACGACCTGTAACGTCCCACCGGTGAGCCCCGCCCAGAGACTGTCCTGGTTGACCTTGTCGCGGAAGGGCGGGCTCATCACCCGCCGTGCCGAGTGGTCCCAATCGGGATGGAAGTACTCGCTCTCGTCCAGAGTCAGGTGTTGGACCAGGGGTTCGCCGTAGACCCGCTTGCCGAGCGCCCGGGCGCGCCTGATCGCTTCGTGCGCACCTTCGCAGCTGACGTGGACGACGTAGAGCGGCACACCGGCGGCATCGGCGATCATGACCGCGCGGTTCACCGCCTCGGCCTCGACTTCAGGTGGCCGCGAGAAGGCATGGCCCTCGGGGCCGTTGGTGCCAAGCGCCATGTACTTGGCCTGCAGTCGGGCGACCACGTCGCCGTTCTCGGCGTGAACCAGGGGCAGGGCGCCGATCTCGGCGCAGCGCAGGAACGACTGATAGAGCTCGTCGTCGTTCACCATCAAGGCGCCCTTGTACGCCATGAAGTGCTTGAAGCTGTTGATCCCCCGCTTGGTGACCTCGGCCATCTCGTCCCACACCTGCTCCGACCACCAGGTCACGGCCATGTGGAAGCCGTAGTCGGTGACCGCGTCGCCGGCCTTCTGGTGCCATGCGCTCAGCGCCTCCAGGGGCGACTGGCCGGGGGCCGGCAGACAGAAATCGACGACCATGGTCGTTCCGCCGGCCAAGGCGGCGCGGGTGCCCGAAAAGAAGTCATCCGCCGAATGGGTGCCCATGAAGGGCATCTCCAGATGGACGTGCGGGTCGATGCCGCCGGGCATCACGTAGCAGCCCGCGGCATCCAGGGTCTGGTCACCGGAGAGGTTCGGGCCGATCGCCGCGATGGTCTCGCCCTCGATCAGGACGTCGGCGTCGAACGAGTAGTCGGCGGTGACGATCGTGCCGCCTTTGATGACGATCGACATGGCGTTCCGGCCTCCTCTCAGCTGACGATCTCGGCGGTCTCGACGACGGCGTGGAACAGCACGTTGGCGCCGGCGCTCGCCCAGTCCTTGGTGATCTCCTCGGCTTCGTTGTGCGAGAGGCCGTCGACGCAGGGGCACATCACCATGGCGGTGGGCGCCACCCGGCTCACCCAGCAAGCATCGTGCCCAGCGCCGGAGACGATGTTGCGATGGCTGTAGCCGAGCCGCTCGGCGGCACTTCGCACCGCACCGACGCAGCCTTCGTCGAAGGTCACGGGATCGAACGCCCCGACCTCCTCCACCTCGAAGCCGAGGCCGATCTCGTCCGCCAGCTTTTTGCCCTCGAGGCGCAGCGCCTGTTCCATCGCGTCGATCACCGCTTTCTCGGGATGGCGGAAGTCGACGACGAACACCGCCTTGCCGGGGATGATGTTGCGCGAATTGGGGTACACGTTGAGCATGCCGACGGCACCGACGGCGTTGGGCGGATAGCGCCAAGCGATGTCCTGGACCCGGTCGATGATGCGGGCGGCGCCGAGCCCGGCGTTGACGCGCATCTTCATCGGCGTCGACCCGGTGTGGCTCTCCCGTCCGGTCAAGGTCACTTGCAGCCAGCGGAGGCCTTGGCCGTGGGTCACGACACCGATGTCGACGCTCTCCTGCTCCAGGATCGGCCCCTGCTCGATGTGCAGCTCGAAAAGCGCCTTCAAGGGGTGTCGACCGACCGGCTCGTCGCCCTTGTAGCCGATCCGCTCCAGCTCCTCCCCGACCGTCTTGCCCTCCTGGTCGGCGCGGGCGTAGGCCCAGTCCAGGCTGTGCACCCCGGCGAAGACGCCCGACGCCAGCATCGCCGGCGCGAACCGTGTGCCCTCCTCGTTGGTCCAGTTGACCACCTCGATCGGGTGCCGGGTACGGATGCCCTGGTCGTTCAGCGTGCGGATGATCTCGAGCCCACCCAGGACGCCGAGCACGCCGTCGTACTTGCCGCCGGTCGGCTGGGTGTCCAGGTGCGAGCCGACCACGACCGGTGGCAGGCTCGGGTCCGTGCCCTCGCGCCGGGCGAACATGGTGCCCATCTGGTCGACGCTGATCGTCAAACCGGCAGCGTCGCACCAGCGCCGGAACAGCTCGCGGCCCTGGAGGTCGACGTCGGTCAGGGTCTGACGGTTGTTGCCGCCGGCGACGCCAGGGCCGATCGCGGCCATCTCCATGATCGCCGCCCACAGGCGGTCGCCGTCGATCCTGGCGTTGGGCGTCAGGGTCATGGTGCCTCCCTCGGCGTCAGTGAAGGGTCTTCAGGACGTCGGCGAGCGTGCCGAACAGCTCGTCGATGTCTGATTTCTCGATGATCAGGGGCGGCGACAGGGCGATGATGTCGGCGGTGGTGCGGACGACCAGCCCGCGCTCGAAGCACTCCAGAAACGCCTTGAACGCCCGCTTGGTCGGCTCGCCCGGGATCGGTTCCAGCTCGATGCCGGCGATGAGGCCGAGATTGCGCAGGTCGATGACGTGGGGGAGCCCCTCGAGGCTGTGCACGCCGTCCTCCCAATAGGCCGCGAGCTCGCTCGCGCGGGTCAAGAGCCCCTCTTCCTCGTAGGTGTCGAGCGTGCCCAACGCCGCCGCGCAGGCCATCGGGTTTCCGGAGTAGGTGTAGCCGTGGAAGAACTCGATGAGGTGCTCGGGGCCGGTCATGAAGGCGTCGTGGATCTCGTTGCGGACGAATACCGCCCCCATCGGCACGACGCCGTTGCTCAGCCCCTTGGCGGTGACGATGACGTCAGGAACCACGCCGAAATACTCGGTGGCGAAGGGTGTGCCGAGCCGGCCGTAGCCGGTGATCACCTCGTCGAAGATCAGCAGGATGCCGTGGCGGTCGCAGATCTCGCGCAGCCGCTGCAGGTAGCCCTTGGGCGGGATCAGCACACCGGTAGAGCCTGCCACCGGCTCGACGATCACCGCGGCGATGGTCGAGGCGTCGTGGATGCGCACGAGCCGCTCCAGTTCGTCGGCGAACTCGACGCCGTGCTCGGGTTCCCCGCGGGTGAAGGCGTTGCGCGCCAGATCGTGGGTCGCCGGCAGATGGTCGACACCGGTCAAGAGCGTGCCGAACAGCTTGCGGTTGGCGGTGATGCCGCCGACGGACATGCCGCCGAAATTGACGCCGTGATAGCCGCGCTCGCGGCCGATCAGCCGGGTCCTGGCTCCGTCACCGCGCACCCGCTGATAGGCGAGCGCGATCTTCAGCGCCGTGTCGACCGATTCCGAGCCCGAGTTGGTAAAGAAGACGTGGTCCATGCCCTGGGGTGAGAGCTGGACCAGCCTGGAGGCCAGCTCGAAGGCCCGCGGATGGCCCATCTGAAAGGCTGGGGCGTAGTCGAGCTCGGCCACCTGGCGCTGGATCGCCTGAATGATCTTAGGCCGGCCGTGCCCGGCGTTGACGCACCAAAGCCCGGCCGTACCGTCCAGGATCCGCTGCCCGTCCGCCGTCGTGTAGTGCATGCGGTCGGCAGCGACCAGCATGCGCGGCGCCTTCTTGAACTGCCGGTTTGCCGTGTACGGCATCCAGAAGGCTTCGAGATTGTTCGGTTGCGCAACCACGTCCACGAGCTGTCTCCCTGCCGACCCTGGACCGACCTTGCTACTCCGCGGCGGCCTTCACCGCCATCGGGTTGTTGGGGTGCGAGGTCCAGTCGGCATGATGCGACGGGATCGGCTGCTTGGTGCGCGGATCGACGCCGCGGATCGGCTCCATCGTGATGCAGTTGTCGACCGGACAGACGTTGACGCAGAGATTGCAGCCGACGCACTCCTCGTCGATCACCTCGAAATGCCGGAGCCCGTCCTTCATCGCGGTGATCGCCTGGTGCGAGGTGTCCTCGCAAGCGATGTGGCACCGCCCGCACTTGATGCAGGAGTCCTGGTCGATCCGCGCCTTGGTGACGTAGTTCAGGTTCAGATACTGCCAGTCGGTGACGTTCGGCACGGCCCGGCCGACGAACGCCTCGAGGCTCGGGTGGCCCTTCTCGTCCATCCAGTCGCCGAGCCCGCTGATCATCTCCTCGACGATCTTGAAGCCATAGGTCATCGCTGCGGTGCAGACCTGCACCGAGCCCGATCCGAGCGCCATGAACTCGGCGGCGTCGCGCCAGGTGGTGATCCCACCGATGCCGGAAATCGGCAGGCCGCGGGTCTCCGGATCGCGGGCGATCTCGGCGACCATGTTGAGAGCGATCGGCTTCACCGCCGGCCCGCAATAGCCGCCATGGCTGCCCTTGCCGTCGATGGTCGGTTCAGGCGCGAAGCTGTCGAGATCGACCGCCGTGATCGAGGACACGGTGTTGATCAGGGACACCCCGTCGGCGCCGCCGGCCTTGGCGGCGCGCGCGGGATAGCGGACGTCGGTGATGTTCGGCGTCAACTTGACGATCACCGGCATCCGGCTGTGCTGCTTGCACCAGCGGGTGACCATCTCGATGTATTCGG
This sequence comes from Pseudomonadota bacterium, assembly GCA_039818825.1. Classification (GTDB taxonomy): domain Bacteria; phylum Pseudomonadota; class Alphaproteobacteria; order Geminicoccales; family Geminicoccaceae; genus JBCBTD01. The sequence goes on from JBCBTD010000043.1 coordinate 15,088, forward strand.
GCACCTGACCGACCGCCGAGCCCATGCCGCGCTCGCTCATGCCGTGCGGGCAGCCGAAGTTCAGCTCGATGCCGTCGGCTTCGGTGTCTTCGACCCGTTTCAGGATCGACTTCCACGAGTCTTCGGTGCAGGGCACCATCAGCGACACCACCATGGCGCGGTCGGGCCAGGCGCGCTTGGTCGCCTTGATCTCCTGCAGATTCACGTCCAGCGACCGGTCGGTGATCAGCTCGATGTTGTTGAAACCCAACAGCCGCCGGTCCGGTCCCCAGACGGCGCCGTAGCGCGGGCCGTTGACGTTGACGATCGGCGGGTCCTCGCCGAGCGTCTTCCAGACCACACCGCCCCAGCCGGCACGGAACGCGCGCTCGACGTTGTACTGCTTGTCGGTTGGTGGGGCCGAGGCCAGCCAAAACGGGTTCGGCGAGCGGATGCCGGCGAAAGTGCAGCGGAGATCGGCCATGGTGGGCTCCCGCGTCAGCTCGTGAGAGCGGTGTGGATGGAGGCGGCGGCGAGCTTGCCGTCCTCGACGGCGACGACGGTCAGATCTTCGCCGCCGGCAACGCAATCGCCGCCGGCCCAAATCCCCGCGACGCTGGTCCGCCGCTCGGCGTCGACGGCGATCCGGCCGGCGTCCAAGCGGAGCCCGGTGCCGTCGCCCTCGAGCGGCGCCGGCAGAAAGCTCTGGCCGATCGCCCGGAACACCACGTCCGCATCGAGCGTGTAGGTGTCGCCGGTGCCGACCAGCTTGCCGTCGACGGTCTCTGTCCGCTCGAATTCGACGCCGACCGCGTGACCGCCTTCACCGAGGATGCGCCTGGGCATGGCATCGGTTTTGATCCTGACGCCGCGGGTCTGGGCGTGGTCACGCTCCTTGGCGCTGGCCCCCATCCGCTCGGGTCCACGGCGATAGGCGATCGTGACGTCCTCGGCGCCCAAGAGCTTCGACTGCACGGCCACGTCGATGGCCGTCATGCCGCCGCCTATCACGACGACCCGCCGGCCGACCGCTAGGCTGGCGAGGTTCGTCGCCTGGCGCAGCTCGGCGATGAAATCGACCGCGTCGACGACGCCCGCGAGATCGTCGCCTTCGCAGGCGAGAGCGTTCACCCCGCCGAGTCCGATGCCGAGGAACACCGCGTCGTGGTCTCGCCGCAGCTCGGCCAGGGAGGTGTCGCCGCCGAGCCGTTTGCCGTTGATCAGCTCGATGCCACCGATGGCGAGCACGAAGTCGACCTCTTTCTGGGCGAAGCCGTCGACCGTCTTGTAGGCGGCGATGCCGTACTCGTTGAGGCCACCCGGCTTCGGCCGGGCATCGTACAGGCGCACCTCGTGGCCGAGGCGGGCGAGGCCGTGGGCGCAGGCCAGACCGGCTGGCCCGGCACCGACCACGGCGACCCGCTTGCCGGTCGGCGTGCCGCGCTCGAACGGGTGGTCTTCGCTCGTCATGTAGTGGTCAGTGGCGTAGCGCTGCAGCAGGCCGATCTGCACCGGCTTGTCCTCGGCGAGGTTGCGCACGCACGCCTCCTCGCACAGCGTCTCGGTCGGACAGACCCGGGCACACATGCCGCCGAGGATGTTCTCGGCGAAGATCGTCCGCGCGGCGCCATCAGGGTTCTTGGTCGAGATCTGTCGAATGAAGAGCGGGATGTCGATCGAGGTCGGACAGGCCGTCGTGCAGGGCGCGTCGTAGCAGAAATAACAGCGATCGGCCTCGACCAGCGCCTCGTGTGGGTCCAGGGGCGGATGCACGTCGTCGAAGTTGCGGGCGTACGCGTCGCCGCTCAGGCGGCCGCTCGCCACGTCGACGGACGCCGGTCGCCCACGCACCTCGTCCATCCGCCCCTCACTCCAGGTCGTGGTTCCCGAAAGGCAGCGTTCTCCCAAACGCCATGCCGTACCGCTAACAGCATTTCCACGCGGCGGTCAAAGTGTTCGAGTTTGACTAGTTCGAGGGCACTTTGCGCGTCTGCGGAGCAGTGCCGCGCCACCCTTTGGCGGCGCGGCAACCCTGTGTTCAACTCTTCAACGCGCTGAAGAAACCGGTCGGTGTCATCAACTGGTTGACCTGGCTGACCAAGTAGCCCGCTTCGGCGCTTTTCTGCAGGTAGGTCTGCCAGTCGGCATCGGCGAGCATGGCGGCGCGTTTGGCGGCCCGATCCGCGGCGTCGGCGTAAGCCCAGACGTGGACGTAGCTGTTCACCACGCCGGTTTCGGTGATGGCGTAGAACACCGGTTCGCCGAGATGGCGGCGCTGCGGCGCCCAACCGTAGCGTTCGTATAGCTCCAGATGCGGCTTCAGCGTGCCGGGCCGGCAAACGTAAGTGCGGTGGTCGTAGAGCATGGGGTCCTCCCGGTTGCGACATCTCGCCCCTACCCGGTTCTGCGCGCGACCGCGAGAGCTGGGCGTAGCGTGCTCCGCAATGGAGCCTAGGGGAGAGCCATGAAGATCGGCATCATCGGAGCCGGTGCCGTGGGCAGCGCCGCAGCCTACGCCTGCGTGCTGACCCGCGCGGCCCACGACATCGTCCTGATCGACCACGACCCCGCGCGGGCGCACGCCGAGGCCCAGGACGTGCTGCACGCGACGCCGTTCGCCGGCGGCGCCAGGGTCCGGGCGGGCAGCTACGATGACTTGGGCGGCGTCACGGCCGTGGTCATCGCCGCGGGCGTTGCCCAGCGTCCGGGCGAGAGTCGCCTGGAGCTGCTCGGCCGGAACGAGGCGGTGTTCAAGGCGATCATCGAACCGGCCTTGGCGGCGGCGCCCGACGCCCTCCTCATCGTCGCCACCAACCCGGTCGACATCATGACGGAGGTCGCGACCCGCCTTTCCGGCCTGCCGCCGTCGCGGGTGATCGGCACGGGCACCATCCTCGACACGGCCCGGTTCAGGGCCCTCTTGGCCCGGCATCTTCAGGTGTCGCCCGAGTCGGTCCACGCCTACGTGCTCGGCGAGCACGGCGACAGCGAGGTCTTGTGCTGGTCGGTAGCGACGATCGGCACGATCCCGATCGAGGTCTACGCCAAGGCGGTCGACCGACCGCTGGGCGAGGAGGCCCGCGCCGCGATCGATCACGCGGTACGTCATGCCGCCCAGAAGATCATCACCGGCAAGGGCTACACCAACTACGGCATCGGCGGCGGCGTCTCGCGGCTGGTCCGCGCGATCGACGACGACGAGCACCTGTTGATGAGCGTCTCGATGCTCACCGAGCGGGTCGAGGGGCGCGGACCACTCGCTCTGTCGCTGCCCCGGGTCGTCGGTCGAGCCGGGATCGTCGAGACCGTGCTGCCCGACCTCGCGCCCCACGAACACGCCGAACTCGGCCACAGCGCCGACGTGCTGCTCCGGGCTGCGGGACGGTAGTGTACCGACGCGTTCCAACGACCCACCATCGCCCGCGCCACTCACTTCGCCTTTGGACGGGGAACCGACCAAAGCCGTGCGGAGTGGTAAGGCTCAAACCGGCCCGGAGCGGTCACGAGACATCGCGCCGGCTAAGACCGTTACTCATCGATCACCGCCCCAAAAAAGCGCCTTCACGGGTAATGCGAACGCAGGTTAGTGTTGGTCGAGGTGCTTCAGACGAGCAAGCACACGTTTCACTCCTGCACAGTTTCGGGAGCGATACTAACCTCCAGGGAGACGCGTTCGCTGTTACGCCGCAGGCTCCCGTTTCCTATGCGCTGCGTATGGTTCAAAGCAATGGTCGACGTAGTGACCGCCGGGCTAGTGGGTTACTTAGGAAAAGACGCCATTCAAAGGCTGCTCGGGCCAACAGCGGACTACCTTGGGGGTGAGCTGGAAAATTTTGTTAAAAACCGGCATGACAACATTGATCGGATATTTCGTTCGGCGATACGGAAATCTAGCGATCTGGATGATGACAAAGTCGTAAGTCCGCGCATTCTAAAGGAAGTCGTAAATGAAGGCTCTTACATGAATGACGAAGTTGGTGTGGAATACGTAGGCGGTATTTTAGCCTCTTCGAGGAGCGATGACGCTAAGAACGATCACGGGCTTTGGTTCGCTCAAAAAGTAAAGACGCTATCTACTTATGATCTACGATTACACTATCTATTTTATCGCTCTTTGCAGGCCATCCTGACGTTAAACGACGATGCGTTGCTTCGCCGTGGTGCGCGCAAGGGGCTTTGGGTATTTGTGGACGCAGGAGAGATATTCCGCTCCTTTGAGCTAACATTTGATAATGGAAAAAATAATTGGCATTTATTTACGAGTAGCTTTAGAGTTTTAGTTAATGAAGACTTGCTTGGCTCGGAAATTGTTTACGGTAACAAAGATTTCATTGAAAAAGAGCTTCTTGAAAAGAAAAATATTTCAGCTACATTGCCTGGTTCCGGTCTTCTGACTCACCCCACAATTACGGGTGTCGAACTGTACCTTTGGGCGTTCGGCAAAGGTTTAGAGCCAACGTCGAAATTTTTCGAGAGCGATTTTGATACCGCAATCGAGGGCATCAATGATGGCTTTTCGAATGCAGTGAAATTTTCAAATCTTACCTCAGGGGCTTGAATTCAAAGAGATTTGGCTTAAAGGCGGCTTTACAGCCATTTTCAGACCGACTTGAGGAGCAATGCGATTTCCCTTGATGGCGCATTTCGATAGTGAGCAAGAGACGCCCCTTCGTCTCAAAAAGGCCGACTTCGGCGGTGAGCGACGGCCGCGCTAGTGGTCGACCCGCGGTGTCAGCTCGTCGTCCTCGTCTGACCCGCCGATCCCGCGCTTGCTTTCATCGTTCTCGTTGACGGGCGCGGCGCGGCGCCGTTCAGTCGGACGAGCGAGATCAGCGGGCGGACCACGGCATGAGCCACGACGATCCCGAAGTCGCGTTCGCCACCGCCGTTGCCGCCCACAGGGTCGACGGCAGCCGGGTCGCCATGACCAGCACGCCCACGAGTACTACCAAACGTCGCTGCTGAGTGCGGTGATGCGCGGCGTCTACGACGGCGAACTCACGATCGGTGAGCTCTTGCAGCACGGCGACCTCGGCCTAGGCACGTTCGATGCGTTGGACGGCGAGATGACCGTGGTCGATGGCATTGCCTACCGCCAGCGCAGCGACGGCCGGTGTGAGATCGCCGCCGACGATGCGCTCACGCCCTACGCTGCGGTCATCGACTTCCGGCCGGACCACACAGAGGATTTCGCCGAAGCGACGGACAAGGCCGGGTTCGAGGCGCGGCTCGATGCGCTCGCCCGCTCACCCAATCTGTTCTACGCCGTTCGCGTCGACGGCCAATTCGCTCACGTCAGGTTTCGGAGCGTGGTCCGCCAGGAGCGGCCCTATCCGCCGTTGTTGGAGGTCGTGAAAACCCAGGTGGTGCATGAGCTCGAGGATGTCGGAGCCACCATGGTTGGCTTTCGCTGCCCCGACTACGCCGTCGGGATAGGCGTGCCCGGCTACCACCTCCACGTCATCACCGCCGAGCGCACCCGCGGCGGGCACGTCTTGGACTACTGTCTGGAACGGGGCCGGCTTGGCATCGACCACACGTCGTCGCTGCATCTGGAGCTGCCGGAGACGGACGCGTTCTCGGCTGCCGACCTGACGGCCGGGGCGTCCGCAGCGGACATCGGCAAGGCGGAGTCTTAGCAGTTCGGGCTGCTCGGACACGGTGGGCTGCGTGTAACCGGACGGCCCGGCTTCGTCGATGGTCCTTCAGGGCGTCGGAACCGTTTCGGTGCGCGCCATCGCTCTCTCGATGGCGGCCCGCATCGCCTGTGGGTTCGCGTACGCAGGTAAATGCTCGCATTCGCCGATTCCTTCGCGGACGACGCCCATCCGATCGACATCGGCCAGACAAGAGAGGCCGGCGCTCCGCTCGCCGTAGACGAAGCTGCGCGGCGCGTTGATCCGACCGAGCAGCGACAGCAGGTCGACCCTGTCCGAAATCTCGACCATCGAACGGAAGATCGCTGCGACCTCGGTTGCCACGCTGTCGACGGCGATCGTGCGTCGTTGCCAGGCCTCGGGGAGGCCCATTGCCGCCCCGCTCGGCGGCCGCCTCCTGTGCGCTACGCCTTCGGCACGACGTCGACCAGCACCGCGGCGAAGTGACAGGCGGCGGCGGCAACGACGAAGGCATGCCAGATGGCCCGCTGGAACCTCAGACCCGACCACAGATGGAACACGACGCCGACCGAATAGAGTAGCCCGCCGACCGCCAGGAGGACGAGCCCCGCCGGCGAGACCGCCTCGATCAGCGGCCCGACGGCGACCAGGATCAACCAGCCGATGACCAGATAGACGGCCGAGGTGATGCCGTCGTGGCGGGGCCAATCGAAGAGCCGCATGGCGGCGCCTGCCACGGCGAGCGTCCAAACGGCGACCAGCAAGCCAGCACCCCAAGCACCGCCGATGACCATCACGCAGAACGGCGTGTAGGTACCGGCGATCATCAAGAAGATCGCCGCATGGTCGATCCGCCGGAGCAGTGCCTTCGGCGCACTGTCGCTACTCAGGTTGTAGACCGCCGACGCGCCGATCATCGCCACGAGGCCGAAAAGGTAGACGGTGACCGCCGTGTCGAGGGCGGTATCCCGCCCGAACGGGACCAGCACGACCATGACGAAACACGCGGTGATGGCGCCGGCCACGCCGAGCGCGTGCACCACGCCATCGGCCCAGTACTCGATACGCGAAAGGCTAGTCATGCATTCCCCACGGCAACGCTGGTAAACTGGCCGAAAGTGGGATGAACGGTCAAGCCCGCGGCACCTGGGCCGTGCGGCGAAGGGCGTATGGCGCCATTGTCGGGTTTGCGACAATCTCATCGTTCCAAAACAAATGAACGACACCCTGCCGCCGCGGAGATACCGTTCGTGAGCATCGAGCCCCAGACCTGGATCGTCGGCGCCCGTGACGAGCATGGCCTCAGTGTGCGCTGTCTGTTGGCGTTGGCAGACCGCTTCGAGCTGCCACCGACGGTGGCGATCGACCACGGCGAGCGCCTCGCCCAGGCCGAATCCGCGCCAGACCGGGTGCTGGCCTTCGTCGCCAAGCCGCCGGCCAAAGCTGCGGGTTCGCTGGATCTGCTGCGCGACGGGGAGGCGATGGCCGTCCTCGGGCACAGCCCGGCCCCGCCCGTGCGTGAGGGCCTGCGCGACGGCTCGGTTCGCGCCGCCGCGGTCGCCGTCTGCCCATCGCGCGCCGAGCCGGTCGACGATGCCGTCAAGCTGGCGGTCACGACCCTGATCGACTGGGGCCACGACGTGACCGCTCGCGACCGCTGACGGCCCCACCGCCGGCGCGCCTCCGCCCATCCGGTCCATCTCTGGAACCAGCGAACCGCTGCCGCTTTGCCCGCCGACGGTGAGCGGGCAGGGTGGGCGCAACCAACAACGAGCCAGGGAGCGCCCGACGTGACGGTTTTCGAGGTGGCGCTGAGCGGAGACTTCCGCCGCGCCGACGGCAGTCTCGCCTACCCCGATTTCGATCTCGGTCCGCTCGAAGGCGACCCGCGCATCCGCCTCCGCTGGGTCCAGCCGGTCGAGAACGCCATGCCCGCGGCCGGCCTCGAGGACGTCGACGCGCTGATCCTGCTCGGCGCGCGTTTCGTGCCGTCGAGCGTACCGGCGAGCCGGCGGCTGGCGGTCGTGGCCCGGTTCGGCGTCGGCTACGACAGCGTCGACGTCCCGGCCTGCACGGCGGCCGACATCGCCCTGGTGACCACGCCCGACGGTGTGCGGCGGCCGGTGGCGGTAGCGATCCTCACCTTCGTGTTGGCGCTCGCCGGTAAGCTGTTCACCAAGGACGCCTTGGTCCGGCGCGGGCCGGACGGTTGGGCCGAGCGCAGCCAGCACATGGGCACGGGCCTGGTCGGGCGGACGCTCGGTCAACTGGGCATCGGCAACATCGGCGCCGAGGTGTTCCGCATGGCGGCACCGTTCGACATGCGCTTCATCGCCCACGATCCCTTCGCGGATCCGGCGCTCGCGAGCCGGTTGGGCGTCGAGTTGGTGGACCTGGAGACGCTGTTCCGTGACAGCGACTTCCTGTCGGTGAGCTGCCCCCTGAGCGAGGCGACGCGCCACATCGTCGATGCCGAAAGGTTGGCGCTGATGAAACCGACGGCGTACCTCGTCAACACGTCCCGCGGCCCCGTCGTCGACCAGCAGGCGCTCTACCAGGTGCTCCGCGACCGGCGTATCGCCGGCGCCGGGCTCGACGTGTTCGAACAGGAGCCGACGCCGCCCGGCGAGCCGATCACCACCCTCGACAACGTCATGCTCGCCCCGCACGCGCTCTGCTGGACCGATCAGTGCTTCGCCGGCATCGGCGCAGCCGACGTGGCGGCCGTGCTGGAGGTCATGGAAGGCCGAGTGCCGCGCGGTATCGTCAACCGCGAGGTCGTCGAGGCGCTCGGCTGGAAGGCGAAGCTTCGAACCTATGGCGACCGTTTCGGCTCCGCCTGAGCTGCCGCTCCGGCTGAGCCCGCCAGTGTGGGATGCTCGGGTCAGGCTGTCGCTTCGATGCCCGCGACGTTCTCACCGATGCTCAGCCCCAGAATGCGGCTGATGGCCATCAGCGGCAGCCCGGTTTCGTCCGACCATCGGTCGTAGGCGCCCTGAACCGCCGCCATCGCTGCTTTCGACGTCGGGGATTGGTCGATGACGCCGGCGGCGATCAACGCGGCGACGCCGTCTTTGGACAGCAGGAAGCCATCGACACCCATGCTGCGCAGAAAGTACTGCGCCGTCTGCCCGCCGAGCCGGTTGCCGCGCGTCTTCAACAGATCCAACAGACCGACGAAGTTCTGCGGCGGTGAGTTGGCGAAGAAGGTTCCGGCACCGCCGTGGGTGTCGCTCAGCTCGCAGACCAGCGACGCGTTCCGCTGCACCGATCGGATCTTGGCGCCGTGCCGCACGATGCGCGTGTCGCTCACCAACCGGTCGAGGTCGTCATCCGACATCATACTCCAGCGCCGGGGGTCGAACCCCTCGAACGCTTCTTCGAACCCAGGCCACATGCCGTTCACGACCTTCCAGTTGAACCCGGCCTGGAAAACGCATCTGGTCATCCCGGCAAGCCAACGATCGTCGGTCGTCGCGATCAACGCTGCAGCTGGTTTCGGCGACGGCAGCAGCGCCGCCAAAGCCCGTTCCCCGCCTTTGCGCTCGGCCGCCCTCGCTCGGACGCTTCGGAAATCGGTGCTCATGTGCGGCAACTCCATGCCGGTCCGCGAGCCCGTCGCCGCACGTCACCAAGCGATCTTTGCCTGGGGCGGCTGCGACGACGCTTCATCCCGTATCATGTCGACGCCATCGACGCGCGGTGCAACGGCCTGTCGTTCACGAGACCACCGGTTCGTCCATGTGCTGGCTGAAGGACGAAGCGCGCACGGTGCGGCGAAGCGGGTGATCGGTCCGCGTGAGGCGGGAGACGGTCGCAGCGTCGCTGCGACCGTCTCCTTTCTCCGTTGGGTATTCGAGACGAGGTGCCTCGTCTCAGGCGACGAGCGGAAAGTCGCCGAAGTCGACGTCGACGTTGCCGGCTTGACCGCCGCGATTGACGAGGGTGGCAAGCACCGCACCGTCGGCGATCCCGCCGTCGTCCACGACGATGTCCAGATCGCTGCCGTTCTCGATCTGCGCGACGCCGCTGACGCCCGCGATGGAAATGAGCAGCATGTCGTCCGTGACGTTGAAGCCGAACACGTCGTCGGTGCTGAACTGGTCCGTCAGGACGACGGTGTCGAGACCGCCGCCGGGCCGGATCTCGTCGGCGTCGAGGCCGCCGGCCAGGATGTCGTTGCCGCCTCGGCCCTTGAGCAAGTCTTCGCCGGCACCGCCGATGATCTCGTTGGCGTCGCCATCGCCCATCAGGTCGTCAGCGAAGCCCGTGCCGACGATGTTGGTGAAGTTCTCGATCTCGACCGTGAAGTTGGTACCGACCGGGAACGCCGTGCCGCCGATCTGGAAGGGCACTTCGACGGTAGCGGTGACGAACGGCCCGTCCGCCCCGCCGACCAGGTCGACGACGACGCTGATGTTGAAGCCGCCGGAGTTGTCGACCGTGTTGAGTTGGGTCGGATCGCCGATCACCTTTTCGACGAACGAGAACGGATCGAACGTGCCCAGTTGGTCAAGGCCGAGCGCGCCGCCGACACCTTTTTCGATGCGGCCGCCCTGATTGAAGGAAATCGGCGCACCCAGGTTGCTGTAGTCGGCCGTGTCGAAGCCGCCGTTGCCCTGGAACGCGTCGTCGCCGCTGCTGCCGATGAAGACGTCGTCGCCGTTGCCGCCCCGGGCGTCGTCGTTGCCGTTGCCGCCATTCAAGGTGTCGTTGCCGCCGCCACCGCGCAGAACGTCGTTGCCGCCACCGCCGCGCAGATCGTCGTTGCCGCCGTTGCCGAACAGCTCGTCGGCGCCGCCGCGGCCGCGGATGACGTCGTTGCCCTGCTCGCCGCGGATTTCGTTGGCTTGGTTGTCGCCACGCAGGTCGTCGTCGAGGTTGGTGCCGGTGATGTCGGTGAAGTTCTGCGCGGTGACGGTGAAGCTCCCACCGCCGATGGTGTCGACGACCTCGATCGAGTTGCTCTTGAGGTCGACGTTGGCGAAGGCGACGCCGTTCTGAGCCCCCGACGCGCTCAGGTCCACGAGATTGTCGTCCCGGCCGCCCGGCGCCACGATCACCTGGATCGGCATGATCGAGGCGATCGATCCGTTCGGATTGAGGGTGAAGTTGCCGATGGTGTCGGTGCCGGCGTTGTTGCCCTTTTTGATCTGACCGCCGAAGCCGAACTCGAAGCGACCGGTCGCGAACTCGTTCAGCGCGCTGGCGTTGTAGGTGTTGATCCCGCCACCGCCGACGAACCGATCGTTGCCGGTCGACACCCAGAACGTGTCGTTGCCGCCGCCACCTTCGAAACCGTCGTCACCTTCGCCGCCGCGGAACACGTCGTTCCCACCGCGACCGCGGAACAGGACGCTGTCTTCTTGATCGAGTGGCAGCAGCAGCACGTCATTGCCGCTGGTGCCGATGATCAGTTCGTCGAAATCTGCCGGATTGAGGGCTGGAGCCACCGTGAGATCTCCGTTTTGGTGTCCACGGAATGGTGACAAAAAAATGACACGCATTCCACGAACACCATCTTCCTCATAACCCCGAGTTTCAATCGCGCTGAGATAGAACTTGTTGATGAATCAAGATCTGCGCGGTTTTGCTTGACCTGCCTAAGCGCACCAGAGCTCGCGCTGCTAAATCTATAATTCAAAATTCATATCTTAGATGATATGAACAGATAGCTATGTGTTCATATATTCGAATCGCGGCCGAGCGCGCCGGCGGAGCTGCGAGCGGGCGATCGAACGAGGTCAACGGGTCGGCGCTCCTGCCCTTCGGCGGCCAGATCGACCGGGCGGGAGGCGCCATGCGAGCGATCCCGGCTCGATCCGACGGGCCAACGTGGCCGGACGTGCTTCTGCGCCGCGTCGCCATCGCTGGCGATGGCTTCAAGCCGTCGCCGATCGGCCGCATCGAGCGCGATCGTCGTTCCCGTTCGCATGTCTCGCACTCGCATACGAACACCGAGATCGGGACGTCGAACGGGATGTGTCGGTGTCGGCTGAACCACTAGGCTGACGTCAGAAGATCGCCGGTTCGTCCACGGGTGCGCCGGCCTGCGTCTCCAGGAAATCGAAGTCGCAGCCGTCGTTGGCTTGGCGGATGTGGCGGGCGGAAAGAGCACCCCAGCCGCGCTCGTAGCGAGGGGGTGGTGGAGTCCAAGCGGCGCGGCGACGGGCGAGTTCGGTGTCGTCGACCTCCAACTGCAGCCGTCGGCCGGCCGCATCGACGGTGATCCGGTCGCCGGTTCGGACCAACGCCAAGGGGCCTCCGACATAGGATTCTGGCGCCACGTGCAGGATGCAGGCACCATAGCTGGTCCCGCTCATCCGCGCGTCTGACAGGCGCACCATGTCGGTGACGCCTGCCTTCAGAAGCTTCTTCGGGATGGGCAGCATGCCCCATTCGGGCATGCCGGGGCCGCCCTGGGGCCCCGCGTTTTTCAGCACCAGCACGGTGTCGGGCGAAACGTCCAGGTCGTCGCGGTCGACCGCCTCTTTCATCTCGGCGTAGCTCTCGAAGGCAAGCGCCGGGCCGGTGTGCTGGCGGAGGTGCGCTTCGGCGGCGGAGACCTTCATGACGGCGCCGTCGGGGGCGAGATTGCCGCGCAGCACCACCAACGCCCCTTCGGCATAGACCGGGTTGGCGCGCGGGCGGATCACGTCGTCGTCGTAGACCTCGGCGCCCTCCAGGTTCTCACCCAGCGTGCGCCCGTTCACCGTCAGCGCCTCGAGCTGCAACAGATCGGGCATGCGAGCGAGCAGCCCGCGTAGCCCGCCCGCGTAGTAGAAGTCCTCCATCAGGTAGCGGTCGCCGGACGGGCGGATGTTGGCGAGCACCGGCACCTGACGGCTGGCCTCCTCGACGTCGTCGAGGCCGAAGTCGGCGAGCCCGGCGCGCCTTGCCAGCGCCACCAGGTGCACCAGCGCGTTGGTCGACCCGCCGATGGCCATGGCACCGGCCACGGCGTTGGCGAAGGCGCGGCGGTCGAGGATCGCCGCTGGCCTGAGGTCTTCCCACACCATCTCGACGGCGCGCCGCCCCGCCGCCGCTCCCATGCGCACGTGGTTGCTGTCTGCCGCCGGGATCGACGAAGCGCCTGGAAACGTCATGCCCATGCACTCCGCCAGCGCCGTCATCGTCGAGGCCGTGCCCATGGTCATGCAGTGCCCGGGCGACCGGGCGATGCCGGCTTCGACCTCTTGCCACTGGGCCTCGGTGATCCGGCCGGCACGCTTCTCGTCGTAGTACCTCCAGGTGTCGGAGCCCGAACCCAGCGTCCTGCCACGCCAGTGCCCGCGGAGCATCGGCCCCGCGGGCACGAAGATCGCCGGCAACCCCATCGAAATGGCGCCCATCAGCAACGCCGGGGTGGTCTTGTCGCAGCCACCCATCAGCACCGCCCCGTCGACCGGGTGCGAGCGCAGCAGCTCTTCCGCCTCCATCGCCAGGAAGTTGCGGTAGAGCATCGTCGTCGGCTTGACGAAAGGCTCGCTCAGCGACATCGCCGGCAGCTCCAAGGGGAAGCCGCCCGCCTGCAGGACACCGCGCTTCACGTCGCGCACCCGCTCGGGAAAATGGGTGTGGCAGGGGTTGATGTCGGACCACGTGTTGAGGATGGCGATGCAGGGCTTCCCGGCCCAATCGGCGGCGTCGTAGCCCATCTGCATCGCCCGGCTGCGGTGGCCGAAGGACCGAAGATCGGTGGCCCCGAACCAACGGTGCGAACGCAGCTCTTCGGGTTCGCGGCGGCGGGTCATCGTTGTCTCCTCATCGTGCCGTCCAACCACCATCCACGAGCACAGCGGAGCCCGTCATCAGCGCAGCGGCGTCGGAGGCGAGGAACAGTATCGGGCCGGTGACGTCCTCGACCTGGCCGATCCGTCCCAAGGGGATCATCGCATCGACGTGCGCGCGCCAAGCCGGGTCCGCCAGGGTTCGCTTGGCCAACGGCGTCTCGATCACGGTCGGGCAGACGCTGTTCACCCGAATGCCGTGGGGTGCGAGGTCGATCGCCATGCTCTTGGTGAGGCCTTCGATGGCGAACTTCGAGGCGGTGTAGACCGAGCGGTCTTGTGCACCGACATGGCCGAGCTGCGACGACAGGTTGACGATCGAACCTTTGGTGCCACGGTCGATCATCTGCCTGGCGACGGCTTGCGCGCAGAAGAACGCGCCACGCAGGTTGACGGCCATCACCGCATCGAAATCGTCGAGCGTGACGTCGGCGAACGTGGCTGGCCTTGCGGTTCCGGCGTTGTTGACCAGCACGTCGACGGTTGCCAACGCCGCTATGGCCGTTTGGGTCCCGGGCACGTCGGTGACGTCCAGCGCCAAGGTGTCGGCGCGACCGCCGCTGACGCGAATGGCCGCAGCGACCTCGTCGAGCTCCGCCTTGGTGCGACTGGCGAGCACCAGCTCGGCGCCAGCGGCCGCGAAGGTCATTGCCGTGGCCCGGCCGATGCCACGACCGGCACCGGTGATCAGCGCGCGCTTGCCGTCGAGGCGAAAGGACGGCGAGCCGACGAGCGGCGCCATGGTCGACCTCCCCAGGTTCGTATCGTTGTGCCGAGCGTAGCGCCGGCCGGCGGTGAAAGCGAGCCGGCGATGTCAGTCGTCGGCTTCGAGCTGCGGCGGCTGGCTGCTGGGCGCGGCCAGCATGCGTGTGATGGTGCCGTAGAGGCAGTCGATGGCGTAGGCGGCGACGATCTGGCCGACCGACTGCATCGCCATGATGGCCGCGGCGCCACCGCCCAGGCCGGTCGCCCCGGCGATACCGTCGACCACCAGCCGGGCGACCGCGGTCAACGCCCCCAAGGCGGCAAGAATGCCGACAGCGAAGATCAGGACGCAGCCGATGATCTTCAGGGCATGGCCCTGGGTCATCAGGAACGCGTCCTGGAGGCTGACCGGCGGGTCGAGGAACGCACCGTATGGAAACACCGCCAGCCGTGCCGCGAGGAACAACAGGACGCTCAACAGCAACAGCGCGGTGATCGCCGCCGGCGCGCCGAGCCCGTCACCGGCGGCCGCCGACGTCAGCACCGGCACCATCAAGATCACCGGCACCGACAGCGCGATGCTCAAGAGCAGGTAACGCAAGACGAAGCGGTAGCTGAGCGGATGACGCATCACCCCGCCGAGCGTCGTGAACGCGCCGTCGCCGCTGACGATGTAGCCGGCAACGCCGGCGGAGACGGCGAGGGTCAAGACCATCAAGGGCAAGCCGGCGAAGGCCTGGCCGACATCGCCCGGCGCGAGGATCCCGACCACGCCGGTGACGACCAGCGAGCCGACCACCGCAGCGAGCAGGAGCGGTTGGCAAGGACGCCATGTCGTGAGGATCGCGGCAACGACGTTGCCGGTCATCTCCTTGAAGCTCGGTGCCGCCATGGAAGCCCTCGATGCATTGGTGGCATCGACGTAGCCTATTCGGTTGCCGACCTGAAGCTTTCGTGGTCGTCGGCGCTCAACAGCCGTCGCGGCAGCCAGGCTCGGGATTGTTGCGGAGCAGCCGGACCAGCAGTGCGCCCGGCTCGCGCACCGGATCGGTGGCGATCGAGAGGACTCGGCCGTCGGCCGGCGTGCGATAGGTCAGGATCACGTCGCCGAACACGTCGAGCTGCCGAGCCACGGTCTGGCCCTCGCCGAGGTCCTCGCCGAGTCGGACCAGGATCTCGACGAAGCCGCCGGCGACGGCGCGCACCGTCACTTGCTCGTTGCCGATGAACGCCGGTGATGGCGTCGGCGGCGTCGGGCCGTCGACGACGCCGCGGTCTACGAGCACCGCGCGCAGACCTTGGAGCGCGCGCTCGACCATCGGGGCATCGAACACCTTCGGCCCGCCGATTTCGAACGTCACCGCCGGTATGCCTCGCTCCATGAACGTCGTCTCGACGCTGCCGGCGGCACCGCGGTCGATCTTGATCATGTCCGGCCCGAGCAAGGTCGCCAGGCGTCTCGCCGTCGGCTCGCGAAAGTCGGCGAAGACGAACAATGGATAGGTGGCGCCCGTCGTCTGGGTGTGGAGGTCGATGGCGAGGTCGACGTTGCCGCGGGCCACGCCCTCCCACAGATCGCGCGCGAAGCGGTGGCCGGCGTGGGTGTCGCTCTGGTCGCCGGTACCTGGCATCAAGCGATTGAGGTCGCTGTGGCCGGCACCTTCCGCGGTCATCGGCAAGCGGCGGCTGTGGCGCTCGGTGCCGGGGCGGTTGACCACCGGCAGGCCGATCACCGTGCCGCGCATGGTCGACGGGTCGAGTTCGTCGAACAGGCGCTGCACCACCCGTACGCCGTTCAATTCGTCACCGTGCACGGCTGCCGACAACCACAGCCTGGGTCCACCGCCGACGCCCTTGGCGATCATGACGGGCACCAGATGCGGATCGCCGGTGCCGTCCTCTCCAGCCCGCAGGTAGAAACGGTGCTCGCGTCCCTGGGCGAGCGCCGCGACGTCGATCCGCTTGACCACCGGCGTGCCGTCCAAGCGGTCCGCGGCGGCTGCCGCCGCGCCCAGCCAGACCGCCGTGACGAGGCCCAGCAGGTGTGGGGCGAGGGCCTGCATGGCCGTCAGGTGGCCGCGACCCGTAGCGGTGGCTGCAGCGTCGTCTCGCGTCCTGGAACGGGGGTCTCTGGCACGAGCCGGGCCAGCACCAGCGACCCGCCGGCGATCCCTGCGCCGATCAGGAACACCGCGGCGGGGCTCCACAGCCAGACGAAGCCGAAGGCGACCGGCAGGAACACGGCGGCGATGTGGTTGATGGTGAACGACACCGCCGCCGTCGGCGCCATGTCGGCCGGATCACCGATCTTCTGCAGGTAGGTCTTCATCGCGATCGCCATGGCGAAGAACACGTGGTCGACGACGTACAGCCCGGCGGCAAGCATCGGGTCGTTGACGAATGCATAGCCGGTGAACACGACGATCAAGCCGACATATTCGAGCGTCAAGACCCGCCGTTCACCCCAGACGCTCACCAGCCGGCCGATCTTCGGTGCCAGCCACAGATTGACGATGCTGTTGAACAACAGCAGCAGCGTCATCTCGCCGACGCCGTAGCCGAACTTTTCGACCAGCAGGAAGCCGCCGAAAACGACGAAGATTTGCCGGCGCCCGCCGGAGAGAAAGGTCAAGGCGTAATAGAGCCAGTAGCGACGGCGCAGCACCAAGTGCTTGTTCTGCACCACGTGTTGCGGGAAGCGCGGGAAGGTCAGCCAGGCCCAAAGGCCCACGGCCAGCGCCATGCCGCCGCCGATGGTGTAGGCGTGGACGTAGTCGAGCCCGAGTTGGGTGAAGCCGAGCCACAACAGCGCCAGAACGGCGATCGTCCCGGCGCTGCGGATGGCGACCAGCCGGCCGAGGACCACGGGCGCGCGGTCTTTCGGCAGCCACTGCAGCGACAGGCTCTGCATCAGCGCTTCGTGATAGTGGAAGCCGATCGACATGACCGTCGTCGTCAGCACCAGGCCCCAAAAGCTGGGCAGAAAGCCCGTGAGCGCCGTGCCGAAGGCGAGCATTGCCAAGCTGATGTAGGCGAAGCGCTGCTCGTGGAGCACCAACAGCACGTAGATGGCGGTGAACGCCAAGAAACCCGGGATTTCCCGGATCGATTGCAGCGCCCCCATCTCGGCGCCAGTGAAGTGCGCGGCCTCGACCGCGAAGTTGTTGATCAACGCGGTCCAGAGCGCGAACGAGAACGCGCCGGAAAACGTCATCAACACCAAGAGGTTGTCGGTAGTGTGCCAGTCTTTGGTCGGCCACGGCACGCCGCGCATCGTCGTTTCCTTGGGCAAACCGGGCGACTTGGCGAGAGAGTGGACCCGTCACCCGGCCGGCGACAAGTCCGTGACGGCATTGCCGCCATGCGTCGGCGGCGTCAACGCGTGTGTCGGTCCAGGAATTGGTCCAAGAGGTCCTCGGCAGCGACGGTCGGCGCCCGTCGGCCGGTCTCGACGTCGGCCTCGACCCGCGCGAGCGTGCTCGCCACGGCCGGCGACGCGCGGAACCGCTCCAACAGACGCGCCTCCACCTGCGCCCACATCCAGCGCACCTGCTGGCTGGCGCGCTTGGCGGCGAACGCGCCGCTCGCCTCCTGGGTGGCCCGATGCTCGCCGATGGTCCGCCAGACCGCCTCCAGCCCGCTGCGGTCGACCGAGCTCGCCGTCATCACCCGCGGCTGCCAGGCGCCGGACTCTGGCTGAAGGATGCGTAGCGCGGCGGAGAGGTCGTGGGCCGCGCGGCGGGCCAACGGCAACCGGTCGCCGTCGGCCTTGTTGACGACCAACAGGTCAGCGAGCTCGAGGATGCCCTTTTTGATGCCCTGCAGCTCGTCGCCCGCACCCGGCAGCATCAGCACGAGGAACAGGTCCACCATGTCGGCGACCAGCGTCTCGGACTGGCCGACACCGACCGTCTCGACGAACACCACGTCGTAGCCCGCGGCCTCACACAACAGGATGGTCTCGCGCGATGCGCGGCCGACGCCACCCAGGGTGCCAGCCGAGGGCGACGGGCGGATGAACGCCATGGGGTCCGCGGAAAGGGTCGCCATCCGTGTCTTGTCGCCGAGGATGCTGCCGCCGGTTCGCCGGCTCGACGGATCGACCGCCAACACCGCGACCTTGAAACCCTCCCGCGTCAGGAGATTGCCGAATGCCTCCAGGAAGGTGCTCTTGCCGACACCAGGCACACCGGTAACGCCGATCCGATGCGCCTTGCCGGCATGGGGAAGCACGGCTTCGACCAGTTGCCGCGCCAGCTCGCGATGATCCTCTCGCCGGCTTTCGACCAGCGTGATCGACCGGGCAAGCAGCGCCCGGTTGCCACCCACGACCCCGTCGGCGAGGGTCTCGACGTCGTACGCCGGACGCACGGGCGCCCGGCGCGCCGGCACTGCGCTCATGCGGCTTCGGACGCGTAGCCCAGGGCGGTGTTGAGCTTCGCCAAGAGATCGATGGCCGCGTCGGCGATGACCGTGCCCGGCGGGAAGATCGCCGCCGCACCGGCCTGCTTCAGCGCCTCGAAGTCCTGCGGCGGAATCACCCCGCCGACGACGATCATCACGTCGCCGCGGCCGCGTTTTTCCAGCTCGGCCTTGAGCTCGGGCACCAGCGTCAGATGCCCCGCCGCCAGCGAGCTGGCGCCGATGATGTGGACGTCGTTGTCAACGGCCTGCTGCGCGGCTTCTGCCGGCGTTTGGAACAAGGGCCCGATGTCGACGTCGAAGCCGAGATCGGCGAAGGCCGTGGCGATCACCTTTTGGCCGCGGTCGTGGCCATCCTGACCCATCTTGGCGATCAGGATGCGCGGCCGGCGGCCGTCCTGCTGCTCGAACGCCTCGACCATGCCGCGAACCGTGTCGACGCTACGCAAGCTCTGCGCCTCCCGTGCATAGACCCCGGAGATCGAGCGGATCTCGGCAACGTGCCGACCGTAAACCTTCTCCAGAGCAAGGGTCATCTCGCCGACCGACGCCTTCGCGCGTGCCGCCGCGACGCTCAGCTCCAGCAGATTGCCTTCGCCCGATTGGGCAGCGTTGGTGAGCGCGCTCAAGGCGGTCTCGACCGCCTGCTCGTCGCGCTCG
>JBCBTD010000044.1:0-34188 GCA_039818825.1 Pseudomonadota bacterium
GCCGTTCGTGTCGTTCCCCCTAGCCGTCGGTCTCGCCGAGCGCGGTGCCGGGATCGCCCAGCTCGTCACCCTCGTCAGCGCCTGGTCGATCGTCGGGCTGCAACGGGCGCTGGTGTTCGAGCTGCCGCTGATGGGCGTGCGCTTCACGGTGGTCCGTAGCGCGGTCTCGGTGTTGCTGCCTGTGCTCGCCGGGTTCGCGGTGCTGTGGCTCACTCCTTGACCGCTCGCAGCCGGCCGTCAGGCGTCGAGGAACCGGTCGGGGGTGATGGTCCGGCCGTCCAGATGCAGATGAATGATCGCCGGCCGGCCGCTTTCGACACAGCGCTCGAAGGCCGGTGCGAAGTCGTCGGTGGCGGCGACCGTTTCGCCATGCCCGCCATAGGCCCGGGCGAGCGCGGCGAAGTCGGGGTTGAGTAGCCGCGTTCCGGAGACCCGGCCCGGATAGTCACGCTCCTGATGCATCCGGATCGTGCCGTACTGGCCGTTGTCGACCACGATGACGATGATCGGCGCCTCGTGCTGCACGGCCGTGGCGAATTCCTGACCGTTCATCAAAAAGCAGCCGTCGCCGGCAAAGGCGACGACGAGGCGATCCGGGTGCGTCAGCTTGGCGCCTACGGCGGCGGGCGTGCCGTAACCCATGGACCCGGACGTCGGCGCCAGTTGGGTGCGAAAGCCGCGATAGCGAAGGAAGCGATGCACCCAGATCGCATAGTTCCCAGCACCGTTGCAGACGATGGCATCGGGCGGTAGCCGGTCGGCCAACCAGCGCATCACCTGACCATATTGCAGCGGCCCCGGGTTGTCCGGACTGTCGGCGCCGGACACCAAAAACGCCGCGTGCAACCGCTCGGCTTCGTCGGCCCAGACCGGGCGATTGGTGCCCGGCAGTGCTGCAAGCGCGTGCGCCGTTGCGTTCACGCCGGCAGGAATGCCGAGGTCGGCCTGATAGACGCGGCCCAACTCGCTCGGATCATTGTGCACGTGGATCAGCGCCTTGCCGTTGCCGCCCTGCAGCGGGAAGCGCCGGTAGCTGTCGCTGGACGCCTCGCTCATCCGACTACCCACCGTCAGCAGCAGGTCGGCCTCGTCCAGATAGCGGCCGAGGTCCGGCGTGACGGTCAGGCCGACATGCCCTGCATAGTTGGAGTGTTCGTTGTCGAACAGCGACTGCCGACGGAACGTGCACCCCACTGGTAGGCGCCACGTCTCGGCGAACCGGCGGATGTCGGCATGGCCGGTGTCGTTCCAACCGCCGCCGCCAAGCAAGAGGAACGGCCGCTCGGCACGGCCGAGGCGGTCGTGGAGTTCGGCGATGGCCGCAGGATCCGGTGCCGCTTCGCGGACCTTCGCGGGTCGAGCATCAGCGACGTCCGCCTCGGCGAACAGCACGTCCTCGGGCAGGCCGACGACGACTGGTCCGGGCCGGCCACTCATCGCCGTGGCGACGGCGCGGTGCATGATTTCCGGCAGCCGCTCCGGTCGGTCGACCTCCACCGCCCACTTGGCGATCGGTCCGAAGAACGCGGCGTAGTCGACTTCTTGGAATGCTTCGCGGCCGCGGAACCCGTTGTCGATCTGGCCCACCAACAGGATCAGCGGCACCGAATCCTGCCGCGCGATGTGGATGGCGGGGCTCGCGTTGGTGGCGCCTGGTCCACGGGTGACGAACGCAATGCCCGGGCGCCCGGTGAGCCGCGCGTTGGCGTCGGCCATCATCGCGGCGCCGCCTTCCTGGCGGCAGATCACGAAGCGGATACCGGGCACGTCGACCAGCGCGTCGAGCGCCGCCAGGTAGCTTTCTCCCGGCACGCCGAACACCTGCTCGACGCCGTTCAGCGCCAGTTGGTCGACGAGAATCCGCCCACCGCTCCGTGCCGTCATCGTTCCGCGTCCTCCCGTTGGTCCGATGGGAGAAGCGCGGCGTCGGGCAGGCTGTCAAGCCGACGCGGCGGCCGACGATGGCGGTGGCCCGCCGGGCGGCGGGTTCAGGACGCTGCTGCGGTGCGGTCCTGGAGCATGGCGATCAGCCCGTCGATGCCCTCGCGCTGCACCACGGCGTTGAATTCGTTCCGCTGCGTGATGGTCATGCTGACGCCCTCGACGGCGACGTCGATGATCCGCAGCTCGCCGCCACGATCACGGACGCGCCAGTCGATGCCGAGCGTCGGCTGGCCGCCGCCTTCGACCCGGCTGCGGACCCGGACGTCCTGCTGGCCTTCGGGTGCGGCGTCGACGACGATGAGCCGCTGGCCGCTGTAGTCGTCGAAGCGGCGCCCGTAGGTTGCGAGCACGAATCTCTCGAACGCGGCGGTGTAGGCCTGTTGCTGCTCGGGCGTGAGCGATCGGTAGGTGGGACCGAGCACCAGACGGGCGATGAACGGCAGATCGAAACCCTCTTCGAGCAGCGCCGTGATGCGTTCACGGCGCTCGCTCTGCGGCAGGTTGCTGGTCAGCACCGTCGTGGTCTCGTCCGCCAGATCGGCGATGAACGCGCGCGCGGCCCCTTGCTCCAGCGCCGCGGCCGAGGTCGTGACGAGGAGCCCGCCGAACAGCAGGGTGGTGGCAAGCACTGATCGGCGGCTGGCACGTTGCATCGGACGCGTCCTTCCCATTCTGCCTCGTCCCCGTTCTGCGGCGTCGACGACGACCGCCGGTCACGGCGCCGTCGTCTCGCGGTTCGACCATCACTCGATGGACGAGCGCAGCCGCAGACTAGTTCGACGTGCCGCGAACGGGCGGGCTCACGACGGTGCGGCGCTGGCCCGGTCGTTGAGCAGCGCGATAAGGCCGTCGATGCCCTGACGCTGCACCACGGCGTTGAACTCGCTTCGTTGCGAGATCGCCATGCTGACGCCTTCGACCCCCACGTCGATGATCCGCATCTCGCCGTCACGCTCGCGGACCCGCCAATCGATCGTCAGGGTCGGCTGACCGCCGCCGCGGATCTGACTGCGGACGCGCACGTCCTGCTGGCCTTCCGGTTGGGCGTCCAGGACCACGATCTCCTGACCGTTGTAGTCCTCGAAGCGGCGCCCGTAGGTCGCCAGGACGAACCGTTCGAACGCGGCGGTGTAGGCCTGTTGCTGCTCGGGCGTGAGCGAACGGTAGGTGGGGCCGAGCACGAGACGGCCGATGAACGGCAAATCGAAGCCTTCGTTGAGGAGTGTGATCACGCGTTCTTGACGTTCGCCGTCCGACATGTCGCCGGTGAGCACGGCGGTGGTTTCCTCCGCCAGCCCGACGATGAAGTTCCTGGCCGTCTCCGGCTCCAGGGCAGAGGCGGGTACCAGGGGGACGACGGCCCCCAGTGCCACCAGACAGGCAACCAAGAGGCGTCGGCTCACACGGCGCATCGGGTGTTCCTCATCAACGGTGACGACACCGGGAGCGATTGGGCTCGTCCGGCGCTACCGTCAAGGGGGGTCGTAGGCCGGCTCGGCGCGTGCCGAGCCGGGGGATCAGGACGGGTCGTTCTTGGAGCCGGTGTGTCGATGGATCAGGTAGAATATCAGCAAGACGCCGACACCGGCGAAAAACAGCCCGGTGCCGTAGAAGATGCCGTCGGTCGCGCGGCTCGCCATGAGCAGCCCGACGAGGCTGACCACGGCAAGCACCGTGCCGAGGATCCATGGACCCATCACCGACTCCCAACTCATTGGCCGGCCTCGCTGGCCGCGGGCGGCAGTTGCACGAGGTCCTTGTAGGCATGCCAAGTCGCATGCCCGATCAGCGGCAACGCGACGATCAGACCGACGTAGAGCGTAGCCAACCCGGCGCCGGCGAACAGCACGATCAATAGGCCCCAAAGCGCCATGGGCTTCGGGTTGGTCGCGACCGCCTTGTAGCTGGTGGCGATGGCTTCGATGACGTTGGACTCCGGACGGTCGAGCAGCATCGGGATCGAGACGGCGCTGATGGCGAACGTGAACGCCGCCAACACGCCGCCGACCGCCGTGCCGAACACCAGGAACGGCAGCGAGCTCGGTGTCAGGAACGTCTCCACCAAGAGCTTGTCGACCGACGGCACGTTGCCGATGCCGAAATACAGCATGAAAATCAGCGCGGCGATGCGGCTCCAGGCGATCAGCACCAAAAGGAGTGCGACCCCCATCAAGGCGATTTGGGAAGGGTTTCGTTGCCAAGCGCGAAGTGCGGCACCGAGCGAGGTCTTCTCGCCGGCGGCACGGCGGCGGCTGATCTCGTACAGGCCGACAGCGGCCAGCGGCCCGATGATCAGGAAGCCCGCCGTCATCGGTAGCACCAAGTAAAACACGTCGAGCGCGAACAAGCCGACGGTCAACAGATAGCCCAAGCCGGCAAACACGACCCCGTAGCCGAGCGAGACGGTCGGCGCCGCCAACAAGTCCTTCCACCCAGCCATCAGCCAGCTCCATGGCCGATCGATCTCGACGTGGCGGATCGCCGCGTGAGGTTTCGAGAAAACTGGAACGGCCTCGCTCACGAGCTCCTCCATCTTTGGCTGCCACCAATGACCATCTGCCATGAACGAGTGTGAGTGTTCCACACCCTTCCCGCTAGGTCACCCGAAAGCATGGTGCGCTCGGGGGCCAGGTGGTGGCCCGACCGGACGCTCTCGCCCGATCGTCCAGTTGACGCATTTACCGCGATGAATGCGTAAAAGCCGCCGTGGTCAGTCGTTCGGAGGCAGTATGTCCGCCCAAGCAGCTACGGTGGGATCGGGAGCCGGGGTCGCCGCGCCGACGGAATACGTCGAGAACGTGATCCGTTGGTTCGTGATCGCGACCGTGTTTTGGGGGGTGGTCGGTTTCATCGCCGGGACCTTCATCGCGTTTCAGCTCGCCTATCCGTGGCTGAATTTGGGGCCGGAATGGCTGAATTTCGGCCGCCTGCGCCCGGTCCACACCTCGGCGGTCATCTTCGCCTTCGGCGGCAATGCGCTTCTCTGCACCTCCCTGTACGTCGTCCAGCGAACCTGCCGGCAGCGACTGTTCGGTGGCGAGTACGCGGCGATGTTCGTGTTCTGGGGCTACCAGATCTTCATCGTGCTCGCGGCCACCGGCTACCTCCTCGGGATCACCCAGTCGAAGGAGTATGCGGAGCCGGAATGGTACGTCGACATCTGGCTGACCGTCGTCTGGGTCGCCTACCTCGTCGTGTTCGCCGGCACGCTGATGACCCGGCGCGAGAGTCACATCTACGTGGCCAACTGGTTCTATCTCGCGTTCATCGTCACGGTGGCGATGCTGCACATCGTGAACAACCTGTCACTGCCGGTGTCGTTCTTCGGCACCAAGAGCTACTCGGTGTTCCCCGGCGTCCAGGATGCGATGGTGCAGTGGTGGTACGGCCACAACGCCGTCGGCTTCTTCCTCACCGCCGGCTTCCTCGGCATCATGTACTATTTCGTGCCCAAACAGGCCGAACGCCCGGTGTACTCGTACCGGCTGTCGATCGTGCACTTCTGGGCGCTGATCTTCCTCTACATCTGGGCTGGACCGCACCACCTGCACTACACGGCACTGCCCGATTGGACGCAGATGCTCGGGATGGTGTTCTCGATCATGCTGTGGATGCCGTCGTGGGGCGGCATGATCAACGGCCTGATGACCCTGTCGGGCGCTTGGGACAAGCTGCGCACCGACCCGGTGCTGCGCTTCCTCGTGGTCTCCGTCGCCTTCTACGGCATGAGCACCTTCGAGGGGCCGTTGATGTCGATCCGGCAGGTCAACGCCCTCAGTCACTACACCGACTGGACCATCGGCCACGTCCATTCCGGCGCGCTCGGCTGGGTCGCCTTCGTCAGCTTCGGCGCGATGTACTACCTGGTACCGAAACTCTGGAAGCGCAGTCGGCTCTACAGCCTGCGGCTGGTCGAGTGGCACTTCTGGGTCGCGACCCTCGGCATCGTTCTCTACATCACCGCGATGTGGGTGTCGGGCATCATGCAGGGCCTGATGTGGCGGGCTTACGACGACCTCGGCTTCCTGCAGTTCTCGTTCATCGAGACGGTCGCGGCGATGCACCCCTTCTACGTCATCCGGGCGCTCGGCGGGGTGCTGTTCCTCGCCGGCTCCTTGATCATGGTCTACAATTTGTGGCGGACCGCCCGCGGTGACGTGGCGCTCGAGACGCTTCCCGGCTCGCCATCGGCGGCCGCCCGCGCCGTCCCCGCCGAGTAAGGAGGCAGGTCCATGGTATGGCAGTACAACCAGGTCTTCGAGACCCGGACCCTCGCCCTGACCGTCGGCGTCCTGGTGGTCGTCTCGATCGGTGGCATCGTGCAGATCGCGCCCTTGTTCTCGATCGAAAACACCATCGAGCGGGTCGAGGGCGTGCGCCCCTACAGCCCGCTCGAGCTGGTCGGCCGCAACATCTACATCCGCGAGGGCTGCTACACCTGCCACTCGCAGATGATCCGCACACTCCGTGACGAGGTGGAGCGCTACGGCCACTACAGCCTCGCCGCCGAAAGCATGTACGATCATCCGTTCCAGTGGGGCTCGAAACGCACCGGCCCCGATCTTGCCCGGGTCGGCGGCAAGTACTCGAACGAGTGGCACGTCCAGCACATGATCGCGCCGCGCTCGGTGGTGCCCGAGAGCATCATGCCGCCCTATGCCTTCCTCGCCGATCGCACCGTCGATGGCGAAGACATCGCCGCGCATCTGGAAGCGCTGCGGATCGTCGGCGTACCCTACACCGACGAGCAGATCGAGGCGGCGCAGGCCGACCTGCTGGGTCAGGCATCGGACGACGGTGACTGGGGGGCGATCCAGGAGCGCTACGCCAAGGCCGTGGTCGGCGATGCCGACGGCGATCCGAGCCGCGTGACCGAGATGGACGCGCTGGTCGCGTACCTGCAGATCCTCGGCCAGATGGTCGACTTCTCCGAGGTCGAGCCGACCACGCTCGAGCAGTTCTGAGGGCGGGGGACATGTCCCAGGGGATCCTCGACCTGCTGTACCAGTTCTGGCTGGTCGGCATGGTCGTCATCTTCCTCGGTATCGTCTGGTGGGCCTACCGGCCGAGCAATCGCAAGAAGTGGGAAGAGCGCGGGCGTCTCCCATTCGACGACAAGGAGAGTTAGGGGATGCCCACGAAGATCGAGAAGGACGACGTCACCGGGGTCGAGACCACCGGCCACGAGTGGGACGGGATCAAGGAGCTGAACACCCCACTGCCATCGTGGTGGGTGTACACGTTCTTCGCCTGCATCGCGTTCGCCGTCCTTTGGATGCTGCTGTATCCGGCGATCCCGCTCGGCAACTTCGCCACCTCCGGGCTGCTCGGCACCACGGCGCGCGAGCGCGTGACCGCGGAGATCGAAACGGCGCAGGCGGCGAGGGCGGCGATCGAGGATCGGATCCTCGCAGCCAGCCTCGACGACATCCGCACCGATCAGACGCTGCAGACCTACGCGCTCACCGGCGGCCGCATCGCCTTCGGCAACAATTGCGCGCAGTGCCATGCCGTCGGCGGCGCCGGTCAGCTCAACTACCCGGTCCTCGCGGACGACGACTGGCTGTGGGGCGGTTCGTTGGAAGACATCCAACGAACGATCCTCTATGGCGTCCGCAATGCCGAGTACGAACTCGACGCCCGCTTTTCGCTGATGCCCGCCTTCGGCGCCGACGGCCTGCTCGACCGCGCGCAGATCGACCAGGTGACCGCTTACGTGCTGTTGCTCGGAGGGGCGGAAGTCGACCCGGCGGACGTTGGGGAAGGCGAGACGCTGTACGTCGAGAACTGCGCGTCCTGCCACGGCGACGACGGCAAGGGTATCGTCGAACTGGGCGCACCCAATCTGACCGACGCGATCTGGCTCTACGGTGGTGAACCGGAAGAGATTGCCCAGCAAATCTGGGCGCCGCACCACGGCGTGATGCCGGGCTTCGTCGATCGTCTCGACGCCGGCACCATCAAGATGCTCGCCACCTACGTGCACTCGCTCGGTGGCGGCCAGTAGGTACGCACGTAGGATCGGACCGGCCGGCGGCACCATGCCGCGGCCGGTTCGGCGGCGAAACGCCAAACGTCCAAAAGACATCTAAGGACTTGCGAATATGCTCCCGCCGGTGATCGGCCGGCCGGAGTTTTCGGCCGATCGATCGTCGTTCGAACGGAGACCGCGCAGACATGGCGCACGCGCTCGAGAACCTCGCGAAGCAAGCCGTTGCGGAGACCGACGGCATCACCGCCGAGCAGGTCGAATCGCGCAAGCAGCAACGCGAGAGCGCGCTCTACGCCGGTCGTGTCTGGGTCTACCCGAAGTCGGTGCGCGGCACGTTTCGCAAGGTGAAATGGGCGGCGCTGGTCGTGCTGCTGGCTCTGTACTACGGCTTGCCGTGGGTCCGCTGGGACCGCGGCCCGGGCGCACCGGACCAAGCCCTGATGATCGACATGGCGGGGCGCCGCGCCTACTTCTTCGACATCGAGATTTGGCCGCAGGAAGTCTATTTCCTCACCGGCATTCTCGTCCTAGCTGCGTTCGGGCTGTTCCTCGCAACGTCGTTGTTCGGCCGGCTCTGGTGCGGCTTCGCCTGCCCACAGACGGTCTGGACGGATCTCTTCATGTGGGTCGAGCGGCGGATCGAAGGCGACCGCGCTGCCCGCATTCGCCTCGACAAGGAGAGCTGGACCGGTGCCAAGTGGCGCAAGAAGGTCGCCAAGCACGGCGCTTGGGTGCTGATCGCGTTGGCGACCGGTGGCGCCTGGATCCTCTATTTCGGCAACGCGCCGGACGTGTTGGTCCAAGTGCTGACGGGCGGCGCGGGTGCGACCGTTTACTTCTTCATCGGCCTCTTCACCTTCACCACGTACCTCTTGGCCGGGATCGCCCGCGAACAGGTATGCACCTACATGTGCCCGTGGCCGCGCATCCAGGGCGCGCTCTTCGACCAGGACACGATGGCGGTCACCTACGAAGGCTGGCGCGGCGAGCCGCGCGGCCCGGCCAAGCGTGGCCAGAGCTTCGACGGCCGCGGTGATTGCATCGACTGCAAGCAGTGCGTCGCCGTTTGTCCCACCGGCGTCGACATTCGCGACGGCTTGCAACTGGAGTGCATCGGCTGCGGCTTGTGCATCGATGCCTGCAACGACGTCATGGAGCGGATCGGCCGACCGCGCCACCTGATCACCTACGACAGTGCCCGCAACACCGAGCTGCGCGGGCAGGGCGACCAGCCGCGCCGGCGGATCGTACGGCCACGTACGCTCATCTACGTCGCGTTGCTGGCTTTGGTGGGCGGGCTGATGCTGTTCGGCTTGGTCAACCGCGCCGAGATGCACGTCGGCATCGAGCGCGACCGCGCTGCGCTGTTCACGACGCTCTCGGACGGCAGCATCCGCAACGGCTACACCGTCAAGATCCAGAACAAGACCAACTACCCGCAGCTCTACGCGCTCGACATCGTCGGGCTGCCCGAGGGCGCCGAGACCTGGATCAACGGACGCTCGCCCGAGGCCGGCGGCGAAATGATGCTGAGCGCGGATGCCGATTCGATCGGCACCTACACCTTGTTCGTTGCCATCCCGCGCCAGCAACTCCGAGCAGCGAGCACCGACCTCGTCTTCCACGTGACCTCGGAGTTCGGCGAGGTCGCTGAGGAACCAACCGTCTTCCGTGGGCCCGAGCAGCCATGAGCGAGCGCAAGAGTGCCTGGATTCCGTGGGTCTTCGTCGGCTTTTTCGCCGTGGTCCTGGTGGTCAACGCCACGATGATTTACGCCGCGGTGACGACCTTCGGCGGTCTCGATCGCCCCAAGGCCTTCGCCCGCGGTATCGGCTACAACGACGTGCTGGCGGCCAAGCGCGTGCAGGACGAGCTCGGATGGGCGGTCACCGTGAGCCACGAGCCCGTCGATGGTGCCAGCGGCCGGTTGCGCGTCGACCTCGTCGACGGTGACGCCAGCCCTCTCGGCGGAGCCGACGTCCGGGCCATGTTGGAGCGGCCGACCAACGCGGCCATGGACTTCGACACCTGGCTGGTCGCCGCAGGTGACGGGAGCTATCTCGCCGAACTCGACTGGCCTGCGGTGGGTGTTTGGGACGTCGTCGTCTTCGTGCGTCGCGGCGAGGACCGTTTCCAAACCCAGGAACGCATCGTCGTCCGATGAGTGCCTCGCTGTCTCCAGCGCTCGACGCCGACGGTCATGACGACGTCCAGGGCCTCGAAGCCTATGTCGAGGCCGACGGTTCCATGTGTCGCCTCGATCTGCTGGCCGAAGGCGTCCATTGCGGCGGGTGCGTGCGCAAGATCGAGACGGCGCTCGGTGCTCAAGCGGGAACGGTCGCGGCCCGGGTGAACCTGACGACCCGGCGGCTCAGCCTCGCCTGGAACGGAACGCCCGACGAGGCGGCCGAGCGCTTGGCGCCGGTGCAGGCTCTCGGCTTTCGGCTGGTCCCGTTCGCGCCAGAGGTCGCCGCTGACGACGAGGCCGCGGAACGCCGGGCGCTGTTGCGGGCGATGGCGGTCGCCGGCTTCGCGGCCGCCAACGTCATGTTGCTCTCGGTTTCGGTGTGGGCCGGTCACGCCCACGGCATGGCCGACAGCACGCGGACCCTGCTGCACTGGTTTTCGGCGTTGATCGCGCTGCCGGCCATCGCCGTCGCCGGCCTACCGTTCTTCCGTTCGGCATTGGGCGTGCTGCGGCTCGGCCGGACCAACATGGACGTGCCGATCTCGCTCGCGGTCATCCTGGCGCCGGCGGTCAGCCTGTTCGAGACCCTCCGGCACGGGCCACACGCCTATTTCGACAGCGCGGTCATGCTGCTGTTCTTCCTGCTGGTCGGCCGCTACCTCGACCGTGCCGCCCGCGGTCGCGCACGTGAGGCGGCAACGCGTCTTCTGGCGCTCGGTGCCCGCGCGGTGACCGTCATCGCCCCCGACGGCCGTCACCGCGCGCTGCCGCCGCGACTGATCGAGCCGGGCATGACGGTGCTGGTCACGGCGGGCGAGCGGATCGGCGTCGACGGTCGCGTTCGCGCCGGTGCGTCCGACGTCGACACCAGCCTGATCACCGGCGAGAGCCTCCCCCAGGCCGTCGCGCCGGGAGATTTGGTCTTCGCTGGAACGCTCAACGCTTCGGCGCCATTGACCGTGACCGTCACGCGGGCCGGCGACGAGACTCTGCTCGCCGACGTCGTCCGCATGATGGAGGTCGCCGAGCACCAAAAGGGCCGCTTCGTCGGGATCGCCGAGCGGGTTGCCGGGTGGTACGCACCGGTCGTCCATGCGCTGGCGCTGGCGGCGTTTCTCGTCTGGTGGTTGGTCGTGGGCATCGCCTGGCCCGACGCGCTGATGATCGCCTGCGCGGTACTCATCATCACCTGCCCTTGCGCGCTGGGTTTGGCCGTGCCCGTCGTGCAGATCGTTGCCAGCGAACGCCTGTTGAAGCGCGGCGTGTTGCTGAAAGCCGCAACCGCTCTGGAGCGCTTGGCAACGGTCGACCACGTCGTGTTCGACAAGACCGGCACGCTGACCCGTGGGCGGCCCGAACTGCTCAGCGCCGATGGCGCCGATCTCCTCGAGGCCGGCGCACTCGCCCAGCACAGCCGGCATCCGTTGGCCCGCGCGCTTCGCCGTGCGGCCGGCGACGATGCGGCCTCGATCGCGGTCGAGCAGGTCGCCGAGCATCCGGGCGCCGGGCTCGACGGCGTCATCCGCGGTTTGCCGGTGAGGCTCGGTCGGCGCAGCTGGGTGGCACCCGAGGCGCCCGACGGGGGCAGTGCGACGATGGAGTTGTGGTTCCGGATCGGCGACGAGCCGCCCAGGCGCTTCGCCTTCGAGGACGCGCTGCGTGACGATGCGGCGGCCACGGTCGACCACCTGCGCCGTATCGGTTGCGAGGTGGAGCTGCT
This sequence comes from Pseudomonadota bacterium, assembly GCA_039818825.1. Taxonomy (GTDB): domain Bacteria; phylum Pseudomonadota; class Alphaproteobacteria; order Geminicoccales; family Geminicoccaceae; genus JBCBTD01. The sequence continues at coordinate 11,845 of JBCBTD010000044.1, forward strand.
TTCGGGCGACCGGCCGGCCGCCGTTCGGGTCGCCGCGGCGGGCGTCGGAATCGAGCACTGGCAGGCGGCACGCGGCCCCGCCGACAAGGTCGCACGGTTGGCGGCGCTGCGGGATGCCGGCCGCCATGTGCTGATGGTCGGCGACGGCCTGAACGACGCACCGTCACTTGCGGCTGCCGAGGCTTCGCTGTCGCCGGCCTCGGCGGCCGACGTCAGCCAAACGGCCGCCGATGCCGTGTTCCAGGGTGAGCGGCTGGGGCCGGTGCTGGAGACGGTGCAAACCGCACGAGCCGCCGACCGGCTGGTGCGCCAGAACCTGGCTCTCGCCTTCGCCTACAATGCGGTCGCCGTGCCGATCGCGCTGGCCGGGATGGTGACGCCGCTGATCGCCGCCGTCGCGATGTCGGGCTCGTCGATCCTGGTCGTCACCAACGCGCTCCGCCTGCGCGCCCGGCGACGTTGACTGGTCCGAGGAGGCCCCGGCCATGGACATACTCCTGTTGCTGATTCCGGTGGCGCTGTTCCTCGGCGGCCTCGGCCTCGTCGGGTTCCTGTGGGCGCTCCGTTCCGGGCAGTTCGACGACCCCCAGGGCGCCGCCGAACGAATTCTCTACGACGAAGATGACACACCTCCGCAGCGAAAGACGCCACCTCTGGCCGATTGAGTTTGCACATGGTCGAAAACCGTTATGGTCTCGGCCACGATGGTCAGCACCGTCTCGATCGCTCCATGGTTGAAGGGACTCGAACCGACATGCCGCGAACCGGACCTCTCCGCGCCGGCCTTCGAACCCTCGGAATGGCCTTCCTCCTGACGACGACGGCATTGGCACCCGTGGCGGCTCAGAACCTGCACGAGGCGCTCGAACAGGCCTACCAGACCAACCCGGATCTCTTGGCGGCGCGTGCTGAGCTGCGAGCCGTGGACGAAAGCGTGAGCCAGGCCTATTCGCGCTATCGCCCGACCCTGTCGGTCCAGGGGCGCAGCGAGGGCAGCACGGGGCGAGTGGACGGCCGCAGCGTGCAGCTGTTCACCAACAGTGTCGGGCTCAACATCACCCAGAACATCTACGAGGGTGGCCGGACGGTCGCGTCGATCGACAGCGCGGTGAACCAGGTCGGCCAGCAGCGCGCGGTGCTTCTGTCCGTCGAGCAAGGCATCCTGCTCGACGCCGTGACGGCGTACACGGACGTGGTGCGGCGGACCCGGCGGGTCGATCTGGCGGTCAACAACGAGCAGCGGCTGGCCCGCCAGCTCCAGGCGACGGTCGATCGGTTCGAGGTCGGCGAGGTCACCCGGACCGACGTCGCCCAGGCCGAGGCACGGCTCGCCGATGCGGCCGCCCAGCGGGTCAGCGACGAGGGCGAACTGGCGGTGTCGATCGGCGTGTACGAGGCGGTGATCGGCGTGCGTCCAGGTACGCTCTCCTCCCGCGAGGCGACCGTCGCGTCGCCCGCATCGCTGGTCGAAGCCCAGGCGCGCTCCGAGAAGAACCCGGCGCTGGTCGCTGCCGAGTTCTCCGTCCAGGCGGCGCTCGCCGATGTCCGGGTCAACCAGGCCGACCTGCTGCCGAGCTTGGACCTCGAAGGCAGCGTGTCCTACGTGAACAACCCCAGTCGGCTCATCACCAACGACACCGAGGGGCGGATCGGCGCGATCGTCACCATTCCGCTCTATCAGGGTGGCGCCGAGTACTCGCGGGTCCGGCAATCGAAGCAGATCGTCGAACAACGACGCCACGAGTTCGACTTGGCGCGCCGCGACGTTCGGGAGTTGGTGACGACCGAGTGGGAGGACCTGGTGACGGCCCGCGCGGCGCTGCGTTCCATCGAAGAGTCCGTTCGTGCAAACCAAATCGCCCTCGAGGGCGTGCAGACCGAGGCGCAGGTCGGTGCCCGGACGGTCCTCGACGTCCTCGATGCGGAGCAGGAACTGTTCGAAGCGCAGCAGAACGAGGTCGATGCGCGCGCGTTCGAGATCGTGGCGCTCTATTCACTGGTGGCGGCGATGGGCGAGCTGACCGCCGAAGCACTCGATCTGGACGTCAGCCTCTACGATCCGCGCGTGCACTACGACGAGGTCAAGACCCAGCCCTTCGGTCTGGACGCTGGCAAGCGCACCACGATCTTCGAGGACATCGACTTCCAGCGCGAATGGAGCCAGCGGACGGCTGCAGAAGCGAACTGACGCCGGGGATCTTCTGACGCGTTCCGGCCACCGCCGCGGCCACCGGCCGCGGCGGTGGGGTGATCGGCGTCAGGAGGCGCGCGCGCGGCGCTCGGTCGCTACGTTGGCCGCACCGATTTCGCGAGCGACGGCCGCCACGGTCCCTTCCGTGTCATCGTCTCGTTCGTCGGCCTGGTAAGCCGCACCGTCTTCCGCCAAGCCGTTGAGGATGGCGCGTTCGGCGTCGAGCCAGTTGTCGACGTCGCTCAAATGGGCGCGTGATGGCTCCATCGAGAGTTGAAAGGCCTGGCGGCGGATGCGTTCGAGGGTGTCACGATTCATGGTCGGTCTCCTGATCGAAACGGTTCTACTTTAGGGATGGGCAACCTAGAGATAATCGCCTAATACGCGAAAAACTCAAGCCTTGCGTCAACCGGCTTTGGGCCCCGTGGATCGCGCTTCTCGTGGCCCGCCCGGCGCCTGCCGTTCCCCAGGTTCCGCTCCGCTCGCTCTTGCTTTCTCGGCCACTCTCGCCTAAAGCCGCGCCATCTCTCACGCGGGCTGAGCGATCGGTTGATCGTGTCCGGTGCCTTCTCGAAGGCCACGCCCGCGGCGGCTCAACCGGACTTGGAAGACGACATGACGTTCCCGACCTTCACCATGCGCCAGCTACTCGAAGCTGGCGTCCACTTCGGCCACGTGACACGCCGCTGGAATCCGCGGATGGCGCCGTACCTCTATGGCGCGCGCAACGGGGTCCACATCATCGATCTCACGCAGACGGTGCCGATGATGCATCGGGCGCTGACGATGACGCGCGAGACCATCGCCAACAACGGCCGCGTGCTGTTCGTCGGCACCAAGCGTCAGGCGCAGGAGCCGGTGGCGGGCGCCGCGCAGCGTTGCGGGCAGTACTACGTGAACCACCGCTGGCTCGGTGGGATGCTCACCAACTGGCGCACGATCTCCCATTCGATCCGCAAACTGCGTGACATCGAGGCGCGGCTCGGCGAGTCGAGCAGCGGCTTCACCAAGAAGGAGCTGCTGCAGCTCAATCGCGAGCGCGACAAGCTGGAGCGGGCGCTCGGTGGCATCAAGGACATGGGTGGCTTGCCGGACCTCTTGTTCGTCATCGACACCAACAAGGAGGCGCTGGCGATCGCCGAGGCCAACACGCTGAACATCCCCGTGATCGCGGTGGTCGACAGCAACTCGTCGCCCGAGGGTGTGAACTACCCGATCCCGGGCAACGACGACGCCAGCCGGGCGATCAACCTTTACTGCGATCTGATGGTCGGCGCGGTGCTGGACGGCATCCAGGCCGAGATGCATGCGTCCGGCGTCGATCTGGGCTCCCTCGACGAGCAGATCGACGACAGTGTGGACGACGCAGAGGTCGCGCCGGAGCCGGTTGCCGAGCCTGTCGACGAAACGGCGCTCGCAGCGGAGCCGGAGGTCGTCGCCGAACCCGCGCCCGAGCCGGAGGCCGCCGTCGAGCCGCCTGCCCAGGAGATACCTGCCGAGGAGCCGACTGCGGTGGCTGCGGCGGAGGAGCCTGTCGACACTGCGGTCGCCGAAGAAGGCGAACAGCGGGCCGTGGCGACGTGAAATCGATGATGCGAACCGCTATCCTGACGTCGGAGGACTGATGGCCGAGATTTCCGCTGCGCGGGTGAAGGAGCTTCGCGAGAAGACCGGCGCCGGCATGATGGACTGCAAGAAGGCGCTCGGCGAAAGCGATGGCGACCTGGAAGCCGCGTCCGACTGGCTGCGGAAGAAGGGTCTTGCGGCCGCGGCGAAGAAGGCTGGCCGCGCCGCTGCAGAAGGATTGGTCGGCGTGGTCGTCGACGGTGCCGGCGGCGCGCTGGTCGAGGTCAACAGCGAAACCGACTTCGTCGCCCGTAACGACGCTTTTCGCGAGATGGTCACGGCGATCGCGGCGAAGGCGCCCGCCGCTGGCGGCGACGTCTCGGTGCTCGAGGGCCTGTCGCTCGGCACCGGCCGGACCGTGGCCGAGGAAATCACCAACGCCATCGGTGTCATCGGCGAGAACATGACGTTGCGCCGCACGGCCGTGCTCGAGGTCGATCAAGGCTTGGTTGGCGGCTACGTCCACAGCCAAGTGGCGCCGGGCCTGGGCAAGATCGGGGTGCTCGTCGGGTTGCGGTCCGCAGCCACCGACCGGTCCGCGCTCGGCGAACTCGCCAAGCAGCTCGCCATGCACGTCGCGGCGGCCAGCCCCAGCTCGACCACGGTCGCGGAGCTCGATCCGGCGTTGATCGAACGCGAAAAGTCGATCCTTGCCGACCAGGCGGCGGCCAGCGGCAAGCCGCCGGCCATCGTCGAGAAGATGGTCGAAGGCCGACTCCGGAAGTTCTACGAGGAAGTCGTGCTGCTGGAGCAGGTCTTCGTCATCGACACCGACAAGAAGGTCGGTCAGGTCGTCGACGCGTGCGCCGAGGCGGTCGGCTCACCGGTCGAGGTGACCGGCTTCGTGAAGTTCGTGCTCGGCGAGGGGATCGAGAAGCCGACGAGTGATCTGGCGGCCGAGGTCGCACAGCTTGCCGGCAGCTGATCGCCGGGCCTGACTACGCGGCTGGGCCGGGTCGGGCTGCCGGCCCGGCAGGCGCGCGTTCCTCTGCCCGAGCGCGAGGCCAGCTGATGACGAACGAACCCGGAGCGCCACTCTACGGGCGCGTGCTTTTGAAGATGTCGGGCGAAGCGCTGATGGGCGACAGCGATTTCGGCCACGATCCGGGCGTCCTGCGCCAACTGGCCTCCGAAGTGAAGACCGTCCACGCCATGGGCGTGCAGCAGTGCCTCGTGATCGGCGGTGGCAACATGCTGCGCGGTTCCGCTGCCGTCGCGTCGGCTGGGATCGAGCGGACGACGGCCGACTACATGGGCATGTTGGCGACGGTCATCAACGCGCTGGCAGTGCAGAGCGTCATCGAACAGTCCGGCTTGCCGACGCGGGTGATGTCGGCGATCCCCATGGCCTCGGTCTGCGAGCCGTACATCCGGCGGCGGGCCATCCGGCACATGGAGAAAGGCCGGGTGGTCATCTTCGCCGGCGGGACCGGCAATCCGTTCTTCACTACCGACACCGCCGCCGCGTTGCGCGCAGCGGAGATCGGCTGCGACGCGATCCTCAAGGGCACCCAGGTCGACGGCGTCTACTCGGCCGACCCGAAACGTGATCCGAATGCGCGGCGCTACACGCGGCTGAGCTACTTGCAAGTGTTGGCCGACGACCTGAAAGTCATGGACGCGTCGGCCATTTCGCTGGCGCGCGAAAGTCGGATTCCCATCATCGTGTTCTCGGTGCACGCCGAGGGCAGCTACGCGGCGGTGATGCGCGGCGACGGTCCGCACACGATCATCGCCGAGCGGCAGGAGGCAGCAGCATGAGCGAACCGTCGACCGAACCGGATCTCGACGACCTCGGTCGCCGCATGGAAGGTGCGGTGACGGCACTCCGCCACGAGCTGGTCGCCCTCAGGACGGGGCGGGCATCCGCCAGCGTGCTGGAACCGGTGGTCATCGAAGCCTACGGCAGCCAGATGCCGCTCAATCAGGTCGCGACGATCAACGTTCCGGAGGCCCGCATGATCACCGTGTCGGTCTGGGACAAGGGGAACGTGTCACTGGTCGACAAAGCCATTCGCAACAGCGGCCTGGGATTGAACCCCGTGGTCGACGGCACGTTGTTGCGGGTGCCGATCCCCGAACTGACCGAGGATCGGCGTAAGGAGCTCGTCAAGTTCGCGCACCAATATGCCGAGAGCGCGCGGATCGCCGTCCGCAACGTCCGCCGCCACGGCATGGACGAGCTCAAACGTCTGGAGCGCGATGCACACCTCAGTCAGGACGATCACAAGCTCTATGCCGACGAAGTCCAAAGTATGACTGACAAGTACATCGGGACGATCAACGAGATATTGGCTGCGAAAGAGAAAGACATCTTGACGGTCTGAGGTGATGAGCACGGAGCCCGCGCCGCAGCTGGCACCCGTGGACGCGGGGGCACCGCCCCCGATCCACGTTGCCTTCATCATGGACGGCAACCGCCGCTGGGCTCGGTCACGCGGCATGCCGAGCGTGTTCGGCCACCAGGAGGGCGCCAAAGCCGTCCGGCGTGTGGTCGAGTCGCTTCGCGATCTCGGTATCCACTACGTGACCTTCTACGCGTTCTCGTCGGAGAATTGGAATCGGTCGGCCGACGAGATCGGCGACTTGATGAACCTGCTGCGTTTTTATCTGCGTCGCGAACTCAACACGTTGCGGCGCAACGACATAAGGCTGCGTTTCATCGGCGACCTGAGCCAGCTACCGGACGACATTCGCGTATTGGCCGAGGACGCGCTGGCGACGACCCGCGGCAATGCCGGCCCGGTGATGACCTTCGCGCTCAACTACGGCAGCCGGCAGGAAATCGCCCGGGTCGCCCGCCAGCTCGCCGAGGACGTCGCCGCCGGTCGCCTCGGCGCCGATGACATCACGCCGAACCGCTTCGGCCGCGCTCTCACCGACGGCATCCCCGATCCCGACCTTTTGGTTCGGACCAGTGGCGAACAGCGCCTTTCCAACTTCCTGTTGTGGGAATTGGCCTACGCCGAGTTCGTCTTCACCCCGGTGCACTGGCCGGAGTTCAGCGCCGAACATCTCCGCGCCGCGCTCGACGAGTTCGCCAAACGCGAGCGTCGGTACGGAGCATCGGGTGCCTGAAGCCGGGAAGGCGGAGTTCGGCTTGCGGGTCCTGTCGGCGGCGGTCTTGGCGATCGTCGTCGTTGCCGACGTCATCGTCGGCGGCTGGAGTTTCACGGTCCTCGTCGGTCTGGTGACGATCCTGGTGGCCGCGGAGTGGGGCAACCTGCTCGCACGGCGCTACGCCAACCCGGCGTTGCGCGTCGCCGCCGCGGTGCCACCGGCTGCGACCGCGATCGTCGCCATGCTGCTGACCAAACTGATCGACCCCGGCTACGGCCTGCTGGTCATCGCGGTCGTCGCCTTGGCCGTGGCCGGCATTGCGCGGCGTGCCGGTTGGCCCGTGCGCTGGACGTCGCTCGGTGTCGTCTACATCGCTTTGGCACCGACCTTGTTGGTGTGGATGCGCAATGCCAGCCCGGAGGGCCTCGTTTTCGTGTTGTTCCTGTTTGCGGCGGTGTGGGCAGCCGACAGCTTCGCCTATCTCGTCGGCCGCAGTCTCCGCGGCCCGAAACTCGCCCCGGTCTGGAGCCCGAACAAGACGTGGTCCGGCTTCGTCGGCGGCAGCGTCGCGGCAGGTGTCGCCGGTGGTCTCGTGGCCTTCGGCTTCGCGCTGCCGTTCGTTGGCGGTGCTGTCGTCCTCGGCGTGGTCATCGGCGTCGTTGCCCAGGTCGGCGATCTCTTCGTCAGCCGCTTCAAACGGCTGGCAGGCATGAAGGATACCGGCACGCTGATCCCCGGCCATGGCGGCGCGCTCGATCGTCTGGACGGGCTGATGTACGCGACGCCGGCGTTCGCCGGGTTCGTGGCGCTCCACCCATGAGTCGACGACGCATTTCGATCCTCGGCGCCACCGGCTCGATCGGCCAGAGCACGTTGGACCTGCTGTCGCGACGACGCGACGCCTTCGACGTCGTCGCGCTGACCGCCAATCGCCGGGTCGACGCGTTGGCCGATGCCGTCCTCCGAACCGGCGCCCGCTTCGCCGCCGTTGGTGATCCGAGCTGCTTCGCTGCACTCCGCGATCGCCTCGCTGGCAGCGATGTCGAGGTCGCGGCCGGACCCGAGGCCTTGGTCGAGGCGGCAGCCCGCTCCGCAGACTGGACGATGGCCGCGATCGTCGGTGCCGATGGGCTGAAGCCGACGCTCCAGGCCGCCGCCGACGGCCGCGTGTTGGCGCTGGCCAACAAGGAGGCGCTGGTCTGTTCGGGGCCGCTGCTGCTCGACACCGCGCGGCGTGCCGGCACCACGCTCCTGCCGGTCGACAGTGAGCACAACGCACTCTTTCAAGCGCTTGGGGGTCGCAGCGCCGATACCGTGCGCCGGTTGGTGCTGACGGCTTCTGGCGGACCGTTCCGGACGTGGTCCAAAGCGGCGATGGCGACGGCCACGCCAAGCCAGGCGGTGGCCCATCCGAAATGGTCGATGGGCGCCAAGATCTCCGTCGACAGCGCCACCATGATGAACAAGGGGCTCGAAGTGATCGAGGCCCACCTGTTGTTCGGGGTGGCGGAGGCGCGCCTCGACGTTCTGATCCATCCACAGTCGGTGGTGCACGGGATCGTCGAGTTCGCCGACGGGTCGCAGCTGGCGCAGCTCGGCCCGACCGACATGCGGGTCCCGATCGCGCACACGCTCGCCTGGCCCGAGCGGCTGCCGCTGGCCGATCAGCGGCTCGATCTCGCCGCTTGCGGCCGGTTGGAGTTCGAAGCCCCGGATCCGGAGCGCTTTCCGGCGTTGCGCGTCGCTCGTGACGCCTTGCGGACCGGCGGCGGTGCACCCACCATCTTGAATGCGGCCAACGAGGTCGCCGTTGCCGCATTCCTTGCCGGGCGCATCGGCTTCCTCGATATCGTCAGTGTCGGCGATGCGGCCTTGCAGGTGCTTGCCCCCGGCGCGCCTGCCGGTGTCGACGAGGTGATCGCGCTGGATGGAGCCGCGCGGCGCTGTGCGGCAGCCGCAGTTGGCCGGCTGACTCCCTGATCTTCGAGGACGACGGATGGACTTTGCCGGCAGTTTTCCCGTTTACGTCGTGGCATTCCTGGTGGTGCTGTCGATCGTGGTGTTCGTCCACGAGTGGGGCCACTACTGGGTCGCGCGGCGGAACGGCGTCCGAGTCGAGACGTTCTCGATCGGGTTCGGACCGGAGCTGTTCGGCTGGACCGACCGGGACGGCACGAGGTGGCGGGTCGCCGCCGTGCCGCTCGGGGGCTACGTGAAGATGCTCGGCGACGGCGATGCTGCGAGTGCCACCATCGACCCGACGGCGGCCCGCAGCCCCGACAGTTTCCCGGCGAAGCGCGTCGGCCAGCGCATGGCCATCGTCGCGGCCGGCCCCTTCGCCAACTTCGGATTCGCCATCCTCGCCTTGTCCTTGCTGCTGGTCATCGCCGGACGCCCGGTGTTGCCGCCGGTGGTCGGTGAGGTGCGCGACGGTGGCCCGGCGGCGGCGGCCGGGCTTGCCGAGGGCGACCGGATCGTCGCCGTCGACGACCAGCCGGTGGCCACCTTCGGCGATCTCCAGGCGGCGGTGGGCGCCGCCGGCGCGGCCGAACTCGAGCTTTCGGTCGAGCGTGCCGGCCAGGCGTTCGACGTGCTGCTCACGCCGGAGGTGATGACGGTCGGCGAGGGCGAGCAGACCGAGACGCGGCCCCTGATCGGCATCGTTGCGCCGCCGCCGGTGTTCGAGCGGGTCAACCCGCTGATCGCGCCGATCGAGGCCACGGCACAGGTCGGCGGAATGATCGTCGAAATCCTCAGCGCGGTAGGTCAGATCATCACTGGCAACCGCGGTGTCGACGAATTGGGAGGACCACTGCGCATCGCCGAATTGTCCGGTGAGGCGGCGAAGCTCGGCCTCGCCGAGTTCACTTGGCTGATCGTCGTCTTGTCGGTGAACCTCGGCCTCATCAATTTGTTCCCGATTCCCATGCTCGACGGCGGCCATCTCGTGATGTACGCGATCGAGGCAATGCGTGGGCGGCCGCTTGCCGACGGTGTTCAGGAGGCGGCGTTCAGGGTCGGGTTGGCATTGGTTTTGGTGCTGATGGTGTTCGTCACTTGGAACGACATCATGCGGTATCTGCCCGGCAACTGAGCGACGCCGGCACGGTCTTGCCGTACGACGGCGGGGCCGGAGTGCGGGAGGAACGGATGGGGCTGCGAGCGCTGCTCGTGATGGTTGCGCTGCTGATTGCGCTCCCCGGTGTCGGTGCGTCCCAGCCGGCATCCGAAACGATCGAAGCTATCCGCGTCGAAGGCAACGAACGGATCGAGCTGGTCACGGTCGAGACCTATCTTCGGGTGCGTGTTGGCGACCCGTTCGACCCCGTCGCCTTGGACGAGTCCCTGAAGGCCCTGTTTGCGACCGGGTTGTTCGAGGACGTGACGCTCGATCGCGACGGCAACACGCTGGTGATCGTGGTCCGCGAGAACCCGATCATCAACCGCATCGCCTTCGAGGGCAATCTGCGCGTCGACGACGAAGCGCTGCTGCAGGAAATCGATCTGAGGCCCCGCGTCGTCTACACCACCGCGCGCGTGCAGACCGCCGTCGGCCGCATCCTCGAAGTGTATCGGCGAACCGGCCGTTTCGCGGCGACGGTCGAGCCGAAGATCATCGAGCTGGACCAGAACCGGGTCGATCTGGTCTTCGAGATCGCCGAGGGGCCGTTGACCCGCGTTCGCGGCATCACCTTCGTCGGCAACGAGGCGTACAGCGACGGCCGCCTGCGCGACGTGCTCGCAACCTCCGAATCGCGGTTCTGGAAGTTCCTCAGCACCACCGACACCTACGATCCTGATCGGTTGAACTTCGACCAGGAGCTGTTGCGGCGCTTCTACTTCCAGCGCGGCTTCGCGGATTTCGAGGTGCGCTCGGCGATCGCCGAGCTGACGCCCGAAGGCGACGGGTTCTTCATCACCTTCACCGTCGACGAAGGTGCGCGCTACGACTTCGGCGAGGTCGCCGTCGAGAGCCGGATACGTGATCTCGACCCCGCCGAACTGGAAGGGCTGGTCTCGACCGATCCGGGCGACACTTACAACGCCACCCGGATCGAGGAGAGCATTCTCGAAATGTCGGAGCGCGTCGGTCAGCTCGGCTACGCCTTCGTCGAGATCACGCCGGAGCTGCGCCGCGATCGCGAGGCCGAGACGATCGCGCTGACCTACGTCGTCAACGAAGGGCCACGGGTTTTCGTCGAGCGCATCGACATCGTCGACAACGTCCGCACGCTGGACAAGGTCATCCGCCGCGAGCTGCTGCTGGCCGAAGGCGACGCGTTCAACTCGCTGCTGCTGCGCGAGAGCGAGCGGCGTCTGCAGGCGCTGCAGTTCTTCAGCGCCGTGGAGCTGACGACGGCGCAGGGCACCGCGCCCGACCGGGTGGTCATCCAAGTCCAGGTGACCGAACAGGCCACCGGCGAGCTCTCGTTCGGCGCCGGTTTCTCCACCACCGACGGCCCGCTCGCCGCCGTCAGCCTGAACGAGCGCAACCTGCTCGGCACCGGCCGTGCGCTCCGCGCCGAATTCGCCATCTCCGGCCGCCGCCAGGACATCGACTTCAGCTACACCGAGCCCTGGCTGTTCGGCTACGAGGCCGACGGCCGGATCGACCTTTTCAACCGCAGTACCGATCTGCAGGACGAAGCCTCCTTCGACGAACGCAACACCGGCTTCCTCGTCGGCGTCTCCTACCCGCTGACCCGCAACATCGAGCACAGCGTCCGCTACTCGTTCCGGCAGGACGAGATCCGCGACGTCCGCGACGACGCTTCGGTGTTCATCCGCGACGAGATCGGCAAATCGACCACCTCGGCCATCGGCCAGACCTTCCGCGTCGACCGCCGCGACGACTTCGATCTGCCGAGTGAGGGGTACACGCTGCGCTTCGATCAGGATTTCGCCGGCCTTGGCGGCGACCGTACGTTCCTGTCGCACGAACTCGCCGCTTCGTACTTCTATCCGCTGATCGACGACGATCTGGTTGCCAACGTCCGCTTCGCCGGTGGCTACATTTACGGGATCAACGACGACGTCAGCCTCGCCAACCGGTTCTTCGTCGGCGGCAACAATTTCCGCGGCTTCAGCTTCGCCGGCATCGGCCCACGGGACTCGGCGACCGGTGATGCGCTTGGCGGCAACCTCTACTACGTCGGCACCGCCGAGCTGCGGTTCCCGCTCGGGCTGCCTGCAGATCTGCAGGTCTACGGCCGCACCTTCGTCGATGCCGGCACCTTGACCGACATCGACGTCAACGGTCCGACCCTGGAGGACGACGGCAGCCTCCGCCTCTCGGCCGGTGTCGGGTTGACGTGGCTCTCGCCGTTCGGCCCGCTCGCCATCGATGTCGGCCAAGCCCTCATCAAAGAAGATTTCGACCGGACCGAAGTCTTCCGGTTCTCCTTCGGCACGCGCTTTTGAAGGCTCTACTCGCAGCGTTGCTGCTGCTGATGGCGGGGCCCGTCGTCTGGGCGCAAGAGGAGGAGACCGCGACGCTGCCGCCGGCCGTCGTCGCCGTCATCGACTATCAGCGGATCCTCCGGGACAGCAGCGCCGCGGTCAGCATCCGCGAAGGCGTCGACGAGCGCCGGGTCGTCTACGAAGACGAGATCGCGGTGGAGCGGACGCGGCTCGAGGAAGCTGACCGTGCCTTGAACGTCCAGCGACCGACCATGGAGCTGGAGGCCTACCGCGAGCGGCGGCGGAGCTTCGAAGCCGACGTCGCCGGCGTCCAGCGGCTGGTCCAAGAACGCCGCCGCGAGCTCGACGAAGCGTCGACCCTGGCCTTTCAGGCGGTCCGTGACGAGGTCGTCCTGATCATCGGCGAACTCGGTGACCGTTACGCGTTCAACGTCGTCCTGCCGCGCTCGGACGTCTTGGTGTTCTCGCCGGACTTGGATCTCACCGAGCAGGTCCTCGACATCCTCGACGCCCGGCTCCCGGAGATCGACCTCGGCGAGATTGGGGGCTAGGGCGTGGCCGATCCGCGATTCTTCGACCGCGCCGGCCCGTTCCCTCTCGGCCAGTTGGCCAAGCTGGCCGGCGCCCTGCTCGCCGGCGACGGCAGTAGCGACGGCGACCGGTTGATCCACGACGTCGCGGCGTTGCAGCTGGCGAGCCCGACCGAGCTCGGGTTCTTCGATGACGTTCGCCGCGCCGAGTTGTTGCGCAGCACCGCTGCCGGCGCGGTCGTGCTCCGCGACGAGCATCGCGAACTGGCCCCCCCGGGCACGGCGATCCTGGTCGCCATCGAGCCCTACCGCGCCTACGCCGCGATCGCCGGGACCTTCTATCCCAACGTCGACGGACCGCCGTCCGGGATCAGCGAAGGCGCCCACGTCCACGCGAGTGCCCGCGTCGGCGCCGACGTCAGCATCGGTGCCGGTGCCGTCATCGAAGCCGAGGCGGAGATCGGCGACGGTTGCCGGATCGGCGCCAACGCGGTCGTCGGCCGCCGCTGTATCGTCGGCCCGGGTTGTGTCATCGGCGCCGGTGCCAGCCTCGGCCACTGCCTCGTCGGCGCCCGGACGATCGTCCATCCGGGCGTGCGGATCGGCCAGGACGGCTTCGGCTACGCGCTCGGCGTCGAGCACGGCAAGGTGCCGCAGCTCGGCCGGGTGCTGGTCGGCGACGACGTCGAGATCGGCGCCAACTCGACCATCGATCGTGGCGCGCTCGGCGACACCGTGATCGGTAGCGGCACGAAGATCGACAACCTCGTGCAGATCGCGCACAACGTCGTACTGGGTGAGCACTGCGTCATCGTTGCGCAGAGCGGGATTGCCGGCAGCGCCGAGCTGGGGCACCACGTCGTGGTGGCGGCCCAGTGCGGCGTGACGGGCCATTTGACGATCGGCCCTGGCGCCCGATTGGCGGCGCGGACGGCGGTCATCGCCGATTTGCCGGGCGATCAGGACTATGGCGGGGCTCCCGCCCTACCGGCTCGCGAGTGGCGCCGCCACATGGTGGCGCTGCGCAAGCTGGGGCGAAAGACGTGAGGACGACGACATGAACGACGCAGCGCGGGCGGTGACGGAGCCTTTCGAGATCGACCTCGACGGCATCCAGCGGAAAATCCCCCACCGATACCCCTTCTTGATGATCGACAAGGTTGTCGACGTGCGGGTCGGCGAGAGCGCTGTCGGTATCAAGAACGTGACGGTGAACGAGCACTTCTTCCAAGGGCACTTCCCACGGCGGCCGGTGATGCCTGGTGTGCTGATCGTCGAATCGATGGCGCAGACCGCGGGCGTTCTGGTCGGCGCCACCCTGGGGCCGTCGGCTGAGGGCAAGCTCGTCTACTTCATGACCATCGAGAACGCGCGCTTCCGCCTGCCCGTTGTCCCCGGCGACCAGCTCCGGGTCGAGGTCAAGCTGTTGCGCTCGCGGATGTCCGTCTTCAAGTTCGAGGGCCGCGCCTTCGTCGAGGACAAGCTGGTCGCGGAGGCGACCTACGCCGCCATGATCATGGACGACTGAGCCGGTGGCGCGCGACATCCACCCGACGGCGCTGGTCGACCCCGAAGCGCGGCTTGCGGAGAACCTGCGGATCGGCCCGTTCTGTACGGTCGGTGCCGGCGTCGTGCTGGGCGAGGAGGTCGAACTCGTCAGTCACGTCTCGGTCGCCGGGCTGACCACCATCGGTGACGGCACCGTCGTCTACCCGTTCGCGGCTCTTGGCCACCCGCCGCAAGATCTGACCTACGCTGGCGAGCCGACGAGGCTCGTCATCGGCCAGGCCAACCGCGTCCGCGAGCACGTGACCATGCACCCCGGCACCGCGCGCGGCACCGGCACGACCGAGGTCGGCGACCACAACCTGTTCATGGCCTCGACCCACGTCGCCCACGACTGCCGCGTCGGCAACCACGTCATCATGGCCAACAACGCCACCCTCGGCGGCCACGTGACCGTCGGCGATCACTGCTATCTCGGGGGCTTGTGCGCCGTGCACCAGTTCGTGCGCATCGGCACCACCACCATGATCGGCGGCCTCACCGGGGTCGAGGACGACGTCATTCCTTATGGCCTCGTCATGGGCGACCGCGCGCATCTCGCCGGTCTCAACCTCGTTGGTCTTCGCCGCCGCGGCGTCGGCCCGGGCGATCTCCGGGTCATGCGCAACGCCTTCCGCCAGCTCTTCGTCGACGACCGCGGCGCCTTCGCCGACCGCCTTCTCGAGGTCGAAGAAGTCTACGCCGACCAGCCCCGCGTCATGGAGATCGTCGCTTTCATCAAGGAACGCGGTCGCCGCGAGCTCTGCATGCCGGCGGCGGGGAACAAGCGCTAGGTCGGTCGAGGGTGGGAATGCGTTGCGCCCCGACCGTGCGGCAGCAGCGGCGATGGTCTCAAATCCGCCTGAGGCGGTCGTGCTGGCGCGCGGGCGAACGTCGTCGTCCTTGAGACGACATTGGGCGCGCTACTAGGAAGTCAGGAGCCGGCCCGACGCGACGGCCCAGTAGTGCGCTTCGTCAACGCCACGATGCAGACGCGAAGTCCGGTTCGTCTTGCCATCGGCGTGCGCTCGTCCGGCCAAGGCCCGCGGTCCGGATGTGGAAGACGCGGTTTCACAGCACCATGATCATGGTGCCTGCGATCGTCAGCAGCACATTGGCGAGCGCATAGGTGCCGGCGTAGCCGAGCGCCGGAACCGGGCTCTGCGCCGCCGCCTGGACGATGCTGAGGGCTGGTGTACTGGTCATGGCGCCCGTCAGCGCCCCCAGCAGCAGCGCCGGGTTCATCTTCAGGACCAGGCGGCCGAAGGCGTAGCCGCAGATCAGGGGCGTCATCGTCACCACGACCCCGCACAGCAGCAGAACCGGGCCCACGGAGAGCAGCGCATCGACGATGCCGCCGCCGGCCCTGAGCCCGACACCGACCATGAACAGCATCAACCCGAGTTCCATGAGGATGAAGCGGGCGGCCGGCGGCACCCGGCCGAAGGTCGGGTGGTTCGAGCGCAAGAAGCCGATGAGAATGCCTGCCAACAGCAGCCCGCCGGCGCTGCCGAGGCCGATGTCGATCGCGCCGATCGTGACCTGGATCTGGCCGAGCAGCAGGCCGCCGACGATACCGGCGGCGAAGGTCACCAGATCGGTCTCTTGGATCGTCCGTTCCTCGCTTCCCAAATCGGCAGCGAGACGGTTGAGCAACTGACGCCCGCCGCTGGCCGTCACCACGTCGCCCTTCTGCAGGCGGGTCGACGGGTCGAGCGGCAAGGCGATTTGCGATCGCCGCACTTCGGACAGGAAACAGCCATAGGCCGCGCGGATGTCGAGGTCGCCGAGCGACCTGCCCACCATGTTCGCGTTGGTGACGACGATCTCGGCGACGTCGACGGCAGCGTCGACCAGATCGTCGTCGAAGACCTGCCGGCCGACCGCCATGTCCTCCGGCGCCAGCGCGTAGCCCTTCGCGGTGGCGAAAAACGCGATCTTGTCGCCGAGCTGGAGCGCCAAATCGGGGTGGGGCTCGATCAGCGCGTCGTCACGCTTGATCCGATAGAGGACGCCCTCCTCGAGGCCGCGCTTGCGGATCTCTGCCAAGATCTGGGCCAGCGTACGGCCCTCGTACGCCTGGTTCTCGACGAGGTACGCGCGCAACAGCGGCTGCTGTGCGGTGGGTCGGTGCGTGCCGGCGTCCATGCCTCGCTCGTGCGCCAGCGCGCTCGCGGCGGCGGGCAGGTCGAGACGCAGCACGACGGGCAACAGCTTGACCAGCAGCAACAAGCCGATGGTGCCGAACAGATAGGTGATCGCGTAGCCGACACCGATCATCTGCAGGACGTCGCCGGCGACCATGTCCTGTGGTGGCGTGAACAAGCCGGCGGTGACGGCGTTTTCGGCACCGACCAGCGTGGGGGTGCTGGTCAATGCCCCGGCCATCAGGCCGGCCGACAGGCCTGCATCGAAGCCCGCGAACGCCGACAAGGCCAAGACCAAGCCGAGCGAGCCCAAGGCGACGAAGAGCGTGATCGACACGTAGCGCGAACCGTCTTGCTGCAGCACCGCGAAGAATTGCGGGCCCGCTTGCAGGCCAACGCAATAAATGAACAACGTAAAGCCGATCGTCTGGACCACCGGATCGACGGTGAAGCCAAAATGACCGAACGCCAGGGCGCTGATCAGCACACCGCCCGTCACCCCGAGTTGGAAACCGCCGATCCGGAGCTTGCCGATGAGAAAGCCGATGGAAATGGCGGCGAAGACGACCAAGGTCGTGTCGCGGGAGAAGACTTCGTACAGATCGATCTGCAAACAAAAGCTCCTGTCTCGAGCAACCCGGGTGGTGCGAACGCGCCCGCCGGCGGCGCCAGAGCCTCGCCCCCTGGGCGCGGCTTCGATCTTCGGCGATGAGGCACCCTGGAGCTCACCGAACCGCAGCCGACCGCACCGGACGATGCTGTTGTAAGAAGTTGGGGGACGAATTCCAAACGAGCGCACTGACGCATTCGTTTGACCCAGCTTGTCGAAGATCGCTGCGGGCGTGGCGCTCCAGGTCAAGGGCTTGGGATCGGCGTCGAGGAAGCGGACGCACTCCTGGTGCCGGCCTGCGACGAGATCGTCGTCTGGCGGCACCACCACGACCGCCATCGGCTTCGTTTGGGCCGCGGTTACCGAGCGCCGGTCGACTACGTGACCGCTTGGCGGCGCGGGAGCCTCGTGTGGCTTCCACGGCGGCGCTCGTTGCCCACTGCAACCTGAAAAGTCCAGTTCGAACCGGCCTTTATCCGGAGCAACGGTCACTACGACCGAACCGGCGATCACGTCGCCCAGGCAGCCCAATCGCCCGACGACGACAGGGCGTCTTGTCCACCCTTCCTGGATCCGTGGCGTCTGGAGTAAGCAGGGCTCCGGCAGCGCCGGTTCGGCAACCGGCGATCGGCGGCGACGCGACCACACCATCCGTGTGCGTCAGCACACGAGGCGGGTCGCGACGGCCTCTGAGGTGGTTCAGCAACGTGAAGAATGATATCCTAGTTGAACGGCTGAGAAGCTGTCGTGAGGCCGCCCAGGACGCCGGTCCCCGGTTTGCCAAACGAACCCTAGTCCGCCTTTTTTCTTGATAGAACAAAGAGTTGCGAGCGAACGTCGACGATTTCTGCTGCATTCGGATACTGCAGTTTTGACCCGGGTCGGCCTGCTCGCCGGGGCCGGTAGCCTGCCACCGGTGGTGGCCGAGGCGGCGGTGCGGGGTGGTCGCGAGGTCTTCGTCGTCGGCTTCGAAGGCCGAACCGACCCGACCTTCGCCGCCCGTTACCCCCACGCCTGGGTCCGCCTCGGCGCCGTCGGCCGCACGTTGGACACTCTTCACGGTGCCCGCTGTGACGAGGTCTGCATGATCGGCAAAGTCGGCCGTCCGTCCCTTGTGGCCGTCGTCCGCGATCGCCGCGCGCTGGCCATGCTCACCCGGCTCGGCGCGCTCGATGCCGGCGACGACCGGCTCTTGCGCCTCATCGTCGGCGAGTTCGAGCGCGCCGGCTTCCGCGTCGTCGGTGCCCACGACCTGGCGCCCGAGCTGCTGGCGCCGGTGGGCCTGTTCGCCGGCCCTGAGCCGGACCAGGCAGCCGCGGCCGACATCGCCCGCGGCGTCGACGTTGCCCGCGCCCTCGGCTCCGTCGACGTCGGCCAGGCGGTGGTCGTGCAGAACCAGATGGTTCTTGGCGTCGAGGCGGCCGAGGGCACCGACGCGCTCCTGGCCCGCTGCACCGCCCTGAAGCGTCGTGGGCCCGCCGGCGTGCTGGTCAAAGGCCGGAAGCCGGGCCAGGAGCGGCGCGTCGACCTGCCGACCATCGGCCCGGCGACCGTCGAAGCCGCTGCCGCCGCCGGGCTTCGCGGCATCGCCGTCGAGGCCGGCCATACCCTGGTCGCGGAAGCCGAACGTCTCGGGCGCGAAGCCGAGCGCCGCGGGCTGTTCGTGGTCGGCGTCGAGCCCTGGTCATGAGCCTGCGCGTGTTCGTCGTTGCCGGCGAGACCTCCGGCGACTTCCTCGCAGCCCGATTGCTCCGGGCGCTCGGCCGCACCCACGGCCCGCTCACGCTCGAAGGCGTCGGCGGGAGCGACCTCCAGACCCTCGGTCTCGAGACCCTGTTCCCGATGGAAGAGCTGTCGCTGATGGGGATCCAGGAGGTGCTGCCGCACATCCCGCGGCTGCTCCGGCGCATCGGCCAGACAGCGGACGCCGCGCGGACGATGGCGCCGGACCTGGTGCTGACCGTCGACGCACCTGCGTTCACCTTGCGCGTGCTGCGACGGTTGCGTGGGCTGGACGTGCCCAAGGTCCACTACGTCGCCCCCCAGGCTTGGGCGTGGCGACCGGGGCGGGCTGCACGGCTCGCCGAGATCGTCGACCGGCTGTTGCTGGTGCTGCCGTTCGAGCCGGCCTTCTTCGACGCCTACGGCGCGCCCGGGGTCTATGTCGGCCACCCCATCGTCGAACAGGTGCCAGCGCTGCCGACGTTCACCCAGCGTCAGCGCCCGGGGCCATCGCCCGTGCTGTGCCTCCTCCCCGGCAGCCGCGAGGGCGAGATCCGCCGGCACCTGCCGGTCCTGCGCGGCGCCGTGGGTCGGCTGGCGGCGATGCGCCCCGGCCTGACGTGCGTTCTGCCGACGCCACCGCGGCGTGCCGCGCAAGTACGAGCCCTGACCGAGGACTGGCCGACGCCGCTCGCCATCGTCGCCGAGCCGAGCGAGCGTTTCGACGCCTACGCCCGTTCGACCATCGCGCTGGCTGCGTCTGGAACGGTCGGGCTGGAGCTTGCGTTGGCGCGGCTACCGACGGTGATCCTCTACCGCACCAGTTGGCTGACGGCGGCAGTCGTCCGACGGTTGGTCCGCGTGCCCTACGCCAGCCTCGTCAACTTGGTGGCGGACCGGCCGGTGTTGCCCGAACTGCTGCAGGAAGGGTGCACCGCCGACGGCATCGCTGCGGCGGCCACCACTCTGCTGGACGGCGAAGCCGCCTGGTCGGCACAGGTCACGGCCTTGGATGACGTCGCCCACGTGCTCGGTTCCGGTGAAGTTGCGCCGAGCGAACGGGCGGCGGCGGCGGTCGCAGAGCTGCTCGCAGAGCCGTGCGTTGAACGGACCGCGCGGCCACTCTAGCTGCCGTGACGAAGGGAGACCCTGATGAACGTCATCCATCGGCCCGGATGGGCCTTGCCGGAGCGCGCAGCAACCCCAGAAGCCGTTTACTGGAGCCGCCGTTCGGTGCTGGCAGCCGCGGGCGGCATGGTCGCGGCAACCGCGTTCGGCCGCCCGGCGAAGGCGAACAGCGAGCTGCTGGCCGAGCTCTATCCCGGCCCGCGCAACCCGGCCTACGTACTCGACCGCCCGCTGACCGACGAGGCGTTGGCGACGACCTACAACAACTTCTACGAGTTCGGCTCGCACAAGCAGATCTGGCGCGCCGCCCAGGCCCTGCGCATCGAGCCTTGGGAAGTCGTGATCGATGGCCTGGTCGAAGAGGAGCTACGGCTGGATGTGGTCGATCTGATCCGCCGGATGGCGATCGAGGAGCGGCTCTATCGGCTCCGCTGCGTCGAGGCGTGGTCGATGGCCGTACCGTGGAGCGGGTTTCCGCTCGCCGATCTGGTGGCGCTCGCCAAGCCGTTGGCCGGGGCGCGATATCTGCGCATGGAGACCTTCCACGACAGCGACATGGCGCCGGGGCAGCGCCAGTTCTGGTATCCCTGGCCCTACGTCGAAGGCCTGACGATGGCCGAGGCCACCAACGAGCTGGCGTTCGTCGCCACCGGCCTCTACGGCAAGCCGCTGCCGAAGCAGAACGGCGCGCCGCTGCGGTTGACCATTCCCTGGAAGTACGGCTTCAAGTCGTTGAAATCGATCCGCCGCTTCACATTCACCGACGAGCGCCCCCTGACGTTTTGGGAGGAGATCCAACCGGCCGAGTACGGCTTCTGGGCGAACGTGAACCCGGAGGTGCCGCACCCGCGCTGGAGCCAGGCCGACGAGCGGGTGCTCGGCACCGACGAGCGGGTGCCGACCTTGCTTTTCAACGGCTACGCCCCGTTCGTCGCCGACCTGTACCAAGGTATCGAAGGCGAGCGCCTGTTCATGTAGTGGCGTCGCGTCGGACCTCTTTTCGAGGGCTGCCCTGGGGTGCGGGTCCGAGGCTTGGATGCTGCACCCGCGAGGCGGCCGGCTTGACCCATGCGTTGCAAAGGCGCATCAGATAAAAAAAAACGCCGGGTCAGAGACCCGGCGAGCTTGATCAGGGAGGCTAAACGTCTGGGCGTGAAAGCAGAGCTTTCACGGCCGGCGAGGCCGGCATGGGCTGACGCCCATCAGCAAGCTGAACCCAGAACCCTTGCTGCGATGCAACATATAGACTCGACCGGGACTGTCGCCTAGCCCCTTCGTGCAAAGCAGGGCTGCATTTCGACATTCCAGCCTCGAATCCGCCTACCAGCGGTCCTCGCCTTGGACTTTCTCGAGCAGAAAATCGCGGAAAACGGCCACCCGCTTAGAGTTTCGCAGCTCCTCGGGGTAGACGAAAAAAAGCGTGAACGACGGCCCCTCGATGTCGGGCAGCACCCGAATCAGCTGGCGTCCGTGGGCAAGATAGTCGGGCAACGTCGCGATCCCGAGGCCGGCCTCGGCGGCTTCGAACATGGCGATGACGTTGTTGACGGTGACCTTGGCCTGCCGCAGCGGCTGACGCTCCTCTTGGCCGACGCTGACCAGCCAGTTCAGACTAGGTACCGGCGGCGCGTTTTCGGTGCCGTATACGATTAGGTTGTGCCGATCGAGGTCCTGCAGGCTGTCCGGCGCCGGGTGGCGCGCCAGATAGGCCTCCGACGCATAGAGGTGGGTGTGGCCGACCATCAGCTTGCGCCGAACCAGGTCCGGTTGTGTCGGCGCCTGCAAACGGATCGCGACGTCGGCCTCGCGCATCGCCAGGTCGACCTCGCTGTCCTGGACCAGCAAGGTCAGGTTGATCTCGGGATAGCGCCGACAAAACTCCTCGAGGTGAGCCGTCAACCAGCCGACGCCGAAGCCGATCGTCGTGTTGATCCGGAGGTGGCCCGCCGGACGTTCCTTGCTCTCGCCCAGACGCGCTTGGGCATCGCGCATTTTCGCCGCGACGGTGCGGGCGGCCTCCTGGAGGATTTCGCCCTGCTCGGTCAGTACCAGCCCGCGCGCATGACGATGGAACAAGGGCGTGCCGAGATCCTCTTCGAGCGCACCCATTTGCCGGCTGATGGCGCTCTGGCTGAGGTTCAGACGGTCGGCCGCCCGGGTGAAACTTCCGGCTTCGGCGACAGCGTGGAACACGCGGATCCGGTCCCAATCCATCATCGTCAGGAGCCGGCCGCACTGTCGTAGCTGGCCGCCGTCTCGAGGGCCGCAAGGTATTTCTCCGCCTCCAGCGCCGCCGGCGATGTCCAGGACAACGTGTTCCGCCAGGCGGTGACGTCGGCCGGGAGCGGTTGCATGGCGGCGCTG
>JBCBTD010000045.1:0-32673 GCA_039818825.1 Pseudomonadota bacterium
CCTCGCGGCGCTTCGGCGCGTGGTATCTGGGTCGTCAGCCGGAGAACAGCCTGATAGCCGCGTCGGCCTCGGCGACGCTGGCGAAGTCCTGGGTGCCGGCCGAGGTGCCAAAGGTCTGCTTCAGGCCGTAACCGGTGGGCGCGTGGCAGACGCGGGCGCAGGTGTCGGTGTTGTTGTTGCCGAACGCGGTGCGGACCAGCTTCTGGACGAGGAACGTCTCCTCGTTGGTGCAGCGGGAGCTGGTGATGCCGCCGATGGCGAGGCGGCCGTGGCTCGCCTGGAGCCGCTTGAACTCGGTGGCTGCATGGTCGATGGCCTCGTCCCAGCTCACCTCGCGCCAGGCGTCGTCGATCGACGCGCGGATCATCGGCTTGGTGACACGGTCAGGGTGGCTGGCGTAGCCCCACGCGAAGCGGCCTTTGACGCAGCTGTGGCCTTCGTTGGCCTTACCGTCCTTGGCCGGGGTCATGCGCACCACGCGGTCGCCCTGCAGTTCGGCGGTGAACGCGCACCCCACGCCGCAATAGGCGCAGGTGGTCGCGACCTGGCGTTCGCCGAGGCCGTGGTCGATGACGGTCTTTTCCATGAGCGTCGCGGTCGGGCAGGCCTGGACGCAGGCGCCGCACGAGACGCATTCGGAGGCGAGGAAGTCTTCGTCCATGGATGCGGCGACCTTGGAGGCGAAGCCGCGGTCCATGATCGTGAGCGCAATCGTGCCCTGCTGTTCGTCGCAGGCGCGCACGCAGCGCGAGCAGACGATGCACTTCGCCGGATCGAAGGTGAAGTAAGGGTTGGTCTCGTCCTTCGGGGCGCCCTGATGGTTGGCACCGTCGAGGCCGTAGCGCACCTCGCGCAGGCCCACGACGCCGGCCATGTCCTGCAGCTCGCAGTCGCCGTTGGCGGCGCAGGTGAGGCAGTCGAGCGGATGGTCGCTGATGTAGAGCTCCATCACGCCGCGCCGCAGCCGAGCCAGCCGGTGGCTCTGGGTGCGGATGACCATGCCCTCCTCAGCGGGCGTCGTGCATGAGGCGGGCGTGCCCTTGCGCCCCACGATCTCGACCAGGCAAAGGCGGCACGAGCCGAACGGTTCGAGCGTATCGGTGGCGCAGAGCTTGGGCACCTTCACGCCTGCATCGGTGGCCGCGCGCATGACCGACGTGCCCTCGGGCACCGTGACGTCGACCCCGTCGACGTTCAGGGTCACCACGTTGTCGTTGGACCTGCGGGGCGTGCCCCGATCGTCAAGCGACCGCTTCGCCACGGGCCATCTCCGTCGTCGCCTTGGGGCGGAAGTCCTCGGGGAAGTGGTGGAGTGCGCTCGTTACCGGCACCGGTGTCAGCCCACCCAGCGCGCAGAGCGAGCCGTCGCGGAGCACCTCGCATAGGTCCTCCACCAGTTGCAGGTTGGCGTCGATCCGCTCGCCGACGATGATCTTGTCCATGGTTTCCACACCGCGACGCGTGCCGATCCGGCAGGGCGTGCACTTGCCGCAAGACTCCCTGGCGCAGAATTCGAAGGCGAACCGTGCCTGCTTCGCCAAGTCGACGCTGTCGTCGAACACCACGACGCCACCATGGCCGATCATGCCGCCCCGTTCGGTGAACGCCTCGTAGTCGAAGGGTGTGTCGAACAGGTTCGTCGGCCAATAGGCGCCGAGCGGCCCGCCGACCTGGACCGCGCGGACCGGTCGGCCGCTGGCGGTGCCGCCACCAAACCCGTCCACGATCTCGCCCAGGCTCAGGCCGAAGGCGCGCTCGACCAAGCCGCCGCGGGCGACGTTGCCGGCGAGCTGGATCGGCATGGTGCCGCGCGAACGGCCCACGCCGAACTCTTGGTAGGCCGCAGCACCTTCGGCCAGGATCGTCGGCACGGCCGCCAGGGTCAGCACGTTGTTGACGGCGGTGGGCCGGCCGAACAGGCCGGCGATGGCGGGCAGTGGCGGCTTCGCCCGTACTTGGCCGCGACGGCCCTCCAGGCTCTCCAGGAGCGAGGTCTCCTCGCCGCAGATGTAGGCACCCGCGCCGACCCGCAGCTCGATGTCGAACACGCGGCCGCTGCCGAGCACGTCGCCGCCCAAGAGGCCGCAGCGGCGCGCCTCGGCGAGCGCTAGTGCGAAGGTGCGGCAGGCGTCGGGGTACT
Source organism: Pseudomonadota bacterium (assembly GCA_039818825.1). Classification (GTDB taxonomy): domain Bacteria; phylum Pseudomonadota; class Alphaproteobacteria; order Geminicoccales; family Geminicoccaceae; genus JBCBTD01. The sequence continues at coordinate 2,141 of JBCBTD010000045.1, forward strand.
CGGAGCGGACATAGACGATGCCGCACTCTGCGGCGCAGGCGAGGCCGGCAATGACCATGCCTTCGATCAGGAGGAAAGGATCGCCCTCGAGCAGCATCCGATCGGCGAAGGTGCCGCTGTCACCCTCGTCGGCGTTGCAGACGACGTAGCGGCGCGCGGGGTCGGTCGCGGCTACCGTTCGCCACTTGATGCCCGTCGGAAAGCCAGCGCCGCCGCGGCCGCGAAGGCCAGAGCGGACAACCTCCTCGACGAGGTCGCCGGGCGCCATCTCCAGTGCCCGCCGCAGCCCGCGCAAGCCACCATGGCGCTCGTAGTCGGCGACGTCCAACGGGTCGACGACGCCGCAACGAGCGAAGGTGAGGCGTTGCTGGTCGCGCAGATAGGGCAGACTCTCGACGCGCCCGACCGCCTTCGAGTGGCGCTCCTCGTCGAACAGGGCCGGCACGTCGGCAGGGCTGAGCGGGCCGAAGCCGACCCGCCCGTCCGTGGTTGCCAGTTCGACCAGCGGCTCTAGCCAGAAGAGACCCCTGGAGCCGGTGCGGACGATGCGATCGTCGGTGCCACGCCGTTGGATCTCGAGGCGCAAGGCGTCTGCCACCCGGTCGGCGCCGACGGACCGCGCGGCGGCATCGGCCGGGACGTAGAACCTGCGGCCGGTCACAGGGCCAACCTCGTACAGAGGTCCGCTGCGTCCACCCGCCCGCGAAGCTCGCCATCGACCAAGGCGGCCGGACCCAGGGCGCAATTGCCGAGGCAGTAAACCGATTCGAGGGTGACGCGGCCGTCGGCGCTGGTGGCGTCGATCGGGCTCGCGAGGCGTTCTTCCATGGTTCGGACGAGACGTTCGGCGCCCACGGCCTGGCAGGCTTCCGCTCGGCACAGCTTCACGACGTGGCGGCCTGGCGGTGTGGTGCGGAAGTCGTCGTAGAAGCTGACGACGCCGAAGACCTCGGCGCGGGAGAGATTGAAGGCATCGGCAACGACGGTGATCGACGGTTCCTCGATCCACCCGCGATCCTCGACGACCGCGTGCAGCGCCGGCAGCAAGCCGCCGTCGACGTCGAGATGGGGTGCGATCAGCGCCCGGATCGTTGCGGCATGCCCGTCAGGCATCGCCTTCGTTGCCTCCTCTGACACCTCACCCATACGCCTCGATCGCCGGGTTGTCGCCTGCGGCACCGGCGCGCCATCGGTGTGACGCTCACGCCCGTAGCCGCAGGTTCTCTGGATCGTAAGGGCTCTCGCCGACCACCGTGGCCGTGCACCCTGTGCCGAGCACGTCGACGTCAAAATGATTGCCGACGGTGGCGAGGTCGCGGCGGACCATGGCCAGCGCCAAGGACTTACCGACTCGAAAGCCGAAACTGCCGCCGGTGGTCCGCCCGACGAGTTCGCCGTCGCGGGTGATCGGGTTGTTGCCGAGTGGGTCGGCGTCGTTGTGGCCTTGGACCTCTAGCGTGCAGAAGCCGTTGGCGAGACCGGCGTCGCGCCAGCGGAGCAAGGCTTCGCGCCCCTTGAAGTCGCCCTTCTCGGGGCGAACGAATCGGTCGAGGCCGGACTCGTACGCCGCGTACTCGATCGAAAGCTCCGCGCCGATCATCCGGTAGGACTTCTCGATCCGCATCGAATCCATGGCACGGATGCCGAAGGGCGCGAGGCCAAGGTCTTCACCAGCCGTCATCAGCGCATCGAAGATGTGGTTCTGATACTCGATGCCGTGGTGGATTTCCCAGCCCAGCTCGCCGACGAAGTTGACCCGAAGCAGGCGCGCAGGGGCGAGGCCGATGGTGGTGTCCTGGCCGCTCAGCCACGGGAAGCTGGCATTGTCGAGCGCCGTGCCGGCGACCCGTTCCAACAGCGTCCGACTCTTCGGGCCGGCAACCACCAGCACACCCATGGCACCGGTCAGGTTTTCCATCTGCACCGTGCCGTCGGTCGGCAGGTGCCGGCGCAGCCAGTCGTGATCGAGGCGCTGATAGGCGCCGGCCGAAACCAAATAGAAGCTGTCGGCGGCCTCACGGTAGACCGTGAACTCGGAGTGCACGCCGCCGCGGTCGGTGAGCGCGTGGACCAGACCGACGCGGCCGTCCTTTCCCGGCAACTTGTTGGCGACCAGGCGATCGAGGACGGCGAGGGCGCCTGGCCCAGCAACTCGCGCCTTGGCGAAGGCCGTCATGTCGAGGAGGCCCACGTTTTCGGCGACGTTGTGGCATTCGCGCCCGACGTGCTCGAACCACGCAGAGCGACGGAACGACCAATCGTCGACCGCAGGGACACCCTCCGGCGCGAACCAGTTCGGCCGCTCCCAGCCGAACTTCTGGCCGAAAACGGCGCCCCGGGCCTTCATGCGCTCGTAGCAGGGTGCTGTCCGCAGCGGCCGCGCGGCTGGCCGTTCCTCGTCCGGGTAGTGGATGGTGAAGACGTTGGCGTATGCCTCTTCGTTCTTGGTCTTCAGGTAGGCCTTGGACGCATAGTCGCCGAAGCGGCGCGGATCGACGCCCAGCATGTCGATGGTCGGCTCGCCTTCGACGATCCACTCCGCGAGCTGCCAGCCGGCGCCACCGGCGGCCGTCACACCGAAGCTGTGGCCCTCGTTGAGCCAGAAGTTGCGCTTGCCCCAGGCCGGGCCGACGATCGGGCTGCCGTCGGGCGTGTAGGCGATGGCGCCGTTGTAGACCTGCTTGATGCCGAGTTCGCCGAATAGCGGCACCCGGTGGATCGCGGATTCGACGTGCGGCCCGAGCCGGTCCAGGTCCTCCTGGAACAACTCGTACGCGCTGCCTGCGTCCGGCCCGTCGACGTAGCAGGCGGGCGCACCGACTTCGTAGGGGCCGAGCAGCAGACCGCCGTTCTCCTCGCGCATGTACCAGGACCCGTCGCTCTCACGCAGCACGCCGAGTTCCGGCAGGCCCTGCTCGTGGCGCTTGCGAATGGATTCGTGAGGCTCGGTGACGATGAACTGGTGCTCGACGGGAAGAACCGGCACGTCCAGGCCGACCATGGCGCCCGTCCGCCGCGCGAAGTTGCCGGTCGCCGAGACGACGTGCTCGCAAGCTATCTCGCCCTTGTCGGTCGTCACCACCCATTCGCCCGACGGCTTCTGGCGGATGGCCGTCACGGTCGTGTGGCGGTGGATCTCCGCGCCCCGGGCGCGAGCGCCGGTGGCAAGCGCTTGAGTGAGATCGGCGGGCTGGACGTAGCCGTCCTCCGGGTGGCGGATCGCACCGACCAGCCCATCGGCTACCGCCAGCGGCCAGATCTCCAGGACCTGCTCCGGGGTCAGGAAGTCAACCTGAACACCGATGGTCCGCGCGACGCCCGCATACTGGTGGTACTCGTCCATGCGGTCGCGCGTGGTGGCAAGGCGGATGTTGCCGCAGCGGCGAAGCCCGACGTCCTGGCCGGTCTCGGCTTGCAGCTCGCCGTAGAGCTTGACGGAGTACTTGTGGATCTGGCCGACCGAGTAGCTCATGTTGAACAATGGCAGGAGCCCGGCAGCGTGCCAGGTGGAGCCGGAGGTCAGCTCCTTTCGCTCCAGCAGGACGACGTCGGACCAGCCCTTCTTGGCGAGATGATAGAGGGTCGAGACGCCGACGACCCCGCCGCCAATGACGACGACCCTGGCAGTATCCTTCATCCTGCAGCTCCCCCCGTCGGGCGATCGATCTCGTTGCCGCGCGCCGTCGCTGTCGACGGGCGAGCGAACATGTCCCAGTTGGGCGGGTTGCCGCCGCCGTCGACATCCGGCGCCGCTCGTCCGGCCGTCAGGTCGGCGGTCCAAACCGTGCGCGTGTCCAGGCTGAAGCGTGCCCGATCTGGATCATCGCCGACGCTGGCGTGGAGGTGCGCCGCCGCGAAACCGAGCAGGCTGCCGGGGGCGATGCGCACCGGCACGGCGGACGTGCCCGGGTCTTCCTCGGCCTCCGGCAACAGCGGGTAGTCCTTGAACCCCTTGGCCCGCAGGGTCTCGTAATCCCAGCTTGCCGCGGTGTTGCGCACCGGGGTTCGGAACCGGTCCGGCCAGAGCAGCATGGTCCGGTCGTCGGCCAACGGAAAGAGCGGCATCCACCAGTTCACCTGGGCTTGGACGCCCGACGCCCAAGTGTCGCGATGGACCGGCAGCGGCCTGACCACACGGCCGCGCGCCTCGTTGCTGGCTGGAACCGCGCGCAGCCGCACCCGATCCTGGAGGATTTCGTCCGCCGGATAGCCGACGGCCTCGGAGATCGCCGACCAGTGGGTGTCGACCTCGGCGTCGTCTTCGACCTGACGCCTCGCCTGCATCGCCCGCTTGCGGAACAGGTCGGGCGGCAACCGCCGTTCTGCCGTCTCCGGGTCGTCGTCCGCGAAAGCCGCACGGAGCAGGGCTACCACCCGCTGGCGGAGCGCTTCGACGGCGGGGAGCCCGCGAAAGACGACGAGCGCCCCGTCGAACAGCCGTTCGCTGAGGCGCTCCGGTGGTAGCCCCGGCTCCCAGTGGACGAAGGGTGCTCCGACGTTCAAGACAGACCCACGATGTTGCCGGCGTCGTCCAGGCCGACGTCCAACGCCGATGGTCGGCGAGGCAGGCCCGGCATGGTCATGATGTCGCCGCAGATCGCGATGACGAAACCGGCACCGGCGGCGAGGCGGGCTTCCCGCACCGGCAGCACGTGGCCCTCGGGCGCACCGAGCACGGTCGGATCGGCCGAGAAGCTGTACTGCGTCTTGGCGATGCAGACCGGCAGTTCGCCGAAGCCGAGGGCTTCGAAGTCTTCGAACGCGCGGCCCGCCGCCTCGCTGACGTGGATGTCGGCGGCGCCGTAAAGGCGCTGGGCGACGGTGCGGATCTTGTCCGCCAGCGCCATGGTGTCGGGGTAGAGCGGTACTACGTCCGGAGGCCGCCGCTCCAGCGCGTTCAGCACGGCAGTGGCAAGGTCGGTGGCGCCACTCGGCCCCGCGGCCCAATGGTTCGCCAGCACCGCGTCGACGCCGAACTCACGGCAAAGCCCGAAGACCATGTCGAGTTCGTCGGCGCTGTCGCCGGTGAAGCCGTTGATCGCGACCACCGGGCTCAGGCCGAACTGGCGAAGGTTGGCGATGTGCCGCGCTAGGTTCTGAGTGCCACGGCCGACTGCTGCCGGATCGGGTGTGCCGAGCGCGCGCTTGACGACGCCGCCTTGCATCTTCAGGGCACGGACCGTGCAGACGAGCACGACCGCGTCCGGCCGCAGCCCCGACTGGCGGCATTTGATGTCGATGAACTTCTCGGCGCCGAGGTCGGCTCCGAAGCCCGCCTCGGTGACGATCACGTCGTTGAGGGCCAATGCCGCCTTCGTCGCCGTCACCGAATTGCACCCGTGGGCGATGTTGGCGAACGGCCCGCCGTGGATGAAAGCGGGATTGTGGGCGATGGTCTGGACTAGGTTGGGTTGCAACGCGTCGCGGAGCAATACCGCCATGGCGCCGTCGACGCCGAGGTCGCCCGCCGTCACGGGCGTCTTGTCGTGGCGGCGGGCGACGACCATTGCCCTCAGCCGCCCTTGCAGATCGTCGAGACCGTCGGCGAGGCAGAGGATCGCCATGACCTCCGACGCGACCGTAATGTCGAAACCATCTTCGCGCGGCAGGCCATGGGCGGGGCCGCCGAGGCCCGTGACCAAGTGGCGGAGCGCCCGGTCGTTCATGTCGATGACCCGCTTCCAGCTCACGCGGCGCAGATCGACGTCGAGCTCGTTGCCCCAATGGAGGTGATTGTCGAGGACGGCCGACACGAGGTTGTGGGCACTGGTGACGGCGTGGAAGTCACCGGTGAAGTGGAGGTTGATGTCCTCCATTGGCAGCACTTGGGCGCGCCCACCGCCCGCGGCGCCGCCCTTCATGCCGAAACACGGGCCGAGCGACGGCTCCCGCAGGCACACGGTCGCGCGGACGCCAAGGTGGTTCAGTCCGTCGCTGAGGCCGACGCTGGTCGTCGTCTTGCCTTCGCCCGCAGGCGTCGGCGTCATCGCCGTGACCAGCACCAGCTTGCCCTGGGGGCGCCCCGCCAGTCCGGCGACGAAGCCGTGGTCCAGCTTGGCCTTGAAGTGGCCGTACGGAACCAACGCCTCGGCCGGGATGCCGAGCTTGTCCTCGGCCAACGGCAGAATCGGGCGCATGGTCGCAGCGCGAGCGATGGTGATGTCGGGGGAACCTGGCGGCGGCAGGCCGTCGTCCAGCAGGCCCTCCGGCGCCGTCGGCTGACACGAGGCCAACCTCGGATCGTCGATCCTGCCCCATTCGGTCATCGAACTCCCCCCTGGGCCTTTGGCCCCTCGTTGGTCGCCCGGTCCGCCAGCGCTCCGGTCGCTCGTTGGCGGGCTTCCGCCAGCCAGCGCAAGGTGGCGGCGAGGCCGCCGAACGGGAACAGGTGCAGCCCGGTGATCGACGTCGTTGGCTCGGCGAACCGATGCGCTTCGAGGTCTGCCACGATCGCGTCGGGAGACCATCGGCCGAAAAGCCGTAAGGCGTCCGGTCGCCGAGCGAGACCTCTAGCCGAAGCGCCGACGCCGCACTGGATCGCGTAGTTGACCAGAGTTGCGGTCGAGGCCGGACCAGCGAGCCCGGCACGGACCGGCACCGCCGTGTCTCGTTCGGCCAGGCGGGCCGACTGGCGTGCCACCCACCCCTTCAAGGCAGCGGCTTCGAAGACGAACTGCGTGACCACCCAGACGTCGACGCCGCTGGACCGCGCGTGGTCCAGCTTGGCATCCAGGGCTCGATCCAGCTCGGCCACCGACGCCACCGGATGGCCCGTCGGGTGGCCGGCGATCCCGAGGCGGCGGATGCCGTGGCGTTCCAGCAGGCCGGTCTGGAGCACGCCGAGCGTGTCGTGAAACGGACCAGCCGGTGCAGGAACGTCACCGGCCACCAGCAGGAGACCGTCGATGCCGAACGCGCGATACGCCGCGAGCGTTTCGTCCAGCGCGGCACGACTCGCCAGGGCTCGTGCTGGAAGGTGGGGGACGGGCCGCAGCCCGCGATCCGACAGTGCGCGGGCGGCGGCCAGCCGACGCTCGAGGTCGTCCTTGCCGAGGGTTGTGACGTAGACGTCGCTGCCTGGCGGCAGCCACCGCCAAGCGTCGTCCGTGTCCAGGATCTGTTTCGGTGTCGCCTCGACCGAAACGTCAGCCAGGAGACCAGCGGAACCCAAGAGGCGCGCCGCCGTCACTTCCGGCTGGGGGAGGCCGCCCTCGACGAACGACATTGTCGACCCCTACGGCCGGCGGACCCACGGACCTCAGTAGGCGAAGTCGCGGCCCTGCTCTTTGGCGAGTTCGCGGGCGTTGGGATTGACCGACGGCCGGAACGGCACCTCGACCACTCGGGCGGCAACCGGTTTGCCGGTTTCCGTGGCGTACTCGTCAGGCAGCCAGACGAACAGCTCGGTGTCGCGCTCGCTGAGTTCGACCGCGACGTAGGCGAGGGCGATGTTGGTTCCAAGCTCTGGCGAGTACCAAGGTGACGTGACGTAGCCCACCGGGTCACCGTCGACGGTCTTCGAGATCAGCCAGAAGTCGGGCGCGTAGTCGGTGATCGGCTTGCCGCCGAGGGCGAGCCCGACCAACTGTTGCTTGTAGGGCGGCGAGCCGGCCTCGATCGCCGCGCGAACCTCTTCGAGGCGCTGCTTGCCGATGTAGTCGCCCTGCTTCTTCCGCGGCACCTGATAGCCGAGGTTGCACTGGAAGGGGAGCGTCTCGGAATCGAGATCCTGACCCCAGGAAAGGATGCCGGCAGCGATCCGCCGGTGATGGGCCGGGGCGATCACCATCAGCTGGTGCGCCTTGCCGGCCTCCAGCACCGCGTACCACATGTCCTCGGCGTAGAGCGTCGCGTCGCGGAGGTAGATCTCGTAGCCCTTCTCGCCGGTGAAGCCGGTCTGTGAGACGATCACGTCGCGGCCGGCGACCTTGCCCGCCATCAGCCCGTAGTACGGGATGTCGCGCACCGCTTCGCCGAACAGGTCGACCATCAGCGCTTCGGATTTGGGGCCCTGGATCTGCACCGGGGCGACGTCGATCTCGCCGATGGTGACGTCGAAGCCCATGCCGACGTTCACACCTCGAAGCCAGAACTCCAGATCACTGTCGGACAGCGAGAACCAGAACTCGTCTTCGGCGATGCGCAGCAGGACCGGGTCGTTGAGCACGCCCCCGCTTTCGTTGCAGAGGATCACGTACTTGCCGCGCATCGGCAGGATCTTGGTGGCGTCGCGGGTGATGACGTAGTCGACGAACGCCTCGGCGTCCGGGCCTTTGACCCGGATCTGCCGCTCGACCGCGACGTTCCACATGGTCACGTGGTTGACCAGCGCCTCGTACTCGACCATCGCGCCGCCGTCCTCGGGCCGGACATAGCCGCGCGGATGGTAGATGCGGTTGTAGACGGTGCAGCGCCAGCAACCCGCCTCGATCGACAAATGCCAGTAGGGCGACTTCCGAACCCGGGTCGAGATCAGCATCTCCACGGGCGTCCTGCCGCTCTGGCGCAGATTGATCGGCACTAGGCGGTCCGACTGGTCGACCGACGTCACCTGCCCACCGAGCGATCGAGCGACCGTGGTCGATGGCGGGGCTCCGGCGCGGTCGGCGGTGGCAGAAGGCGCTGAAGCGGTCGGCACGTCGCTCATCGTGGTCACTCGCTCGATCGATTGGTCCATCCCGTCTGCTCAATCTGAGCGCAGTTGTGCAGGGCAGCGATACTCCGACGACGACGGAAAATTGACGAAATGCGTCACGGGTGCTTTTTGTCCCCAAGTGGTTGCCGGAAGGGAGGCGCCGTTGGCTGTTCGTGGTCGCTCGTTGGTACCCCGGTATTCAGTGCCCGGGCACCGATGCGCCGCGGTCGGGGCTGGCCGCTTCTCATCGGTTCTTGCCGATTGCGGCCGTGCTTTTCTGGTCGAACAAAGACGGGCGGGGCGTGCAGTGAAGTTCCGTTGGACAACAAAACCGGCCGCCGGCTGAACAAACAAGCATGGTTCGGGCACTGCTAGTATGAATGCGCCGACCCAGATCGACTTGATATTGTTGCCGAGCTTTTCGATGATGGCGTTTGCGGCGCTAGTAGAGCCGTTGCGGGCGGCTAATCAGCTGGCCGGCCGAACGCTGTACCAATGGCGGACTTTCAGCCTGGACGGCCAGGCGGCCACGGCCAGCAACGGGGTCCAGGTGATCCCCGGTGGCAACCTCGGGGACGTGGGGCGAGCACCGACGGTGATGCTGTGCGCCGGCGTCGGCGCCGAGCGCCTGAACCAGCCGGCTCTCACCGCGCGCCTCCGCGAGCTTGCCCGCCGCGGCAAGGCGCTCGGTGGGGTCTGCACCGGCACGATTGCGCTGGCCCGCGCCGGCTTGCTCGACGGCTACCGCTGCACCCTGCATTGGGAGAACATCGAGGGGTTCGTCGAGGAGTTCCCTGATCTCGACATCACGGCGACGCTCTTCGAGATCGACCGCGACCGCTACACCAGCTCCGGTGGCACCGCGCCGATGGACATGATGATCAGCTGGATCGCTCAATCCCACGGCGACGACCTGGCGGTGCGGGTGGCCGAGTTCATGTTGCACCACTCGGTGCGCCACCCCCACGACGCGCAACGCCTGCCCATTCAGCACCGGACCGGGATTACCCACCCGAAGCTGCTGGCGGCGATCGCGCACATGGAAGCCTACGTCGAAAGCCCGTTGTCGCTGAACGAAGTGGCGAGCGCGGTCGACCTGTCGCCCCGCCAGCTCGAACGCTTGTTCAAGCAACGCCTGGGCACGAGGCCGTCACGCTACTATCTGGAGCTGCGGTTGCAGCGGGCGCGGCTCTTGCTGCAGCAGACATCGATGTCGGTGATCCAGGTCGCGGTGGCGTCCGGCTTCTCGTCGGCCTCACATTTCGCCCGTTGCTACCGTGACCTGTTCGCCCACGCGCCCCGGGTCGAGCGCAGCAATCCGGTGCGGATCCCGCGCTGACCAGCCGCGAGACCGGCGGAGCTCGACGACTGCAAGCTCCGAGGACGTACGGTACGTCCGAACCGCCTCCACCCTGACCAAGACGCGAAGCTCAGCGCTTCGACCCGCTCGCCAGGCCAACTGGCGGAGTGCTTGCGTAACGCGCTCGTTTCATCGATCACGATCGCCGGATGGTCGTGTGCGCGCGCACCCGGAACCGTTTTGGGACACCTCATGGACACTCGTGACGTCGTATTCATTGCCCTTCTCGCCGCGATCGTCGCGGCGCTCGCCGTGTTTCCGCCGATCGTACTTCCGCTCGTCGGAGTTCCAATCACTGCGCAAACGCTTGGTGTGATGCTGGCTGGGGGTGTTCTCGGGGCCGTCCGAGGGGGCTTGGCCATCGTCCTGTTTCTGGTTCTCGTGGCGATCGGCTTACCGTTGCTGCCGGGTGGACGGGGTGGTTTCGGTGTCTTCTTCGGAGCGACAGGCGGGTACCTGATCGGTTGGATCGCCGCTGCCGCTGCAATTGGATACATGACCGAGCGGCTCTGGCATCGACTGAATTACCTGACCGCCTTTGGCATCTGCCTCGCAGGAGGCGTCGTGCTCCTTTACGCCATCGGCGTTCCATGGAGCGCATTCGTCGCGAAGGTCAGCTTGGGAACAGCATTGGTGGGATCACTAGCTTTCGTTCCTGGAGACATCCTCAAGTGCCTGATAGCGGCGGGCGTCATTTTGATCGTCAAGCGGTCCTATCCGATCATCACGCCAAGATCGCTAGATTCTTCTCAGAGCTCGTATTAGTGGCCGCGGGACTATCGTGGTAGAATTAACGAGTGTTTCGGTGAAAAAGAACGGCGTCGCCATTCTCAAAGACATCAATGTAAGGTTGTCTGAGCGTCGGGTCGGTGTGATTGGTCGTAATGGGTCTGGCAAGAGCACGTTCGCACGCCTCTTCAACGGCATTGAAACGCCGACAACTGGCACGGTGACGCTGAATGGCGTGACCGAGAGAAAGGCCCTCCGGCGCTATGTCGGCTTCGTCTTCCAAAACCCTGACAACCAGATCGTCTACCCGATCGTTGCCGAGGACCTTGCGTTTGGCCTCAAGAACCTCAAGCTCTCCGCGGCAGAAGCCGAAGAAAGGGTCAACGGGGTTCTACACCACTTTGGCCTTGAACACCTCCGCGACCGGTTCACGCATCAGCTCAGCGGCGGTGAAAAGCAGCTGATCGCGCTTGCTGCCGTTTTGGTGATGCGGCCGCACATGATCGTCTTCGACGAACCGACCACGCTTCTCGATCTCTGGAACAAGCGGAAATTCATGGCCGTCCTCGACAAGCTCGAACAAGATGTCCTTGTCGTTTCGCACGATCTCGAACTTCTCCAGGACTTCGATCGGGTTCTGCATATCGAGAACGGTTCGATCATCGAAGACGGGGCGCCGAGGTCGGTGGTGGCGAACTACGTCGCGAGTTCACAGTGCTGACCAGTCTCTACGTTTTCGGCGACAGCCCGCTCCATCGCGCCCGTCCGGCGACCAAGATCATCGCATTGGTGATCCTCTGCACGGGCCTCTTCATCGTCGAAGGCTGGCCATCCGTGGCCATCGCCGGGGCCATCGTGCTCGTCGGCTTCGCCGCGGCTGGGCTCGACCTACGTCACGCCGTCGCGTCGCTTCGCCCGGCCTTCTGGATTTTGGCAGCGATCTTCGTGGTTCAGCTGCTTTCGACTGACGCGGTTTTCGCAGGCTTCGTCGTCGCTCGGTTCGTCGTTCTCATCCTTGCGGCCGCGTTGGTCACGTTGACGACGAAGACAAGCGAGTTCATCGATGGAATTCGGTCTCTTCTGAAGCATGCGCCGGGGTGGATACCCAAAGATCAGATCGCCCTGGCGATCTCTCTCTGCTTGCGATTCATTCCGCTGGTCCGCTCGGTTCTCGGCGAGGTCCGGGAGGCCCAGCGCGCGCGCGGGCTGGACCGCAACCTGACCGCCCTACTCGTCCCCTTGGTCGTGCGCATGTTGAAGACGGCCGACGAGATGTCCCAGGCGATCTACGCGCGTTCGTTCGACTGACCAACGCGGACGACGACAACAGATTGTTTTTTGAAGAGTTGTCGTGTCGACGGCAGTACGCAGGTTCGACGATGCGCAGAGACCATCGCAAAGAGAGTTGTAATGAGCTCAGTCTTGAGTGCAACGACCGTTTCCGCCGTGGGTGCTTTGACCAAGGTTCGGGCCTGCTGAGCGGATGATGCGGTCCGTCATTGACTGTACGCGTCGAAACACAGGATCGGTTTCGCGCCACCGGGCCGACTTGTTTCCATGATCGCCGCCTGCCATTCCGAAAAGGCATAGAAACGAACCGCCGGTAGGGTGATGGCCTCGAGCTTCGGCCAAATGCGTCGGAACACCAATTGCCACTCTTCGGGACGCATGTTTGCCAGACTATCCCGTAGATGAAAGCGCTCGAATGCAGCAAGCGGAGGCTTGCTGGGCCTGATTGATTGGCCGGTCAATAGCCCATAGCTGATGAACGACGTTCCGGCTCGCATGTTGTCGAGGATTAGGGACGCCAACGGTCCGCCCAAGGAGTCAAAGGTCACGTCGGCAGCGCGAGCCCGGTGCTTCGCCTCATCTTCATTTGCTGCGGGAGCTGGTACGATACCAAGCTCTCGCAGTCTCTCTACCCTGCTTGCCGAGCGGTAGAGTCCAACGACCTCCGCGGCGCCGTTTAGGCGGGCCCAGTGACCGAGGAGGTCAGCACACGTTGATCCCGCGCCGCTCAGCAGAACGCGCTTGCCGTAGACGAGCCACCTCTCCAGCATCTGAGAGGCGGCCAAGGGATTGATGTAGGCGCGGGCGGCCACGTCATCGTTGATCCCTTCGGGTACCGGAATGGCGAGTTCCGGATCGCAGTCGACGTAGGATTGCCAAGTGCCGGCGCCACGAAGTGGCAGAACGCGGCAACCGATCAAGTCGGCCTTCTGAGAAGGTGCAGAGATAACTCGTCCGACGCCCTCATATCCGGCGATCGCCGGCAGATTGATTCGGTGCGCATAGGCCCCGGTTACCGGAATGAGGTCCGATGGATTGATGGGCACCTGACGCATCGCCACCCGCAACATGTCCCCTCGTGGGGCCTCAAGCGGTGTCGCTTCGAGCTTGAGCGAAGCTTGTGGGAGACCAAAAGAACGATAGGTGAGCGCGACGTGATCCATACCACAGTCGAACCCATCGGGCGGGCATTGCCAATGGCGCGTTCGGGCTCGAATGGAGCGTTGGCTCCAGGCGGCTCAACGACCGCTCGAGGCCGATTTGGGCCAAGCCTGCGGTGACGCTACGTGGGCCAACGCCTACTCGTTGGTCGCAAAGCCGGCTCGGCGCAACGGCACTGAAGGAGCGATGGCGGACTGATCGGGTCGGTGGTCGGCGCGTCTTCGATCCAGCGTCGCCGCATGTATCGGTTCGCGCATGTCGGATATGGGCAAGCGGGCGTCGTCGGTGACGTGTTGCCAAGCGGGGCTGGAGACTACCACCATGTTGTTTCGGCCTCGCGAGGCCGGCCCAGTGGACTGCCCAAGCGACCGAGACGCCGACCCGCCGATGACGACGCCACGCTACTCATTCTGGTCACTGTTTCGCGAGGGCCTCCGTGGCCATGGCGGCTGGACGCCCGCCTGGCGTGATGCCTCGCCGAAGCGTCGCTACGACGCGGTGATCATCGGCGGTGGGGGCCATGGTTGCGCGACCGCCTACTACCTCGCCAAGGAGCACGGGCTCACCAACGTCGCCGTGCTGGAGAAGGGTTGGCTCGGTGGCGGCAATGCCGGGCGCAACACGACGATCGTCCGCTCCAACTACCTCTACGACGCCAGCGCCGCCATCTACGACCACGCCATGCAGCTCTGGAAAGGGCTCGGCCGCGAGCTGAACTTCAACGTCATGATGAGCCATCGGGGCGTGCTCAATCTGGCGCATGACGATGGCGAGATGCGTCAGCTCAAGCGCCGGATCGAGGCCAACCGGCTGAACGGGGTCGATGCCGAATGGCTCGACGCCAAGCAGGTCAAAGACTTCTGTCCGCCAATCAACATCACGACCGACGTGCGCTACCCGGTGCTCGGCGGCACGCTACAACGTTCGGGCGGGGTGAACCGCCACGATGCCGTGGTCTGGGGCTATGCCCGGGCGGCGAGTGCTCTTGGCGTCGACATCATCCAGAACTGCGAGGTCACGGGAATAGACGTGGCGAAGGGCAGGGTGCGCGGCGTCGACACCACCCGCGGCACCATCCACACATCGAAGGTCGCGAGCGTCGCCGCCGCGCACACCAGCGTCGTCGCCAAGATGGTCGACCTGCGCCTGCCGATCGAGAGTCATCCTTTGCAGGCGCTGGTGTCGGAGCCGGTGAAGCCGGTGCTGCCGTGCGTCGTCATGTCGAATGCCGTCCACGCCTACTGCAGCCAGTCGGACAAGGGCGAACTGGTCATCGGTGCCGGGATCGATCCACAGCTCTCCTACACTCAGCGCGGCGGCTTTCACGTCATCGAGGAGGAGATCGCCGCGCTGCTGGAACTTTTCCCGAGCTTCTCGCGGATGAAGCTGATGCGTCATTGGGCCGGAACGGTCGACGTCTGCCCGGATGCGAGCCCGATCATTTCGAAGACGCCGATCGAGGGGTTCTACGTCAACGGTGGCTGGGGCACCGGGGGTTGGAAGGCGACGCCTGGCTCCGGCCACGTGTTCGCCGATCTGGTCGCCAACGATGCGCCCAACGCGGTCGCCGCGCCCTACACCTTGGAGCGTTTCCGGACCGGCAAGCTGGTGGCCGAGCACGGCGCCGCTGCCGTGGCGCATTGAGCGGCCGGAGGCGGCGATGCTGCTGATCCCTTGTCCCTATTGCGGCGAGCGCGACCAGGACGAGTTCGGCTATGGCGGCGAGGCCAACGTCGCACGGCCGAGGGACCCGGCGAGCCTCGACGACGCCGCCTGGGCCGAGTTCGTGTTCATGCGCACCAACAACAAAGGCGTATTCGCCGAGCGGTGGGTGCATGCGGCGGGCTGTCGGCGTTGGTTCAACGTCCTTCGCGATACCGCGACCGACCGCGTGCTCGCCAGCTATCGGATCGGCGAGCCAGCGCCGGCGATCCATGACGACGGGCTGGCGACGCCGGCTGGCGAGCCGGCGATCGGCTCGGGCAACCGGCCCGTGGTCGGTGACTGCGGGCGATGAGCGCGCAGCCGTTTCGTGTCGGCGCCGGCAGGTCCGTCGACCCCGCTAGGCCGCTTCGCTTCCGCTTCGACGGCAAGGATTATGACGGCTTTGCCGGCGATACCCTGGCATCGGCGCTCTTGGCCCACGGCGTCCACCATGTGGCGCGCAGCTTCAAGTATCACCGGCCACGCGGGATCCTCGGCGCCGGCAGCGACGACCCCGCGGCGCTGGTCCAGCTAGGACGCGACCCGGCATCGACGGTGCCGAACGTCCGCGCCACCGAACTGGAGCTCTACGACGGCCTGGAGGCGGTCCCGCAAAACTGTTGGCCTTCGCTCAGCTACGACGTCGGTGCCTTGAACGACCTCGCGGCCCGCTTCCTGCCGGCCGGATTCTACTACAAGACCTTCATGGGCCCACCCGGCAACTGGATGACGTTCGAGCGTTTCGTTCGGGCCGCGGCTGGCATGGGCCGGGCACCGGCCGGGCGGGATCCGGACCGCTACGAGCACGTCAATCGGCACTGCGAGGTGCTGGTGATCGGCGGCGGTCCGGCGGGTCTGGTGGCGGCGCGCACCGCGGCCGCCAGCGGCGCGCGCGTCGTGCTCGCCGAAGAGACGGCCACCTTCGGCGGACGGCTGCTGGCCGCACGTTCGGAGGGTGCGGTCATCGAGGGCCGGCCGGCGGCGGATTGGATCGCGTCGGCCGTCGCGGAGCTGCGTGTCCGGCCCGACGTCACGTTGCTCGAGCGGACCTGCGCGTTCGGCTACTACGACCGGAACTGGGTCGGCTTGGCCGAGAGCGTTCAGGACCACGTCGCGCCTGCCGTGCGCGACCCGCGCCTGCCCCGGCATCGGTTGTGGCGGGTGCGAGCCGGCACCGTGATCCTGGCGACCGGCGCCCTGGAGCGGCCCCTGGTCTTTCACGGCAACGATCGGCCGGGGGTCATGCTTGCCGGCGCCGTGCGCACGTTTCTCCACCGCCATGGCGTGCTCGCAGGCCGTCGGGCCGTAGTGTTCACCAACAACGACGATGCCTACACCACCGCCTTCGACCTCGTGGAGGCCGGCGCCGACGTCGCTGCGGTCGTCGACGTCCGCGCGGCGCCGAACCCGGCATTGCTCGACCACGCAGCTGGCCTCGGCATCGAGGTTCGGCCGGCGTCGACACTGGTGGCGACCGCCGGCCGACGTCGGGTGCGGAGCGCGACGGTTGCCCCGCTCGGCGCCGATGGCGGACTGTCGGGCGAGCCGAGCGATCTCGCCTGCGACCTGATCGCCGTATCCGGCGGGTGGTCGCCGAACGTTGCCTTGTTCTCGCACTCGCGCGGTCAGCTCGCGTACGACCCGACGATCGCCGCGTTTCGCCCGGCGCGGTCGTGGCAGGCGGAGCACTCGGTGGGCGCCGCCGCCGGCACCTTCAGCCTTGCCCAGGCGCTCGTCGAAGCAGCATCGGTCGCTGCACGGGCGACCGCCAGCGCGCCACCGGAGCCGATCGACGTCGTGTTGCCCGCGCCGGCCGTGCCGTATCGCGTCCAGGAAGCGTGGGAGCTGCCGTCGGCGCTGTCGCCGACGCGCACCCGCGCGTTCGTGGACCTGCAGGACGACGTGACTGCCAAGGACCTGCATCTGGCGGTGCAGGAGGGCTACGCCTCGGTCGAGCACGCCAAGCGTTACACCACACTCGGCATGGGGACGGACCAGGGCAAAACCTCCGGCATGAACGGCTTCGGGATCATCGCCGGCGCGCTCGGCAAGCCGATGGGGGAGGTCGGGGTCACCACCTACCGGCCGCCCTACAAGCCCATTCCGTTCGGGGCGGTCGCCGGCCAGCATGTCGGCGCATCGTTCCATCCGCGACGGACCACGGCGATGCACGACGCCCACGTCGAAGCGGGTGCCATCTTCGAGATCGTCGGTGACTGGCTCAGGCCGCGCGTCTACCCGCGGGATGGCGAGGACTTCGATGCCGCACTCCAGCGCGAGGCGCGGGCGGCGCGGACCGACATCGGCGTGCTCGATGCGTCGACGTTGGGCAAGATCGACATCCGTGGTCCCGACGCCCGCGAGTTCCTGAACCGCGTCTACACCAACGCCTGGCTCAAGCTCGCGCCCGGCCGCTGCCGCTACGGGTTGATGCTGAACGAGGACGGCATGGTGTTCGACGACGGGGTGACGGCCTGCCTCGCCGACGACCATTTCCACATGACGACGACGACCGGCGGTGCGGCCGGTGTGCTGAGCTGGCTCGAGGACTATCTGCAGACCGAATGGCCCGACCTCCAGGTGTACCTGACCTCGGTCACCGAGCAGTGGGCCGTTGCCGCCATCTGCGGTCCCGGTAGTCCCAAGCTCGTCGCCGATCTCCTGGATGACATCGATCCGGAGCCAGGCGCCTTCCCGTTCATGACCTGGCGCGCCGGACATGTCAGCGGCGTGCCGGTCAGGGTGTTCCGCATCTCGTTCACCGGTGAGCTGGCCTACGAGATCAACGTACCGGCGCGCTATGGTTCGTGGCTATGGCGGCTGATCATGGAGCGCGGTCGCGCCCACGGCATCACCCCCTACGGCACCGAGGCGATGCACTTGCTCCGGGCGGAGAAGGGGTTCGTGATCGTCGGTCAGGACACGGACGGCACGGTCACGCCGGTCGATCTCGGGATGGAGTGGGCGGTGAAGAAGAGCGCCGACTTCATCGGCCGGCGGTCGCTCTTTCGCAGTGACACGGCGCGTGCCGATCGACGCCAGTTCGTCGGTCTGTTGACGACCGAGCCGGCCTACGTCGTCCCCGAAGGCTCGCAGCTGATCGCCACGCCGGCCGAGCAGGAGGGGCGGACGCCGATGATCGGCCACGTCACGTCCAGCTACTTCAGCCCCAATCTCCGCCGGAGCATCGCGCTGGCGCTTCTCGACGGCGGCCACGGCCGTCACGGCGAGACCGTCTACGTTGCACGGGCGGAGGCTGCGCCAGCACCAGCCTTGGTCACCGCGCCGGACTTCCTCGGCGACGTCGAAGGCGCTCGATGACCGCGCCCGTCCGACGCTCGCCGCTGGCCCATCGTCGGCCCCTCGCCGGCGGTGGGGCCGTTCGGATCGCGGAGCTTCCGCTACGAGCGCTGTTCAGCCTGCGCGGCGAGGCCGACCGGATGGCAGAATCCGTGGGAGCAACGCTGGGGCTGACACTGCCAGGCGCCGTGCGTGAGACGGTCCGCGGCGAGGGTGCTGCAGCCCTTTGGCTCGGGCCCGACGAGTGGCTGCTGGTGGTCGAGGAAGCGGAAGCATCGGCCAAGGCAGCGGCCTTGGAGACGGCGCTGGGCGGGACGCACCACCAGCTCGTCGAACTCTCGGACTACTACACGGCGATCGACGTGCGAGGACCGCGGGCGCGCGATTTGCTGGCCAAGCTCGTCGCCGTCGACCTGCATCCGACGCGCTTCGGCGCCGGTGACGTCGTTGCGACCAAGCTGGCGAAGGCGACCACTTGGCTCTGGCTGACCGAAGACGAAGGGCGCGCCAGCGGCCCCTCGTTCAGTCTTTTCGTTCGCCGGTCGATGGCCGACTACGCCTGGTGCCTCCTGGCGGAGGCAGGTCGCGAGTGGGGCGTCGAAGCACAACGACCGATCGGCGACGTACCGCTGCATCGAAGCGGCTCCGGCTGAGCCGCTAGCCCCGCCGTCGCCGCTTCTGGCGTCGGCGTTCGGCGGGGCCTTGAGTTCAGGCTCGGAGTTCCTGACCGATCCGTGTGCCGTCGGGCGCCGTTACCTGGGCGCCCATCGGCGAGGCGGAACAGTCCTCCGACAGCGACTTCAAGAGCCCCCACGTCATGAAAATCAGCACGAAGGAGATCGGGAACGCTGCGGCGATCGACGCCGTCTGCAGCGCGCTGAGCCCGCCAGCCAGTAGCAAGACGCCGGCAACGAAGCCTTCGCCCATGCCCCAGATGATGCGGAACGCCTTCGGTGGGTCGTCGTCACCCATCGACAGCATGGTCGTGATGACCAGGGTGCCGCTGTCCGACGACGTGATGAACCACGACGCCAGCAGGAACGTGGCGAGTGCTGCGAGCGGCCACTGCAGCACGCTCATGTCGCCCATCCACGAGGTCCGGCCCAGGTTGTCGATCGTGCCGTAGAGGGCAGCCGGTAGATCCCAGGCGCGTACGGTCTCGATGATCCCGGCGCCGCCAACTGCCGCCGGTCCGCCGACCGCTTGCATCTCCTGCCAGATGGCGTTGCCGCCGAACATGCAGATCCAGAAGAAGGCGATGGTGGTGGGCACGAACATGACGCCGACCATGAACTCACGGATCGTCCGGCCCCGGCTGATTCGTGCGATGAACATGCCGACGAACGGTGCCCAGGAGATCCACCAGCCCCAGTAGAAGATCGTCCAGCCACCCTGCCATGCGGCATTGCCGGCCTCGCTCGCCGTCCAAAAGCCCATCGGCACCACGTTCCAGAGATAGTCACCGAGCGAGGTGATGAAGAAGCCCATCAGCCAGGTGAACGGACCGAGTATCATGAAGGCGGCGAGCAGGACGACCGACAGCCAAATGTTCCATTCCGAGATGATGCGGATGCCGTTGCCGACGCCAGAGACGGCCGAGAGGGTGGCGATGATCGAGATGACGAAGATCAGGATCAGCTTGGTAACGATGCCCGGATCGATGCCGAACAGGACGTTCAAGCCGGTCGCCATCTGGCTGACGCCGAGACCGAGCGAGGTCGCCACGCCGAAAACGGTGCCGAACACCGCAAGCAAGTCGACGGCGTGACCCCAAGGACCGTAGATCCGCTCGCCGATCAACGGGTAGAGCGCCGACCGTAGCGTCAGCGGCAGCTTCTTGCGGAAGCCGAAATAGGCGAGGGAAAGGCCCACCAGGACGTAGACCGCCCAGCCGTGGAATCCCCAGTGGAAGAACGTGACGCGCATCGCATCGACCGCCCGCTCCATGGTCATGGCCATGTTGCCGTCGAGATCGGCGTGCGGGTTGTTCGGGTAGCCGAATGCCCCCGAATTGTCGAAGTAGAAGATCGGCTCGGCAACGCCAAAGAACAGGATACCTATACCGACTCCCGCTGAGAACAGCATTGAAAACCAGGAGAAATTACTGAACTCCGGTTTGCTGTCATCATCGCCCAGTTTGAGGCTTCCCCACTTCGAGAACATCAAGAAGATACAAACGAAGAAAAAGGCGGTGAGGGTGGTGATGTAATACCAGCTCAGGCCGGTTTCGATCCAATTGCGGATGGCGCCGTAGACGCTGCCGGCGAACTCCACGTTGAGCACGGTGAAAATGACGAAGGCGGCGACCATGCCTTTGGCGGCGATGCTCATGCCGGGATGGAGTCCGGTGAAGATGCCGGACTTCGCAACGAGATGCGGATTCGGGTGCGGTTCGGACATGCCGTCCTCCCTTCGTGCGTTGTGGGCCTCCCCTTGGCCCTCTCGGATGCTGCTCCGAGGCAGCGTCCACGGTCAGCCTGGCTGACCCACGCGCCGGCCGACGCCAAACGGCACCGGTAGGACGGCGTGTCCTTCGACGAGTTCTTGGACGTTGGCAGCAATGGCGGCGCTCGGCAACGACGTCTCTCGCGTTTCGAGATCGACGTGCTGCAGCAAATGTTCGCCGGTTGCGGCGACCTCGCCGTCATCGCGTCGCAACTGGTGGAACAGGTGCAGTTGACCAGTGTCTGACGGCAGCAATCGTGTCAGCACGAAGATCCGTTCGGCGCCGCGAACCGGGCGCAAATGGTGCACGTGACTGTCGACGGCGACGTAGCCGTGACGTGTAGGCGAGGAGCTGCTGGCGCCACCGACCAGCGCTACGACGCGGTCGTTGGCTTGGGCGAAAACCTCGAAGTACCGGCTCTCGCTGAGGTTGCCAGCATCGTCGGCCCAAGTCTGCGGAACCTGCCGCTCCACGGTCGTCAGCGGCTGTCGTCGGTCGGTCGTCGGGTCGAGCGGCGACGTGGGCAGCTGGGCCTCGTGCGCGGCGATGGTCGCGCCGGCACCACTGTCGCGTCGCTTCAATGCTCGCAGAACATCAACCAGATTGGCGTCGCGCAGCCGCTCGGCGTCGCGGATGCTCCGTCCGTCGGCCTGAGCATCCGTTTGGTTGGCGATGCGCTCGATCAGGGCGTCATCGAGCGCGGGCACGTCCATCAGCTTGGTCCAGGGCCACTGCAGCGCCGGGCCGAACTGGTGGAGGAAGTGGCGCATGCCGGCTTCACCGCCGGCGATCCGGTAGGTCTCGAAGAGGCCCATCTGCGCCCAGCGGAGGCCGAAGCCGAAGCGGATCGCATCGTCGACGTCGGCCGTCGTCGCGACCTCGTCATTGACCAGCCAGAGCGCCTCACGCCACACGGCCTCCAAAAGCCGATCAGCCAGGTGGGCGTCGATCTCCTTGCGGACCACGAGCGGACGCATGCCCAACTGCTCCAACGTGCTGCAAGCATGGGCAACGAAGGACGGATCGTTGGCGGGGGAGGGCACGACTTCGACCAGCGGCAGCAGGTAGACGGGGTTGAACGGGTGGCAGACCAGGATCTGCGCCGGTCGTGCCGCCCCCTCTTGCAGCGCCGACGGCTTGAACCCGGAGGTCGATGAGCCGAGCGTCGCGTCGTTCCGGGCGTAGCGCTGGATGTCTCGGTACACCCCATGCTTGAGTGCCAATCGCTCGGGCACGCACTCCTGGATCCACGCCGCTTCACGCACGGCGTCCTCGAGCGTCGAGGCGACGATCAACCGGCCCTCGGGCGGCAGGGCGCGGTCGTAGAGCGTCGGCAGGCTGGCGCGGGCGTTGATCAGCACCTCGTCGAGCTTGCGGCCGGCCTCTGGATCGGGGTCGAACAGTGTGACGTCCCAGCCGTTCAGCGCGAACCGCGCCGCCCAGCCGCCGCCGATCACGCCACCGCCGACGATCGCGGCGCGCCGCACGGCGGTCGAGGGGGCATCCGGCCTCACGTTCGCGGTGCGCGCTTGGTGAGGCCGAGGCGTTCGCGAACCTCGGCCGGACCGAGAACCCGCGCCCCCAGATGTTCGACGATACCGACCGCCCGCTCGACCAATTGTGCGTTGTTCGCCAGCACGCCCTTGTCGAGAAAGAGATTGTCTTCCAGCCCGACGCGAACGTTGCCTCCGGCCAGTACGGCCGCGGCGGCGAATGGCATCTGATTGCGGCCGAGCGCGAACGCAGACCACGTCCAGTCGGCCGGCACGTTCTGGGCCATGGCGAGGAACGTCGGCAGATCGTCGGGCGCGCCCCACGGAACGCCCATGCAAAGCTGGACCAGCGCTGGTGCGACGACGGCACCTTCGGCAGCGAGTTGCTTTGCGAACCACAGGTGGCCGGTATCGAACGCCTCGATCTCGGGCCTGACGTCATGCTCCGCCATCAGCCGGGCCATGGCCCGCAGCATGCCGGGCGTGTTGGTCATCACGTAGTCGTTCTCGGCGAAGTTCATGGTTCCGCAGTCGAGCGTGCCGAGTTCCGGCCGACAGAGGGCGAGGTGGGCGACCCGCGCCTCGGCGCCTAGCATGTCCGTGCCGGCAGCGGGTGGCAGTGGCTGCGACGCGCCGCCTAGCACGAGATCCCCGCCCATGCCGGCAGTGAGGTTCAAGACGACGTCGACCGAGGCGGCGCGGATGCGCTCGGTCAGCTCCAGGTAGAGGGCGAGATCGCGGCTCGGTCGGCCGGTGGCCGGATCGCGTACGTGGCAGTGGACGATCGCGGCACCGGCTCGTGCCGCATCGATGGCGCTGGCCGCGATCGCTGCCGGGCTGCGCGGCACTTCCGGGCTGCGGTCCTGCGTTTGGCCCGAGCCGGTCACGGCGCAGGTAATGAAGACCTCGCGGTTGATCGCTAGCGGCATAGGCCGGTCACTCCCCCCGATGGCCTCTGTCCGCTGCCACTCTGAAGGCGATGGCCAGTGGAGACTGTCCAGACGACGCCGGCAACCTGACCGATCCCGACATGACGGGCGAGCCCGCGCCGTCAGCTACGCCGTCGCGACTTCACATACTGGTCGAAGGCGACGGCCAGCACGATGATGACGCCGATGATGATTTGTTGGATGTAAGATGACACGTTGAGAAGCACGAGGCCGTTGATCAGCACGCCGATCAACATCGAGCCGACGAACGTACCCCAAACCGAGCCGACGCCGCCAAAGAGGCTGGTCCCGCCGATCACGACCGAAGCGATGACGGTCAACTCGTAGCCAATGCCGGCCACGGCTTCCGCCGAGTTCAGGCGTGCGGAGAGGACGAAGCCGGCGACCCCGGCGAGCGCGCCGACGATCATGTAGACCGTTAGGAGCACCCGGTCGACGTTGATGCCAGAGAGCCTCGCGGCCTCGGGATTGCCGCCGACGGCGTAGACCTGTCGGCCGAAGCGGGTGTAGCGCAAGGTGACGTGGGCGAGGACGGTGATGGCGACGAACAGGATGACCGGAACCGGCACAGGCCCGATCTTGCCTTGGCCCCACCAGACGTAGTCCGCTTCGAAACCCGAAATCGGGCCGCCGCCGGCAATCAGCAGCGCGGCACCCCGCCACGCCGACAGCCCACCCAGCGTGACCACGAAGGGCGGCACCTTGAGGCGGGTGATCGCCAGTCCCTGGATCATCCCACCGAGCATGCCGACCGCGATCGCGCATAGCGCCGCGAGGAACCATGGGTTCCCTGCCGCGTCCTCCAGGCCGATGGCAAAGCGGTCGCCGGTGCCACCCTTGGCGACCAGCGCCGCGGCAAGGCCAGCGAGTGCCAACAGCGAGCCCACCGAAAGGTCGATGCCTGCGGTGAGGATCACGAAGGTCATGCCGACCGCGATGATGCCGGTGATCGACACTTGTCGCATGACGTTGAAGAGGTTGAGCGGGTGCAGAAACCGGGGCTCGAGCACCGCGAACACGATCATCAAAACGACGAGAAACAACACCGGGGCGAAGCGGCCGAGCAGCGCCAGCACGTCCGAGCTTCCTGTCGATCCGCCGCTGGCGCTCATCGCTTCGTGGCCGGGGCGTTCAGGGTCATCATGCGCATCAGCACTTCCTCGGTGGCGTCGGCACGGTCGACGACGCCGGTCATCCGGCCCTCGCACATGGTGGCGATCCGGTCGGCGATCGCCAGAACCTCCGGCAGTTCCGACGAGATGACGATGACGGCGATGCCAGAGCGCGCCATCTCGTCGAGGTGTTGGTGCACCTCACTCTTCGCGGACACGTCGATGCCGCGGGTCGGCTCGTCGACGATCAACAGCCGCGGTTGCAGGGCCAGCCAGCGCGACAACACCACTTTCTGCTGGTTGCCGCCCGAGAGTTTGGCGATCGTCTGTTCGGGGTTGGCCATCCGGATGTGGAGGCTCTGGCGGTAGCGTTCGATCAGCGCATTTTCGGCATCGTCGTCGACGAACCAGCCAAGCCGCAACAGCCGGCCGAGCGCGGCGATGCTCAGGTTCTGACGGACCGCCAGCTCCAGGAACAAGGCTTGCTGTTTGCGATCCTCCGGGACGAGACCGATACCGCTCCGGATCGCGTCCGCCGGCGAGGCGAAGCGGACCGACTGACCGTCGAACTCGATCGTGCCCGCATCGAAGCGATCGGCGCCGAAAACACTACGGGCGACCTCGGTCCGGCCCGAGCCCATCAGCCCGGCAAGTCCCAGAACTTCGCCGGCGCGCGCTTCGAACGCGACGTCCTTGAGCGACACCGCGTGCGCCGACCGACCGGGGTCGCCGCCGCAAAGCCCGTTGACCCGGAGGATCGTAGCGCCGGGCGTCCGCCGCGCGCTCGACGTGAACAGTTCGGCGACCTCGCGCCCGACCATCGTGCGGATGATCTGGTCGAGCGTGAGTTCGCCGACCCGGTCGCTGCCGACCACCGCACCGTCGCGGAGGATCGTCACCCGGTCGCAGATCTGCATCGCCTCGTCGAGCCGATGGGTGACGAAGACCACGCTGATGCCGCGGCTACGCAAATCGGCGATGATGCCGAGCAGGCGCCCGGTTTCCTGGCCGGTCAGCGCGGAGGTCGGCTCGTCCATGATGATCAGGCGCTGCTCCATGGACAGCGCCTTGGCGATCTCCACCAACTGCTGCTCGGCGATCGACAGCTCGCTGACTCGGGCGCGTGGGTCGAGATCCAGTTCCAGGCGCGCCAGCACCTCGCTGCACCGCGCGCGCATCGCCTGCCAGCTGATGAACAGCCGCCCGCCAGGCTCGCGGCCGACGAAGACGTTCTCGGCCACGGTCAGTTCCGGGATGAGGTTGAACTCTTGGTAGATCGTGGCGATCCCGCGCAGCTGCGCGGCATGGGGAGAGGCGAGGTGCAGCACCTCGCCGTCGAAGGTGATCTGGCCGCTGTCGGCCTGCTGCGCGCCGGAAAGAATCTTCAACAATGTGGACTTGCCGGCGCCGTTCTCACCCAACAGCCCAAGCACTTCGCCGCGTTCGATCGTCAACGACACGTCGCGGAGCGCCCTGACGCCGGGAAAACTCTTCGAGACGCCGCGGACATCGAGAAGGGGGACAGTCACCGGTTGGCCACTGGGGTCAAGGGCGGCGACGGAACCCATGGTGCGCCGGGGTCCGTTGCCGCCGGCAGCGTCAGTTCAGTTCGTCGAGCCGTTCGGCCTGGTCGAAGTTGTCCCGAGTGATGGTGATCGGGGTCAACAGCACCAGGGCCTCTGCGGGATCGGCGCCAGTCTTGATGTGGTCGACCAAGACGTTCAACGCCTGCTTGGACTGCCCGCCCGGGAACTGTTCGACGGTCGCGGTCAGGCGACCGTCACGAACGGCCGCCAGTGCCTCCGGCAGCGCATCGAAGCCGAGCACCGCGACGTCGCCCTCGAGGCCAGCTGCCTTGACGGCCTCGGCCGCACCCAGCGCCATGTCGTCGTTCGCGGCAACGATCACGTGCGGCGGTTCGGCCAAGCCGGCGAGGCCGGCCTCGGTGACCGACAAGCCCTTGTCGCGAGCGAAGAAGGCGGTCTGCTCGAACACGAACGGATAGGCCTCGGCGAGCGGGTCGAGGACGTCGTGGACGCCCTGATTGCGGTCGATCGCTGGGCTGGCGCCAGGCTGCCCCTGGAGGTTGAAGATCCGAGCGCCCTCAGGAAACATCTCGACGATCAGCTGGCCCTGGGCCTCGCCGCCGGCGACGTTGTCGGCGCCGACATGGGCAAGGATGCCGTCGACCTGATCGACCCGTCGGTCGACGGTGACCACGGGTATGCCGGCGTCGATCGCCTGGCGGATCGCCGGGGCCATGGCGTCGACTTCGTTGGGGCTGATGAGGATGCCGTCGACGCCCTGGACGATGGCGGCCTCGACGTCGGCGGTTTGCTTCGGCGTCGAGCCCTGGCCGTCGGCTTGGATGATCTCCACCCCCAGGGCATCGCCTTCGGCCGCGATCTGATTCATCATGTGGACGAAGAAGGGGAAACCAAGGTTTGGCAGCGAAGCCATCACCTTGATGTCTTGGGCGGTTGCGGCGCCGGCAGCGCCGACCACGACCGCGGCCGCCAGCGCCCCGGCGCGCAATGTCGATGTCGTCATTGTAGTCCTCCCTGTGCCCTCGTTGGAGCATGCAGCGATAGTTCCGGAGCGCCGGAAGGGCGTCAACCCGTCGCTCTCTTTGGTTCATAAAGGCGCAAAGATCCGCTAGGCTTCATCCATGTCCGACGTGCTGATGGCGTTGCCACCCGCGGTGGCGAACTGGCGCAACGTGCATGCGACGCGCCGCAATCCGTTGCTCGACGAGTTGGCTGCAATCACCCGCCAGCTGGCGCACGCCGACATGATGACGTCGCCAGAGCAGGCCGAGCTGTTGGCGTTCCTGGTGGAGACGACCGGCGCCAAGCTGGTCGTCGAGGTCGGCACGTTCACCGGCTACGGCGCCTTGGCGATGGCGCTGGCGTTGCCGCCGGACGGGCGGCTCGTCACATTGGACCACACCGACTGGCACGGGATCGCCGAGCCGTTCTGGCGCCGCGCCGGGGTGGCCGAGCGGATCCAGCGCCGGTTGGGGCTCGCCGAGGATAGTCTCGACGGGTTGCTGCGCGGGCCGGAAGCGGGCGCCGTCGACATGGTCTACGTCGATGCGGACAAGAAGCGCTACGAGCGGTACCTGGCCCAGGCGCTTCGGCTCGTTCGTCCGGGCGGTCTGGTGTTGCTGGACAACTTGTTCTGGGGTGGGGCGGTTGCGGACCCGAACGACGAGAGCCGGCAGGTCGCAGCACTCCGGCGCGTGATCCAACGCTGCCGCGACGACGATCGCTTGGCGATGACGCTGGTTCCGGTCGCCGACGGGTTGCTGATGCTGCGGAAGCGCTGAGTCCGCGCGCGGTCAGTATGCCGCGACCGCGCGCTCCATCTCGTGGTCGAGTGGTTTGGCGGTGACGCGTTTGCCTCGGCGGATACGCTGCAACCCGGCGAAGTCCAGCACGCGCACTCGCCCGTACCGCATCGCGACCAGACCGGCATTGGTCCATTCGCGGAGGACGCCACCGGCTGCATTGCGCGACAGGTTCGTCATCGTCGCGAATTCGCCTTGGGTGACGTCGACTTCGACGGCGCCAACCTCAGCGGGTGTATCGGCGTGGCCGGTCGCAAGCCGGAGCAGGACGGCCGCGCAGCGCTGACGGGGATTGCGGATGGCCAGATCCTCCGCCGCCCCCAGCGCCAGGTCCAGGTTCATCATCGCCAGCACGCCGAACCAGCGCCAGAGTTCGGGTTGCTGCTCGAGGATGACGTCGATCTCGCGTATCGGCAGATACGCCAGCACCGTTGGCCGCGTCGCTTCGATCGTGACGCGCCGCGGTTCGCCGGTGAGGATCGAGCCGACGCCGAACCACCAACCGCTGACCGCGAACTGGGCGAAGAACGTCCCGCGACCGGGTGCAGGATAGGAAACCGACAAACCGCCTTCGACCAAGCCGTAAACGCCGCCCGGTTGGTCGCCGATCGCATAGACGACATCGCCGCGGCTGAGCCGCCGGACTTTGCACGCCGCCATGAGGCGTTGGGCGAGCGGAGCCGGAACCCTGGTGATCCACCCACGTGAGCGGATCCTCCAGAGCTCGTCCTGGTCGTCGTGTCCGAGGCGTCTTTCGCAGTTCCTCACGCGCACCATCACTTTT
The DNA here is from genome assembly GCA_039818825.1 of Pseudomonadota bacterium. Classification (GTDB taxonomy): domain Bacteria; phylum Pseudomonadota; class Alphaproteobacteria; order Geminicoccales; family Geminicoccaceae; genus JBCBTD01. The sequence continues at coordinate 30,454 of JBCBTD010000045.1, forward strand.
TGTGTTGAACCAGTGCGTACAGAAGCGTCGCCAGTGATCCAGTACCGACACACAAATGCTGAACGTCATCGGCTCGTCAACCGCCCTGAAGTCATGCCATCTCAGTATCGTACGATCAAGTTCGATGACGAACCTGATCCACCGTTGGCACACGTTGTTGACGAACGGTGTCGACGTTGCCGGGCATGGCGAGCGCCTCAACATTTCTAGTGTTGACCAATGTCGTGCGGTACGTGCCTTGGCCGGGCTGACCGAACGTATGGCAGCCGCGTTCGGTCCTGGCGTCTCGGTCAGCGCTCGAACAGAGTTGCCGCCGCCGCCGCCAGGGTCTCGCAGCCGCGGACGATGTCTTCGGCCGTCGAGTCCTCCAGCACGTCGTGGCTGCGCCCGTCGATGCTCGGGACGAAGATCATCGCCGCTGGCACGTGCGGCGCCAGGATCATCGCGTCGTGCCCGGCACCGCTCGCCATCCGCGCCGTACTGGTGCCGGCCGCACCCGCGGCTTGCTCGAGTATCGCCACCAGGTCCTGGTCCATGGCGACGGGGGGGATGGCGGAGGTCCGCTGGAACGTGACCGGCACATGTGCCGTTTCGACTGCCGTCGCGCAGGCCGCGACCTCGCGCTCGATCACGTCCAGCCGTGCGTCGTCCAGGTCGCGCACTTCGAACCACAGCTCGGCCTCGGCGGGTACGACGTTCGAGGCGCCGGGTCGGAACTCCATCCGGCCGACGTTCCAGACCGTCTCGGCATCGGCGTTCGCGCGCACGGTCGCCAGCAGGCGGTCGGCGAAGCCGATCAACGTGGCGCCGGCGTCCCGCCGCATCGCCATCGGTGTGGTGCCGGCGTGGTCGGCTTGGCCGTGGGCGATGATCCGGTAGCGGCGCATGCCGACGATGCCGGTGACGATTCCGAGGTTCGTCCCGGTGGTTTCGAGCCGCGGGCCCTGTTCGATGTGCGCTTCGAGGAACGCGGCGTAGCGACTGGCCTCGAGCCGCAGCCAGGGTGCAGCGTCCAGCGCGTTGCGCTCGATCTCGCCAAGCAGATCGCGGCCCTCGGTGTCGTGGCGTCCGACAAGGTCCGCTCGGGTCACCTCACCAACGAACGATCGGCTGCCAAGGCAAGGGAAGAACGTGCCCTCTTCGTCTTGGAATGACACGACGTCGACGGCATGGCCTCGCGGCGCCAGTGCCCTCGAGACCTCCAGGCCGTAGGCGACGCCGAGCGCACCGTCGAGCCAACCGCCGTGGGGAACGCTGTCGGTGTGGGAGCCGATCAGCAAGACGGTCTCGGCGTCTGGCGCCCGGCCGAGCACGTTGCCGAGGCCGTCCACGGTCGGCTGAAGCCCGGCCTCGGTCATTCGCTCCGCCAGCCAGCGGCGTGCCGCCATGTCGGCGTTTGAGAATGCCGGACGATGCACTCCGGTCCGATCCTGGCCGATGTGCCTCAGCGCCGTCAAATCGGCCAGCAGCCGATCGCCGTCGATGCCGGTCACGTTGGCATCTCGCTACGGCCACCGTGCGCTGCGGACCAGCCGATGGGGTCGCCGAGGAAGCGTTCCACTTCGTCGAGGCTGCTACCGTCGAACGCGTTCATGTTGCGGGCGGCGCGCAGCACGTCGTGCCAGGTGGTGAGATAGTGGAGGTCGAGGCCAGCCTCGGCGAGCCGTTCGCGAACGCCGGGGAAGATGTCGTAGAAGAACAGCACGAACGTATGCGCCACCTCGCCGCCGGCGCGCCGAATCTTGTCGGCGAAGATCCACTTCGAGCGCCCGTCGGTGGTGAGATCCTCGACCAGGATTACCCGGCGTTCGGCGACCGGTGCCCCTTCGATCTCGAGCCCCAGACCGTGGGCCGGCGCCTGCTTGCGGATGTAGGCCATCGGTAGCATCAGCTCGTCGGCCATCCAGGCGGCGAAGGGGATGCCGGCCGTCTCGCCACCGGCGACGGTGTCCAGCCGCTCGAAGCCGATCGTCCGACAGATCTTGTCGGCGCCAAGCCGCATCAACGTTCGTCGAAGCCGCGGATAGGCGATGAGGGAACGGCAGTCGATGTAGACGGGGCTCGCCCAACCCGACGAGAAGCGAAACGGATCGCTCGGCCGGAACTCGATCGCGCGGACCTCCAAGAGCATCCGCGCCGCCAAGTCGGCGATCGCAGCATCGTCGTTCACTGCGGAGTGAAGCCCCACCCAAATCCTCCTCGGTGATCGTGACGGCGATC
>JBCBTD010000046.1:0-32342 GCA_039818825.1 Pseudomonadota bacterium
GCCGCGGTCGTAGCGCGGTCGTCGGCGCGCCAGCAACGCTCGCACCCCGGCCGGATCTAGAGGCTCGTCGGGCCCACGCTCTAGAAGCGCTTCGACCAGGCTCAACAGCGCCCGGCCATCACCATCGGCGAGGCCGACGAGCACGTCGCGCGCCGTGTCGTCGAGCGGCAGCGGACGTCCGAGCCGAGCTTCGGCCCGCTCCAACAGAGCGCCCAACGCCGCGCCATCGAGCGGCTCCAGCACCACGACGTCCAACCGCGAAACCAACGCGCTGGTCAGCGCGAAGGAGGGGTTCTCCGTGGTCGCACCCACCAACGTAATGGTCCCCGCCTCGACTCGCGCCAACAGACCATCCTGTTGGGCGCGGTTGAAGCGATGGATCTCGTCGATGAACAGTACCGGCCTGCCGCCGTTCGCATCGATCCGGTCGGCGGCATCGAACGTCCTCCGCAGGTCGGCGACCCCGGCGGTAACCGCGGAGAGGAAGAGCATCTGGCCGCCGGTGGCGGCGACCAACAGCCGGGCGATAGAGGTCTTACCGCATCCTGGCGGCCCCCAGAGCACCAGGGAGCGTAGTCGCCCCGAACGAACCATCGCGCCGAGCGGCCCCGTCGCGGCCAGGGCCTGCTCCTGGCCCACCACCTCGTCCAGCGAGCTGGGGCGGAGCCGCTCGGCCAAGGGCGCCGCCCGCGATCGCGGCTGGCTCGCCGATGCCACGTCCGGGCCCGGTTGGTCGACGAAGAGATCGCCGGTCACGACAGCACCAGCCGGATGCGGCGGCCGCCACGCTCGATCAGCAGGCGTAGCGGTAACGGTCGCGCGGCCAGTACTTCTTCCAAGTCGGCCTGAGTCCGCACCGCGCGACCGTTGGCATCGACGATCACGTCCCCGGGCCTGAGCCGCAACCGCCGCGCCGGGCTGCGTGGCTCCACCCCGAGCACGGCCACTCCCTGCTGGAACGGATCGAAGCCCTGTTCCAACGCGTAGGCGGGCGACAGATTGGCGACGGTCAGCCCGGCGAACGGGTGGCCGGTCGGATAGCTCCGCTCCGCCGCCAGCGGCTCCCCTGGCGGTGCATCCGGCCGCAGCTCCAGCCGCAGCACAGCGCCGTCCCGCCAGAGCTCGAAGGCGACCGAGGCGCCGGGCGACGCCAGCGCCAAACGAAGGTTCAACATGCCGGCGGCATCGACCGCGACACCATCGACCGCGAGGATCACGTCACCGACGACGATCCCCGCGCGATCCGCGGCAGCGCCGATGAAAACATCGGCGACGAGCACTCCGCGTGGCCGGCCCAGGCCGACAGTGTCGGCGAGATCGGCATCGACCGGCTGGACCCGCACGCCGAGCCACGGGCGCGGCCCGGCTGCCTCCCCACCGTCGTTGCCGACGAACGCGCGGACGTAGTTGGCGGGGATGGCGAAGCCGACGCCGAGGGAACCGCCGCCGCGGGTCAGGATGGCGGTGTTGACGCCGACCAGATCGCCACGCAGATCGACCAACGCACCACCCGAATTGCCGGGATTGATGGCGGCGTCGGTCTGGATGACCGGGATGTCGAGATCGAGGCCAGGCGTCGAGCGCATCGTCGCCGAGATGATTCCGCTCGACACCGATTGGCCGATCCCGAAGGGGTTGCCGATGGCGAGCACGAGGTCACCGACGGCCAAGGCATCGCTATCGGCGAACGCCAATGCGGGCAACACCGCACCGTCGCTGTCGATCCGCAACAGCGCAAGATCAGCAGCTTGGTCCACCCTCAGCCGCTCGGCCGGGAACTCCCGGCGATCGGCGAGGATCACGGTGACCTCGTCAGCCCCTTCGATCACATGGTTGTTGGTCACGACCAACTCGCCGCCACCGACGATGACGCCCGAGCCAAGGCTCATGGACGCGGGGTCGCCCGTGTCACGTCCTCGGTCGAAGAAGCGGCGGAAGAACGGGTCCGCCAACAGTGGCGACGTAACGTCACGACCCCGCTGCTCGCGGGTGGCAGCGATGTTGACGACCGCGGGAGCAGCGCTTCGAACGACCGGGCTGAACGACAGACGCAGCTCTTCAGCATCGGCCGGGAGACGGGCTTCCGGGGCTTCGGCGGGCGCGGTCGCCGGCAGGATCAGACAGGCGGTTGCGGCGAGCAGCAGAAACGCCTGCGCTCGAGGGTAGCCGGCGCGGAGCCTACGCCGCGTCGGCCAGATCTTCGGGAAGAGGCCCGCTGTCCTTGCCTTTCGCATCGACGTCCCGCTCGACCAGCTCGATCACGGCCATTGGCGCGGCGTCGCCGTAGCGAAAACCGGCCTTCAAGACGCGACAGTAACCGCCCGAGCGCTCCTTGTAACGGGGGCCGAGCACGTCGATCAGCTTCGCGGCGGTCGCCTCTGAGCGCGTGCGCGCGATCAACAGCCGCCGTGCGTGGAGGTCGCCGCGCTTGCCGAGCGTGATCAGCTTCTCGACGAGTGGCCGCAGATCCTTCGCCTTGGGCAAGGTGGTCTTGATCTGCTCGTGCTTGACCAGCGCCTGGGCAAGGTTGGCGAACATGGCAGCGCGATGGCTCGAGCTGCGCGAGAACCGCCGCCCGCGGTTCAGATGCCGCATGGGTCAATCTCCACTAGCCGGACGTCGCCGGCGCCAAACGTCTCAGCACGACGTGGCTCAGAACGGGTCTTCGACCTTCCGCGCCAAATCTTCGATGTTCTCGGGTGGCCAGCCGGCCACCTCCATGCCCAGCTGCAAGCCCATGCTGGTCAGCACTTCCTTGATCTCGTTCAAGGACTTCCGGCCGAAATTCGGCGTCCGGAGCATTTCGGCCTCGGTCTTCTGCACCAGATCGCCGATGTACACGATGTTGTCGTTCTTCAGGCAGTTGGCCGAGCGGACCGACAACTCCAGCTCGTCGACCTTGCGCAACAGGTGCGGGTTGAACGGCAGCTCGGGCTTGCGCTCGGCCGAACCCTCCGGCCGCGGCTCGTCGAAGTTGATGAAGAGCTGCAGCTGGTCCTGCAGGATGCGGGCAGCCAGTGCCACCGCGTCGTCCGGGATGACCGAGCCGTCGGTCACGACGTCCAAGGTCAGCTTGTCGTAGTCGGTCTGCTGGCCGACACGGGCGTTGTCGACCTTGTAGGCGACCTTGCGGACCGGGCTGTAGATCGCGTCGATGGCGATCAAGCCGATCGGTGCATCTTCGCTCTTCAAAAGCGTCGACGGCACGTAGCCCTTGCCGCTGGTGACGGTCAGTTCCATCGCCAGGGCGCCGCCGCGGTCGACGTGGCAGATCACGTGGTCGGGGTCCATGATCTCGACGTCGTGCCCGGCCTCGATCATGCCGGCGGTCACCACGCAAGGCCCGGTCGCCTTCAGATACATGCGCTTCGCGTGATCACCATGGAGGCGGATGCCCAGCGCCTTGAGGTTGAGCACGATGTCGGTCACGTCCTCGCGCACACCCTGCACCGACGAAAACTCGTGGAGGACCCCCTCGATCTGAACCGCGGTGATCGCCGAGCCCTGGAGCGCCGACAGCAAAATCCGGCGCAGGCTGTTGCCGAGCGTCACCCCGAAGCCGCGCTCCAAGGGCTCGACGACGACCCGCGCCTCGCGGTCCGGGCGACGGCCCGGCTGCACGTCGAGCTTCTGGGGCTTGATCAGTTCCTGCCAGTTCTTTTGAAGCAAAGGTCGACCTCTTGCTGCGAACGGTGTGACCGGGCGCCGGCGTTGCGGCGCTCGCGGATCAGACCCGGCGGCGCTTGCGCGGCCGGCAACCGTTGTGGGGGATCGGCGTGACGTCTTTGATCGAGCTGATCTGGAAGCCCACCGCCTGCAACGCACGAAGCGCCGATTCGCGGCCGGAGCCAGGGCCTTTGACGTTGACCTCCAACGTCTGCATGCCGTGCTCCATCGCCTTCTTGCCGGCGATCTCCGCCGCCATCTGCGCGGCGAACGGCGTCGACTTGCGTGAGCCCTTGAAGCCCTGCGCGCCGGCCGACGACCAGGCGATGGCGTTGCCCTGGGCGTCGGTGATGGTGATCATCGTGTTGTTGAACGTCGCCAGCACGTGGGCGACACCCGACGTGATGTTCTTGCGCTCGCGGCGCCGCAGCCGCGATTGGTCCGCTTTGGCCATGAGATCCTACTTCGTCGCTTTCTTCTTGCCGGGAATGGCCTTGGCCGGTCCCTTCCGCGTCCGCGCGTTGGTGTGGGTCCGCTGACCGCGCACGGGCAGACCCTTGCGGTGCCGCAACCCGCGGTAGCAACCGAGATCCATCAGCCGCTTGATGTTCATCGCCACCTCACGGCGAAGGTCACCCTCCACCTTGACGTCTTGATCGATCTTCTCACGGATCTGCAGAAGCTCGGCGTCGGTCAGCGAGTTCACCCGACGCTCCCAGGGGATGCTGAGGTCGGCGAGCATTCGCGACGCTGTCACGCGACCGATACCGAAGATGTACGTCAAGCCGATCCCGACGGGCTTGTCGCTCGGGATGTTGACACCCGCGATGCGCGCCACCGCAACCTCTCCTCGAAAAAACGGGAGGCGGAAGCTGCTGCTCCCGCCAAGCCCGCGCAATTTAAAGATCGCCGGCCACCTGTCAACGGTCGAAGACCGCGCAATCAAGCGCCGGCGGCGTCAGGCCAAAGCGTCGCGAATCGACGCCGTCACCGTGTCGACTGGCTGGTTCCCATCGATCACCCGAAGGTGCCCCGACTGGTCGTAGTACGGCAGCACCGGCGCCGTCTGCTCGTGGTAGATGGCGAGGCGCTGCTTCAACGTCTCGGGATTGTCGTCGGCTCTGGCGCCGCCGGTCTCGGCAGCGCGCTTCTCGATCCGCCCGACCAGGATGTCGTCTGGCACCCGGATCTCCAGGACGACGTCGATCTGCTTGGTCTTCGACTCGAGCATCCGGTCCAGCGCTTGCGCTTGCGGCAACGTGCGGGGGAAGCCGTCGAGTATGAAGCCCTTCGCGCAATCCGCCTCTTCGATCCGGTCGGCCACGACGTTGGTGATCAGCTCGTCGGAAACGAGCTTCCCGGCATCCATGACGCTCTTCGCCTGCAAGCCGACGTCGGTGCCGGCGGCGACCGCTGCCCGCAGCATGTCGCCGGTCGACAAATGAGCCAATCCGTAGTCGCGCTTCAACAAGTCGGCTTGCGTGCCCTTTCCCGCCCCTGGCGGTCCAAACAAGATGATGTTCACGACCGGCGCCCCCGCAACTTCGCTTTTTTGATCAAACCTTCGTATTGGTGGGCGATCAGATGCGACTGGATCTGCGCCACCGTATCCATCGTCACCGAGACGACGATGAGCACACTGGTCCCGCCGAAGTAGAACGGCACCGCATATTGCGAGATCAGGATCTCCGGCAGCAAACAGACGGCCGCGAGATACGCGGCACCCACCGTCGTCAACCGGGTCAGAACGTAGTCCAGATACTCGGCGGTGCGCGGGCCCGGCCGGTAACCAGGGATGAAGCCACCGTGTTTCTTGAGGTTGTCGGCCGTCTCCTCGGGGTTGAAGACGATCGACGTATAGAAGAACGTGAAGAACACGATCAGGCCGAGATACAGCAGCAGGAACAAGGGCGCGCCGCGGCCGAGCAGCGCGCTGACGCCGGCCATCCAGTCCGGACCTGTGCCGCCGGAGAACGACAGCAGAGTGGCCGGCATCAACAGCAACGAACTAGCGAAGATCGGTGGGATCACGCCGGCGCTGTTGAGCTTCAGCGGCAGGTGCGAGCTTTCGCCGCCGAACACCCGGTTGCCCCGCTGCTGCTTCGGGTACTGGACGAGAATCCGCCGCTGCGCTCGCTCCATGAAGACCACGAAGGTGATGACGCCGACGAGCATCGCGATCAGAAAAATGATGAACAGCGGCGACAACGCACCGGTGCGCCCGAGCTCCAGGGTGCTCACCAGCGCCGCTGGCAGGGTAGCGATGATTCCGGTGAAGATGATCAGCGAGATGCCGTTCCCGATCCCCCGCGCGGTGATCTGCTCCCCCAGCCACATCAAGAACAGCGTGCCGCCGACGATCGTGATGACCGTCGTCGCCCGGAAGAAGAGCCCGGGGTCACCGACCGCAGGCCCGCTCGGCCCGCTCATCGCCTCCAGCCCGATGGCGAGGCCGTAGGCCTGAACCGTTGCGAGCGCGACCGTAAGGTAACGAGTGTACTGGTTGATCGTTCGCCGCCCGGACTCGCCCTCCTTCTTCAGCGCTTCCAGGGTCGGCGAAACCGCGGTCATCAACTGCATGATGATCGCGGCCGAGATGTAAGGCAGGATGCCGAGCGCGAAGATCGACATCCGCTCCAAGGCACCGCCGGCGAACATGTTGAACATGCCCATGATGCCGCCGGCCTGCTGACGGAACACCTCGGCCATGACCTCGGGATCGATGCCGGGCAACGGCACGAACGTGCCGAGGCGGAAGACGACCAAGGCGCCGAGCGCGAACAGGATCCGATGCTTGAGTTCGGTGGCGCGCGCGAACGCTCGCCAGTTGATGCTCCCTGCCAGCTGATCCGCTACCGACGCCATCTATCGCTCCGTGGTTGGACGGCCCGACGCGCGCACGCGGTCGATCGTCACTCCGTCGCCGTCGTCGCAGCCTCGGCTGTCGGGGGCGGCGCCAAGAGGGTCACCGTACCACCCGCCGCCTCGACCGCTGCCACTGCTTTCGGCGACGCGGCGTTGACCTCGAGGCTGACCGCGGCGGACAGCGCCCCTCGCGCCAACAGCTTGACCGGATCCTTGGCATTGCGAACGACGCCGGCGGCGACCAACGCTTCGGCGTCGATCGGCGCGCCGCCGAGCTTGCCACTCTCGACCGCCTGCTGCAGGCGGTCCAGATTGACCAACTGATAGAACGTGCGGAACGGGTGGTTCTTGAAGCCTCGCTTCGGCAGCCGCCGATAGATCGGCATCTGACCGCCTTCGAAGATCGTCCGGCCCTTGCCCGAACGCGACTTCTGACCCTTGTGACCGCTGCCCGCCGTCTTGCCCAATCCGGAACCGATGCCGCGGCCGACGCGCTTTCGCGCCTTGCGGGCGCCGGGGTTGTCCCGGAGTTCGTTCAAGCGCATCCGATCAATCCTCCGCGCCGTCGAGCTCAACGACCTCGACCAAGTGATGCACGACGGCGATCCGGCCGCGCACTTCCGGGGTGTCGCGCCACACCTTGCTGCGGTGCAGCTTGTTCAATCCGAGCCCAACGAGCGTCTGCCGTTGCACCGCGAGGCGGCCGATCGGGCTGCCGGTCTGGGTGATCCGAAGTCGCTTCTCGCTCATGGCCGCCATCACTCTGCCGCCGCCTCGGTCGGCGCCTCGCGCCGCCTGGTCAGATCAGCCACCTTCTTGCCGCGCTTCGCCGCCACCGCCTTGGGCGAGCTGACGTCGCGCAACGCCTCGAACGTCGCCTTGATCATGTTGTGCGGATTGGACGTGCCGATGGACTTCGCCACGACGTCCTGCACGCCGAGCGCCTCCAAGACCGCACGCATCGGCCCGCCGGCGATCACGCCGGTACCCGGCGGTGCACTGCGCATCACGATCCGACCGGCCCCGTAATGTCCAAGCACGTCGTGGTGCAAGGTGCGGCCCTGCATCAACGGCACGCGGATCATCGAACGCTTCGCCTGCTCGGTCGCCTTGCGCACTGCTTCCGGCACCTCGCGCGCCTTGCCCATGCCGTAGCCCACACGGCCACGGCCATCACCGACGACGACCAGCGCCGAGAAGCCAAACCGGCGACCACCCTTCACCACTTTGGCGACACGGTTGATGCCAACGAGCTTGTCGATCAGGTCGTCGCCACCGCGGTCGCCTCGGTCGTCGGACCGTCCTCTTGCCATCGTCCTCTCCGATCTCAGAGCGTGAGGCCACCCTCGCGGGCGCCCTCCGCCAAGGCGGCCAGCCGCCCGTGGTAGCGGTAGCCGCCGCGATCGAACACGACGGTCTCGACACCGGCGGCCTTCGCCCGCTCGGCCACGGCCAAGCCGACCTTCTTGGCCGCGTCGCGGTTGCTCGTCGATGCCAGATCGCCCTTGATCGACGGCTCCAATGACGACGCCGACGCCAAGGTGCGGCCGACCACGTCATCGATCACCTGGGCGTAGATGTACCGGTTCGAGCGGAACACCGAAAGCCGGGGCTTGCCGCCGGCCAGCTGCCGCAAGGCATAGCGTGTCCTACGGGCACGACGGCTGAAGCGTTCGTTGGTGGTGACCATGGCTACTTCTTCTTGCCTTCCTTGCGGAGGATGCGCTCACCCGCATACTTCACGCCCTTGCCCTTGTACGGCTCCGGCTTGCGGAACCGCCGGATCTCCGCTGCCAGCTGGCCAACCCGCTGACGGTCGGCGCCGGAGATCGTCAGCAAGGTCGGGGAGTCGGCCTTGATCTGGATGTCCGACGGGATCGCGACCTTGATGTCGTGGCTGAAGCCGAGCTGCAGGTTGAGGATGTTGCCATCGACGTTGGCGCGGTAGCCGACGCCGGAAATCTCCAACTGTCGGGTGAAGCCTTCGGACACTCCGGTGACCATGTTGGCCACCAAGGTCCGCGACAGCCCCCACATCGCCCGCGAGCGCTGGTCATCGGCGTCGCGCGGGCTGACGCGCACAGCGCCGTCCTCCACCACCACGTCGACTTCGCTCGGTAGCGTCTGCGCCAGCTCGCCCAACTTGCCCTTCACCGACACCTGTTGCGCGGCGATCGACACCTCGACGCCGGCCGGGATCGGAACGGGATGCTTGCCGATACGGGACATCGTCAAAACACCGTGCAGAGGATTTCGCCGCCGACGCGCGCCTCGCGCGCTTCGGTGTCGGACATGACGCCGCGCGGCGTCGACAGGATCGCGATACCGAGCCCGTTGTACACCCGCGGCAAGTCGCGGACCCCGGCATAGACCCGGCGACCGGGCTTCGACACCCGACGCAGTTCCCGGATTACCGGCTGGCCGTTGTGGTACTTCAACTCGATCGCCAGCTCGTTTTTGCCTCGTTCGAGTTCGTGGGTGCTGTAACCCCGGATGTAGCCTTCGCGCTGCAACACCTCGAGCACGTTGCGCCGCAGGTTGGACGCCGGACTGGAAACCTTGCCTTTGCTGGCCATCTGCCCGTTGCGGATACGGGTCAGCATGTCGCCGAGCGGATCGCTCATTGCCATCGGTTCGTTCCTACCAGCTCGACTTCACGACGCCGGGCACCTGGCCTTCGGACGCCAACTCACGCAGCGCGATCCGCGACAGGCCGAAACGCCGGTAATAGGCGCGCGGCCGGCCCGACACGACGCAGCGGTTGCGGACCCGCACCTTGGCGCCGTTCCGCGGCAGCTTCGCCAGCTTGAGAACCGCATCGAATCGGTCCTCTGGCTCCAGATCGCGGTCGCGGATCAGCGCCTTCAGCTCCGCCCGTTTCGCCGCATCGCGGGCGACCAGACGACGGCGGAGCTGGTTCTTTTCGATCGCACTCTTCTTCGCCATGACTCTGCCCTACCTCAGCGCACGAACGGCAATTGGAAACCCTCGAGGAGCACCCGCGCTTCCTCGTCGGTGCGGGCGGAGGTGCAGAACACGATGTCCATGCCGCGCACCTCATCGACCTCGTCGTAGCTGATCTCCGGAAAGATGATCTGCTCCTTCAGCCCCAAAGCATAGTTGCCGCGCCCGTCGAACGCCTTGGGATTGACACCCCGGAAGTCACGAATCCGCGGCATGGCGATCGTCACCAACCGATCGACGAACTCGTACATGCGTTGCCGGCGCAAGGTCACCTTGCAGGCGATCGGCATCCCCTCGCGCAACTTGAAATTCGCGACGGACTTCCGCGCCTTGACCACCAACGGCTTCTGCCCGGCGATCTTGGTCATCTCGATTACGGCGGCATCGAGCTTCTTGCGGTCGCTGACCGCCTTGCCGATCGCCATGTTGATGACGACCTTCTCCAGCCGCGGGACCATCATCGGGTTGGTGTAGGCGAACCGTTCCTGCAACGCTGGCCGCACCGTGGTCTCGTAGTGGTCCTGCAGGCGTACGATCTCGCTCATCGGTCCAACACCTCCCCGGACCGCCGCGACACGCGCACCTTGCGGCCGTCTTCGAGCAGCTTGAAGCCGACCCGGGTCGCCCGATCGTCGGTCGGATCGATCAGGGCCACGTTCGACAGATGGATCGGCGCTTCCTTCTGAACGATGCCGCCTTGCGAGCGTGCGCTCGGCCGCTCGTGACGCTTCACCATCATCACACCCTGGACCACGACGCGGTTCTCCGCCGGGAACACCTTCAAGACGTCCCCGCGCTTGCCTTTGTCGCGCCCCGTCAAGACGATCACCCGATCGCCCTTCTTGATCTTGCGCTTCGGCGGTCGCGTTGCCGCCTGGTTCGCAGTGCTCATGGTCAGATGACCTCCGGCGCCAACGAGACGATCTTCATGAACCGCTTCGCGCGCAGCTCGCGGGTCACCGGCCCGAAGATGCGCGTGCCGATCGGCTCGCCAGCATTGTTGATGAGGACCGCAGCATTCCGGTCGAAGCGGATCGCGCTGCCATCGGCACGCTTGATCTCCTTCGCGGTGCGGACGATCACGGCTTTGTGCACGTCACCCTTCTTCACCCGGCCACGGGGGATGGCGTCCTTCACGGCGACGACGATCACGTCGCCGATCGACGCCCAGCGACGTCGGGACCCGCCGAGCACCCGGATGCACTGCACACGTTTCGCTCCGGAGTTGTCGGCGACGTCGAGATTGCTTTCGCTCTGGATCATCCGCCGGACTCCGTCACCGCTGCCGGCGTCGGTGCAGCACTTTCCTGGGTCACGAGAGTCCAGCGCTTCGTCCGCGACAGCGGCCGGCATTCGACGATCCGCACCGTCTCCCCGACCGTGCACTGATTGTGCTCGTCATGGGCATGGTACTTCTTCGTCGCCCGCAAGTACTTGCCGTACAGCGGATGCTTGTAGCGCCGCTCGACGCGCACCACGATCGTCTTGTCGCCCTTGTCACTGACGACGACACCCTGCAAGACGCGCTTGGGCATCAGTTCGCCTCCTGTTTCTGGCGGCGCTGGCCGGCGACGGTCTTGAGCCGCGCAATCGTCCGGCGCACGTCGCGCACGCGGGCGCTGTTCTCCAGCTGGCCGGTGGCCTGTTGGAAGCGCAGGTTGAACTGCTCCTTCTTGAGGTCGATCAGGAGGCCGGCGAGTTCGTCGTCGGACTTGGCTCGGAGTTCCTCGCTGTTCATGCCGCCTCCTCCTGCACCCGCTGTACGAAGCGCGTGGCGATCGGCAGCTTCGCCGAAGCTCGGCGAATCGCCTCTTCCGCCAGCGCCGGCTGCACACCATCGATCTCGAACATCATCCGACCGGGCTTGACCAAGCTCACCCACAGCTCGACCGAGCCCTTGCCCTTACCCATGCGGACTTCGGCGGGCTTCTTCGACACCGGCTTGTCGGGGAAAATCCGGATCCAGACCCGCCCCTGTCGTTTCAAGTGCCTGGTCATGGCCCGCCGTGCGGCTTCGATCTGCCTGGCCGTCACTCGACCCGGCTCGACTGCCTTCATCCCGAACGCACCGAAGTTCAGATCGGTCCCGCCTTTGGCGAGACCGTGGATCCGGCCCTTGTGCATCTTGCGGAACTTGGTCCGCTTCGGCTGCAACATCGCTCAACGCTCCTCGCCAAGGCTCACCCGCGACCGGGTGCCGCCTCGGTCAACCGTCGCTCGGACGCGAACGGGTCGTGTTCCATGATCTCGCCGCGGAAGACCCAAACCTTGATCCCGCAGGTGCCGTAAGGCGTGAACGCCGTCGCCCGGCCGAAGTCGATGTTCGCCCGCAAGGTGTGCAGGGGCACGCGGCCCTCGCGGTAGCGCTCGGAGCGGGCAATCTCAGCGCCACCCAATCGACCACCGCAGACCACCTTGATGCCTTCGGCGCCGAGCCGCATCGCCGACTGCACCGCGCGCTTCATCGCCCGACGAAAGGTGACGCGGCGGCGCAATTGCTGCGCGATGTTCTCGGCGACGAGGCGGGCGTCGAGCTCGGGCTTGCGAATCTCGACGATGTTCAAGGCAACGTCACCCGCCGAGCTTAGCTTCGACACGTCGCGCCGTAGCACTTCGATGTCCTGGCCCTTCTTGCCGATCACCACGCCCGGACGCGCCGTGTGGATCATCACCCGGGCCTTCTTCGCCGGCCGCTCGATGACGATCTTCGACACCCCCGCCTGTTCCAGCCGCTTGTGCAGGAACGAGCGGATCTCCAGATCTTCGGCCAAGAGCCGCGAATACTCCGCGCCGCCGTACCAACGGCTGTCCCAGGTGCGGTTGATCCCGAGGCGCATGCCGATCGGGTTGACCTTGTGCCCCATCAGGCGGCCTCCTCGACTTGCCGCACGACGATGCGCAAACGGCTGAAGAACTTCTTGATCCGCCCGGCTCGGCCGCGCGCCCGCGCATGCATCCGCTTCATCACCAAGCGCTTGCCGACACTCGCCTCGGCGACCACCAGCTGGTCGACGTCGAGTTGATGGTTGTTCTCGGCGTTGGCGACCGCGCTCTCCAAGGTCTTGCGGACGTCGATCGCCACCCGCTTGTTCGAGAACGCGAGCGACGTGATCGCCTTGCCGACGGGCTTGTTGCGAATCATGCCGGCGACGAGGTCGAGCTTGCGCGGGCTGACCCGGACGAAGGTCGCCACCGCTTGGGCTTCGCTGTCGTCGAGTGCCCGCTCGCGTTGCGGCTTGCCCATACTACTTCCTCTTCGCCTTCTTGTCGGCACCGTGCCCGTAATAGGTTCGGGTCGGCGAGAACTCACCGAACTTGTGGCCGACCATGTTCTCCGTAACGTACACTGGCAAGAACTTCTTCCCGTTGTAGACGGCGAAGGTCAGCCCGATGAACTCAGGAACGATGGTCGAGCGGCGGGACCAAGTCTTGATGATCGCATTCTTGCCCGACGCCCGCGCCTGTTCGGCCTTGTCGAACAGATAGCCGTCGACGAACGGGCCTTTCCACACACTACGGGGCACCGATCAGCCTCCACGCTTCTTGGCGAGATGGCGCGAGCGCACCACGAACACGCCGGACTTCTTGTTTCGCCGGGTGCGACGACCCTTGGTCGGCTTGCCCCAGGGCGTCACCGGATGACGACCGCCCGAGGTCCGCCCCTCGCCACCACCATGCGGGTGATCCACCGGGTTCATCACCACACCGCGCACCGTCGGCCGACGACCGAGCCACCGGCTGCGGCCCGCCTTGCCCAGATTGACGTTCTGATGGTCGGCGTTCGACACCGCACCGACCGACGCGATGCAGTCGGAGTGGATCCGCCGGATCTCGCCCGACATCAACCGTACCTGGCTGTAGCTGCCGTCGCGGCCCACCAACTGGGCGTACGCGCCGGCCGACCGCGCCACCTGCCCCCCCTTGCGGGGCTTCAGCTCGACGTTGTGGATGATCGTGCCGATCGGAATGTTGGCGAGCGGCGCGGCGTTGCCCGGCTTCACGTCGACTCGGTTGGCGGCCACCACCCGGTCCCCCACCGCAAGACGCGCCGGAGCGAGGATGTACGCCTGCTCGCCATCTTCGTAGGTGACGAGCGCAATGAATGCCGTGCGGTTCGGATCGTACTCCAGTCGCTCGATCGTCCCCCAGACGTCCCACTTCTGGCGCTTGAAATCGACCCGTCGGTAACGCCGCTTGTGGCCGCCGCCGCGATGCCAGACCGTGGTCCGACCGTGGTTGTTTCGACCCCCGGACTTGGTGAGGCCCTCTGTCAGCTTCTTGACCGGAGCGCCCTTGTGCAAAGTCGAGCGGTCGACCGACACCAGCTGCCGACGTCCAGGCGAGGTTGGGTTGTAGGTTTTGAGCGCCATGTCAGATGCCCGTCGTCACGTCGATGGAATGGCCCTCGACCAGCGTCACGACCGCTTTCTTCACGTCGGAACGGCGGTAGGGGACGCCTCGCGAGCGCTTGCGTTTGCCTTTGGTCACCAAAGTGTTGACCTTCTTCACCTGAACGGAGAACAGCGCTTCGACCGCCGCCTTGATCTCCGGCTTGGTCGCATCGTTCCGCACACGGAATACGACGGCGTTGTGCTCCGCGAGCCGCGTCGACTTCTCGGTGATTACCGGTCGGGTGATGACGTCGTAGTGCCGTTCGGTCGTCACTTCAGCCGCTCCTGCAGGGCTACCAGGCTGTCGCGCGCCAACAGGACGACGTCGCGGCGCAACATGTCGTAGACGTTCGCCCCGGCCGTCGGCACGACGTCGATCATCGGGATGTTGCGCGACGCCAGCTTCAGATTGCCGTCCAACTCGTCGCCGCCGACGACGAACGCCGACTTGAACGCCAGGGTGCCGAAGCGCGCGGCCAGCGGCTTCGTCCGCGGCTCGGTGAGCTTGGCGTCGTCCAGAACGTAGAGCTGACCGGCACGCGCCTTCGCCGCCAGTGCGTGGCGGAGCGCCAACCGGCGAACCTGCTTCGGCAAATCGATGGCGTGGTCGCGCGGTGTCGGCCCGAAGGCACGGCCGCCACCGCGAAACTGGCCGACCCGCGCGGAGCCGTGTCGCGCCCGTCCAGTGCCCTTCTGCTTGAACATCTTGGCACCGGTGCGATTGATCTCGGAGCGGTTCTTCACCTTGTGGGTGCCCGCGCGTCGCTTGGCCAACTGGTAGACGACCATACGTTGCAGAATGTCGGCCCGCGGCTCGACCGCGAAGATCGCGTCGTCGACTTCGATCGCCGAGGTGTCTTCCGACGTGAGACTGATGACCGGTAGCTCCATCGCTCAGGCCTCCGCCTCTTCGATGACGGCGGCTTCCATGCCCTGCAGGCCGGCCGGATAGGGGGCCTCGCCGGGTCGGGCGCGCTTGACCGCATCGCGGATGCGAACCACGCCGCCCTTGGCCCCGGGCACGGCACCGCGGATCAGCAACAGGCCCCGCTCCGGATCGACGCCGGCAACCTCCAGGTTCAAGGTGGTCGACCGCTTGGCGCCCATCTGCCCGGCCATCTTCTTGCCCTTGAAGACCTTGCCGGGGTCCTGACACTGACCGGTCGAGCCGTGCGCTCGGTGCGAGATCGACACACCGTGGCTCGCGCGCAAGCCAGCGAAGCCGTGCCGCTTCATCGCCCCGGCAAAGCCCTTGCCTTGACTGACCCCGCACACGTCGACCCGTTGCCCGGCGACGAAATGCGCCGCCGACAGCTTCGCACCGACGTCGAGAACGGCGTCGTCAGCGACGCGAAACTCGCCGAGTCGCTTCTTCGGCTCGACCTTCGCTTTGGCGAAATGGCCGCGTTGCGGCTTCGTCACGTTCTTCACCTTGGCCTTGCCCATGCCGACCTGCACGGCGGTGTAACCGTCGCGCTCGCTGTTGCGCACGGCCACGACCTCGTTGTCCTCCAGCTGCAGGACGGTCACCGGCACGTGGCTGCCGTCGACGCCGAACAGGCGGGTCATTCCCATCTTGCGGGCCAAGAGACCGGTGCGCATGACTATCTTTCCCTCGCCCCGCTCAGACCTTGATTTCGACGTCGACACCCGACGCCAGGTCGAGCTTCATCAGCGCGTCGACCGTCTGCGGGGTCGGATCGACGATGTCCAAAAGCCGCTTGTGCGTCCGCATCTCGAACTGTTCGCGGCTCTTCTTGTCGATGTGCGGCGAACGCAACACCGTGAACCGTTCCAAGCGCGTCGGCAGCGGGATCGGCCCGCGCACCCGAGCGCCGGTTCGCTTCGCGGTGTTGACGATCTCGCGTACCGACTGGTCGAGAACGCGATGATCGAACGCCTTGAGGCGAATTCTGATGTTCTGCGTGTCCATGGTTCAGCTTCGCCTTGGGAAACGTTCGCTCAATTCTTCGTTCAAGCGATGATTTCGGCGACGACGCCGGCGCCGACGGTGCGGCCGCCCTCGCGCACCGCGAAGCGAAGCCCCTGCTCCATCGCGATCGGCGCGATCAGCTCCACCTCCATCGTCACGTTGTCGCCAGGCATCACCATCTCGGTGCCCTCGGGCAGCTTGATCGACCCCGTAACGTCCGTCGTCCGGAAGTAAAACTGCGGACGGTAGTTCGAGAAGAACGGCGTGTGACGGCCACCCTCCTCCTTCGTCAGCACGTAGGTCTCGCACTTGAACTTCGTGTGCGGCGTGATCGAACCCGGCTTGCACAACACCTGACCACGCTCGACGTCGTCCCGCTTCACACCACGCAGCAGCACACCGACGTTGTCCCCGGCCTCGCCCTGGTCCAACAGCTTGCGGAACATCTCAACACCGGTGCACGTCGTCTTCGTCGTGTCGCGGATCCCGACGATCTCGATCTCGTCGCCGACCTTCACGATCCCACGCTCGATCCGACCCGTCACCACCGTGCCCCGACCCGAAATCGAGAACACGTCCTCGATCGGCATCAAGAACGCACCGTCCTTCGGCCGATCCGGCTGCGGAATGAAACCATCCACCTCCGCCATCAGCTCCAGGATCTTCGCCTTGCCGATCCCGTCGTCGTCACGACCTTCCAACGCCGCCAGGCCCGACCCCGCGACGATCGGAATGTCGTCGCCAGGATAGTCGTACTGCGACAACAGCTCGCGAACCTCCAGCTCCACCAGCTCCAGAAGCTCAGGGTCGTCGACCTGGTCCACCTTGTTCAAGAACACCACCAGCGCCGGCACACCCACCTGACGCGCCAGCAGAATGTGCTCGCGGGTCTGCGGCATCGGACCGTCCGCCGCCGACACCACCAAAATCGCCCCGTCCATCTGCGCCGCACCCGTGATCATGTTCTTCACGTAGTCGGCGTGGCCAGGGCAATCCACGTGCGCGTAGTGACGACCGTCCGTCTCGTACTCGACGTGCGCCGTGTTGATCGTGATCCCCCGCGCCTTCTCTTCCGGCGCCTTGTCGATGTTGTCGTACGACGTGAACGTCGCACCACCCGCCTCCGCCAACACCTTCGTGATCGCCGCCGTCAACGTCGTCTTGCCGTGATCGACGTGACCGATCGTCCCGATGTTCGCGTGAGGCTTCGTCCTCGAAAACTTTTCCTTCGCCATCTCTCAGATCTCCAGCGCCACAGGGTCAGGCGTACTTCGCCTTGATTTCTTCGGCGACCATCTGCGGCACAGGCTCGTAGTGGTCGAAAAACATGGTGAACTGCGCCCGGCCTTGCGACAGCGACCGCAGGGTGTTGACGTAGCCGAACATCGTCGCCAGCGGCACGAAGGCGTTCACCACTTGCGCGTTGCCGCGCGGCTCCATCCCGGTGATGTGGCCACGCCGGCTGTTCAGATCGCCGATGATGTCACCCATGTACTCGTCGGGCGTAACCACCTCGACCTTCATCACCGGTTCCAACAACTGCGGACCGGCCTTGCCGACGCCCTCACGGAAAGCCGCGCGGGCTGCGATCTCGAAGGCCATGACCGAGCTGTCGACGTCGTGAAACGCGCCGTCGACCAGCTCGCAGCGCACGTCGATCAACGGGAACCCGGCCAGCACGCCGTTCGACATCGACGTCTCCAGGCCCTTCTGTACGCCTGGGATGTACTCCTTCGGCACCGAACCGCCGACGATCTTGCTCTCGAACACGAAGCCTGCGCCGGTCTCCGCCGGGACGAAGTTCAGTTTCACGCGGGCAAACTGACCGGAGCCACCAGTCTGCTTCTTGTGGGTGTAGTCGACCTGCGCGTCGCGGGTGATCGTTTCGCGGTAGGCGACCTGCGGCTGACCGACATTGGCCTCGACCTTGAACTCCCGGCGCATCCGGTCGACGATGATCTCCAGGTGCAGCTCGCCCATGCCTTTGATGACGGTCTGGCCGCTCTCGGCATCGGTGGCGACACGGAACGAGGGGTCCTCCTGCGCCAGCTTGTTCAAGGCGATGGACATCTTCTCCTGATCGCCCTTGGTCTTCGGCTCGACGGCGATCTCGATGACCGGTTCGGGGAACTCCATCCGCTCGAGCACCACCGGCTTGCCCGGATCGCAAAGCGTGTCGCCTGTGGTCGTGTCCTTCAGGCCGACGAATGCCACGATGTCGCCTGCTCGCGCTTCCTTCACCTCTTCGCGCGTGTTGGCGTGCATCAGCAAGATACGGCCAACCCGCTCGCGCTTACCCTTGACGGTGTTTTGCGCATAGGAGCCACTCTCGACCACGCCCGAGTAAATGCGCGCGAACGACAACGAGCCCACGAACGGGTCGGTCATGATCTTGAACGCGAGCGCCGCAAACGGGTCGCCATCATCGGATTTCCGGAGCACCTCGTCGTCACCGTCGGGCAGCACGCCACGGGTCGGCGGCACGTCCAAGGGCGACGGCAGGAACTCGACCACTGCGTCGAGCAGCGGCTGAACGCCTTTGTTCTTGAACGCCGAACCGCAAAGTACGGGGACGAACTTGCCGGCCAGGGTCCCGGCCCGAATGCACCGGCGCAGCGTCGCCTCGTCCGGTTCCTCGCCCTCGAGGAACCGCTCCAGCGCCTCGTCGTCAATCTCGACCGCGGCCTCGACCAGCTTCTGCCGCCATTCGGCGGCCGCTTCCGCGAGTTCGCCCGGGATCTCTACGTAGTTGAACGTGGCTCCCAGGCTTTCCCCGTCCCAGACGACCGCTCGCGCTTCGATCAGCTCGACGTTGCCGACATACTCGGCTTCGCTGCCGATCGGCAGGTTCAGCACCAAGGGTACCGCGCCCAACCGCTCCTCGATCATCGACACGCAGCGGAAAAAATCGGCGCCGATCCGGTCCATCTTGTTGACGAAGCAGATCCGCGGCACGCCGTACTTGTCCGCCTGCCGCCAGACCGTCTCCGACTGCGGCTCGACACCAGCAACCGAGTCGAATACCGCCACCGCACCGTCGAGCACGCGCAGACTGCGCTCGACCTCGATGGTGAAGTCGACGTGGCCCGGCGTGTCGATGATGTTCACGCGGTGGTCGTGCCAGAACGTCGTCGTCGCCGCCGACGTGATGGTGATGCCGCGCTCCTGCTCCTGCTCCATCCAGTCCATGGTGGCCGCGCCCTCATGAACTTCACCGATTTTGTACGACTTGCCGGTGTAATAGAGGATCCGTTCGGTCGTGGTCGTCTTGCCAGCATCGATGTGGGCCATGATGCCGATGTTGCGGTAGCGTTCGAGAGGGATTTCGCGGGGCATGGTGAGCTTCCGGTCCCGGGTTACCAGCGATAGTGCGAGAAAGCGCGATTGGCTTCCGCCATGCGCAACGTGTCCTCGCGCTTCTTGAACGCGGCGCCGCGGTTGTTCGCGGCATCCATCAACTCGCCGGCGAGCCGGTCGGTCATGGTCTTCTCGGAGCGCTTCGAGGCGGCTTGGATCATCCAGCGGATCGCCAAAGCCTGGCGCCGCTCGGGACGCACCTCCACGGGTACCTGATAGGTCGCGCCACCAACCCGCCGCGACCGCACCTCCAGCGTCGGCTTCACGTTCTCCAGCGCCTCGTGAAACACCTGCAATGGCTCGCCCTTGCTGCGCACCTTGACGCGATCGAACGCCCCGTAGACGATTCGTTCCGCCACCGACTTCTTCCCGGCCTTCATCATATTGTTGATGAACTTGGCGAGAACGACGTCCTGGAACTTCGGATCAGGCAGGACTTCACGCTTTTCGGCGGCATGACGACGCGACATCGAAACTTCCTCGTTTTCGCCGTTACTTCGGCCGCTTGACGCCGTATTTGGACCGGCGCTGCTTACGGCCGTCGACACCCTTGGTGTCGAGCGTGCCGCGGACGATGTGGTAGCGCACACCGGGCAAGTCCTTGACGCGACCGCCGCGGATCATGACCACCGAATGCTCCTGGAGGTTGTGCCCCTCGCCCGGGATGTAGCTCGTGACTTCGAAGCCATTGGTCAGCCGCACACGCGCTACCTTGCGCAGGGCCGAGTTCGGCTTCTTCGGCGTCGTCGTGTAGACACGCGTGCATACGCCACGCTTCTGCGGGCAGGCCTCCATGGCCGGCACCTTGTTGCGTGCGAGCTGCTTCTCGCGCGGACGACGCACCAACTGATTGATCGTCGGCATGGGTGTAGGCACCCCTTCCCTTCGATTCGACACGTAGTGCCGCGCAAGCCCCCCGGAACGTGATCCTCCGGCGGCGTGCTCGGCAACGACGACGATGTATCGCTTCGACCGTGACGACGTGTCTGGCCCGCCTGGAGCCACCACCGCCGTCGCTAAGAAAGCGTTGCAGGGGTCTACGCGCGGAGCCCTACCTCGTCAAGGATTTCCGCACCCTGCGCGCCTCCGACCGGCCGACCGAGGCCGGTCGGAGGCGCTCGATCAGTCACCCAGATCGGGCAGCCGCAGCGGCTCCATCTCGGCGTCCAGCTCCGGCGGCGGCGCAAAGCGCGCATCGTCCGCGAGTTCGCCCTTGAGCCGCGGCAGCACACCACCCGTTCCCGCCGGAATCAGCCGGCCGACGATGACGTTCTCCTTCAAGCCGTCGAGACCGTCGGACTTGCCGGCGAACGCCGCGTCGGTGAGCACCCTCGTGGTTTCCTGGAACGACGCGGCCGAGATGAACGACTGCGTCTGCAGGCTCGCCTTGGTGATGCCCTGCAGGACGGAGATCGCCGTTGCCGGCTGCTTGTCCTGGCGCTTGGCCTCGTCGTTGAGCCGCTCGAACTCCAGCCGGTCGAGCTGCTCGCCGACCAGGAACGTCGTCTCGCCAGGCGCGACGATCTCGACCTTCTGCAGCATCTGACGGACTACCACCTCGATGTGCTTGTCGTCGATTTTCACGCCCTGGAGCCGATAGACCTCCTGGATCTCGGCGCAGAGATACTGCGCCAACGCCTCGACCCCGAGCACCCGCAGAATGTCGTGCGGCACCGGATTGCCGTCGACGATCGGGTCCCCCGGCACGACCAAGTCACCATCCTGGACGACGATATGGCGGCCCTTGGGGATCAGATACTCGAAAGGCTGACCGTGCTGATCGTCCTCCGGCACGATCTTCAAGCGCCGCTTGCTCTTGTAGTCCTTCATGAACTCGATACGGCCGTCGATCTCGGCGATGATCGCCGGGTCCTTGGGGCGCCGGGCCTCGAACAACTCGGCGACACGCGGCAGGCCGCCGGTGATGTCGCGGGTCTTCGACGCCTCCTTGGGGATGCGCGACAACACATCGCCCGCCTGCACGTCGACGCCGTTCTCGATCGTCAAGATCGCCCCGACGGCCAGGTAGTAGCGAGCCTCGTTACCGTTCGCGAACGAGAGCGGATCACCCTCCTTCGACTGCAACAGGATCGACGGCCGCAAGGTGCCCGAACGCGCGGTCTGCGGCGTGATCACCTCTTTGGAAGCTTTGCCCGTCGCCTCGTCGATCACCTCCTTGTAGGTGGTGCCTTCGATCATGTCCTGAAACGCGACGCGACCCGCGAGTTCGGTGACGATCGGCAAGGTGTGCGGGTCCCACTCGGCGAGCCGCTGACCCTTGGTCACCTTCGAGCCCGGCTCGATCGCCAAGCGGGTGCCGGTCTGCAGTTTGTGTCGTGCCTTCTCCCGGCCCATTTCGTCGTAGAGAACGAGCTCGGAATTCCGGCCCATGACGACCAGCCGGCCCTGACTGTCGTGGACGATCGAGGGACGCAGCAACTCCATGGTGCCATCGACCATGCTGTCGATGGTGCTGTCCTCGGTCTGGGCCTGGGCGGCGCCGCCGATGTGGAACGTCCGCATCGTCAGCTGGGTGCCCGGCTCGCCGATCGACTGCGCGGCGATGACGCCGACCGCCTCACCGACGTTCACCGGCGTGCCACGGGCCAGATCGCGACCATAGCAAGCGGCGCAGACGCCACCGACCGTGTCGCAGGTCAAGACCGAGCGCACCGCCACTTCATCGACCTTGGCTTCCTCGATCGCGCGGACGTGGCGTTCCTCGAGCAAAGTCGACGCCGGAATCAGCACTCCGCCGGTGGCCGGATCGGTCACGTCCTCGGCGGCCGTGCGGCCAAGCACCCGCTCACTCAGGGGCTCGACGACGTCGCCGCCCGAAACGGCTGCGGTCATGCGCAGGCTACGCTCGGTGCCGCAGTCACTGGCCTTGACGATGCAGTCCTGTGCCACGTCGACCAGCCGTCGCGTGAGATAGCCGGAGTTCGCGGTCTTCAGCGCCGTGTCGGCCAAGCCCTTGCGGGCGCCGTGGGTGGAGTTGAAGTACTCCAACACGGTCAGGCCTTCCTTGAAGTTCGAGATGATCGGCGTCTCGATGATCTCGCCCGAGGGCTTGGCCATCAGCCCGCGCATCCCCGCCAACTGCTTCATCTGCGCCGGGCTGCCGCGCGCCGAACTGTCAGACATCATGAACATCGAGTTCGGCTGCTTGCGCTGGTCGTCCCGGTCAGCCTCACCGCGGATCGCCGCCATCATCTGTTCGGCAACTTTGTCCGAGCAGACCTGCCACGCATCGACCACCTTGTTGTACTTCTCGCCCCGGGTGATGAGGCCGTCGGCATACTGCTTCTCGTAGCTCTTCACCTGGTCGCGGGTAGAGTTCACGTACGCCCACTTCTCGCCCGGGATGACCATGTCGTCCTTGCCGAAAGAGATCCCAGCGCGACAGGCGTTGGCGAAGCCGATGTTCATCAGCCGGTCGGCGAAGATCACCGTCTCCTTCTGCCCACAATGACGATAGACCTCGTCGATCAGGTTCGACACGTCGCGCTTGCGGAGCACCCGGTTGACCAAGGTTTCGAAACTGACCGCAGCACTGCGCGGCAGGATCTCGAAAATCGCCAGGCGCCCGGGCGTGGTGTCGACACGGCTCCAAAGCTCGGTCCCATCAGCCTGAGGGACCGGCAGCCGGCAGCTGATCTTGGAGTGGACGCCAACGATACCGTTGGCGAGCGCGTGGACCACCTCCTCCGTACCGGAGAACGCCATCCCCTCACCCGGCTGTCCGTCCCGCTGCAGCGAGATGTAGTAGAGCCCGAGCACGATGTCCTGGGTCGGCACGATGATCGGCTTGCCGTTGCCCGGGCTGAGGATGTTGTTGGTCGACATCATGAGCACGCGCGCTTCGAGCTGTGCCTCCAGAGACAACGGCACGTGTACCGCCATCTGGTCGCCGTCGAAGTCGGCATTGAAAGCCGTGCACACCAGCGGGTGCAGCTGGATTGCCTTGCCCTCGATCAGCACCGGCTCGAACGCCTGGATGCCCAACCGATGCAAGGTCGGCGCCCGGTTCAAGAGCACCGGATGTTCACGAATCACCTGCTCCAGGATGTCCCAGACTTCCGGCCGTTCCTTCTCCACCATTCGCTTGGCAGCCTTGATCGTCTGCGCTTTGCCATAGAGCTCCAGCTTGGCGTAGACGAACGGCTTGAACAGCTCCAAGGCCATCTTCTTCGGCAAGCCGCACTGATGCAGCTTGAGCTCCGGACCGACGACGATGACCGACCGGCCGGAGTAGTCGACACGCTTGCCGAGCAGATTCTGGCGGAACCGACCCTGCTTGCCCTTGAGCATGTCGGACAGCGACTTCAGCGGCCGCTTGTTGGCACCGGTGATCACGCGGCCACGACGTCCGTTGTCGAACAGGGCGTCGACCGCCTCCTGCAGCATCCGCTTCTCGTTGCGGACGATGATGTCGGGTGCTCTGAGCTCGATCAGCCGCTTCAAGCGATTGTTGCGGTTGATGACCCGGCGATACAAGTCGTTGAGGTCCGAGGTCGCGAAGCGGCCACCGTCGAGCGGCACCAAGGGGCGCAGCTCCGGCGGAATCACCGGCACCACCGAGAGGATCATCCACTCGGGACGATTACCGCTCTCCAGGAATACCTCGATCATCTTGAGGCGCTTGACGATCTTTTTGCGCTTCGCTTCGGAGGTTGTCTCGACAAGTTCGGCACGCAGTTCATCACGGGCACGCGGCAGGTCGAGCTGCAGGAGCATGTCCCGCACCGCCTCCGCACCGATGCCGTAGGTAAAGGTGTCGTCACCGAACTCGTCGCGCGCCCGCTGCACCTGCTCCTCGTTGAGCAGCTCGCGCGGCTTCAACGTCGTCATGCCGGGCTCGATCACCACGTAATTCTCGAAGTAGAGCACCCGCTCCAAATCGCGCAACGTGATGTCGAGCAAGACGCCGATCCGCGACGGCACCGACTTCAGAAACCAGATGTGCGCGACCGGCGCCGCCAGCTCGATGTGGCCCATGCGTTCGCGCCGGACCTTCGACTGGATGACCTCGACGCCGCACTTTTCGCAGACGATGCCCTTGTACTTCATCCGCTTGTACTTGCCACACAAGCACTCGTAGTCTTTGATCGGCCCGAAGATCCGCGCGCAGAACAGTCCGTCGCGCTCCGGTTTGAACGTCCGGTAGTTGATCGTTTCCGGCTTTTTGACTTCACCGAACGACCACTGCCGAATCTTGTCCGGGCTGGCAATCGAGATCTGGATCTGATCGAACTTCTGCGAGCTGGCTTGCGGCGCGAAAAAGTTCACGAGGTCTTTCAGCATCAATTCGTCCTCTCGCCAGCTTGATCAGCTTGCGGCACTGAGTTCGTCGTCCAGGTCGGGCAGCTGCAACGGTGGTGCTGCTGCCGCATTGCCGTCTTCTTCCGGCACCTCTTCCAGATTGACGTTGAGCGCCAGCGCCTGGAGTTCCTTGACCAGGACGTTGAAGCTCTCGGGAATACCGGCCTCGAAGGTGTCCTCGCCGCGGACGATCGCTTCGTAGATCTTGGTACGACCCGACACGTCGTCCGACTTCACCGTCAGCATTTCCTGCAAGGTGTAGGCGGCGCCGTAGGCTTGGAGCGCCCAACACTCCATCTCGCCGAACCGTTGGCCGCCGAACTGGGCCTTTCCGCCCAGGGGCTGCTGCGTGACCAGCGAGTAGGGACCGACCGAGCGCGCGTGGATCTTGTCGTCGACCAGGTGGCCGAGCTTGAGCATGTAGATGTAGCCCACGGTCACCGGCCGATCGAACGCCTCGCCCGTCCGACCATCGATCAGCTGCACCTGTCCGGACGCCGGGCAACCCGCCTGCTCCAGCAACCGGACGATGTCCGGCTCGTGCGCGCCATCGAAGACCGGCGTCGCCATCGGCACGCCGGGCCTCAGATTTTCGGCCAACAAGGTCAGTTCGTCTGCGCTGTAGTGGGCGACGTCGCTGGCGATCTCGTCGCCGTAGACCTCGACCAACTTGGACCGCAAGTCGGCCATCTCGGGGTCGTTGGCGATGCCGTCGACCACAGCGCCGATCTGCCGCCCGAGATTGGCGCAGGCCCACCCCAGATGCGTCTCGAGGATCTGGCCGACGTTCATCCGCGACGGGACACCCAGAGGGTTGAGCACGACGTCGACCGGCGTGCCGTCATCCAGGAACGGCATGTCCTCGATGGGTGCGATCTTCGAGATAACACCCTTGTTGCCGTGGCGGCCGGCCATCTTGTCGCCCGGCTGCAGCTTGCGCTTCACCGCGACGAACACCTTGACCATCTTCAACACGCCGGGTGGCAGCTCGTCGCCGCGCTGGAGCTTCTCGACCTTGTTGTCGAAGCGGTCCTGAAGCCGCTTCAAGCCGTCGTCGAGCTGGCGCTTCAGGCCTTCGACCTCGGCCATCTTCTGGGCGTCATCGATACCGATCTCCCACCAATGGCGGCGGGCCAGCTGCTCGAGCAACGGCTGGTCGATCGGCGCTCCCTTCGTCACCCCCTTGGGGCCGTTCGCCGCGATCTGGCCGAGCAGCAGGTCGTGCAACGACGAGTAGACGTTGCGCTCCAGGATCTGGCGCTCGTCGTCGCGGTCCTTGGCCAGCCGCTCGATCTCGGCCCGCTCGATCGCCACCGCGCGCTCGTCCTTGTCGACGCCGCGCCGGTTGAACACGCGCACCTCGACGATCGTGCCCGTGACGCCCGGTGGCACCTTCAAAGACGTATCGCGAACGTCGGCTGCCTTCTCGCCGAAGATCGCGCGCAGGAGCTTTTCCTCCGGCGTCATCGGCGTCTCGCCCTTCGGCGTCACCTTGCCGACCAGGATGTCGCCGGCCTTCACCTCGGCGCCGATGTAGACGATCCCAGCCTCGTCGAGGTTGCGGAGCGCCTCCTCGGAAACGTTCGGGATATCGCGGGTGATCGCCTCGGGACCGAGCTTGGTGTCGCGCGCCATCACCTCGAACTCGTCAATGTGGATGGACGTGAAGACGTCGTCGCGGACGATGCGCTCGGAGATGAGGATCGAATCCTCGAAGTTGTAGCCGTTCCAAGGCATGAACGCGACGAGCGCGTTGCGGCCGAGGCCCAACTCACCGAGCTGCGTCGACGGCCCGTCGGCAAGGACGTCACCGGCACGAACCTGGTCACCGACGTTCACCAACGGGCGCTGGGTGATGCAGGTGTTCTGGTTCGAGCGCTGGAACTTCCGCAAGGTGTAGATGTCGACGACGCTGTCGGCGCGGGCACTGTCGTCGGTCACCCGGATGACGATACGCGAGCCGTCGACCTGATCGACCACCCCGGTCCGCTTGGCGGCGACGGCGGCGCCGGAGTCGCGCGCCACCACCTCCTCCATCCCGGTGCCGACGAACGGCGCTTCGGCCTGCAACAGCGGCACCGCTTGGCGCTGCATGTTGGAGCCCATCAGCGCGCGGTTGGCGTCATCGTTCTCGAGGAACGGGATCAGCGCCGCGGCGACCGACACGAGCTGCTTCGGCGAGACGTCGATGAAGTCGATTTCGGTCGGCTGGACGATGATCAGGTCGCCGCCGATCCGCACCGGCACCAAGTCGTTGACGAACTTCCCCTCGCCATCGAGTTCGGCATTGGCCTGGGCGATCGCGTAGCGCCCCTCCTCGATCGCCGAAAGATACACGACCTCGTCGGTGACCTTGGTGTCGACGACCCGCCGATAGGGGCTCTCGATGAAGCCGTACTGGTTGATCCGCGCGTAGGTCGCAAGGCTGTTGATCAGCCCGATGTTCGGCCCCTCGGGGGTCTCGATCGGGCAGATGCGGCCGTAGTGGGTCGGATGGACGTCGCGCACCTCGAAGCCCGCGCGCTCGCGGGTGAGGCCGCCCGGGCCGAGCGCTGACAAGCGACGCTTGTGGGTGATCTCCGCCAGCGGATTGGTCTGATCCATGAACTGCGAGAGCTGCGAGCTGCCGAAGAACTCGCGCACCGCCGCCGCCACCGGCTTCGCGTTCACCAAGTCGTGGGGCATCGCCGCGTCGATGTCGACGGAACTCATGCGCTCGCGCACCGCCCGTTCCATCCGCAACAGCCCGACCCGGAACTGGTTTTCCATTAGCTCGCCGACCGAGCGCACGCGCCGGTTGCCGAGATGGTCGATGTCGTCGACCTCGCCACGCCCATCCTTGATGTCGAGCAACGTCTTCATCACCGCGATGATGTCCTCGCGGCGCAGCACGCGGAGGCTGTCCTCGGTCTCCATCTCCAGGCGCATGTTCATCTTGACGCGACCGACCGGCGACAGGTCGTAGCGCTCCTGGTCGAAAAACAGCCCGGTGAAAAGGGTCTCCGCCGTCTCCAAGGTCGGCGGCTCACCCGGGCGCAGCACCCGGTAGATGTCCATCAGCGCTTCTTCGCGCGACTGGCAGCGGTCAACGGCGAGTGTGTTGCGCACGTAGGAGCCGACGGTCACGCCGTCGACGTCGAGCATCGGCAAGGCCGTCAGACCCGCCTCGACCAGCTTACCGAGACTCTCGGCAGTCAACTCGTCGCCGGCCTCTGCCAGCACCAACCCGGTCGTCTCGTCGATCAAGTCCTCCGCCAGGAACAGACCAACCATCTCCTCGTCGGTGACGAACACCTCCTCGACGCCGGCCTCGGCCAGCTTCTTAAGCTGGCGCGGGGTCACCTTGGTCCCAGCGGTCAGCACCACGTCGCCAGTCCGCGCATCGACCAGGTCCGCAAAAAGCTTCTGGCCTTTCAGCTTCTCGGCATCGAGCTTGACCCGCCAGCCCTCGCCGGCCCGCGTGTAGGCCACTTTCTCGTAGAAGGTGGCGAGGATCTCCTCGGGCGACAGGCCGAGCGCCATGAGGAACGTCGTCGCCGCGAGCTTGCGCCGCCGATCGATCCGCACGTTGACCAGATCCTTGGCGTCGAACTCGAAATCCAGCCACGACCCGCGGTACGGGATGATGCGCGCCGCGAACAGGAACTTGCCAGAGCTGTGCGTCTTGCCGCGGTCGTGATCGAAGAACACGCCGGGGCTGCGGTGCATCTGCGAGACGATGACCCGCTCGGTACCGTTGACGATGAAGGTGCCGTTGTCGGTCATCAGCGGCAGGTCGCCCATGTAGACGTCCTGCTCCTTGATGTCGCGGACGCTCCGCGCACCGGTCTCCTCGTCGATGTCCCAGACGATCAGGCGCAAGGTCACGCGGAGCGCAGCCGCGAACGTCAATCCGCGCTGCTGGCACTCGTCGACGTCGTACTTCGGCTCTTCGAGCTCGTACTGCACGAAATCGAGCGCGGCCCGGTCGGCGAAGTCCTTGATCGGAAAGATCGACTTGAACGCCTCCTCGAGACCGTGCAGACCCCGCTCACTGGGCCGGCGCAGCATCTGCAGGAAGTGCTCGTAGGACTGCCTCTGCACCTCGATGAGGTTGGGCATCGTCGTGACTTCGGGGATCCGGCCGAAAGTCTTGCGGATCCGCTTACGCGCCGTGAACGACGTCGGCATGGGCTGTAGGCCCCCTCAGCTCAGCAACAACTCGTGGACGAGGCCGATCCACCGCTCGTGGATCGCCTCGGCACCAACGCGACGAGGGGCCAAGACCGCTGCGTTGCGGCCGCCCCTGGACGCGGCAAGCTTGGCGACGCTGGACGCCTGTGTCGGGCGCCCGCCGCCGAACGTGCGAAAGGCCCGCGGATTACTTGACCTCCACGGTCGCTCCGGCCTCCTCGAGCTGCGCCTTGATCTTGGCAGCCTCGTCCTTGTTGACCGCTTCCTTGACCGGCTTCGGCGCGCCCTCGACCAGGTCCTTGGCCTCCTTCAGGCCGAGGCCGGTGATCGCCCGGACCTCCTTGATGACGTTGATCTTCTTCTCGCCGATGGCCGCCAACACGACGTCGAACTCGGTCTGCTCTTCGGCGGGCTCGGCAGCGCCACCGGCGGCCGCGCCAGCGACGCCCGGCATCGCCATCGCCACGGGCGCTGCCGCAGCGGCGGTCACGCCCCACTTGTCTTCGAGGAGCTTGGCCAGCTCCGCGACTTCAAGCACCGTCAGGTTCGACAGATCGTCGACGATCTGCTCCAAATTCGCCATTTCGTGCACTCCTCAAGCAGCTAGGCGAAGCGGCCCGCCACGCGACCGCCCCATGATCCAGTCTCAGGCTGCAGCGGCCTTCGCGCGCAGCACACCAACGAAGTCACGCCCCGGCGCCGACAACAACCCGACGAGTTTCGCCGGCGGGGCTTGCAGGACGCCCAGCAGCTTCGCCGCCGGCGCATTCAAGGTGCCCAACAGCTTCGACCGCAGTTCGTCGATCGACGGCATGTCCGCCAATGCCTTCACGGCCTCGGCGTCCAACAACGTGCCACCGAGGCCGCCACCGACGATCTGCAGCTTGTCGCTGCGCTTGGCGTAATCCGACAACACCTTCGGTGCCGCAGTCGGATCGGTCGAAAAGCCGATCGCGGTCGGCCCCTCGAACAAGGGTTCGGCCGCCACGAACGGCGTTCCGTCGAGTGCGATCTTCACGAGCCGATTCTTCGCCACGCGAAAGCCGGCGCCGCCGTCACGCATCTTCCGCCGCAGGTCGTTCATCTCGGCGACCGTCAGACCCTTGTAGTGGGTGACGACGACGACGCCGACGTTCGAGAACGTCTCGTTGAGTGACGCGACGACGTCCGCCTTCTCAGCCTTGAGCACGATTGCCTCCGCAGGCCACCTCGCGGTGGGCCCCGAACTTCGAGAACCGGCGGCACCGACAGGGCGCCGCGGACAAAACACAGCAAGCCGCAGCGTTCAACCCGCTGCGGCCTTGCCAGAACTCGGGCGTTGGAACATAGCCACGTCGCCTGCCGACGCAAGACCTTTTCCGCACCCGCTCAGCCGTGCAGACCGCCGACGTCGAGACGCAGGCCCGGACCCATCGTCGAACTCAAATGGACCGCCTCCATGTAAGTGCCCTTGGCACCCGACGGCTTCGCACGACTCACTGCATCAACCAGCGCTCGTACGTTGTCGGCGATCTGCTCCTCCGAGAAACTGACCTTGCCGACGCCGGCATGGACGATCCCCGCCTTCTCGACGCGAAACTGCACCTGGCCCGCCTTCGCCGCCGAAACCGCTTCCGCCACGTTCGGGGTGACGGTGCCGAGCTTCGGATTGGGCATCAGCCCGCGCGGACCGAGGACACGGCCGAGGCGCCCCACCACCGGCATCATGTCGGGCGTGGCGATGCACCGGTCGAACTCGATCGTACCGGCCTGGATCGTCTCCGCCAGATCCTCGGCGCCGACGAGGTCGGCCCCGGCCTGCTTGGCCGCGTCCGCCTTGTCACCACGAGCAAAGACCGCGACACGAACGCTCTTGCCGGTGCCGTGCGGCAAATCGACCGTGCCGCGCACCATCTGGTCGGCATGGCGCGGATCGACACCCAAGTTGACGGAGACTTCGATGGTCTCGTCGAACTTCGCACCACCAACCTGCTTGAGCAGCGCCACTGCCTCGGAGAGCGGGTAGGCTCGGTTGCGGTCGATCGACGCCAGCGCGGACCGAAGCCGCTTGCCCTTCTTTGCCATGATCCTACTCCACCACCTCGAAGCCCATCGAACGAGCCGACCCCACGACCATCTTCACGGCGCCGTCGACGTCGTTGGCATTGAGATCGGGCATCTTGGCGGTCGCGATCTCCCGACACTGCTCCAAGGTGACGCGGCCGGCGACGGCGCGGCCAGGCGTTTGGCTGCCTTTGTCCAGACCTGCCGCCTTCTTCAGGAAGTAGGTCATCGGTGGCGTCTTGGTGACGAAGCTGAAGGTACGATCGCCGAACGCCGTGATCACCACCGGGATCGGCATTCCGGGTTCCATGTTCTGCGTCTGCGCGTTGAACGCCTTGCAAAACTCCATGATGTTCAAGCCACGCTGGCCGAGCGCCGGCCCGATCGGCGGCGACGGCGTGGCTTTGCCGGCTGGCACCTGTAGCTTGATGTAGCCGGCGATCTTCTTGGCCATCGGCCAATCCTCCAGTGCGGCGGTGCAAACGTCGGCGGCGCCGCTCGGGCCCGCCAACTCCCGCCGGATGACGGTCGAAAGCTACTGCTTTTCGACCTGCGAATACTCCAGTTCCACCGGCGTAGCGCGGCCGAAAATCGACACTGACACCTTCAGCCGGCCCTTGGCCTCGTCGACTTCCTCGACGACGCCGGAGAACGAACTGAACGGGCCGTCCGTGACCGTGACCTGCTCGCCGGTGACGAACGTGATCGATGGGCGCGGCTGGTCGACGCCTTCCTGCACCTGATGCAGAATTCGCTCCGCCTCCGCCGACGAGATCGGCTGCGGTCGGCCGCTCGCACCCAGGAAATCCGCGACCTTCGCGGTCTGCTTCACCAAGTGGTAGGTCTCGTCGTTGAGCTGCATCTTCACCAGCACGTAGCCGGGAAAGAACTTCTGCTCCGCCGACACCTTCTTGCCGCGACGAACCTCGATCACTTCTTGGGTCGGAACCAGAATCTCCTCGAAGAGGCCGGTCAGACCCTGGCGATCCGCCTGCTCACGGATGGATTGCGCCACCTTCTTCTCGAAGCCTGAGTAGGCGTGCACGATGTACCACTTCGCGTCGGTCATCACGAGCCCAAGCCCAGCACGAGGCGGACCACCCAACCGAGGAGCTGGTCGACGAGGAAGAAGAACACCGCCGCCAGCGTCGCCATGGCGAACACGCTGAGCGTGGTGATCGTCACCTCCTTGCGGCTCGGCCAAGTGACCCGACTCAGTTCCTGCCGCACTTCCCGCACGAATTGGGCGGGTGTGGGTTTCGCCATCGAAGCAAGCTCCGTTCGTTGCCGATCCGGCATCGGCCGGTCCATGGTCGGCGGGACGTTCACGACACCGCGGGATCAGCCCTGGCAGGAGCAGAGGGACTCGAACCCCCAACCCCCGGTTTTGGAGACCGGTGCTCTACCGATTGAGCTATGCTCCTTTACGGGCCGGTCCGCCGAGACCGCCCATCAAGGGATACCGTCCCGGAACGGCGGCGCGTAGGTCTACGCGCAAACGCAGCCGCCTTCAAGTCCGCGGGAGACCATGGCCGAGCCGCGGCCGCGGCCCGCTCGTTTCTGCGTCAAGCGATGATTTCGGCGACGACGCCGGCGCCGACGGTGCGCGAGGGCGGCCGCACCGTCGG
>JBCBTD010000047.1:0-32157 GCA_039818825.1 Pseudomonadota bacterium
ATTCTCACACATGAACGCCTTGAGTCGCTTCGCCTCGTCGTCGTCACGCGGGTTGAGCTTGGCGCCGTCCTTCACCTTGGGGTCGTCAGGGCGGATCGCCTGGTAGGCGCTGCGGTGCGCCTCGTTGAGGATCGAGCCCTCGCGGACGTAGATGTGCCGGCCATCGTCGCCTTCGTGCTTCAGCTCGACATAGTTCCGGATCTTGCGCTTGAGCGACACGTCGGAGACGAGGCCGTGATAGGTCTCCGGGTCAATGCGCGGCATGTTGCCGGCATCCGGATCGCCATTGGGATTGCCGTTCTTGACGTCGAAGAGGAGGACGAAATCGTAGCGGTTCACGAGTGTCATGGTGGGTCTCCTCAGGCAGCGTCCGCGTCGACCGGGCTTTCGGGCGCGTCCTTCTTCTTGAAGAAGTCGCTGTATTGGTGGTGGTAACCGAGGGCGAACATGGCCTGCTCCGCGCCGGAGAGATGGGCAGGGAAGGGCTGGGCGCTCGGCTCCATCAGGTCCATTATCTCGCCGAGTTGCTTCTCGAGCGCGATCTTCCGCCCGACGGACTCTTTGCCGACCTTGGCGAAGTGATTCGCCGCCCCCGAGTCGAGGAGGCCGAACACCTTCTGCGGCTGGGCGGACGCGGCGCCGTAGAACTTGTCCTTGACGGTGGCGTTGACCTTGGGTCCGAGCGCTGCCCGCTGGACGTGCTCGTAGGTGGCGAAGAGGCGGCCGAGCAGGTAGCCGCGGTCGGTGCAGGTCTTGTCGAGGGCCACGGAAGCCTCCCGTCGAGAGAGGTTGCGGATGAGGACGGCCTTGAGGATGGCGACGCGGAGCGCATTCACGTGGCCGTCGGCACGGATACGCATGAGCACGGTCGAGAGCAGCGTCAGCGGATAGGGCGTACCGGTGAGGATCGCCCGCATCCACTCGCCAGCGAGGTTGCGCGGCACGTTCTCGCGCTTGCCGAGCACGGCCGTTTCCAGAAGGTAGCGCCACAGCGGCGGCCGACCGTCACGTGGCGGCGGCTCGACGGTCATCTCCTCGACGAAGCGCCGATAGTTCTCCGCAATCACCCCGAAGTCGTCCTCCACGTAGAAGCGGATGGAGATGCGGGCGGCGTTCGGCGCGAGGCCGAGCACGTGGAAGCGGATGCCATCGGCGAGCTCGGGCGCGACGTCGCTTATGGCTTCACCGTCTCTGACGCGACGCAGGAGAGCGCCGACCTTGCCGGCTTCCAGGCCTTCGTCTACGGCGGGTTCGTCCCCCGAAAAGAAGGCGCCGAACGCACTCTCGGCAATCCTGGCATTCTCGGTATCCGACGCGTCCGCCCAGAAGACGGTCGATGCGTCCCCGATCTGGATCCGATGGCGGCTGTCCGGTTGCAGGTACCGGTTGAGGACGGTCGTGTAGGCGAACGCCGCGTAGTCGGAGACGGGCGCATTTTCGCCTTGCTCGTGGCCGTAGGATTCGAACGCATCGAGGTTGAAAGAGACCATCCTCCCGCCCGAAGACTGCCCGCCCCAGACGCCCTTGATGGGCGGGTGAAGGCGAGCAACGGTAGCCGCTTCGCCTGTTACGAGGCAGGTGGTCGCGGTCCTGTCACCTCCGGTGGACAGATCGGCCCAGAGCGCCTTGGCAGCCTCACGATCATGGATGAAGCGGGCGTGTCGTTCGCTTTCCAGCGCGAAGACCACGTTCTGGTCCTTCATCTCCTCGGGCCAGCTGCGTTCGACGAAGCCCGCTGGCTCCCACCACGCCACGAACCGCAGGAGCGCGAGCAAGCCATGATCACTCGTTCCCTCGAGGACATCCTCGTGGTGTGCGACGAACTCAGCGTGCTCGGCGACGGTCCGCTTGCCTTCGCCGGCCGTGATTCCAAGCGCATAAGCCGTCTTGTCCCAGAGGAAGTTCGGTGCGATCGCGACGGTCCGGGTGACTGGCTGGGGAACCAGGATCGGCCGCGGTCTCCTCTTCTTGCCATCCCCTGTTCGCAGGTCGATCGGCTTCCCCGCCGGCGTCCCGTCGTCGTTCAACGAGATCACCCAGCCGATTTTCTCGACGGAGTAGCCGGGCGCCGGCGCGTCGGGCATGCGCTCGTAGGCCCGCAGGAGCGACGCGAGGATGCTCATCGGCGTACCTCAGGTGACGTCGGGTGGGGCACAGCGAGCACACCCCGCTCGAGCTTGGCGCGGAAGAAGAGCGACGGCCGGCCCGGCGAGACGTGGTCGATGTCGAACAGCATGAAGCCGAGGTCGCGCGGCTCGTTGAACCCGAGGTCACGGGTCTCTGTTCCGGTGGGCAGCGGCGCGTCGGGTGGTACCACCTCGACGTCGGCCGGGAACTCGCGTGTGCCGAGATAGGGCTGGTGAAAGCACTGGCCGCGGGCAGCCCGGCGGTTGAAGAGGTCGAGGTGCTTGCCCGCATTATCGTCCGGTCCGGCCTTTTCCGTCAGCTCGAAATGTGCGGCGATGACATAGCCGACGTCGACCAGGATCGTGGAGGCACGCTGCTGGCGATCGTCGTCGGCAAGGAGCTGGAGGCCTTCGAGGTCACCGCGTTTCATGGCCGATCGGGCTTTCGAATAGGGGATCTTGTGCCCGACCTCGTTCCGCCGCAGCGACTGGAAGCGGATAGGCTCGAGCACGTGGATGGCGTCGATCACCCAGCGGATCGCGGGCTTCCAATGGATCGCCTCCAGGATGCCGCGCGCCGCCGACGGCGTCATCACGTCGTACGAGACCCTCTCGACCTTCATCTCGGGCCGCGTGAAGCAGGCACGAGGCCCGCGAACATGCAATCGAATACCGTAGGACATAATTGCTGCTCTTGAGTTGTCGCCGGCGAGCCGAGCCATTAGTATGGCGCGCCGGCGATTGGCAGTAACCTGCTACACTGAAAAAGAACTGTTTCGATCCACGCCTCTACATAAGGGGCGACTGATTTGTCATCTATCTATGGAGGTTCAACGCATATACTTATAACATAACCACGTTCTAAGTTCGTTATTGTGACGGCAATCCGGTGCTCTCGCATCTCACACTCCTCGCAGCGAGCAACCCCAAGGTTGTACGCGTGCATGGGAGGTGTCAAGGGCCTTGAGTTTGCAGTACCTGCAAACAGAAAATGAACTGAATAATCTCTCTGCAGCTTTGTCACTATCGCCTCGGCTGTCAGATCGTCAGAGCCTCCGTCGGGAGGTAGTCCGCGTCGTCCCAGCGCAGTCCGATCTCACGTGTATAGAGGCTCCCGGTCATCAGCACCGCGAACTGGTCACCCCGCAGATCGGGCGCGGCGAAGGCAACGTGGCCGTTCTCGATCAGCCTACGCCGCGCCGGCGGTGGAACCGGAACCGTGTACGGCTGCAGGTTGCGCGCTAGCACGCCCGACGGGATCGCGGTCGCGGCGAGCTGTTTGATTGCTTCGCGCGCCGTCGCGTCTATCGGGACGATCACCGGCTCCAGGCCGTCCTCGATCATGCGGAACTTGTCGGCCACCGTGCGGAAGGCGAAGTCGGTGTCGCCCGAGGGGGCCATGTTCAAGAGCGGATTGCGGCCAAGCGCGATGCGATGCCGGTCGAGATCGTCGCCGAGACGCCAATAGACCTCCTCGAAATAGGCTCGGAGCGCCGCGGGCGCGAGGAGATCGGTATGCGCCGCTTGCAGGCGCCGGATCGCCCGCATGGCATCGTCGGCTAGGTCGCGGATCTCCTTCGGAGCAGGGTGGTCCGGCGCTTCGAAGACCGTGACGATGCTCTCGTCCACCGGCCGTCGGCCCTCCCGATTGCAGCGGCCCGCAGCCTGCGCGATCTGGTCGAGCCCGGCGGCGGCTCGCCAGACGCGCGGGAAGTCCAGATCCACGCCGGCTTCCACAAGGCTCGTGGCCACCACGCGGCAAAGCCGGCCTGCCCGGAGGTTGTCGCGAATGCCCGCGAGCAGAGCCCGCCGGTCGACCGCGCACTGGCGGGTCGTTAGGTGCACGAGGCCGTCGAGCTTCCGTTCGTGCGCCGCTTCGTAGAGCGCCAACGCGTGGTCGCGACCGTTGACGATCACGAGGCCTTGGGCCGTTGCCCTCAGAGCCTCCACCAGCTGGTCGTCCGACATCGGCCCGGCAAAGCGCAGGGTCGTACGCTCGAGCTGCTTGGCGAGCCCGGTCGGGTCGGCCGCGAGCTCGCGGCCGGCGAGTGGCAGCGCGGCGGGATGCGGTTTGGCGTCGTCGTCGCGCACGAGTGCTGGCTGGGTTGCCGTGCACATGACGACGGTGCAGCCCCAGTCCTTCGCCAGTGCCTCCAAGGCCATGTAGGTGGGCGCCAGCAGGTGGCGCGGAACGTTCTGCGCTTCGTCGAGGATGATGACGCTGCGGGCGATGTTGTGGAGCTTGCGGCAGCGCGACGGCCGGGCGGCAAACAGGCTCTCGAAGAGCTGGACGTTGGTGGTGGCGATGACTGGCGCCGACCAGTCCTCCATGGCGAGCTTGACCTTGTCGCGTGCCTCCCTGCGCTCGAAGCGCTCCTCGTCGATGGCGGAGTGGTGCTCGAGCACATTGTCTTTGCCGACCACGCTCCGGAAGACGTCGACGGTCTGGTCGATGATTGAGGTGTAGGGGCAGGCGTAGATGATGCGATCGAGCCCGTGGGCCGCGGCATGGCGGAAGGCGAAGCCCAGCGAGGCAAGCGTCTTGCCGCCGCCCGTAGGAACCGTCAGCGTGAAGAGGCCCGGCTTATCGCCCGCGCGAGCGAGAACCGCCGACAGGATGTCGGCGCGTAGCTCGTCCAGAGGCCTGAAGGTACCAGCGCTCCGCTTCTCGGCGACGAGCGCCGCGATCCGCTCGTCGAAGGACCGGATCAAATCGGGTAGCAGGTCGGAGAGCAGCGGTTGTGCACGATCCCGCGGCCTCCCTTCGATGTGGTCGTAAAACGCCTCGGTATCCCGGTAGTCCGCGTCCACGAGGCAAGAGAAGATCATTCGGCCCAGTAGCGCGAAACGTAGGCCGGGCTTCGCGAACGGGGCCGGGTGCAGCGGCGACAGAGAGGACGGCAGCACCGGCTCGATATCGTGAACCCAAATGGGGTCGAGCTGGGCGCGGTTGAGATCTTTCAGGCGCTCGTCGAGCCCCGCGGTGGAGCCCCGGCGATCGGGAAGTCCAGCGTGATGGCCGGCGATGGCGTGGGCGATGACGTCGAAAAGCGGGCCACGCCGCTCGTCCCGATGGTCCATGACGTACGAAGCGCCCGCCAGCGAGTGCTCCGCACGCACACGCGACCCCGTAAGCCGCTCCTGGAAGGCGCGTGTGTACTTGCCGAGGTCGTGCAGCAAGCCTGCGGCGGCGGCCGCTTCGCCAATCCCGATCCGCTGGCCGCGCGACCTGGCGAGATCCTCGACCTGGAGGAGATGCCGGCGGAGCGCTTGCCAGTTCGCTTGCGTCGTGTCGCTCGTGGAATGGGCAAAGAACACTGACTAATGCTCTCCCAAAGAAATTACCATAATATCATTGTGTGATTACCACGACGTACAAACGTCTTTCAACTAGGAATCCGCCGACATGTGCTGGCTGAGTTGCGAACGCATCCGCCTATCGCAATGTGCGCTGACCAGCACTTCGAACGCCACGCTTCCAGAACGCGTGCAAATCCGACCGCCGGCTCCATACGAGTGCGATCACGCCCTGAATGGTAATGATGATGGTAACGCTTTGTGATCTCGGTAGAAGAGTGTTCTTGTCGAAGTGGATAGGACGTTTCCGGGCGGACGTTCCCTCCGCCATTTCGCAATTGGGCTCCGTTGCAGCAACTGGTGCCCGGCGCCATGGGTGAGGCCTTGGCGATCGGAGGCAGGCCATGTCGGTGTTCGAGCGGCGGCGTTTCACTGGCGAGGTGATCCTCTGGGCGGTGCGTTGGTACTGCCGCTACGGCATCAGCTACCGCGAGCTGGAGGAGATGCTGGCCGAGCGTGGTATCGAGGTCGACCACACCACCCTCTATCGCTGGGTCCAGCGCTACGCGCCCGAGCTCGACAAGCGGCTGGCCTGGTACCGGCGGCGGATCTCGTTCTCCTGGCGGGTCGACGAGACCTACGTGCGGGTCAAAGGGCGCTGGAAGTACCTCTACCGCGCCATCGACGAGCGCGGTGCGACGCTCGATTTCTGGCTCGCCGACCGGCGCAACACCAAGGCAGCCAAGCGCTTTCTCGGAGCCGCGCTGAAGCGCTCGCGGGACTGGCTGCCGCGGACGATCAACACCGACAAGAACCCGGCCTATACCGAAGCGATCACCACGCTGAAGAAGGACGACGTGCTCCCGGCTAACACCGAACACCGCCAGGTCAAGGTCCTGAACAACCGGCTCGAAGCCGACCACGACCAGCTCAAGCACCTGATCCGGCCGACGCTCGGTTTCCAGTCGATGCGCACGGTACGGGCGACCATCAAGGGTTTCGAGGTGATGCGGATGTTCAAGAAAGGCCAGTTCCGCTTCTGGGTCGAGGCCGTCGGCAAGAACAGCGAGGTTGCGTTCCTCAACCGCGTGCTCGGCATCGCCGTCTGAAAACCTCGCCGACACCGGACCGCATCACGCCCGGCGATCCTGTCTGCAACAAAGCCCGTGCAGCTGCGTGCGGACAACGTCACGCCGGAGGCCGCTGCCGCCGCCGTCATTTCGGCGCTGAACGCCGCGTCCATGGAGTTGGAACTCGGAGCGTTGCTGACGGTCGACGCCAGTCGCGCCCGCGTCCGCCTGCTGCCACTAGGCCGAAGATAACTACGTCGTTATCTTCGATACCCTACGGGCGAGCCCGGCAAGTGCGAAAGTGACCCAAAGCGGCCCCGACGGCCTTGAGCTGTGGAAGGTCAGCTGTCTGCGTATTCTGGGACGTTCGTGGCCGGCCCGCTCGAGGCGAGTACCTTGAGGTAGCCCCATCTGTAAGGACCATTTGGGTTGCTCGCCAATTTGGTTCGGTGCCGCGTCGGGGTTCCCGTTCCACGCCATCACGAAGTTCATCCATCGCCCACGGCTCGCTGACCTGCAGAGAGCCGCGCCCCATCTATGGCGGCACAATCTTTGCTCGACTCGCCGTGGTTGATGGTGAGCTGCGGGCGACATGCGCGTACTCCTGGTGGACGACAATGCGGAGCGGCAGGCGATGGTTCGGGCCGCGCTCGTCGAGGCGGGCCACGAGATCGTGGCCTTCGCGGCGCCGCGCGACGACCTTCGAGCCGTGGTCGAGACGAGCGGCGCGGACGTCATCGTCGCCAGCCTCAGTACGCCGGACCGTGACACCATCGAGGGCTTCCGGCTCGAGGGACAGGCGCCGGATCGACCCGTGGTGATGTTCGTCGACCAGGCCGGTGCACCGCTCGCTGCCGACGCCGTCCGCGCGGGCGTCGCCGCCTACATCGTCGATGGCCTCCAACCGGCGCGCGTAGCCCCGATCCTGGGGGTGGCGGTGGC
This sequence comes from Pseudomonadota bacterium, assembly GCA_039818825.1. Classification (GTDB taxonomy): domain Bacteria; phylum Pseudomonadota; class Alphaproteobacteria; order Geminicoccales; family Geminicoccaceae; genus JBCBTD01. The sequence continues at coordinate 7,436 of JBCBTD010000047.1, forward strand.
GCGCTTCGAGGAGTTTCGCCGCCTGCAGAACGAGCTCGCCCTCAGCCGCTCGGCGCTCGAGGACCGCAAGCTCATCGATCGTGCCAAGGGGCTGCTCATGGATGGTCGCGGCTTGAGCGAGAAGGACGCCTATGGCTGGCTGCGGCAGACGGCGATGGCGCAGAGCCAGCGCATGGTCGACGTTGCACGCGGCGTGATCGCGCTCGGCGATCTCTTGAAGAAGTGACGAAGAGGACGATGCGGGGCGCCATGACCAAGCTCAGCCTGGGGTTCGTTCCGCTGACCGATGCCGCGCCGCTCATCGTCGCAAAGGAACGAGGCTTCTTTGTGCAGGTTGGCCTCGACGTGGAACTCGTGCGTGAGCAGGCGTGGTCGTCGCTCCGCGACAAGCTCGTCCATGGCGTCCTCGACGGCGCGCAGGCGCTGGCGCCCATGCCGTTGGCCATGAGCCTCGGGCTGGATACGCCGAGCGCTGCGATGCGTGCGCCACTCGTGCTCAGCCGCAACGGCAACGGCATCACCCTGCGCGCCGACATCGACGATGCCCTGAAACGAGGAGCCCAGCGGCCGCCTGAGCTCCAGGCTCCGGGCGGCGCGCCCGGGCCGGGGCTGCGGCCGCTCGTCGATGCGCGGCGGGCCAGCAGCGAGCGGCCGTTGACCTTCGCCGTCGTCTTTCCGTGGTCGTGTCATCGCTACCAACTGCACGACTGGCTGCGCGCCGCCGGGCTCGATCCGGTGCGCGACGTGGCGATCGTCGTGGTCCCGCCACCGCGTGTGGCCGACGCCCTCGCTGCCGGCCAGATCGACGGCTTTTGCGCGGGCGAGCCCTGGAACCGCCTAGCCGTCACCAGCGGCGTCGGTCGCCTGGCCACGACCGGGCTCGAACTCTGGCCGGACGCCATGGAGAAGGTCCTGGCGTTTCGCGCATGTTGGGCGGACGCCAACGACGACGTCGTGCAGCGTCTGCTGCAAGCCCTGCTGCGCGCCGGAACATGGCTCGAGCCGCTGGATCACCGCTTGGAAGCGGCCTCGATGCTAGCGGCCGAACCCTATCTCGACCAGCCGCCGTCCCTCATCGCCATGAGCTTGCTCGGGCTCGTCCAGAGCGACCGCAACGATCCCGGCCGCTACCTTGCGGCGATGCACCGGTTCTGCTCGCCGGCATGGGCGGCGCCCGTGGCCGACGACGTCGAGCGCCTCGTGCGCGCGATGCGTGATGCCGGTGACGTCGAGGCGACCAGAGCCGTCGACTGGCAGGCCGTTTACGGCGGCCCGGTACTAGACGCCGCGCGCGCCATCGAAGCGTGACGGGCGAGCCTGCCTCAGTCGATGCACGCGGTGCCTGTGATATGTGCATCTATGGATATTTTCTTAGTTCAGGCGCTCAACGGCCTATATCTTGATCAATAGGCCCACGGTTTCCACTTGACGTAGAAGGCGTGCGGGTCTTAATCGGCGGCAGATGACGCGCTGCACCATCGTTGGTAACGCGCTCGGGTCCAACGCCGGACCTCCCGGAAGCAAAGCCGCTTCGATCCGTTCAAACCTGCGCCACACGCGCCGGCTGCGCGGTCGAGCGGCTTTTTTGTTGCCCAGATCCGGACGCCGGAGGCGTCGATCTCGAGAGGACCTGACCCATGGATCGTCCTGTTTCGCGCGCCTTCGCTCGCGTCCTGACCGCCGGCGCCCTGCTCGCCGGCACCGCGCTGGCCACACCGGCCGCCGCTTGGCTCGACGTCGAGCGGGACGAGCTCACCTTCGGCTTCATCAAGCTCACCGACATGGCACCCCTCGCCGTCGCCTACGAGCTCGGCTATTTCGAGGACGAGGGGCTGTTCGTCACCCTCGAGGCGCAGGCCAATTGGAAGGTGCTGCTCGACCGCGTCATCGACGGCGAGCTCGACGGCGCACACATGCTGGCGGGCCAACCGCTGGCGGCGACCATCGGCTACGGCACCGAGGCGCACATCGTCACGCCGTTCTCGATGGACCTCAACGGCAACGGCATCACCGTCTCGAACGAGGTCTGGGCTCTGATGAAGCCGCACCTCGAGTTGGGCGAGGACGGCCGGCCCGTGCACCCGATCGGCGCCGACAAGCTCAAGCCCGTGGTCGAGGAGTTCGCCGCACAGGGCCGCGCCTTCAACATGGGCATGGTCTTTCCGGTCTCGACCCACAATTACGAGCTGCGCTACTGGCTGGCCGCCGGCGGCATTCACCCGGGCTTCTACTCGCCCGACGACATCTCCGGGAAGATCCAGGCCGAGGCACTGCTTTCCGTCACCCCGCCGCCGCAGATGCCAGCGACCCTCGAGGCCGGCACCATCTACGGCTACGCCGTCGGCGAGCCCTGGAACCAGCAGGCGGTCTTCAAGGGCATCGGTGTGCCGGTCATTACCGACTACGAGATCTGGAAGAACAACCCCGAGAAGGTCTTCGGCATCACCGCCGAGTTCGCCGAGACCTATCCAAACACCACGCTCGCGCTGACCAAGGCGCTCATCCGCGCCGGTCGCTGGCTCGACGCCGACGACAACGCCAACCGGATGGAAGCGGTCGAGATGCTGGCGCGGCCGCAGTATGTCGGCGCCGACGCCGAGGTCATCGCCAATTCGATGACCGGCACGTTCGAGTACGAGCGCGGCGACAAGCGCGAGATCCCCGACTTCAACGTCTTCTTTCGCTACTTCGCAACCTATCCCTATTACTCGGACGCCGTCTGGTACCTGACGCAAATGCGGCGCTGGGGTCAGATCGCCAAGCCCCAGCCCGACAGCTGGTACGACGAGGTCGCGCGCGAGGTCTACCGGCCGGACATCTACCTGGAGGCCGCCCGCCTCCTGGTCGAGGAAGGCCTCGTCGAGGAGGCCGAGTTCCCCTGGGAGACCGACGGCTACCGGGCGCCGCAGAGCGAGTTCATCGACGGCCACACCTTCGATGGCCGCACGCCGAACGCCTATCTCGAGCAATTCCCCATCGGCCTCAAAGGCGATGAGCGGCTCAGAGGCGTCGAGGTCGTAAGCGGCCGCTGACCGGGCCGCTCTTCCTGCGCTGCCACCTCCACGTTTCGAAAGACGATCCCATGACGGACGCCGTCGCGGCCCCTGCGCGCCGCCTGACCTTGCCCAGCCGCCGAGCTCTGTGCTCGGGCTTGGCGACTGCCGGCCTCGGCGCGTTCGCGCCGCTCGTCCACCTCGCCGCCGGTGACAACCCGCGCGCTCAGCTCCAGGCCCTAGGCCGTGGGCTTGGCGTGCCGCTCTTGGCCGTCGCCCTGTTCTTGTGGGCGTGGGCGGCGATCGCGCCGACCATTCAGACCAGCTTGGGTGCCATCCCCGGTCCATCCCAGGTCTGGACCCAGGCGGGCGTTCTCTGGAATGACCATCTCGCCCAGCGGGAGAGTGCCGCGGCCTTCCACGAGCGTCAGGAAGAACGCAATGCGCGCTTCGCCGAAGCCGGCCAGCACGAACGCATCAAGTGGCGCGACTACACGGGCCAGCCGACCTACCTCGACCAGATCGCGACCAGCCTGCGGACGGTCTTCTTCGGCTTTCTCTTGGCAAGCGTGATCGCGGTGCCGCTCGGCATCGTCTGCGGTCTCTCGCCACTGGTGAACGCCGCCTTCAACCCACTGATCCAGATCTTCAAACCCGTCTCGCCGCTGGCGTGGCTGCCGATCGTGACCATGGTCGTGAGTGCTGTCTACGTGAGCGACGACCCGCTCTTTCAGAAGTCATTCCTCAACTCGGCCTTCACGGTGATGCTGTGCTCGCTGTGGCCGACGCTGATCAACACCGCGCACGGCGTCGCCTCCATCGACAAGGATCTCCTCAACGTCGGCAAGGTGCTGCGCCTCTCGTGGTGGACGCAGATCACCAAGATCGTCCTGCCATCCGCGCTGCCGCTCATCTTCACGGGTCTCAGGCTCTCCTTGGGCGTCGGCTGGATGGTGCTGATCGCCGCCGAGATGCTGGCGCAGAACCCCGGGCTCGGGAAGTTCGTCTGGGACGAGTTCCAAAACGGCAGCTCCGACAGCTTGGCCCGCATCATGGTGGCCGTCTTCACCATCGGCATCATCGGCTTCCTGCTCGATCGCGTCATGCTGACGCTCGAGGCGCTGGTGACCCATAGGCCCGCGCACTGAGCGTCGCTCCGACCCCAGACCTGAGCGGAGAACGGATATGGCCTTCCTCTCGATCGACGGCGTGGGCAAGTGCTACGGCGACAACGTGGTGCTCGAGGGCATCGATCTCAGCCTCGAGCGCGGTGAGTTCGTGGCCGTGGTCGGCTTCTCGGGTGCCGGCAAGACGACGCTCGTGAGCATGATCGCGGGTCTCACGACGCCGGACGCGGGCGAGATCCGCCTCGACGGCAAGCTCGTGCGCGGCGCCGGTCCCGATCGCGGCGTCGTCTTTCAAAGCTACTCGCTGATGCCGTGGCTCACGGTCCGCGAGAACGTGGCGCTTGCCGTCGACGCGGTGTTCGCGCGTGAACGTGCCCAGCAACGCCGCCTACGCACGGCCCATGCCATCGCCATGGTCGGGCTCGCGCATGCCGCCGACCGCCGGCCGGCGGAGCTTTCGGGCGGGATGCGCCAGCGGGTGGCGGTGGCCCGCGCGCTCGCCATGGACCCCGAAGTCCTCGTGCTCGACGAGCCGCTCTCCGCACTCGACGCGCTCACCCGCGCCAAGCTGCAGGACGAGATCGAGGCGATCTGGGAGCAGAACCGCAAGACCGTCGTGATGATCACCAACGATGTCGACGAGGCCATTCTCTTGGCCGACCGCATCGTGCCGCTCACCCCGGGACCGGCGGCTACACTGGGTCCGGCCTTCGCGGTCGACCTGCCGCGACCGCGCGATCGCACGGCCATGAACCACGACCCGCGCTTCAAGCGGCTTCGCAATGAGGTCACTCGCTACCTCATGGATGCGGGTGCTCTGAGCAAGAGCCAGGGGCCCGTTGCGGCCGCGCGCGTGCTGCCGAGCATCGAGCCGATCCTGCCGCGGGCGCTACGCGATCAGCGCGCGTCGAGCCACCCTGTGGACGACCGGCGCTTTCTCGAATTCAGCCGGCTCAAGAAGGTCTACCCGACGGCCAAGGGCCCGCTCACCGTCGTCGAGGACATCGACCTCAAGCTCGCCAAGGGCGAGTTCGTCTCGCTCATCGGCCATTCGGGCTGCGGCAAGTCGACCGTGCTGTCGATGGCGGCGGGGCTCAACGACATCACGGGCGGCGCGATCGTCCTCGACGGGCGTCACGTCACCATGGCGGGGCCCGACAAGGGCGTGGTCTTTCAATCGCCGTCGCTCTTTCCCTGGCTCACCACCCGCCAGAACGTGGCGCTCGGCGTCGACCGGGTCTATCCGCAGGCGAGCCGCGCCGAACGTGACGACATCGTCCGCTACTATCTGGAGCGCGTCGGCCTGGCCGATGCGATCGACCGGCGCGCCGCGGACCTCTCCAACGGCATGAAGCAGCGCGTCGGCATCGCTCGCGCGTTCGCGCTCTCGCCCAAGCTGCTCCTGCTCGACGAGCCCTTCGGCATGCTCGACAGCCTGACCCGCTGGGAGCTGCAGGAGGTGCTCATGGAGGTGTGGACGCGAACCCGGGTCACGGCCGTTTGCGTCACCCACGACGTCGACGAGGCCATTCTGCTCGCCGACCGCGTCGTCATGATGACCAACGGGCCCAATGCCGGCATCGGCAAGATCATGGACGTGGCGCTGCCCCGCCCACGGACGCGCAAGGCGCTGTTGGAGCACCCCGACTACTACGCCTATCGCGAGGACGTCTTGACCTTCCTCGAAGAGCACGAGCGCGGGCTCGGCCCCCAGGCGCGCGCGCCGAAGGCGACGCCGGCACCGGTCGCGGCGGCTTGAGCGATGGATTCCCTCCGTCCGCATCTGGTGGTGGTCGGCGCCGGCATGGTCGCCGCCCGCTTCCTGCATGAGTTGGCGCAAAGAGCACCCAACCGCTTTCGCATCACGCTCATCGGCAAGGAGGACACGGCGCCTTACGACCGCGTCCAGCTTTCGGCCGTGCTCGCCGGAACCCATAGTGCACGGGCCCTCGACCTCATGGGCGAAGTCAGGGACCAGCTCGACCTCACCGTGCAGCTCGGCACCGCCGTCACGGGCCTCGACCCGGTCGCACGGCGCGTGACGCTCGCCTGTGGCACCGAGATAGCGTTCGACCTCGCCGTCTTGGCCACGGGCTCTGAAGCGGTGCGTCTGCCGCTGCCCGGTGGGGACCTTGCCGGTGTCCGCACCTTCCGCGACCTCGCCGATGTCGAGGCGCTGAGCACCGCTTCCGGCCGCGCGGTCGTCATTGGCGGCGGGCTGTTGGGCCTCGAAGCCGCGGCGGGCCTGCGCGCCCGCGGTCTCGACGTGGCGTTGGTCCACCTCATGCCCTGGCTCATGGAGCGTCAGCTCGATGAAGCCGGCGGGGCGGCCCTCGCCGCCGCGATGACGAGGCTCGGCATCGAGCTTCACCTCGGCGCCAAAAGCGAGGCGATCGAAGCGGACGCGACGGGCCTCGTGCTCGAGCTGGAAGGTGGCACGCAGCTACCGGCCGATCTCGTGGTCATGGCCGTGGGCGTCCGGCCGCACGTAGTGCTCGCGCGCGACGCCGGGCTCGCCTGCAACCACGGCATCGTCGTCGACGATGGGCTCAAGACCTCGGCAGAGAGCGTCTTTGCGCTCGGTGAGTGCGTCGAGCATCGCGGGACCTGCTACGGCCTCGTCTGGCCGCTCTACGCGCAAGCCCGCGTGCTGGCGCAGCGGCTCACGGGCGAGAGCAAAGCGCGCTTCGAGGGCGCCACGCCCTTCACATCGCTGAAGGTCGCGGGCGTCGAGGTCTTCTCGGCGGGTGCCACCGGTGGCGATGACGAACTCATCCTGCGCGATCCGACCCAAGGCATCCATCGCAAGCTCGTCCTCGCCGACGGCCGGCTCAAGGGTGCCGTTCTCGTTGGCGATGCCGCCGAAGGCGCCTGGTACGCCGAGCTGATCGAGCAGGGTGTCGCGGTCGACGCTTGGCGCGATCGCCTCATGTTCGGCCGCGCCTACGTGCCGGAGGCCACGGCCGACGAGCCGCCCTTGGCCGTGGCGGCCGCCTGAGGGGGCGACGATGACCGATCCCGGGTTCAGCGAAGAGCAGAAAGAGTACCTGCAGGGCTTCGTGAGCGGCGCCAGTGCGGCGCGCGTGGCCCTCGGCATGCCGCCCCTTCAACCTCTGGCGGGCGCCGGCACCACGGCACCCGGTGTTGAGGAAGCGCTGCCGAGCGGGCCGGAGCGGCTGCACGTCGAAGCGCAAAACCGCTTTCTCGGCGCCGGTGGCAAGCTCTCGGCCGAGGAGAAGGCGAAGCGCGAGAAGCCGCCCTTTACGATCTGGGACGAAATCCGAGCCAATGCCGAAGCCGGGCGCTTTCCCAAGGGCACCGACGTCTTTCTCTACAAGTTCTACGGCCTCTTCTACGTGGGCCCTACGCAGGAAGGCTTCATGTCGCGCCTCCGGCTGCCCAACGGCGTGCTCAAGGCGCACCAGATGGCGGGTCTGGCCGAACTGGCCGAGCGCCATGGCGGCGGCTACGCCCATGTCACCACGCGCGCGAGCCTGCAGATCCGCGAGATCGGCGCGCACGACCCGGTGCGCTACCTCGAAGGCCTGTTCGAGCTCGGCATCACCTCGCGCGGCGCCGGCGCTGACAACATCCGCAACATCACGGGCTCACCCACCGCCGGCATCGACCCGCAGGAGTTGATCGACACGCGGCCGCTCGCCCGCCAGATCCAGGTCTTCATCCTCAACAAGCCCGAGTTCTTCGGCCTGCCACGCAAGTTCAACATCGCCTTCGACGGCGGCGGCCGGGTCGGCGTGCTCGAGGAAACCAACGACATCGGCTTCACGGCGTGTCGGGTCGACGACGGCCAAGCGGTCCCGCCCGGCGTCTACTTCCGCCTGGCGCTCGGCGGGATCACGGGCCACCAGGACCTCGCCCGCGACGTGGGCGCCCTGGTCCGGCCCGAAGAATGCGTGCCCGTCTGCGCCGCCATCCTCCGCGTCTTTCTCGACCATGGCGATCGTACCGACCGCAAGCGCGCGCGGATGAAGTACATCCTCGACGAGTGGGGCTTCGACCGCTTCATGGAAGAGGTCGAGAGCGTCCTCGGCTACAACCTGCCGCGGGTGCCACTCGACGTCGTCAGCGCGCGCGAACCGATCGACCGCATGGGCCATGTGGGCGTGCACCCAGAGCGCCGGGACGGCCGCGTCTATGTCGGCGTGCCGCTGCTCGTCGGCCGACTGTCGACGGCGCAAATGGCGCTCTTGGCCGAGCTTGCGCGCACCTACGGCGACGGCGAACTGCGGTTGACCGTCTGGCAGAACGTCATCCTATCGGGCATCGCCGTCGACGATCTCGACATCGTCAAGGCGCGGCTCGTCGAAGGTGGGCTGCACTGGTCGGCGAGCCACCTGGCCGCCGGGCTCGTCGCTTGCACGGGCGCGTTCGGCTGCAAGTTCGGCCTCGCCCACACGAAGGAGACGGCGGGCGCGATCCACGAGGCGCTCGACGGCGAGATCGCGCTCGACCAGCCGGTCAACATCCACCTCACCGGCTGCCCGAACTCCTGCGCCCAGCACTACATCGGCGATCTGGGTCTTCTGGGCACCAAGATCGCCGATGAAGCCGATGAGGACGCGCCCGAGGTCGAGGGCTTCAAGATCATCGTCGGCGGCGGCTGGGGCGAGCACGCCCGCATCGGCCGCGATCTCGATCTCGCGGTGCCGAGCGACGAGGTGCCCGACTTCGTCCGCCGTGTGTTCGCCGTGTTTCATGCCGAGCGTGACGGCAGTGAGAGCTTTCTCGACTTCACGGCGCGGCAAGAGGTGGCCGCGCTGCGCGACCTCTTCTCACGAGGAGCGGGCTCATGAACGCGCATTTGCCGCCACCACTGATCCCGGAAAACGCGCCATTCTCGCCGGCGCAGCGGGCCTGGCTCAATGGCTTTTTCGCCGGTCTCTTGAGCAGCGACGGTCAGGCTGCGAGTGCGGCGGGCCTGGCGACACCGGTCGGCCCCGGACACGCGGCACCCGTCGAGGACGACGGCGACTATCCCTGGCACGACCCGGCGATCGAGCTCGACGAGCGTTTGGAGCTCGCCGACGGCCGCGCCTTCGACCTCAAGCTCATGGCCGCCATGGGCCAGCTCGACTGCGGCCAGTGCGGCTACGACTGCCGCGACTACGCTCGCAAGATCGCCGACGGCAGCGAAGGCCAGCTCAATCTCTGCGTGCCGGGTGGCCGGTCGACCCAACGGGCACTCAAGCGTCTCTTGGCGGAGACCGGCGACGTCGCGCCGGCTGTCGAGCCCCCCGCAGCTCCCACGAGCGGCAGACCCGAAGCCGTGTTGGCGAGCTTCAAGGCCGCCGACCGACTGACGGCGGCGAGCAGCGACAAGGACGTGCGCCACGTCGTCATCGACCTCGCCGGGACGGATCTCGACTACGTTCCCGGCGACAGCCTCGGCGTGCATGCGACCAACGACCCGGCGTTGGTGGAGGCGATTGCCGCGCGGCTCGATGGCTTGAGCGAGGTCGAAGCCCTCACCCAGGAGCGCGATCTGCGCACCGTGACCGAGCCACTGCTCCGCCTCATGGCCGACCACGCCGGGCTGGCCGAGGCGGCAACGCTCAAGGCGTTGGCAGACGCGGACGACGACAGCTTGGACGAGGATGACGTGCTCGACGTGCTGGAGCGCTTTCCCTCGGCCCGCCCGCCGGCGCGTTCCTTCGTCGACACCCTCGATGCGCTGCAGCCGCGCCTTTACTCGATCAGCTCGTCGCCGCGCCGGCACGGGCGCGAAGTGCACCTGACGATCGCGGTCACCCGCACCGACAAGGACGCGCGCCTGCGGAACGGCGTCGCCTCGACGTTCTTCGCCGAGCGCATCGCGCCCGGCACGCCGATCCGTGTCTACCGCCAAGCGGCTCACGACTTTGCGCTGCCTGAAAGCGGCGCGACGCCCATCGTCATGGTCGGTCCCGGCACCGGCATCGCCCCCTTTCGCGCCTTCTTGGAAGAGCGGGCGGAGACGGGAGCGTCGGGTCCCGCCTGGCTCTTCTTCGGCAATCCCCATGAGGCGACGGACTATCTCTACCGCGACGAACTCGAAGCCTTTCGAGAGGCCGGCACGCTGACCCGCCTCGACGTCGCGTTCTCCCGTGATCAGGCGGCCAAGGTCTACGTGCAAGACCGCATTCGCGAGGGCGGCGCCCGGCTTTGGCGCTGGTTGCAAGAGCGCGCGCACGTCTACGTCTGCGGCGATGCCAAGCGCATGGCCAAGGACGTCGACGATGCGCTTGCCGACGTCGCCGCGACGCACGGTGGCGAGGATGGTCGGGCCTTCTTGAAGAGCCTCGCCGCCGCCGGCCGCTATCAGCGGGACGTCTACTGATGGCCGTGCGCACGACCTGTCCCTATTGCGGCGTCGGCTGCGGCGTCCTCGCCAGCCGCCAGCCTGACGGCAGCGTCCAGGTCAAAGGCGACCCCGACCACCCGGCGAACTACGGCCGGCTCTGCTCCAAGGGTGCAGCGCTCGGCGAGACCACGGGCCTCGACGGCCGGCTGCTCACGCCCATGGTCGACGGCGTGGCGACCGGCTGGGACGCGGCCCTGGATCACGTGGCGCGGGGCTTTGCCGCGGCGATCGACGAGCACGGGCCCGCGAGCGTCGCCTTCTACGTCTCGGGCCAGCTCCTGACCGAGGACTACTACGTCGCCAACAAGCTCATGAAGGGCTTCATCGGCGCCGCCAACATCGACACCAACTCCAGGCTCTGCATGGCCTCGGCCGTGGCCGCCCACAAACGCGCTTTCGGCACCGACACCGTGCCTTGCGACTACACCGACCTCGAAACCGCCGACCTCGTCGTGCTGGCCGGCTCCAACCTCGCCTGGTGCCACCCCGTCATCTGGCAACGCTTGGAAGCCGCGCGGCGGCGACGACCCGAGATGCGGGTCGTGGTGATCGACCCGCGGCGCACGGCCACGGCCGAGCTGGCCGACCTCCACCTCCCGATCGCCCCCGGCATGGACGGGCTCCTGTTTGCGGGCCTGCTCGCCGAGCTGGATCGGCGCGGCGTGCGCGACGATGCCTTCGTGGCCGACCATGTCGACGACATGGCGGCGGCGCTCGAAGCCGCCCACGAAGTCGCGCCGAACGTCGCGAGCGTCGCCCGCGGCTGTAGCCTTGAGCTCGCGGACGTCACGACGCTCGCCGATTGGTACGCCCGCCACGACCGCACGGTCACGCTCTGGTCGCAGGGGCTCAACCAGTCGACCAGCGGCACCGACAAGGGCAACGCCGTCATCAACGTGCATCTCCTGACCGGTCGCATCGGCCGGCCCGGCATGGGCCCCTTCTCGATCACGGGCCAGCCCAACGCCATGGGCGGCCGCGAGGTCGGCGGGCTCGCCACCCAGCTCGCCGCGCACGTCGACTTCGACGATGCGGCCCGCACCGAGATCGTGCGCCGCTTCTGGCGCGCGCCGCGGCTCGCGACCACGCCGGGCCTCAAGGCCGTCGATCTCTTCGACGCGGTCGACCGGGGGCAGATCAAGGCGTTGTGGATCATGGCGACCAACCCGGCGGCGTCGCTGCCGGCGGCAGATCGGGTCCGCGACGCCATCCGCAAGTGCCCGCTGGTGGTCGTCAGCGACAACGAGCGGCGCACCGACACGACCGAGCTCGCGCACGTGCTCCTACCGGCTGCGGCCTGGGGCGAGAAGGACGGCACGGTCACCAACAGCGAGCGCACCGTCTCCCGCCAGCGGGGGTTCTTGCCGGTGCCTGGCGCCGCGCGGCCGGACTGGTGGATCGTCAAGGAAGTCGCGCACCGGCTCGGCCACGGCGCCGACTTCGCCTACGACGCGACGGCCCGGATCTTCGCCGAGCACGCGGCCCTCGCCCGCGCCGTCGGCCGCGACCTCGACTTCGGCGGCGCCGACGTCGACTACGACGCGCTGGAGCCGACGGCGTGGCCGTTCGAGGCCAAGGCGCGGCTCTTTGCGGACGGGCGTTTTTTCACCGCCGACGAGCGCGCCTGCGCGGTGCCGGTGAGGCCCCGCCCGCCCGCGCAAGCCACGTCCGCAGCCCAGCCGCTGGTCATGCTGACGGGCCGCTACCGCGACGCGTGGCACACACAAACCCGGACTGGCCGCGCGCCAAGCCTCACCGGCCATCGCCCAGAGGCACGCTTGGAGCTGCACCCGAGCGATGCGGTGCAGGCCGGTGTCGGCACAGGCGACCTCGTTCGAGCGACCACGCCCTGGGGTGCGGCCGTGCTCCGCGCCGAGGTCACGGATCGCGTCGCTGCGGGCACGTGCTTCGCGCCGATGCACTGGACCGCGCAGCAGAGCTCGGCGGGGCGCATCGACGCGCTCGTGGCGCCTCATGTCGACCCGGTCTCGGGCCAGCCCGAGAGCAAAGCCCAGCCCGTGGCCATCACGCGCATGGCGGCGGGGGCGGAGTGCTTCTTCGTCAGCACCGAACGTCACGAGCCCCCGGCGGACGCGCTCTACTGGTCACGGCGGCGCGTGGCGGGCGGCTGGTTGGTCGAGCTGGCGCTTGCCGAAGATGCCGCCGAGCCAGTGGATCTCGCCCGCTCCATGCTCGACGGCGCCAACATCGAGTGGCTCGAGTACAGCGACCCGGTCCATCGCCGCTACCGCGCCGTCGCCCGTCAGAGCGGCGCCCCGGTCTTCGCGCTGTTCGTCAACGAGGCGTTGCCTCGGGACTGGCTCGCAGGAGCGTTCGGCACGGGCGGAATAGGCGCGCGCGAGCTGTTGGCGGCGGTGGCCGCAGGCGTCGGCGATGGGCCCTTGGTCTGCGCCTGCTTCGGCGTTGGCGAGGCGCGGGTGCAGGCGGCGATCGCGGCCGGTGCCCGTTCGGTCGACGCCCTCGGTGCCGCGCTCAAGGCGGGGACCAACTGCGGTTCGTGCCGCCCGGAACTCCAGGCGCTCTTGCGCGACCATATCGAGGAGGCCGCCTGATGCGCCACTTCCCGATCTTCTTGGACCTCCGGGGGCAGCGGGTCGCCGTTGCCGGTGGTGGCGAGACGGCGGTCGCCAAGCTGCGACTGCTCCTGAAGACCGAGGCCAAGATCATCGTGCTCGCGGCCGACGCGTGCACCCAGATCCGGCGCTGGCACGATGAGCGCCGGCTCGTCTGGCAGGCGCGGCCGTTCGCCCATGAGGACGCGGTCTGTATCCGGTTGGTCTACGCGGCGAGCGCCGATGGCGCCGAGGACGCGCGCGTGAAGGCCCTGGCCGAGGCCGCGGGCGTGCTCGTCAACGTCGTCGACGACCTCGAAGCCTCGGCCTTCATCACACCTGCCATCGTCGATCGCGATCCCGTGACCGTCGCCATCGGCACCGAGGGCGCCGCGCCGGTGCTCGCGCGGCGGATCAAGGCGCAGAACGAAGCGCGCTTGCCCGTCACGCTCGGCACCCTCGCAGCCCTCGCCCGCGACCGGCGCCCGGACGTCGAGGCGCTGCCACCGGGCCGCGCCCGGCGGGCGTTTTGGTCCGACTACTTCGACGATTGGGGCCCGAAAGCGCTGACGGAAGGGGGCGAGCCGGCCGTGGCGACCGCGTTCGCTGAGAAGCTGGCCGGGGCAAGGATGGAAGCGGCAACGCCGCGAACGGGCAAGGTGGTCCTGGTCGGCACCGGCCCCGGCGATCCGGAGCTCTTGACGCTCAAGGCGCGCCGCTGCCTTCATGAAGCTGACGTCGTCATCCACGACCGGCTGGTAACACCCGAGATCTTGGAGCTCGCCCGACGCGAGGCCGTCATCGTCGAGGTTGGCAAGACGCCCAGCGGCCCCGCTTGGCGCCAGGACGACATCAACGCGCTGCTTATTGGCCACGCGCGCGACGGGGCTGTCGTCGCGCGCCTCAAGGCCGGCGACCCGTTGGTCTTCGGCCGGGCGGACGAGGAGATCGAGGCGCTGGAGGCAGCGGGCATCGCCTGCGAGATCATTCCAGGCGTGACCAGTGCTGCCGCGGCCGCCGCCAGCGTCGGCCGCTCGCTCACCCGGCGCCGGCGCAACCAGGCCGTCACGCTCATGACGGCGCACGACGTCGCGGGCCTCGCCGAGCACGACTGGCGTCACTTGACGCGGCCCGACGCTGTCGCCGCCGTCTACATGGGCGTGCGCGCCGCGCGGTTTCTGCAAGGTCGCCTTTTGCTGCACGGAGCAGCGCCGAGCAGGCCCGTAACGATCGTCGAGAACGCGAGCCGGGCGCACGAAAAACGGGTCACGACGACACTTGGGGCCCTTGCCGACGCGATCACCGCGGCGGAGATCCACGGTCCGGCCGTGATCTTCCTCGGCCTCGTACCGCGCAACGCTACGCAACGCCACGTCGAACCTGCACCACAACTCTGTTGGGCCTGACGGACGCGACCGTCGCGCGGAGAGCGCGAACGAGAAGTCCCATTGGCCACCAGTGAGCCCGGTACCGACGGCTTCAACAGCCTGCTGGTCGTCCGCGCCGATCGCGCGCGGCCATCCGCGAGGCGGGCCGAGCAATCCGTCACGGTCATCGCGACACCGTGGTGTCAACGAGGCCCGATGACCGCTCATGGCGCCTCTCGGACGTACGTGTGGCAAAGTCCTTGGGCCGTTCTGGGTCAGCGACCGGCTTTCGCGATCAGGGCTCCAAATGGCGGTTGATGGTTTCCTGTCCATGCGGGGCGGCGACGACCACGAGACGCTCGTCGTCGGGCAGGCAGAATGCGAGGAGGTGGCGAGGCTGTCCACCACGTGGGCCGGCTACGGTCGTCCGGCTGGACTGCAGATGGTAGAGCCGATGGCCGGGGGCACGACCAGCGGGCCTGAAGGCCGGGAGCTGCGTCGTTCAGTTCGAGGCTGCTGTCGGTCGAGTGTTCGATGCTCAACGAAATTGCAGTCCGTTGAGCACGAGCTATGTTCAACGCGGACATGAATTGTTGAACATGACTTCCATGCGTCGCCGTTCCGCCACTGCGCACGCGGCCTACCAGGACCTGCGCCGCGCTCTCCTCGACGATGCCGCGAGCGACCTGCGCGGCACGCCGACCCGCGTCGATCGTGGGGCCGGATCTACTGGTACGACAGCTACCGCGTCGGTGCCGCGGTGAAGAAGCGCTACATCGGCGAGGACGGTGAGGCGCTGCGAGAACGGCTCGCTCGGCACGATGCGCTGAAGGCCGAGCGGGAGGATCGAAGGAAGCGCCGCGCCAGGCTCGTGCGGCTGTTGCGCGCCGAGGGCTTCCTCTCCCTCGACTTCGCCACGGGCAGCCTCTTGAACGCCATGGCCGGGGCGGGCGTCTTCCGCCTTGGCGGCACCGTCGTCGGTACGCACGCCTTCCGTCTCTACGAGGGCGAACTGGGCGTGCGCCTGAGCCTCGACGAGGCGGCGCAGACTGACGACATCGACGTCGTCAGCTTCGAGCGGCTGTCGTTGGCACTCGGCATCGACGAGACGGTCGAGCCGGACCTCGTCTCGGTCCTCCGGGACTTTGCCTTCGAGCCCGTCCCGAGCCTCGAGCCCGGGCGCATCTGGCGCTGGCGCCAGACCCGCCGCGAGACCCTGGTCGAGTTCTTGACGCCGTCGTTCTCGGCCGACGAGGGCCTGCGCCAGTTGTCGGCACTCGGCATCGAGGCCCGCTCGCTCCATTACCTGGACTACCTCCTCGCCGAGCCAATCTCCGCCGCCGCCATCTACCGCAACGGTGTGCTGGTCCAGATCCCGCGGCCCGAGCGCTACGCCGTCCACAAGCTGGTCGTCGCCGACCGGCGGCTTGATGGCCCCGACGCGCTCGCCGCGCGCAAGGATCGCGAGCAAGCGGCCTTCCTGATCGAGGTTCTGGCCGAGGACCGGCCGGATGATCTCGCCGAGGCGCTCGACGACGCCCGAAGTCGCGGACCGCGCTGGCGCGAGCGGTTCGACCGGAGCCTCCGACGCCTGCCCGCCGTGGCTGGCCTGCTGGCTCGATTGCCCTCCTGATGACGCCTGACCGTCGAGGCGGGCGACCCCCTGGGCGCGCCGTGCGACCGAAGCCGCGGACGGCAAGCCACTCGCCGCTCATCGGTATCTCACTTGCCGTCTGCCCGCTTAGCCCCGAATCTCGCCAGCAAGAGACCTACGCCTTGGGCTTTGAGGTCCGTCTTTCTGACGGCTGCTGGTGGTGAAGCGGTCGTTCGGCGGGGACACACTGCCGACATCGCCCTTCTTCAACAGCGCCTTGATCACGTCCGCAATGGCGAGACCGTTCTTCTCGGCGATGCGCTAAAGCAGCGCGCCGCCATCGCCGTGACGATCCGCACGATCGTCGCCCAGGAGACCAAGGCCGATGCCCATGCTCCGTGGGACGAGGTCGCTGACACCCTGCGCGACAATCACGGGAAGCTCGGCGCGCTCATGGACGCAGGGGGCGAGGACGTCCTCACCTACCTCGACTACCCCAAGGAGCCCCTCGGCGGTCTGCCGACCGCCGCCAACTCTCCCTGGAAGCCTAGCCAGGCTCACCGATACTCCAACCCGTAATGCCGCCGCGGTGGCCGGCTGACCAACACTCGGACCCTCACCGAGGATTGGCGTTCCAACACCACGCAAGGGGGCATTACCCAGGCAATTGCTGCTGGCACGATGTTTGCTTAATCCGTGATGTAGTGTGCTAGTACGATGCCGAGCGAGAGTCTCGATGGACACCGCGACGAACCAGCGGCAACCAGCGGGTGGCGCGATGGATCCGACACGGGCGTGGTATCGGAAGGCGGGAGCAAAGCGATGAGCTCCCTCGATCGCGACCTCGTCGGCTATGCCGACACGCCGCCCGATCCGCAATGGCCGGGTGGCGCGCGCATCGCGCTGAACTTCGTCATGAACTACGAAGAGGGCTCGGAGCCCTCGGTGCAGGATGGCGAGGGCTACACCGAAACGGCGCTGACGGAGGCGCCACTCGATCCGGGCGTAAAAGGACGTGACCTCGCCGGCGAGGGCATGTTTGCCTATGGCTCGCGGGTCGGCTTCTGGCGCCTCATGCGGCTCTTTCAGGAGCGCGGCATGCCGCTCACGGTCTTCGGCTGCGCGCTGGCGATCGAACGAAACCCGCGCGCTGCCGCGGCGATCGCGGCATCGGGCTTCGACGTCTGCTGCCACGGCTGGCGTTGGGTCCAGCACTACTGGCTCGGTGAGGAGGAGGAGCGCGAGCACATCAAAAAGGCTGTCGCCTCGCTCCAGAACACCGTCGGCGAGCGCCCGCTCGGTTGGTACTGCCGCTACGGCCCGAGCGTGAACACCCGCAAACTCGTCGTCGAGGAGGGTGGCTTTCTTTACGACAGCGACGCCTACGACGACGAGCTGCCGTACTGGACGACCGTCGACGGCAAGCCACACCTGGTCGTGCCCTACAGCCTGACACACAACGACGGCAAGTTCGGCCGTAGCGGCATGGTCACCGGCGGCGAGTTCTTCGAGTTCCTCAAGGACGGCTTCGACATGCTGTGGCGCGAAGGGTCGACGCAGCCGAAGATGATGTCGGTGGGCTTGCACATGCGGCTCGTCGGTCATCCGGCCCGCGCCTCTGGCCTCGAACGCTTCCTCGACTACGTCCAGGGGCACGAAGGCGTATGGATCACGCGACGGCTGGACATCGCGCGACATTGGCAGACGACGCACCCCTATCCGGGCGCCTGAACGCCGTAGCCACGGCGCTCGACGGCACGCGGCATCCGGCGGTGCCGGAGCCGCCGCCGACGTCCCGCTCACTGCGGTCGGATGGCCTTTCGATCAGCTGCTGAGCCGCCGCGTCAGACCGACGAGCCGGTCCATCACCAACAGCAGCACGATGGCGCCGACGATCAACACGCCCGATGCCGCGGCGACGCGAACGTCCAGACTCGATTCCATCATCCCCCACATCCGGATCGGCAACATGTCGGTCCGCGCGCTGCTCAGGAACAGCGACACCGGCACGTTGTCGATCGAGGCCATGAAGGCGAGGAAGGTGCCGGCGGCGATGCCCGGCAGGATGATCGGCAACGTCACCCGCCGGAAGGTGTAGAAGGGCCCGGCGCCGAGGCTCCGCGAGCTGTCGAGCAACGCCCGGTCGAGCTGGCTCAGATTGGCGAGCGTCGTCCGCAGCACGAAGGGCACGACGACGACGAGGTGGCCTGCCGTCAGCCACATGAGCGAGGGTCGGAAGCGCATGAGTGTGATGAGGATGAGCGCCGCCAGGCCGAAGGACAGCATCGGCAGGACGAGCGGCGACATGAACACGGTGTCGAGGGTGCGGCCCGTGGCCGTTGGATGCCGCTGCAGCCAGAGCGCCGCCATGGTGCCGACGATCATGGCGAGTGCCGCACTCCAAGCCGCGACCTTCAGTGAGTTCAAGGCGGCTTCGTGGATGTGCCCCGATCGTTCCGGGTCGAGCAGCGCCGCATACCATTGGAGCGACAGCCCGGGCGGCGGGAACTGGAGGCTCGGTTCGCTGGTGAGCGAGGTGACGAGAACGACGACGACCGGCGTGGTGAGGATCAGCAGTGCCAGCCCACCGAGCCCGCCGACCACGAGCCAGTAGGCCACATCTTCCAGTCGGTTGCGGTCAACCATCGATCCGACCCCGCGACAGCCGCCCTAGCCAGCCGAAAAGTGCGATCACGGCCAAGACCGAGACCAGCAGGGAGAGCGAGACGACGGCAGCGAACGGCCAGTTGTAGACCACCACCGACTGCTGCCAGATGACCAGCGGCATGTAGATGAGGCGGCCGCCGCCGATCACCGACTGCGAGATGAAGGCGGCCGTCGAACTCGCGAAGACCAGGAGACAGCCGGCGGCGAGGCCCGGCAGGCTCAATGGTAGGATGACCTTGACGAAGGTGCGCAAGCGGCTGGCGCCGAGCGCTACCGAGGCGTCGACCAGGCGCGGATCGATGCGGTTCATGACGGCCAAGAGCGGCAGCATCATCAGCGGCAGCTCGATCTGCATGAGGGCGACGATGAGGCCGAACTCGGTCTGCAGCAGCCGCAACGGGGTGGCGCTGAGCCCGAGGCCCATGACGACCTGGTTCACGAGCCCCTCGCGGCCGAGGATCACGATCCAGGCAAAGGTCCGCACGACGACCGAGGTGAGGAGCGGCAGGACGACGATGATGAGCAAGACGCGCCGCAACCGCACGCCCGCCTCGACGTAGAGCAAGGCCAACGCCATCCCCAGTACGGCCGTGCCCGCGACCGTCTTGACGCCGAGGAGCAGCGTGTCGAACGCGACGTTCAAATAGAACGGGTCGCCGAGGAACTTGCGCCAGCTGTCGAGACCGAGGCGCGTCATGTCTTGGTCGGCGTGTAGGCTGACCCAGACGAGCACGATCAGCGGGGCGGCGAAGAAGCCTACGAACAAGAGCGCCATGGGGACGACCAGCAGCCAGTCGCCCCCGAGCCGCCGAAGCGGCCAAGCGGCCGCCTCGGTGTAGGACAGGGCGGTGCTCAGACGGCGACCTCCCGGTTGAAGCGCTCGATCCAGTCGGCTCGCTGCGGGTTGATGACCGACCAGTCGTGACGGACGAACGTCGAGAGCTCGTCGAGCGAGGCCATCGGCAGCGAGGCCAAAAGCTCGACGTCGCTGTTCACCGGGATGAAGTTGTAGGGCGGCTGCATCAGCTTCGACTGCACGTCGGCGCTCACCACCGTGTCGATGTATTGGTAGGCCTGCGCGGGGTTCTCGGCGCCCTTGGCGACGTGCATCGTCGTCACGAAGGCGATGGCGCCGGTCTCGGGCATGGCGAACTCGATGTCGACCCCGCGCCCCTTGAGGGTGGCGACGGCCTGGGTGTTGCCGTACATCACGTCGATCTGGCCCTGCTGGAAGAGGCCGGCCATCGCCGACGGCTGCGCGACGGCCGCGATCTGCGGCAGGATTTCCTTGATCTTGGTGAAGGCAGGCTCGACGTCGGTCTCGGAGCCGCCGAAGATCTTGGCGATCTCGATCAGCGACGTCGTGCCGTAGGTCGTCTGGAAGCCGGTGAGGCCGAGCCGGCTGGCGAACGGCTCTTCGAACAGATCGGCCCAGCCGCTCGGCTTGGGCAGCTTCGAGGGGTTGTAGGCGATGCCGACGACCTGGGCCGCGACCGGTGCGCCGAACGTGTCGACGAAGCCTTCGGGCAGCTTCGAGGCGTTCTCGAGCTTGCTGACGTCGAACGGCTCGTAGAGATCCATCTCCACGCCCGAGGCGCGTGGGCCAGGGTCGAGCACGAAGACGTCGAAGGGCGGCAGGCCGCGCGCAGCGCGCGCCTTGGCGATCTGCTCGACCGCATAGAGCGGTGCCAGGTCGAGGTCGACGCCCTTGGTTTCCTGGAGCGCCGGAGCGACGATCGAGCGGAAGGCCTCGTCCCAGGTACCGGGATAGATCGCGGCGACGACGTCGCCGGCGGCGCGCGCGGGCAGGCTCAGGGCCGAGCTGCCGGCGAGGGCTGTGGCGCCGCCGAGGAAGGTGCGGCGATCGAGGTTCAGGCTGCGCATCGGGTCCTCTCCGTGGTTTGGTCGTTGGCTCAGGCGGTTTCGGGCCGGAAGACGGCCGGATGGGCATTGGCGCCGAAACCGCAAAAAAGGTCGTCCGGCAACGCCGCGTCACCTGGCGCGCGCAAGCGGACGAGCTTCACGGCGTTGCCGCCGCCGTCCTCCAGATCGAGCACGGTGAGCCCGCCGACCGGCAGGCTGAGGCGTCGCCTGACGGAAAAGCGGCCGGTGCCCGCGCTGCGGTGCAGGTCGAGCTGCTCGGGGCGGATGGAGATGACGACCCGCTCGCCCGCGGCGAAGCATTCACGCGACCGCACGCGGACGTTGCTGCCGGCGTCGAGCCGCACTTGGAGATGCTCGCCGTCCACCACCTTGACGACGCCCGGCAGCAGATTGGTCGAGCCGATGAAGCCGTTGACGAACAACGTCGCCGGCTGGTCGTAGATGGCGACCGGCGTGTCGAGCTGCTCGATGCGACCGTGGTTCATGACCGCGACCCGGTCGGCGATGCTCATCGCCTCCTCCTGGTCGTGGGTGACGAGGACGGCGGTGAGCCCGAACTGCCGTTGCAGTCGTTTGATCTCGATCTGCATGTCGAGCCGGAGGTTCTTGTCGAGGGCGGCGAAGGGCTCGTCGAGCAGCAGGATGCCTGGTTCCACGCAAAGCGCGCGGGCGAGTGCTACCCGCTGCTGCTGGCCCCCCGAAAGCTCGCGCGGCAGCCGTTGGGCGAGATGGGCCATCCGCACGACGTCGAGGAAACGGGCGACCTTCTCCCGGATCTCGGCCTTGGGTCGCCCGCGCGCGGCAAGGCCGTAACCGACGTTCTCGGCTGCCGTCATGTGGGGAAAGAGGGCATAGTTCTGGAAGACGATGCCGATGTTGCGCTGGCCCGGCGACACGTCGTCGACGCGGCGGCCCGCAACGCTGACGATGCCGTCGGATTGGCGGAGAAAGCCGGCGATCACTCTGAGTAGCGTGGTCTTGCCACAACCCGAGGGCCCGAGTAGCGCCACGACCTCGCCAGGCTCGACGTTCAGTGTGACGTCGTCGACGGCGAGGAAGCCGCCGAAGCGATGCGACACCCCCTCGACGTCGAGCCGAGCTCCCGCTCCGCGGTCGGTGACGGCCTCCACCACCCCCCTCTCCAGCTTTCGAAGCGCGGTCGCCAAGACTGCCTCCGCATCGGCGCCACCGGATCATCCCGCATCGTGGCTCTCGACGATCATACGGCAAGAAGCAGGCCAAGTCGGCTGATCAGCCTCGCCGATCGCCGCCGAGCCAAGCGACGAGGCGCCGGCGGACCGCGTCGAGGTGCGCCCGCATCGCGGCTTCGGCGCGCGTGCTCGCCCCGTCCCGCAGCGCATGCAGGATGCGGAGATGCTCCTCGCCCTGCGCTCGAAAGGTGCGGGGCATTTTGGAGACGTGGCACATGCGCGCCTTGCCGCGCAGATCCTGGATGAGCGTCGTCAAGCGTCCGTAACCGCAAGCCTCGGCGATCGCGTCGTGGAGACGGTCGTCATGGGCCCAAAAGTGGTCGAAATCGGGAGCCGCGTCGCGCGCGAACCGCTCCGCCTCCGCCGTCAGTCGCGTCACCAGCCCAAGGTCGATGCGACCAGCCGCAAGCCCCGCCGCTTCGGCTTCGAGCGGTCGCCGGACGACCAGGATTTCGAAGAGGTCCTCCACCGAGAACCGGCGGATCGCAATGCCGCGGTTGGGCAAGCGCTCGACGAGACCTTCGCCCTCGAGCCGGCCAAGCGCGGCTCTGAGCGGCGTGCGGGAGATTTCGATGAGTTCCGCGAGCCGACGCTCGCTGAGCGTCGTGCCCGGCGCCAGCCGGCCGTCGAGGATCCGGCCGCGCAGCTCTTGATAGGTTCGCTCCGTGAGGCTGGTCGGTGGCGTCAGCTCGACTCGGAGGCTCAGGGTCGGTGGCACGGTCATGGGTCCGTTTAACGCTCACCAAGCGTCCTGGCCATCGGCTCACCCGGGCAACCGATGCGTCTAGTCAATACGTGCGTATTTGGTAGGCTGCAATCCGCAACGTTGCCTAAAAAACAATCTTAGGTGTTTCGTTTCACGTCGTTGGCGTGAGGGATAGGCTGTCGTAGCGCTGGGCAGCAGGGCAATGGCAGCGTATTGGGATACCAATGGTATCGACAACGGAGACCACGTTGCGCGACCTCCTCTTCGAGCCCTTGACGGCCCGCTCGTTCGCCGCCTTCGGCGACGTGCTCGTGCCACCGGTGCCGGGCCAGCCGCGAACCTATTTCGAGGACGCGCTCGGCAATCTGCGCGCCGAGGCATGGCCCAGCCTCTCGTTGGCTTGCGTCGAGCAGGCAAGCGCCTTGCCGCTGACGGCCCGGCAGATGGAGCGACACGCGTTCAGTTCTCAGAGCTTCGTGCCCTTGGCGGCCACGAGCTTCCTGGTGGTCGTGGCACCGCATGGCGTGTCGGGTGGGCCGGATATCGACCATGCGCGGGCGTTTCTGGCGACGGACGGGGTGGGCGTGACCTACGCCGCCGACACCTGGCACCATCCCCTGACCGTGCTGCAGGCGCCGGCCTCCTTTGCCGTTTGGATGTGGCGCGATGGCACGGCCGGGGACGAAGACTTCGTCGACGTCGAGCCGTTTCGCATCGTTGCCGGAGCACGCGGCTGAACGCGTCCAGCACGACTCGACGTCCGCGGCAGCGCGCACGGCCGAGCCAACCTGCTGGCCAATGGCGTTTGGGACCTCGAGGGTCGAGGCGAGCTGTTGGCTCGCCGATGCAGGGGTGCGGATAGGGAGGGCCACTTCGATGTTCGTCATCCACGACACCACCGTGGCCATGGTCGATGGCAGTAATCATGCGCTGACCGGAGCATCCATCGCCGTCGACGGTGGCGTGGTACGGGCGATCGGGGCGACCGCCGACGTGCTCAGGCACTATCCGGATGCCGAGCGGATTGCCGGCCGCGGCAAGGCCGTCTTCCCTGGCTTCGCCAACGTCCACACGCACTTCTCGCTGATCATCGCCAAGGGCATCTACGAGGATCTCTCGCCGCCGAACCAGCCGCCGTTCACGAGCGGTCTGGCACCGATACCGATCCCCGAACTGACCGACGACGAGCTGCGGGCGATGGTGCGTCTGGCGGCGCTGGAAGCGATCCGCAGCGGGACGACGGCGGTGCTCGAGGACGGCTCGGGCATCGGCGCTTATGCCGAAGCCCTCGCGGACACGGGCCTGCGGCTGCTGCTTTGCGAGCGCGTTTGGGACAAGGCCAAGGGTGGGATCGGCGATCAGGGCGGCTTCGAGGTCGACCCGGCGATCGGGCGCGCCGGAATCGAGCGCTTCGAGGCGCTGTACCGTGAGTGGCATGGCGCCCTCGACGACCGTATCCAGGTCGGCATCGCCGCCTGGGCTCCCGACATGTGCTCGCCCGACCTCCTGCGCGAGCTGCGTGCGCTGCAGGAGGCCAAGGACTGCATCGCGACGATCCACCTGAACCAGATTTGGGGCGAGGTGGCCGCCGTCGAGGCCGTCCGCAGCCGGTTGCCGACCGAGTACTTGGCTGACGTCGGCTTTCTGAGTGACCGGCTGATCTGCGCCCATTGCCGCTGCATGGCGCCACGCGAGGAGGTGGTGCTCGGCGCCGAGCACGCGGCGGTGGCGTTCAACTCGGCGATCGCCGCGCGTCGGGGACTCAGTCCGCGCATCCACGAGCTCGAGCAGGCCGGTTGCCGCATCGCCATGGGCTCCGACAACATGGCCGAGGACATGGTCGAGGTCACGCGGACGGGCCTGTTCATGGAGCGCGTGCGGCGCGGCGACGGGCGCGAGCCCACCCCTGAGGATGCCCTGCGTTGGGCGACCGTCAACGGCTATCGCGCCATGGGCATCGACGATGGCGGCACGCTACGCGTCGGCGACAAGGCCGACTTCATCGTCGTCGATCTCGAGCGCGCGCATCTGGTGCCGCACCTGCGGCCGGTTTCGACGTTCGTGCACCAGGGGCAGCCGCGGGACGTCGACGGCGTGGTCGTCGACGGCCGCTGGTTGATGCGCGACGGCCGCGTGCTGACGATGGACGAGCCGGCCGTCGTCCGCGAAGCCCAGATCGTTGCCGAACGGGCGTGGCGGCGTCTTTTCGAGCAGCGTCCCGATCTTCCCTGGCCCGACG
>JBCBTD010000048.1:0-30823 GCA_039818825.1 Pseudomonadota bacterium
TCCGACCCTCGACCGTCACCGTCAACGCACGGCCGTTCACCGTCATCGAAACCTCGGCCAACCGGGCCTCCATCGCGGACGTTCACGTACTTATGTCTTGCCGGGTATGGACCACAGGCGACCGGCCCGTGGCAAGCCTCGACGCGCCAACAGGACCGTCGATCAGCCGACTTCGTGCTCGCGCAGTCGCGGCAGCAGCTCCGCAAAGTTGCAGGGCCGGTGCCGGTTGTCGAGCTGGTGGACGAGAATACCATTCCAGGCGTCGCGGCAGGCGCCGGTCGAGCCCGGCAGGCAGAACAGATAAGTGCCGCTGGCGACGCCTGCGGTCGCACGGCTCTGCATCGCCGACGTGCCGATGGTCTGGAAGCTGAGCATCCGGAACAGCTCGCCAAAGCCCGGGATGTCCTTGTCGACGACCTGCGCCAGCGCTTCCGGCGTGACGTCGCGGCCGGTAACACCGGTCCCGCCGGTGCTGATCACGACCTCGACGCCCGGAGCAGCAACCCACGCGCGGAAGCGCTCGGCGATCAGCGCCACGTCGTCCCGCACGAGATCGCGCTCGACCACCTCGTGCCCGGCCTCGATGGCCAAGCTTTGCAACGCGTCGCCGGACCGATCGTCGGCGAGGTCGCGGCTATCCGACACCGTGAGCAGCGCCAGCCGCAGCGGTCGGAAAATCAGGCTCTCGTCGATGCGCGACATCGGCTCCCTCCGAAGATCCGCGGAACGTCAGGCGTCGGTGGCGGCATCGTCGGCGTCCAGCCACGACGAAGCCAGCAGCAAGTCGTGCCACGCGAGCCCTTTGAGCTGTGGTCGCCGCAGCAGATAGGCAGGGTGGAACATCACGGTGGCGCGCACCGCCGTTCCATCCGCCAGACCATAGGAGAACCGCCGCCCGCGCAGGCGCGTTACACCTTCCTTCAGCTCCAACAGCGCGCGGGCGGCGATGCCGCCGACGAACAGAATGACCTGGGGGCGCAGAAGCTCGATCTGGCGGGTAAGGAACGGCAGGCAGAGCGCGATCTCCTGCTGCGAAGGATCGCGGTTGCCCGGCGGCCGCCAGAAAATCGTGTTGGTGATGTAGGTGCGCTCGCGCGGTTGGCCCGCCGCAGCCAGCATCCGGTCCAACAGCCGACCGCTTGCACCGACGAACGGCTTGCCCTGGCGATCCTCTTCGGCGCCGGGCGCTTCGCCGACCAGCATGAAACGACTCTGCGGGTCGCCGTCGGCGACGCAGAGATTGGTTGCCGTCCGTGAGAGCGGGCAGCCGTCGAAGGTGCGAAGCCGCGCCACCACCTCATCTAGGCTGGTCGCCCCGGCGGCCAAGCGTCGCGCATCCTCGACGTTGCCGGCCACAGCGGGCCCGGCGGCGGGGACAGCACGGGCCGAGCGAGATGGCCTTGGCGGTGAGCGGACCGGCACGGCTTCGGCGGGTGTCGGCAGCGAGTTGACTGCGGTCCATGGACGCGGCTCGTCGGCGGCCGAGATGTCGACCCCGGCAGCATCCACGAAAGCGAGCCACGCGTGGACGTCGCCGCGCACCGTTCCCGGCACCGAGCGCCGCCGCGGCTCAGAGGTCGGCGTACGCGACCGGCTTGCCGGCGTCGCCCATGATGAGCTTGCCGCCTTCGTCCTGTGCCGCCATGTAGCGCCCGTGACCAACGGCACTACCGACGTACAGCACGGGCTTGACCTTCTTGCCGTTGAACGTCTTGTCTTGCTGTACTGGACCGCGAGCGGTCGGGTCGTTCTTGCTCGTCGACGTCTTCAACATGGTGTTCGATGGCCCCGAGATGGAGGTGCGTGAAAGCTCGTGAAGTCGGCAGTGAGTAAGGTCGGCGGGCAACCGTCGTCAAGCGCGGTGGAGCGGCGCGCTACCCTTCGTGCGCTCTTCTTGGCCGGTGCGTTGGTCTGGGCCGGCTGCGCGACCGGGTTGCCCGTGAGACAAGCGCTCGCCGCCGAGGACACGTCGGTGGCCGGCGACTTTCTGGCGGGACGGTTCGCGTTCAACCAGGGCGACCTCGATCAGGCTGCGCGCGGTCTCGGACGTGCGCTGTCGACCACGCCGGACGATGCCGATCTACGTCGCCAAGTGTTCATGCTGCTGGTTGCCAGCGGCGACGTCGACGATGCCTTGGCGATGGCCGAGGCGTGGGCGGCCGACGATCCGTCGTCCGACAGCGCCGATGCGCACCTTCTACTGGCTCTGGATGCCGGGGGCGACGAGCGGCTGGACGGTTTGGCGACCTTGCCCGACCCCTCGCTTCCGCATCTGTTCGCGCCCCTGCTGCTCGCGTGGCTCGACCCCGATCCGGCAGCGGCAGCGGCAGAGCTAGAGACCACGGTCGGCGACCGTCTGGGCGACCTTGCGACGGTCCACCAGGCCGCGCTGCTGGATCGCGCCGATGCCATCGACGAAGCGCTGGCAGTCCTCGCCGCCATCACCGCCGACCCGGCGCGGACCAGCGACCGCGCCCTGGTTCAGCAGGCGCGCCTGCTTGCGCGGCTCGGCGAGGCCGATGCGGCGGCTGCCCTCCTCCGACTCGGCGATGGTGCTGGCCAACGGTCCGATCTGGTGACCCGTGCCGCCGCCGAGATCGAGCGCGGCGAGACGCCGTCGTCCTTGCTGCCCACGCCAGAAGTGGCGATGGCCGACGTGTTGGTAGGCGTCGCCGAACTGCTGCGCGCGCAGCGCCGGCCTCTCCAGGCCACGGTCTATGCTCGCTTCGGCCTCCACCTCGCAGCCGACTACGACCCGGCACGGCTGGTCCTCGCCGGTCTCTTGGCCGACCAGGAAGGGCCGGCGGCGGCGTTGGCCGAACTGGAGCGCATTCCAGCGGATTCGCCGTGGCGTGCCATGGCCGATCTCGACCGGGCCGATGCCTTGCACGAGAGCGGCCGGACCGACGAAGCGGTCGCCACCCTGGAAGCACAGATCACGGCGCGACCGGCCGATCCGGGGCCGGCGATCGCGTTGGGCGACTTGTTGCGCCGCGAACAGCGGTTCGACGAGGCTGCCATCGCCTACGATACCGCCCTGACCCGGGCGGAGGACGTCGGCGAAGACGACTGGCGGCTCTACTACGCCAGCGGCATCGCCCTGGAGCGCAGCCGCCGCTGGCCGGAAGCCGAGGTCGCCTTGCAGCGCGCGCTGGCGCTGGAGCCCGAGCAGCCCTACGTGCTCAACTATCTCGGCTACAGTTGGGTCGACCAGGGCCTGCACCTCGACGACGCGAAGGCGATGCTCTACCGCGCGGTCGAGCTTCGCCCGGACGACGGGTTCATCGTCGACAGCCTCGGCTGGGCCTACTACCGCCTCGGCGAATTTCCGCAAGCAGTCGAGTATCTGGAGCGCGCGGTGCAGCTGGAGCCTTCCGATCCGGTGATCAACGATCATCTGGGTGACGCCTATTGGCGAGTCGGCCGCGAGCGCGAAGCCCGCTTCCAATGGGAACGCGCGCTCCAGTTCGAGCCGGACGACGCGCTGATCCCACCGATAGAGACCAAGCTGGAGGACGGCCTGGCCGACGAGGATGCCGGCTGAGCCGATCGTCGAGGCGGCGCCGGCCAAGCTGAACCTCGATCTCTACGTCGAACGCCGCCGCCCCGACGGCTACCACGATCTCGACAGCATCGTGACGTTCACGACCTTCGGCGACCGCCTCACCCTTTGGCCGGCCGGGGAGCTTCGCGTCGACGTCGAGGGGCCGTTGGCCGACGCGCTCACTGCCGCCGGCGAGACCCTCGTCGCTCAGGCGATTGTCGGAGCCGCTGCCGCGTTCGACCGTTCACCGGACGTGCGGGTGCGCCTGGAAAAGCACATCCCGCTGGCAGCGGGCCTCGGGGGCGGCTCGGCGGATGCGGCGGCCGCGCTCCGCGCCTTGGCCCGGCACTGGGACGTCCGGCCAGACGATGCCCGCCTGGCAGCAGTTGCTGCGTCACTCGGTGCCGACGTGCCGGTCTGTCTCCACGGCCGTCCGGTGCGGATGCGCGGGACGGGCGAGTTGCTGCAGGCCGCACCCGACCTGCCGCCGCTCGAGGTGGTGCTGGTCAATCCCGGCGTCCCCTGCCCCACCGGCGCGGTCTACGCCGCCCTGCCGCCCGACGACCTGGGGCTGGCGCCGGAGCGGCCCGGCGACGACGAGCGGGTGCCGCGGTGGTTGGTCGGCGGGCGCAACGCCATGGAGCGAGCGGCCCGCGCGGTGCAGCCGCACATCACCGGCGCGCTGGACCGGCTCGCCGCGACCGGGCCGGTGGTGACGCGACTCTGCGGCAGCGGCGCCACCGTCTTCGGGGTCTACGCCGATGCGGCGACCGCCGACGAGGCAGCGGCCCGGCTGCGCGCCGTCGCGCCCGCTACCTGGGCGAAACGGACGACTACGCTCGGAAGTTGAGCTGTCGATCAGAGCCTTGAAGGCAGCGCCGGCCGCTTCTAGGGTCGCGCGCGCATGGGGCGTAGCCAAGCGGTAAGGCAGCGGGTTTTGGTCCCGCCATCCCAGGTTCGAATCCTGGCGCCCCAGCCATGCACGCGAACGCACTTCAGACAGAAACGTGGAAGGCTCGCGTGCTGGTGTTGGCTCTGCAGACGTAGGACATGCTTCACGATCGAGCGGACCGCAAACGGACCGCAGTCCCGGTTCGCCTAGTGAGCGGGGCAAGTTCGGACCGTTGGTGCTTCGCTCGAAACCCGGCGCATCGACCACCGACAGCTTTGGACCGTCAGTCCCGGGAGGTTGGGAACCTCGTCGGACACCCAGATGCTATCCGCCGTGAAACTGAACGGATCGCTCGTCGTCGACGATGGGAACATTCGGACCAACTCCAACGCCGGAAAACTCGCATCGCACGCGTTGAAATAAGCACTGACGACCGCCCCGTCGGCTGACGTTGTCGTTTCGCCGCCATAGAGCGTGTACTCGGGACCGAGTTCTGCCTCGTCCGTGTATCTGTACTCGACGCTGAGTTCAGACTCGCTTTGAAAGATGAGCACCTCGATGGTGCGGCCCCAGCTCTGGGCATCACCGGCGGTGGTGCTGTCGCAGGCGACGAAGCCCTCGTATCGACCAGACAGCGAGAACGCGCCTGCGGGTGTCGTCACGAGAGTAGCGACGAGAAGAGCAGCCATCGAGTTCGGCAACATGCTCCGCGGTTTCATCGTCGACGGTCCTCTTCCAACTGACTGGTGGGGACGCGATCGTAGCGCGACCGAGACGGAACGATCCGACGTGAACGACCACCGGGTGACGAGTAGACGAGCTGCCTCGAGCGCCCGACCGACCAATCGGTCCCATCAGTCGCATTTGACGTTGAGAATGTAAGTCCGCGTCGCGCCGTCACGTGTGGAAGCGTACGAGCCGCGGGCAAACTCGTAAGCGCCAGTTCCGCCGACCACGACCCCGGTCCCCGGGACGTTCTCGAGCAGGACGGATGCGTCGGTCGCATCGACAGGCCGGCCGGCGTCGATGAACGTCTGGATGCGGATGCGACCGCCGGGAAGGATCAGGACGATGTTCACCATGATCTTGCTTCGCTCTGCCGTGCCTGGTGGCGGGTCCAAAGCAACGGCAACCCACCGCCGGTAACCGACTTCGTTGCCGTCCTCGTCGAGGAGGCGGCTGTGCCCGACCCGCTAATCACCTCGACGTGCGCCCTCCTCGTGGACGCCGACGTGGTGCATCGACCGATCGGCGTCGTCGCTCATCAAGGTCATCGGCTGGCATTTACCGCGATCCTGAGCCATTGCCGGGCCCGCCGCGATGGCGAGCAGAGCGACGCGGCGCTTGCGGTCGTCGCGCAGCACGCAACTGCCAGGGCCGCTAAGGCCCCGTCAGCATCGTGGCTCGCATGGTTCGTGTCCCCACCTGTCTGATTTGTTCATTTTACGATAACGTTCGAATCGGTACGGTCGGCGCACTTCGGTGTCAGGCTGGGCGCAAATCGGGGCGTCCAGCTGAACCGAGTTCAGCCTGAGCAAGGCGACGCTGCGGATGCCAACGTGCGCCGGGCATGCGACCAGCGGGAGCGCGTCGTCAGCGTGACGTTCCTCCGCGGTCGAGGGTCTTCCGCGGCGTCGGTCAGCAGATCATCATGGAGCCCTGTCGGCGCGTCAGCCCGTTGAGCAACGCCGGCTCAGAACTGGAAGCGCAGCACGCTCACCGGCGCCGGATCGTCGTCGCCGTAGCGACCGACCTCGCTCCGCCGGTTCCGCTCCTCACGCTCCGGGTCGTAGCCGAGCCTCGCGCCGCGGTCGGTGACCCCGGACGGCGGTGGGCGGCGCCATGTCGTGGAACCGACGTCTGGTGCCCGCCAGTCGTCGTTGGACTCGCCGAGCACTTGGCGTTTGAACGCCGAGTCGTAGTCGGACGGTACGGCCAACCGATCGTCGGTCTGAGCGAACGCCGCCGCCCAGACCAAGCTGACCAGCAACGCCAGCGCCCCAGCGCCGTTGGGCCCGAGCTGAAGCGATCGCGGCAACGCTGCCGTCACGGCGCCTCGGCCTCGACCCAGTCGAGCGAGCCGAACCAGTAGCCGTGCGCGGTTGGCAGCCAGCGGTCGGCTTCGCGCGCGACGATCCAGGCGTTGAGGAAGTTCAGCATCGCCTGCTCGCCCTTCTTGACCGCGAAGCCGGCGCGCGACCGCACCAACGGGTCACCCAGCGGTTCGTCGATGGTCTCGGGGTTGGCAAGCGCCAGGAACCGAACC
The DNA here is from genome assembly GCA_039818825.1 of Pseudomonadota bacterium. GTDB lineage: Bacteria > Pseudomonadota > Alphaproteobacteria > Geminicoccales > Geminicoccaceae > JBCBTD01. Next base: position 6,703 of record JBCBTD010000048.1, read on the forward strand.
TCCGGCAGGCTGGCGACGTAGCCATGCGCGCGGCCCTCCAGCACCTCCGCCTCCGCCAGATCGGCCGACGGCAACACCTGGACGTCGGCGCCGTCGAAGACCCGCTGGGTCACGTCGAAGGCAAGGGTATCGGCGACCGTCGTGATCACGACTTCGGCCGTGTTCATCGCGTCGAGGCTGGCGAACTCCGCCGTCATCGCCGTGTTGGTCGCGAGGCTGACACCCGACTCGAAATAGGGTTGTGAAAACTCGACCTGCAAGGCGCGGCCCGGTGTGATCGCCATGCCGGCAGCGATCATGTCGATGTCGCCCTCAATCAGCGCGCCGATCACATCCTCCCAGGGGAGCAAGGTGAACGAAGCCTCGACACCCATGTCCTCGGCGATCCGCTGGCCGATGTCGATCTCGAACCCGACCAACTCACCGGCGTCGTCCTGCATCGTCCACGGAACGAACTCAGAGACGCCGATACGCAGCGTGCCGCGCTCCAGCGCGTCGTCCAAGACGTCGGCCCGTACGCCAAATGGAGCCACAGTCAACGCCAGAGCGAACAGGGCGAGGCGCGCGGGTACGGAGAGCGTCATCGGCGGCTACTCGGCGTGGTGGGCTGCCCGCTCGGGGTAGTCGCCGAGCGGCGAAGGGTCAACCGCACCCCAGCCGCCGGCGCCCAGCACTGTGAGCATGGGTCAACGGCCCTCGAAGCGAGGCGGCCGGCGGTCGAAGAACGCCGCCACACCCTCGCCGTGGTCCGCCGTTCGACCGGCCTCGCGCTGCCAGTCGCGCTCACGGTCGAGTTGGACGTCCAAATCCGTGGCGCCGGCCTCGTGGATGGCGCGCTTGGTCAGGGCATAGGCGCGGGTCGGTCCGGCGGCCAGCCGTGCGGCAAGCGCCGTCGATAGGGTGGCCAACTCTTCGTCGTCGACGACCCGCCAGATCAGCCCCCAGGCCGCCGCGGTCGCCGCGTCGATCGGCTCGGCGAGCAAGGCCAAGCCCTTGGCCCGCGCTTCCCTGACCAGTCTCGGCAGCAGCCACGTGCCGCCACAGTCCGGCACCAAGCCGATCCGCGAGAACGCCTGCAGAAAGCTCGCCGAGCGGCCGGCAAGGACGATGTCGCAGGCGAGCGCCAGATTGGCGCCGGCGCCGGCGGCGACGCCGTTGACCGCGGCGATCACCGGCCGATCGAGGTCGCGGACGCGGCGGATCAGGGGATTGTAAGCCTCTTCGAGCAGGCCGCCGAGGTCCGGCGGATCGCTCGTGCGGCGCGGGTCCCGATCGCTCAGGTCGTGGCCAGCACAGAACGCACGCCCGGCGCCGGTGAGGACGACGGCGCGCACGCGTTCGTCGTCGGCGCAGCCGTCGAGCGCCACGCGCAAGGCAGCGCCGAGTTCCACCGTGAGCGCGTTCAGCCGATCGGGCCGGTTCAGTGTGAGGTGGCGAACGCCGCTCGGATCGTCCCTGACCACGACGAGTTCATCCATGGCTCGACCTCCCGTTGGCTCCGGATGGTCAATGCCGATCCGGTGCGCCGCGCAAGTCGAAAGCTGCACCGATTGGTCGGCGTGGACGGTCTGCCGACGGGGCGCCTCCGGCCTCCCGCCCCGCTGCCCTCTCTCCACGTCAACGCCTTGCTTTACCGAACACTTCCGGCCAAGAAGCGCATCCGACCAAGGAACGAGGGAGGCCAAGATGAAAAGACCGTTGATCGCGGCGTTGATCGCACTCGGCATGGCGCTCGGCACGCAAGCGGCGCGCGCCGACGACACGACGCTACGGATCACCCTGCAACTGCCGCTGAAGAGCCACCTCGGCCAGAATCTGTTGCTGTTCCAAGAGATCGTCGAACGCGAATCGGCGGGCGAAATCGACGTCGAGATTTACGATTCCGCCCAGCTCTACAAAGACAGCGAGGTGCCGCAGGCGGTCGGCTCCGGTGCCATCGAGATGGGCGTCGCCTCTTTCACCCGCTATGTCGGCGAGATCCCGGCGGTCGACATCTTCTACATGCCGTTCCTCTTCAACACGCCGGAACTGGTGCAGGCGGCCGTAGCGCCGGACAGCCCGGTGCGGACGCTCCTGGACGAGGCCATCCTCGGCACCGGCTCGCGGGTGCTTTGGTGGCAGGCCTATGGCGGCAACGTGCTGTTGTCCAAGGATGGGCCGATCGCCACGCCCGACGACATGGCCGGCAAGAAGGTGCGCGTCTACGGCAAGACGCTCGGCACCTGGGTACAGGCGGCCGGCGGCGCGCCGACGCTCATCTCCGGCTCCGAGCAGTACCTGGCCTACCAGCGCGGCACCGTCGACATCGGCATGACCGGCTTCTCCGGCGTGCAGAGCCGCAAGCTGTGGGAGGTGATGGATACGGTCACCGTCACCAACAACGCCGACATCGAGTTCATCGTCGTCATCAACGAAGCCTTTTGGGAGGGCTTGCCGGAAGGGCATCGCGAGATCATCAGCGCCGCCGCCCGCGAGGCGGAGATCGCCGTCCGCAACGCCATGGCCGAGATCGAGGCGACCGCACGATCCGAGGCCGAGGCCAACGGCATGACCGTCGTCGAGCTGACGCCCGAGCAAATCGAGGCCTGGAAAGCGGCGGCCCAGCCGGTGTTCGACGCCTATCTCGCGGGCTCGGGCGACCTCGGCAAGCAGGTTCACGACGCGGCGCTGGCATTGTCGGGCGGTAGCTGAGACCCGGCGGGACGGCCCGACGCCGTCCCAGCCGCTCGCCGTGCTGCAGCTCTACGATCGGTTCACCGACCTCGCCGCATGGCTTGCGGCGTGGCTCTACGTCGCTGCCGGGGCGATGCTCGGCTACGAGGTGGCGGCACGGTACCTGTTCACGGCGCCGACGATCTGGGCGGAGGAGCTGTCGCGGTTCTGCCTGGTTTGGGGCACGTTTTTGGCTGCAGCCGCGTTGCTGGCCAAGCGCCAGCACATCCGCATCGGCCTCGTCGTCGACCGCCTGCCGATGGCGTTCCGCCGGGTTGCCGAGGCCCTCTCGCTCGGCTTCGTCGCGCTGCTGTCAGCGGTGATCGTCTGGCATGGCAGCGGCATTGCGTTCGACAGCTTCGAGCGCGGCCGGACCGCCGGCACCATGCTCGATCTGCCGATGTGGTGGGGCGAGGCGGCGGCACCGGTCGGCTTCGCCATGCTCGGCGTTCAGGCCGTGATCGAGCTGGCGAAGCTCGCTCGCGGCGCGCCCTTGCCCGCCACCGACCACGGCGAAAGCTGAGAATGGAGACGCTCTACATCCTCGCCGGCTTGTTCACGCTGTTGTTCCTCGGCGTGCCGGTAGCTTTCGCGCTGGCCGGGCTCGGGTGGATCCTCCTGGAGGTCGGCGGTTTCTCGCCGTTGATGGTGGCGCAGGGAATGCTGTCGTCGACGGACAACTTCATCCTGCTGGCGGTGCCGCTCTTTTTGCTGATGTCCAACGTGCTGCTGCAGGGCGGCGTCGGCCGCGACCTGTTCGCCGCGGTTCAGGCGTGGGTGGGCCACTGGCCGGGCGGCCTCGCCGTCGCGACGATCCTCTCGTGCGGGATCTTCGCCGCGATTTCCGGCAGCTCGGTGGCCACCGCTGCCACCATCGGCACCGTCGCCATTCCCGAGATGGCTCAGCGCGGCTACCCGCGGCCGTTCGTGCTAGGTCTCCTGGCCGCCGGTGGCACGCTGGGCATCCTCATTCCGCCGTCGATTCCGATGATCGTCTACGGCTTCATCACCGAGCAGTCGGTGATCGCGCTGTTCCTCGCCGGCGTCGGTCCGGGGTTGGTGCTGATCTTTTTCTTTTGCGTCTACGCGATGGCGTATGCGCGGTTGGCCGGCGGCTACCAGGGCAGCGACGTGGCGAGTTGGACCGAGCGCCGGCGCGCCAGCATCCGCGCCCTGCCCTCGTTGGCGTTGGCCATCTTCGTCGTCGCCGGCATCTATGCCGGTGCCTTCACGCCAACCGAAGCCTCGGCGATGGGCTTCGCGTTCGCGCTGGTCATCACCGTCCTGGTGTTGCGCAGCCTCTCGTGGGACGGCTTCGTCGTTGCGGTGTGCCAGTCGATGGTCACCACCGCGACGATCCTCCTGATCGTCGCCGGCGCCAAAGTCTTCGGCAAGGCGATCACCCTCTACCGATTGCCCCAGGATCTCTCGGCCGTGATCGTCCAGACGTTCACCGAACCGGCCATGTTCGTCGTCGTCGTGGCGCTGGTCCTGGTTCTGATGGGTCTCGTGCTCGAAGCGCTCTCGATGATGCTGATCATGGTGCCGGTGCTGGCGCCGTCGCTCCTGCCGCTCGGCATCGACCCGATCTGGTTCGGCGTGTTCTTCGTCATCATGGTCGAGTGTGCGCTGATCACGCCGCCGGTCGGCTTGAACCTCTACGTCATCCAAGCGGTATCGCGCGCACCACTCGGCCAAGTCGCCAAAGGCGTCTGGCCATTCCTGTTGATGATGCTGGCGACGGTGGCGCTGATCTACGTCGTGCCCGACATCGCGTTGTTCTTGCCGTTCAATCTGTAGCGGCGCAGCCTCGAACAGCGTCGTTGACCGGGCCGACGCCGTCGGTGATGACCTCGGCAACCAGCTCCGCTGGTCGTCCGAGGAGGCACTCCATGAAATCCCGAACTCTTCCCGGTGGCCGAAGCCTCGTATTGATCGCGGCGATGGCGATCCCCGCCGGAGCCGTCTCGGGCCAGGACAGCCCGACGTTCCCCGACGTACTCGGGACGTGGGTCGGCGACTACCGCATCGCGTTCCCGCACGACCACCCGCGCTTTCCGGATGGCGCGATCACCGTCGACCACGAGCTCGAGATCTACCGCCAAGAAGGCAACCTGTTGTGGTTCGAGACCCGTTGGCGGTGGGAAACCGGTGACGAGTGGGTGGTCGAGTACGGGACGGGCACGTTCGACGCCGGCGATCCGACGACGATGATCCTGACGGAAGCCGGACCAATTCCGGCCCCGAACGCCCAGACCGGCCTGCTGTTCGGTACCCTTCGCGACGACCGGCTGTACCTGACCTACACCGGCGTCGGCGCGGGCGTGACGTGGAGCGCGCCTTTGACCCGCCAGCCCAACTGAGCAGCACCGACGAGACCCCGCACCGTCGACCGAGGAGACGACGATGACCGAACCCGTCGCCGCACTTCGCCAACTCTTGGAGACGGGCCGATTGCAGGTCATGCCCTGCTGCGGCGACGCCTTGTCGGCCAAGCTGATCGAGCAGGCGGGTTTCCCGGTGACCTTCATGTCGGGCTTCGCGGTTGCCGCGCACCGACTCGGCGTCCCCGATACGGGCCTCGTCTCCTACGGCGAGGTCGTCGATCAGGGCCGCAACATCACCGACGCCGTGACGATCCCGGTGATTGGCGATGGCGACACCGGCTACGGCAACGCGCTGAACGTGCGCCGCACGGTCCAGGGCTTTGCCAAGGCCGGCTTCGCCGCGGTGATGATCGAGGACCAGCTCGCGCCGAAGCGCTGCGGTCACACCCGCGGCAAAGCCATCGTCGACCGCGAGGAAGCGTACGACCGCATCCGCGCAGCGGTCGATGCCCGCAACGAGGGGCGGCCCATCCTGATCCTCGCCCGGACCGATGCCCGCGGCCTCGTGGGCCTCGGCGAGGCCATCGAGCGCGCCAACAGGTTCCGCGAGCTTGGCGCCGACATCCTGTTCGTCGAGGCACCGAAGTCGCTGGACGAGATGACCACGCTCTGCCGTGAGGCCCCGGGTCCGCACATGGCCAACATGGTCGAGGGCGGCGCGACGCCGATCCAGGAGCCGGCGGCGCTGGAGGATGCCGGTTACCGCCTCGCCGCCTACCCGCTGACGCTGATGGCGGCAGCGATGCAGGCGATGATCGACGCGCTGGACGCGTTCAAGGCCGGCCGACACCCTGAACGCCTCATGGACTTTGCCGAACTTCGTCGTCGCGTCGGTTTCGACGACTACTACGCGGCGGAGCGACGCTATGCCGGCGCGCGTCCGGACATCGACGCCGCGTGAGCTTCGAGCGCATATGGAGACCACGCTGGGCGTGGCCGCACGGCGCGGGTCCACCTCGTTCTCAGAACCGAGGCTGTGGAGGAGGCTCATGACCATCACGATCGTCCCGGCGCGGCCAGAGCATCGATTCGACGTCGTTGCCGACCTCGTGTGGTCGGTCGATGGGCCGATCATGCGTTATCTGTTCCAGAACGAACGGCAGTGGCAGCGGATCGTTGCCGCAGACTGGCCCGAAAGCAAAGGCCTCGTCTGCCACGGGCAGACGGTGCTGGCCGTGGAGGCCGATGCCGTCGTCGGCGTCATGGTCGGCCTTGCCGCCGACGCGCTCGACGTGAATGCAGAACTGGCGCGGGACCGCCAGACGCGGATCGTCGGACCGTCCTTCGCTGCCCATCACCAAGAGGCTCAAGGGTGGCTGGACCGCGTGCTCCCGCATCCGCGCGAGAACGCCTTCTACGTCCTGGCTTTGGCCGTGACCGGCTCGGCTCGAAAACAGGGTATCGGCCGCCGCCTGATGGAAGCGGCGCAGACGAAGGCGGCGGCCCTCGGATGTTCGTCCTTGTGCCTCGACGTCGCCGGCGACAACGACGCCCTTCGATTCTACCAGAGACTCGGCCTCGTGATCGACGTCGAGACGCGCGTACCTTACCTTACCGACAACCACGGCATCGGGACGCATTTCCACATGACCATGCCGATCGGCGGCACCGCGTCGAAGATCGACGGCGCGGCACGAGGCATCAGGTGAACGCCGCGTAGTCGATCGACTGCGTCTGATCCAAACGCTCGGTGACGTCCGGCAGCGGGTACTTCAGCCCGGTCGCGCAGTTGAAGAGCACCGCGGTCTCACTCGGCGCGATCAGTCCCTCGTGGACAGCGCGCCGGTAGGCGACGGCCGTCGCTGCTCCCTCGGGGCAGAGCAAGAGCCCGTCGTCGGCGGCGATGCGGTCGCGCATGGCCATGATCTCGTCGTCGCCGACGGCCATGCAGAAGCCGCCTGACTCGCGCACCGCACGGATGATGAGAAAATCGCCGACGGCGATCGGCACGCGGATGCCGGCAGCCACGGTGTGGGCGTTCTCCCACAGGGGCGCGTGCTCCTCGCCCGCGGCCCAGGCTTTGACGATGGGCGCGCAGCCTTCGGCCTGAACGGCGACCATCCGCGGCAACGGTCCCTCGATCCAGCCGAGCTCGCGCAGCTCCTGAAAGGCCTTCCACATGCCGATCAACCCGGTGCCGCCGCCCGTCGGGTAAAGAATCACGTCGGGCAGTCGCCAGCCGAACTGCTCTGCCAGCTCCAGCCCCATCGTCTTCTTGCCCTCGATTCGATAGGGCTCCTTCAGGGTCGACACGTCGAACCAGCCTACGGGCTCTTTCCCACCACCGACGATCCGCCCGCAGTCGTTGATCAGGCCGTTCACCAACACCGTCCGGGCACCTTGCACCCGGATCTCCCGGACGTTGATCTCCGGCGTGTCGTCCGGACAGAACACCGTAGCCCGAATGCCGGCGCGCCGCGCATAGGCGGCGAGGGCGGCACCGGCATTGCCGTTGGTCGGGATCGCCATGTGCTCGATGCCGAAGCCCTTGGCCATCGACACGGCAAGCGCCAGTCCGCGCGCCTTGAACGAGCCGGTGGGCAAGCGCCCCTCGTCCTTGACCAACACTCGCCCCGGCACCGCATCGAGCGCCCCGGCGCTGCGGTCCAAGGGGATCAGCGGCGTGACGACCTCGCCGAGCGAAACGCGATCCTCGGGCCGCACGACCGGCAGCAAGGACGCGTAGCGCCAGAAGCCCGGGTCGTTGGCGCGCTCGACCTCGGCCCGGTCGACCGCATTGCCCAGGGCCGCCAAGTCGTAGCGGACCAGCAACGGGCGCCCTGCCTCGGAAAGCCCGTGCACCTGCCCGGCCGGGTAGCGCTTGCCGGTGAGCGAGCATTCCAGATGTGAAACGAAGGTCGGTGCCATGGCGCGATCTCTCCCTCGGCGAGTTTCCTTCGTCCGCCTTGCCGGTCGGGTTGGCACGACGTCCTAGGCTTGACCAGCCCCCGAGCGCCGCGGCGACCCCCGCGCACGGCACGCGGATTGACGCGTCCGGCGGTTTCGCGGACACCAACCCTGCTGTTTCCTTCCGCCGGGACCATGCCGCTGCAGCTCGGGCCGCCGCCCCTTGGAACGTTCCGCTCCGCCCTGAAGCGCGGAGCCCACCGCGTTGCCGGGCGCACCGGTGATCGGCGGCTTGCCGGGGCGGGACCAGCGCCGTGTTGCTGAGCGACGCCGAATGGCAGGCATTGATCCTGAGCCTGCAGATCTCGCTGGTTGCGGTGTCGCTGGCCCTACCGTTCGCCATTCTCGTCGCCGTGGCATTGGCACGCGGAACCTTCCCCGGCAAGGCACTCCTCGACGGGCTCGTGCATCTGCCGTTGGTCTTGCCCCCGGTCGTCATGGGCTATCTCCTGCTCTTGACGTTCGGCACCCGCGCGCCGTTGGGTGCATGGCTCTTCGAGACCTTCGGCATCCGATTGGTCTTCAGTTGGACCGGTGCCGCTCTGGCCGCTGCGATCGTCACCTTCCCCTTCCAGGTACGTGCCATCCGCCTCGCGCTCGAGGCCGTCGATCCTGGGCTCGTCGCAGCCGCCGCGACCCTGGGCGCAGGGCCCGTGGACCGCTTCTTGACCATCACGCTGCCGCTGGCCCTGCCCGGCATCGTCGCCGGCGCCATCACCGCGTTCGCCGCCAGCCTCGGCGAATTCGGTGCGATCATCACCTTCGTCTCCAACATCCCAGGCGAAACCCGAACCCTTCCCCTGGCGATCTATACCGCCATCCAGACGCCCGGCGGTGAGGCGGCCGCGGCGCGGCTGGTGGCACTGTCGATCGGCCTCGCCCTGCTCGGCCTGACCTTGTCGGAGATCGCCGCGCGGAGGGTTCGCGCCCTGGTCGGGCCATGACGCTGGCAGTCGACGTCGGCATTCGTCGCAGTCCGTTCCACCTCAACGCACGATTCGCGGTCGACGAACCGGGGGTGACCGCCCTGTTCGGGCCGTCGGGTGCCGGGAAGTCGACCCTGGTGCAGGCGATCGCCGGGCTGATCCGCCCTGAGCGTGGGCGTATCGTGATCGACCAGGAGGTCGTCTTCGACGCGGCCGAGCGCATCGCCGTTCCCGCCTGGCGGCGGCGCGCCGGCTACGTTTTCCAGGACGGACGGCTGTTCCCGCACCTGACGGTCGAGGGCAATCTCCGCTTCGGTGCCCGGCGGCACCGCGGTGCCGGCGCTGAGCCGGCGTTCCGCGCGATGGTCGAGCTGCTCGGCCTGGACGGGCTCCTGGCCCGCCGCCCGCGCTCGCTTTCGGGCGGCGAGAAGCAGCGCGTGGCGCTCGGGCGGGCGCTGCTCGCGAACCCTCGGATCCTCTTGCTCGACGAGCCGCTGTCGGCCCTCGACGAAGGCCGCAAGGGGGAGATCCTGCCGTTCCTCGCGCGGATCCGCGACGACACCCAGGTGCCGATCGTCTACGTGACCCACAGCCTCGACGAGTTGACCCGCCTCGCCGACACGCTCGTCATCCTGGACCGCGGCGAGGTCGTGGCGACGGCACCGGTGGCCGAGGCGTTGGCCGACCTGGAGCTTCTGCCCTACACCGGCGCCTACGACGCTGGCGCGATCGTCACCGCCGAGATCGACAGCCACGATCGAGCCGACCAGCTGAGCCTGCTCGCCTTCGACGGCGGACGGCTGTGGGTCCCCCTGCTCGACCAAGCGCCAGGAGCACCGGTCCGTGCGCGTGTGCGTGCCCGCGACGTCGTCGTCGCCCTGTCCGAGCCAGCCGACTCGAGCGCCAACAACCTCGTGCCAGCAACGGTCAGCGGCTGGCGCGAGGGCGCTGGTGCCCACGTTGATCTGCAGCTACGCGCAGGCTCGGCAACGTTGCTCGCACGGATCACGCGGCGATCGTTCCGCCGGCTCGGTCTTGCGAGCGGCACCCCGGTCGTTGCCGTCATCAAGGCGGTCTCGGTCGAGAGCGGCGGCACCCGGGCCACGGCTGAACCGGTCTGACGCCGCGTCGAAGCGGTGCGTGCGGAGCTGCGCGACGCAGTGCCTCCGGGCGAGACGCACTGACCACCATGCTCCTGGTGGACGGCGCGCCTTCGTGCGGTGTGGCGCTCCCCCATCGGTACAGGCACGAGCTGGACAGCTGTAGGACGCGCTAGCTACCGTCGTGCGGAGGCGTCTCGCCGTGCGCCGGTCACCAGGAGCTTCGGCAATGCGATTCCCGTGTCTCGCCGCGGCCATCGCCGTGGTCGTCTCAGTTGGGCTTGCCAGCGCTAGCGCGGCGCAAGAACGGGCGCAGCTGTTGTCGTACGAGGCCATTCCCTCGGCGCAACTGGCGTTGGACCTCGGCAACGCCGACTATGCCCAGCGGGCAGAGTTCACCGCTGCGGCGCTGGAGGAGATCGCTCCGAAGGCGATCGCCGCGGCCGGTTTCGACCCCGCCCTGGTCGAAACCGAGATGACGCCGGGCGGCTATCTGCTGGAAACCAACGCTTCGCTCCAGGCCCGCGCCGTGATGACGGATGCGGAAGCGACGCGGCTGGCCGCCGCCCTCGGCTACGTGTTTCGGCAATGGAGTGTGCTGGTTTCCGAACTCGACGACGACACCGGCGACACCGCCTACGTCACCGTGACGTTTCCGGAGAGCACCCTGACGCCGGAAGCCGCGCAGGCGTTCTTCGCCCACGCCGCGGCAGTCGACGACGGTCTGGGCGGCGGCTACACGGCGTTCGGTGACGCGATGATCTTTCTCAACGTCCGGGACGGTGACGGAGCACCCTATAGCGGCCTCGAGGACCCGACTTTCGCCGCGCGCCTGGGCTTCGCCGCCGGTACCTTTCCCGATGCGGCCCTCAGTGTCGCCGCCGCAGGCGTGGCCGAGGCGCGCTTCGTCGGCAATGACTGGACGGCGTCGCCGAACGGCGAGGACTACGCCGCGACGCTGGACGACCCGCGCCTGTTGCAAGCCCTCGACGCGGCGCGCGCCGAGCACACGCAACTCGTAGAGACCATGGGCGCTGCGTTGGGGTGGCGCTGACGACTCGCGGACAAGTGATCAGCTCTGCCGGGTGGTTCATGCCCCGGACACGAAGCCGTCGAGTGACGACCCGTGGAACAACATGTGAACGACCCCAACGCCGCCAATGCATTGAAATCAATTGGTGCCCGCTGGGGGACTCGAACCCCCACGGCCATGGGCCTTCGGATTTTAAGTCCGATGCGTCTACCGGTTCCGCCAAGCGGGCGCCGCTCGGATGTTAGCGGCGATCGCCGGGCCTTAGGAAGCCGCGGCCTCGGTCAGTAGCGAAAGCGCCTGGTCTTCGTCGAAGGCCGGACCAAGGGCAGCGCCCTGGACCTGGTCGCAGCCGGCGGCCGTGGCCGCGTCCCAGGCGCAATCGTCGTCGATGCCGTCGGCAACGCCGGTCACGCCTGCCTGGCGTGCCCAGGCGGCCAGCGCCGTCAGCGCGGCGCTGCCGCGATTGCCATCGCCGAACGGCCGGACCACGTCGCGGTGGAAACGCATGGAGGCGAGCGGCAGGGCCTGGAGCTCGCGGAACGACATCAGCCCGCCACCAACACCATAGAGCCCGAGTGCCATGCCGGCCAATCTGCCACCGACCCACATGTCACTACTGGCAGCCACGTGCATGTGCTCGGGCAGTTCCACCAGCAGCCGGTCGGTCGGAAACCGTCCCGTGTTCAAGCGCTCGGCGGCGTCGGCCGCGATGCCGCCCTCGACCACACTCGCCGACGACAAGGGTAGGGCGACCGTGGTGCCGGCCGGCGCACGGGCTGCGAGCCGACAGGCTCCGGCGAGCACCAGGTCGTCGAGGCGCTGCAGCAAGCGGACATCGCCGCCGTGGGCGATGGTTTCGGCGACCAGACCGCCCTTGGCGACGCCGTCGCCGACCAGGATGGTCTGCAGGCCGGCGATCCGTCCGCTGAGCAGATCGCGGCGCGGCTGGAAGCGAACCGCCAGCGTCCCGCGGTCGAGCTGGCCGCGAACGGCGTCGTTCGGTGTCAAGCGACCGGCGAAGGCGGCGACGAGGTCGGGCGCCACCCGCTCGGCGCGGCCCCGGCCCCGCACCTTGGCGTGGTAGAGCGCGACGTCGGCGGCGGCGACGAGCTCGTCGATGGAGCCGCCATCGTCGGGCCAGATCGCGTAGCCGACGCTGATGCGCACGTCGACGGCGGCCGTTTCCAACTCGACCGGGCCCAGACAGCGATCGACCAGCTTGGTCACCACCGCTGCCGCGTCGGTGACCTCTTCGAGGTCGGGAAACACGCCGATGAACTCGTCGCCGGCATAGCGCGCTACCGTATCGCTGGCGCGGGTGACCGACGTCAGCCGCCGGGCGAGTTCGCGCAGCACGGCGTCGCCGGCCGGATGCCCGTGTGTGTCGTTGACCCGCTTGAAATGGTCGACGTCGATCATGACCACCGCGACGCGGGTCTTGGCGCGCGCAGCGCGGCTGATCGCCACCTGCAGCCGGTCGATGAATGCCGTGCGGTTCGGCAGGCCGGTCAGGGCGTCACGGTTGACGAGCTCGGCCAACTCGCGTTCGCGCGTCTGCCGCCGCCGAACTTCCTCGGCAAGTATCTGGTTGCGCTCCTCGAGGGCTTGGGTCCGGTCCGCTACTCGACGTTCCAGATCCGAGCGGGCGCGCTGCAGCGCCGTCACGAGACGTTGATTGCCGGTCAGTAGATCGACCGTCCGGCGCTGAATGCGGTTCATCTGCCGACCGAGCGCCACCAGGCAGCAGGCATAGATGAATGCAAACACGGCAAGGACGGGGCCCAGCAGATCGCCCCGGACGAAGCTCTGAAAGGCGAAAGGCACCGCGACCCCGCCCAGGAAAGCGTACAACGCCGGCAGGTGGGAGGCGAGCGCCACCGTCGAGCCCGCCGCCACGCCCAGCAAAGCGGCCGGCACGACCAGCTGCGCGGGGCCGACCGCCAAGGGCGGCTCGACGGACGGCAATAAGCCCCAGACGAAGCCGCTCGCCGCCGAGACGATCGTCAGCTGGAGCTCCGGCCGGCGCTGCGTATCGCCGTTGGCAGGACCCCGCGCTAGCGACTGCGCTACAGCCAAGCGCCACACCTGGACCAGCATCAAGGCCCCGAACCACACCGCAGCGTCGGCCCCGGCGCCGACCCAAGCCAGAATCCCGGCGACAACGGATGCCAGCGCCGCGTTGATCGCAATCAGCAGCGGCTGGCGACGAGCGAGCTCGTCGAGCAGGAGCGACTGCGTAGATGATTCGACCGTCGGCCCAGTGCCGACGGTCGGTTGGTGTGGCAGAGCGAAGGCCCCCGCCGATTGCTGATAGAAGGTCTACACTACAGGTTGTAGCATGCGGGTTTTGGCGATGCACCACCGTGTTTGCCGGCCGGTAGGAAGGCGTTCGCTTGCTAGCCGAAGTCCTGCCCGGCGGCATCGAACTCGGCGGCTTCGATGCCGAGTTCCTGGAGGGCATCGCGCAGCTCGGCGTGGACGCACTCTACCTCGGCGCGATCATGGCCGCGGGCGACGAGGGTCGTGCCAAACCGGCCCTGACGAAAGAACGGGTAGCTGCCGATATCGACCGCGGGCCAACGCGCCTGGACCTCGGCCAACATCGCCGCCAGTTCGCCTTCGGGCGCGTAGCCGGTCAACGCCCGGCTGGCGATCGGCGTGCCGCCAGCCAGTGTCGGCACCAACAAGTCGACCATGGCCTGGAGAATCGTCGGCACCCCAGGCAGGACGTGGACGTTCTCCACGCGGAAACCCGGCGCAACGCTGACGGGATTGTCGATGAGATCGGCGCCCTCGGGCATGTCCGCCATCGACAGCCGCGCTTCGTTGACCTGGTCGGGATCGTAGTAGCCGAGCAGCCGCCGTTCGGCAGCCCGGTTGCGGCGGAAGGGTCGACCGAACGCCACCGCGATCGAACGGGCAGTGATGTCGTCGTGAGTCGGGCCGATGCCGCCGGTGGTGAAGACGAAGGCGTGGCGGGCGCGGCACTCGTTCACCGCTTCGACGATCATCGCCTCGACGTCGGGCACGACCCGCGCCTCACCCACCCGGACTCCCACCGCCGCGAGTTTCTGCGCCAGATACGGCAGATTGGCGTCCTTGGTTCGCCCCGACAGGATTTCGTTGCCGATGACGATGACGGCCGCGGTGGGTGGTGGCGCGTTCATGCTCAGCTCCGCTCCAGCGCCAGCCGCACGCCGAGACCGATCAGCAACGCCCCGCCCAGCCGCCGGGCGATGGTCGCCGTGCCGCGCCAACTCTGCCAGGCGTGACGGCCTGCGGCCGTCACCAGAACGACCACCACGTCCGCCGACGAGAAGACGACGTTGACGATGGTCCCGAGCACCAGCAGTTGCACCGCCAGGGGCAAGGCTGCTGCCGGGTCGGTGAACTGCGGCAGGAACGCGAGGTAGAAGATCGCCGTCTTCGGGTTGAGGATCTCGACGATCGCACTCTGGGTCAGCGCCGCCGGTGGCGCCCCGTCGCCCGTCGACTGCGGCTGGGCCTTGCCGACGATCATGCCGATGCCGAGCCAGACGAGGTAGGCGGCGCCGACGAGTTTCAGCACGACGAACAGCACCGGCACCAGCGCGAACGCAGCGGCCAGACCGAACGCCGCGGCAATGACGTGAACGTAGCCGCCGAGGTGGATCCCAAGTGCGGCACGGAACCCTCGCCCCCGCCCGCCGACGAGCGTCTGCGCAGCGGCATAGAGCATGGCCGGTCCCGGCACGTAGGCGAATACGGCGGTTGCGACGGCGAAGGCGGCGAGCAGATCCCAAGGCGGCATGGCGTCCCCCGAATGGTCGAACGGCCGTGCCTGGACAGGCCGGTGACCACGCCTTCATAGAAGGCCATGCAGTTCGCGGGTACCCTCCGCGAGGCGCGCTTGCTGCGGCGCTACAAGCGCTTCCTCGCCGACGTGGCGTTACCGAACGGCGACGTCGTGACCGTCCACTGCCCCAACCCGGGCCGGATGGCGGGCCTCGACGCGCCAGGCTCCGTCGTCTGGCTGCGGCCGGCCGGCCCAGGCCGCAAGCTTCCGTTCACCCTGGAGTTGGTCGAAGCCGACGGCACGTTGGTGGGGATCAATACGGCCAACCCAAACGAGATTGCCCGCGAAGCCATTCTCGCCGGCGCGATCCCGGAACTCGCCGGCTACGCTACTTGGCGGCGTGAGGTTGCCTATGCCGAACGTTCGCGGGTCGATCTGCTGCTCAGCGATCCGGTGCGCGGCCGCTGCTGGGTCGAGATCAAGAACGTGCACTGGCGCGTCGGCACGGTGGCCCGGTTTCCTGACGCGGTGACGGCGCGGGGTACCAAGCACCTGAAAGCGTTGGCCGACCAACGGGCGGTTGGTGATCGTGCCGTGATGCTCTACGTGGTACAACGCGCTGATTGTAGTGTTTTTGGGCTCGCGCCGGACATCGACCCTACCTATGCCCGCGCTTGCCACGAGGCGGTTGCCGCAGGCGTAGAGTTGTTCTGCTACGCGTGCGAGGTTGGCCACGACGGCGTTCGCATCACCCATGCGCTGCCGGTCGAGTTGGAAGTCTGACACCGATGTACGAAAGCCCACGCCGCAACGACGTTCCGACGGTTCCTCTCCACGGCCCAGCGGCCTTCGAAGGAATGCGACGTGCCGGCCGTCTGGCGGCCGAAGTGCTCGACATGATCGAGGCTCACGTCCAGCCTGGTGCTCTTACCGGCGATCTCGACACCCGCTGCCAGCGGATGATCGAGGAACGGGGCGCCAAGCCCGCGCCGCTCGGCTATCGCGGCTACCCCAAGGCGACCTGCATCTCTCTCAATCACGTCGTTTGCCATGGCATCCCCGGTGACCGGCGGTTGAAGGACGGCGACATCCTCAACATCGACGTCACCGTCATTCTCGACGGCTGGTACGGCGACAGCTCGCGGATGTACTTCGCCGGCAATCCAGCGTTGAAGGCGCGGCGGTTGTGCCGGATCACCTTCGAGGGGCTGTGGAACGGGATCGAGGCCGTCAGGCCCGGTGCCACGCTCGGCGATCTCGGTCATGCCATCCAGAGTTACGCCGAAGGCAATCGATGCTCGGTCGTCCGCGACTATTGCGGCCACGGCATCGGCCGGGTGTTCCACGACGCTCCGTCCGTACTCCACTACGGCCGACCAGGCGAAGGCCTGGAACTGCAGCGCGGAATGATCTTTACCATCGAGCCGATGATCAACCTCGGCACCTTCGAGACCAAACTCCTCGGCGACGGCTGGACGGTCGTCACCCGGGACAAGCAGCTTTCGGCCCAGTTCGAGCACACGATCGGCGTGACGGACGACGGCTGCGAGGTGTTCACGTTGTCCCCCAGCGGCCACCATCATCCGGTCTGGTGACACGTCATGGCGCTGTCCGACATTCTCGGGGCACTGGCTGGCCGACGTCGATCCGCTCAACCTGAGGACGAACTCGCCAAACGCGGTCTCTTCGTGCGCGAGCACGATGTTGGCGTCACGATCTCCGGCCGCACCTACCGCCACCACGCCGCGTTGCGCCAGGCCGGCGGTCAGTGGGACGCCGAGCGGAAGCTCTGGAGTTTCGACGACCCGGCCAACCTTTTGGCGCTGGTCGCGATCCTCGAGACGCCAGCGGCCGCTGGCCTTGCCGAGGCGCCCAGCGCACCGTACCGGCCGAAACCGGTGGACGGGCATCGCGAACGCCTGCGCAAGCGCCTGATGACGGTGGGCGCCGATGCCCTTCAGGACGACGAGCTGCTGGAGTTGTTGCTCACCTACGCGACCAAGCGCGCGGATAGCGCCGGCCTCGCGCGCGAGCTGTTGCGCAGCTTCGGCAGCCTCCACGCCGTGCTCGCCGCCGAACCCAAGCAGCTGGCACGGGTCGACGGCTTCGCTGAGGGCGGCGAGCGCGATCGGGAGTTCGCCAGCGTGCTGTTCCGAATCGTGCGCGAGACCAGTGCTCGGGCACGCGCGTCGAGCTTCAAGGAGCGGCCGCTCATCGACACGCCGGAGGAGCTCAGTCTCTACCTGGACGCAGCCCTCGCCCAATCCGAGATCGAAGCCGCCCACGTCCTCTTTCTCGATGCAGCCAATCGCCTGATCCGCGACGTCCGCATGGCAGAGGGCACGGTCGACCACACGCCTCTCTATCGTCGCGAGGTTGCGAAGCGGGCAATGGAACTGAACGCCACCGCGGTCATCCTGGTCCACAACCACCCGACCGGAGACCCGACCCCGTCGGACGCCGACGTCACCATGACACGTATGGTTGCGGAAGCTCTCGCGGCAATCGACGTCACCGTTTATGATCACGTCATCGTCGGCAAAGGTCGGCAGACCAGTTTTCGTGAAAGCGGTCTTCTCTGATTCCCGTTGGCCTCGTCCACTCGGAGTTTTGACCACGGTCATGGGTGTTCGATCCGTCGTTCTCATCGCGGTTCTCGCCACGGCCATCAGCGCGTGCGCTTCACTCGAACCCGGAGAGCCGCGGCCCGACATCTCGACCGCGAGCCAACGGCCGTTCGATGCGCCGCAGGCCGACGTCCTGCTTGCCGGCGGTCGTCTGTTGAATGCCGACGAGGTCAGTGCACTGCTCGCGACCCTGGGCGAGCCGGCATTCGTCCGCGCCGCCGGTGGTGGTCTGGACTCACGCCTGCAGGTTCGTGGTGACGGGTCGTTCTGTTTGAACATGCGCGACCTGCGGTCCTGCCGCCTCGTGGTCGCCGACGGCGCCGACTACCGGCTGTTCGACCATACCGGCGCGCCGCGCGGCACGCTCACGCCGTCGCGAGGCTGAGGCATCAACCTTCCTGGAACAGCTCGGTCGACAGGTAGCGCTCGGCGCACGACGCAGCGAACGCGACCACACGGCGGCCGGCATTGGCGGGCCGTTGGCCGAACTCGATGGCGGCGGCGAGTGTCGCTCCCGACGAGATCCCGATCGGAATGCCTTCCATGCGGGCACAGTCGCGCGCGGTCTGGAAGGCCGTCTCGTTACCGATGCAGAGCACTTCGTCGATCGACGAGCCGTCCAGTACGTCAGGGACGAAGCCGGCGCCGATCCCCTGGATCTTGTGGCCGCCCGGGCGTCCGCCCGAGAGCACCGGGCTGTCCTCCGGCTCGACCGCAATGATGTACAAGTCCGGCCGTCTGGCCTTCAGTGCCCGCCCGACGCCGGTGAGGGTGCCGCCGGTGCCGACGCCGACCACGAGTGCATCCAGATGCCCGCCGGTATCGCGCCAAACCTCCTCGGCCGTGGCGCGTTCGTGGATCGCCGGATTGGCCGGATTGGCGAATTGTTGGAGGATCAACGAGCCTGGAATCGTGCGCTGCAGTTCTTCAGCGCGGGCGATGGCACCGGGCATGCCGGCGTCAGCTGGCGTCAGCTCCAAGTCGGCGCCCAGCAGTTTCAGCATCTTGCGCCGTTCCGCCGACATGCTGGACGGCATCGTCAAGATCAGCCGGTAGCCGCGGGCGGCACAAACGAACGCCAAAGCGATCCCCGTATTGCCGGAGGTTGGCTCGATGAGGGTGCCACCGGGGCTGATCCGTCCTTCGGCCTCCGCGCTCTCGACCATCGCCAAGGCGATCCGGTCCTTGACCGAACCGAGCGGATTGAAGAACTCCAACTTCATCAGGATGTCCGCGCCGCAGCCGGCCGTCTCGGGCAACCGGTTGAGGCGGACCAACGGCGTCGCCCCGATGGTGTGCGTGATGTCGTCGAAAACGCGACCCAACGCCGGACGCGGCGGACCGATTGCCGCCGGAACATGGTCCCTCATCGCCAATGCCTCGGTCAGGAGGCCGCGCGGTTGCGGCCTCGATCATGAATGTGCGCGCTCAAATGGCGAAGTCGACCCCTTTGGCGGCTTCGCTGCTCACTCCGCGGCTCTCCGCCTCGCGACAGAGGTCCTCGATAGTCGACGCGCTCAGCCGGGCCAAGACGTCACGCTCGACTTCGTTCCAGAAAGGCTGCGTGACGGCCTGGCCGATGGCCGATGCGGTCCGGTCGTCGTCCTCGGCCGTCGCCGCGTCCATCGCCTGAACCACCGACACGACGTCCGCGACGGAGATGCGCCGCCGCTCCCGCGCCAATCGGTAGCCCCCCCGCGGACCCCGCACGCCCCGAAGGATGCCGGCACGCACCATCTGCTGCATCACCTGCTCCAGATAGCGTCGCGGCAACTGCAAGCGTCGCGCGATGTCCTGGCTCTGAACTGGCTCGGACGCGCCGTTGTAAGCAATGTCGCAGACGGCCTCCAATGCCAGCGCCAGCTTCTTCGACGGCTTGATCATGATCCCCTACCTCCCGATTTCGGTCTTGTTGGCGGCCGGTGCGCCGAGTGGGCCAAGCCCGGTCGAACCGAAACCGCCCTGCCCGCGCGCGGTCGCGCCGACGTCGAGCGTGACCGGCTCGAAGGCCGCCCGGACCACCGGCGCGATCACCAGCTGCGCGATCCGCATCCCCCGTTCGATGGCGACGGGCGCGTCGCCGAGATTGACCAGCAGCACCGACAACTCGCCCCGGTAGTCGGCGTCGATCGTTCCTGGCGCGTTCACGACGGTGATCCCGTGGTGCAGCGCCAGACCCGAACGGGGCCGAACCTGGCCCTCGAAGCCGCTCGGGATCGCCAGGATCAATCCGGTCGGCACCGGCCGGCGCGCGCCCGGCTCCAGCACCACCGTCTCAATCACGGCCGCAACCAGATCGGCTCCGGCCGCGTCGACCGTCGCGGGCGTTGGGAGCGGCAGGTCCAGGGCATGGGCCAAGCGGTCGACACCGATCACGACACGCTCACTCAACCGCGTCCCTCCAACACGTCGACATGCTCGGCAATGCGGCGTGCGAGGCGGACGCCGACGTCGGCCTTGTCCAGCTCCGGCCAACGTTCGACCTCGCCGTCGCGGGTGAAGAGCACGATGCGATTCCGGCTGCCACCGAAGGTACCGGTCGGCGGCGAGACGTCGTTCGCCAGCAACCAGTCACAGCCCTTCCGTTCGAGCTTGTTGCGGGCGTGCCGTTCGACGTCGTCCGTCTCGGCAGCGAAACCCACGACCAAAGCCGGCCGGTGCGGGCCAGGTTCGGCCAACGCCTTCAGGATGTCCGGGTTCGGCGTCAAGGCGATCAGCGGCGGGCCCGCGTCGGCGCTCTTCTTCAGCTTTGCGGCGGCGACGGCGGCGGGGCGCCAGTCGGCGACGGCAGCTGCGCAGACGGCGATGTCGGCCGGCAACGAAGCCGTGACGGCCGCCGCCATTTCTGCGGCAGTCTCGACCGGCCGGACATCGACACCGGCGGGTGCAGCCACGCCCACCGGGCCATGAACCAGCGTGACCCTCGCGCCCAGGGCGTGGAGCGCTGCGGCGATGGCATGGCCTTGCCGACCGGACGAACGATTGGCGATGAACCGAACCGGGTCGATCGGCTCGTGTGTCGGACCGCTCGTGACCACGGCATGACGTCCGTCGAGCGGCCGCTCATCGGCCCCGCCGTCGAACCGCGCCAGGATCGCCTCCAGAATGTCGTGCGGCTCCGCCATGCGGCCGACGCCTTCCTCGCCGCAGGCCATGTCGCCGCCTTCGGGCCCGACGAAACCGACGCCGTCCGCCTGAAGCCGCTGTACGTTTCGGCGGGTCGCGGCATGGCCCCACATCATCGGATTCATCGCTGGAGCGACCAACACCGGCTTGTCGGTCGCCAGCAGGGCCGTCGATGCCAGGTCGTCGGCATGGCCACCGGCCATTTTCGCCATGAGATCGGCCGTGGCGGGTGCGACGACCACCAGATCGGCCTCCCGCGACAGCCGGATGTGTCCCATTTCGGCTTCGTCGGTCAGCGAGAAGAGGTCCTGGTAGACCCTGTCGCCGGCGAGGCTGGCGACGGACAGCGGCGTGACGAACTGGGTGGCGGCGCGGGTCAAGATGGCGCGCACGCCGACTCCGTGGTCCCGCAGCCGACGGATCAGCTCCAGACACTTGTAAGCCGCAATACCCCCGCCGATGACGAGCAACACGCGCCGCCCCGCGGGATCGCCGTTGGCCATCGCCTATTGTCCACAAGCCCGGTGTTGATCGACGGAATATCACTGCGGCGTTGTCTCCGCCAGCGCAAACCCCGTTGCTCAGAGAAGAATGGCGCCCGCCAGTATCCCGAGCCCGATCCACAAGACCGGGCGCAGCCAACGCCACCGGTTGGCTTCGTCCCGCACCCGGACCTCGGCGTCGTGCAGCACGACTTCGGCCGAACGAATGACCCGGGGCAATCGCTCCGCCATCTCCCAGCTCGACTCGGCGATACGCCGCGCAGCGGCGGCCGGCCCCAGATGGGTGGCGATCCAGCGCTCGACCAGCGGCTGCGCGAGCTGCCACATGTTGACAGACGGATTCAGCCCGCGGCCGACACCCTCGGCGACCATCATCGTCTTCTGCAGCAGCAGCAGTTCGGGCCTGACCCGCATCTCGAATGAGCCGGCGACCTCGAACAGCTGACCCAGCAACCGCCCGAGCGAGATCTCGTTGAGGGGCAGCCCCATGATCGGCTCGGAGATGGCACGGCAGGCCTGGGCGAGTGCGCCTTGGTCGACGGTCTCGGGCACGAGACCTATTCGCACCTGCAGCGCCGCCACCTTTGGGTAGTCACGCGCCAAGAAGGCCACCAGCAACTCGCCGAGGAACAGCCGGGTCGCCATGTCCAGGCGGCCCATGATGCCGAAATCGACGGCGACGATCGTCCCATCGGGCTCGATGAACGTGTTCCCCGGATGCATGTCGCCGTGGAAAAAGCCGTGGACGAAGACTTGCTCGAAGAAGACGGTCGAAGCGTGCTCCAGCACACGCGCCGGGTCGATGCCCGCAGCGATCAGGGCGTCGCGCTCGTCGGAGGCGATCCCCTCGACCCAGTCGAGCGTGAACACGCGCCGGCCGGTGCGCTCCCAGTCGACGGCCGGCACGCGAAAACCTGCAGCATCGCCGTTGTTCTCGCCGAACTCGTCGCAGGCGGCGGCTTCCATCCGGAGATCCAGCTCGCGCCTGGTCGTGGCCGCGAAGGTGCTGACCACCGCCTCGGGCTGAAAGCGCTCGGCAGCAGGCACCAGCCGGCCCGCCAGCCACGCGCCGAACTGAAAGAAGCTCAGATCGCGCTCGATCTGCCAGTCGATGCCGGGGCGCAACACCTTCACTGCTACAGCTCGGCCGGCTGGTGTCCGTGCCCGGTGGACCTGGGCGACCGACGCCGCGGCGACCGGGGTCCACTCGAAGGCCTGGAACCGGGTCCAAAGCGGCGCTCCGAGATCTGCCTCGATGACGCGGACGGCCTCGTCACCCGGGAAGGGCGGCAGGTCGTCCTGAAGGCTGGCGAGGTCCTCGGCGACGTCCGCACCCATCAGGTCCGGTCGCGTGGCCAGTCCCTGACCCAGCTTGACGTAGATGGGGCCGAGCTCGATCAGCGCCCGGGCCAGACGCTCGCCGGGCCGGCCCTTGGCGTCCTTGTTGTTGAGCATGTGCAGCACCCGGCGCTGCCACGAGCCGAGGGGCAAATCGTCGATGAACAGGATGGCGCCGTGCCGACCGAGGCATCGCACGACCGTGATCGCGCGCCAAAAGTGACGGGGGGCGGCGAGCACCGCCGCTCAGAGCCGCCAGCCGGAGTGGATACAGGCGATGCCGCTGGAGAGGTTGCGGAACTTGACCCGCTCGAAGCCTGCCTCCCACATCAGGCCAGCGAACGCCTCCTGGTCGGGGAAGCGACGGATGCTCTCGGCGAGATAGCGGTAGCTGTCGGCGTCACCAGCGACGAACCGGCCGAGCGTCGGCAATACCGAGAACGAATAAGTGTCGTAGACGCGGGCGAGCGCTGGCAGGGCGACCTTCGAGAACTCCAGGCACATGAACCGCCCGCCGGGCCGCAACACACGGAACGCTTCGGCCAAGGCGCGGTCGATGTGGGTGACGTTGCGGATGCCGAAGGCGATGGTGACGCTGTCGTGGCTGCGCGCCGGCAGCGGCAGCGCCATGGCATCGCCCGCCGCCCAAACGATCCCGGAGAAGGCGTTGCGGTCGAACGCCCGATCGCGGCCGACCCGAAGCATCTGCTCGTTGATGTCGACCACGGCCAGCGACACCTCGCCGCCGGTACGCTCGTGGATCCGAAACGCGACGTCGCCGGTGCCGCCTGCAAGGTCGAGATGGCGCAAACCCGGCGCCGGCGCCAGCCAGTCGACCAACGCATCCTTCCAGAGCCGATGGACGCCCACACTCATCAGGTCGTTCATCAGGTCGTAGCGCGCAGCGACGCTGTCGAAAACGTTGCGGACCATGCTCGCCTTCTGGGCGGGATCGACGTCTTCGAAGCCGAAGGAGCGGGCAAGGCGGTCGGCAGAGTCGGCCATCAGGCGGCGGTGCCTTTCGGTGCAGGCGGCGACGACAGGGGGAAACGTGGTCGTGGCGCTGCTGCGAGGTTATAGACGCGAGCCTTGGCCCTTCAAGCCGCCGTGCCTCGGCGAAGTGACGATGCCCGAACTGCCCGAAGTCGAAACCACCATGCGCGCGCTGGAGCACCGGCTCCAGGGCGCGGCGTTCGCCGACGTCACCCAGCGCCGCTCCGATCTCCGGTTTCCGATGCCGGACCGGCTCGCCGGGCGCCTGCGCGGGCGCCGCGCGATCGGCTTTCGCCGTCGAGCGAAGTACATCCTCGTCGACCTCGACGACGCCTCCACGCTGGTCATCCACCTCGGCATGTCCGGCCGGTTGGTGTTCGACGGCGAGGATTTGGGGCGTCACGAGCACGTCACCTTCGTTTTTGCCGACGGAACGACGCTCCGCTTCCACGATCCACGGCGCTTCGGGATGCTCGATCTGACCGCGACGGCGGACCTCGGGGAACACCGATGGTTTCGGCATCTCGGCATGGAACCGCTCGGCAATGCCTTCGACGGCTCAACCTTGCGCGCCGCGCTGGCCGGGCGCTCGGCGGTCTTGAAGCAGGCGATCATGGACCAGCGGGTCGTCGTCGGGGTCGGCAACATCTACGCCAGCGAAAGCCTCTTTCGCGCTCGGCTGTCGCCGCGCCGG
>JBCBTD010000049.1:0-29410 GCA_039818825.1 Pseudomonadota bacterium
GTTTGTGTCGGTCTTTGAATATTCGCTGCTGGTCTTTGTGGCGGTGTGGGCCTGGGTCCTGCGGGGCGAAACCGTCGACACCTGGGCGATGCTGGGGATCGGCCTGATCATCGGGTCGGGCTGCGCCATCCCCCTGCGCCGCGGGCGCGACGCGCCCGGCGGGCCACGTACTCGACCATCGCCGGGTCGTCGATCACCGGGTCGGTGTCGGGCAAGAGGCCGACGGAGGTGACGCCGCCGGCGAGCGCTGCGGCCGAGCCGCTCTCGTAGGTTTCCTTCTGCTCCTCGCCCGGCTCGCCGAAGCGAACCCGCATGTCGACCAGCCCCGGGATCAACGCCTGGCCGCCGGCGTCGACGACCAGCTCGTGGGGTGAGGGCGGCGTCGTCGTCACCCGCGGTCCGATCGCCACCACGACGCCGTCCTCGATCCGGACGCCGCCGGGCGCGTCCAGCCCACTCGCCGGGTCGAGCAGGCGGGCGTTCTGGACGACGGTGACGTAGCGGCTCACGACGCGCTGCCGTTGCGTGCGGCTGCGCGCTCGCGGGTGAGCAGGTCCAAAACTGCCATCCGCACGGCCACGCCCAGTTCGACCTGCTCGAGCACCGCGCTCCGCTCGATGTCGTCGGCGAGCGTGCCGTCGATCTCGACGCCACGGTTCATCGGCCCCGGATGCATCACCAGGGCGTCGGCATTGGCGCGAGCGAGCTTGTCGCGGGTCAGGCCGAACAGATGAAAGTACTCGCGGACGCTCGGAAAGAACGCCCCTTCCATCCGCTCCAACTGCAGCCGCAGCATCATCACGATGTCGCAACCGTCGAGGCCGGCGGCCATGTCGTGGAACACGTCGCAGCCGTAGAGCTCGACGGCGGCTGGCAACAAGGTCGGTGGGGCAACCACCCGGACGCGGGCGCCCATGGCGGTGAGGAGCAGCAGGTTGGATCGGGCGACGCGCGAATGGAGCACGTCGCCGCAGATCGCCACGGTGAGCCCGGCCAGTCGGTTCTTGCGGCGGCGGATGGTCAGGGCGTCGAGCAGCGCCTGGGTCGGGTGTTCGTGCTGCCCGTCGCCGGCGTTGACCACCGCGCAGTTGACGTGTCGTGCCAAGAGCGCAACGGCACCCGAATCCTGGTGGCGCACCACCAGGACGTCCGGATGCATCGCGTTCAAGGTCATCGCCGTGTCGATCAGCGTCTCGCCCTTCTTCATGGCCGACGAGCGCATCGCCATGTTGACGACGTCGGCGCTCAAGCGCTTGCCGGCGAGCTCGAAGCTGGTCTGAGTGCGGGTCGAGGGTTCGAAGAACAGGTTGATTTGGGTCAGCCCGCGCAAGGTGTCGCGCTTCTTGTCAGGCTGCCGGTTCACGTCGACGTAGCCGTCGGCGACGTCGAGCAGGTCGGCGATCTCCCAAGGCTTCAGACCGGCGATCCCGAGCAGGTGCCGTTGGTCGAAACGCAGGTCCGGGGCGCTGGCCGTCATGGGCCGGACTATGGCGACGTGCCGCGGTTGCTTCAATCGTCGGTCGCGTTCGGCGGCACGACGCGGGTGAGGTCGAGCCGCGGCGGCCGCCGCCGGCCGCGCCATCCGGCAAGGATCGACGCACCGATGGCGAAGCCCGTTTCCGCCGGCGTCGTGAACACCGCCTGGCCGTGGGCGGCGCGGTGGGTCGCGAGTTGGGGCCAGATCGACTCGTCGGCTGCCGGTCCGGCCTCGACCACCACCGCCCCGCGGGCGCCTGTTTGCGTCAGGGCGCAATCGATGGCTCGCGCCACGCTCGCGCTCGCGTCCACCAGCGTTCGGCGGGCGAGCGGGCGGCCATCCAGGCCGGAGATCAACTGCGTCGCCGCGTCGATCGGCGGCTCGCGCGACGGCGCCACGACGTCCAGCAACTGCGGCCCGTCGTCGTCGACGATGATCGTGGCCGTTTCCAGCCCGGCGGCGAGAAAGCGGCCATGGGCTGCCGCCTGGTCGTCGGCGCCGACCAGCACTGGCGTCGCCGCCGAAAGCCCGGTGAACTCGGCGACCGGGCCGGCGAGCCGGCCGAGCGGTTCCTGAGGCTGGCGGAGCGGCGGCAGGCGTGTCTGAAGCTCGAGGTCGCGGACGAGGGCCGAGACCCGGCGGCCGCGGGGTTCCACCAGATGGCTGGCGCGGCCGAGGCTCGAAAGGTCGGCGGCGGCGCCGCCCCCGGTGAGGCGCCAACCCCAGTACTGCGCGTGGGGCAGCACGTAACGTGCGCGGTCGAGCAGCGGGGCGAAGCGGGAGACCTGCCAGAACAGTTGCAGGCCGAGTGTCGAACAGGCCGGACCGAGCTGTGCGCCAACCCTGGTCGGGTCCGGGGCCAAGTCGAGGTAGGCCTCGACCACGTCCGGCGGCGGGGTCGCCACCGGGTCCATCAGCGGTAGGAGCAAGTCCCGGCCGTCGACCAGCGCTGCAGTCCGGCCGTGAGCGGTCGGGACGATGGCATCGATCGCGAAGGTCTCGCCGAAGTCGGCTAGCGCCGCCAGTAGCCAGCGCCAGACGTGGTCGACGTCCATCCGCGGATAGGGGCCGTCGGGGCAGGGCGGGTTCGGCGCCGTGCGGGTCGTCAGCACGTCGTGATCCGGGCCGACGGCCACCAGATCGAGGCGCCGATGGCCAACACGCAGGGCAGCCGTCGCGCGCGGCCGCGCCACGACCTCAGCCGCCGCCGGGCGCGAGGCGTTTGACCGTCAGGCCGTGCGCTTCCAGCCCTTGCAAGAGCCGCGTGGCGTGCTGCGCGTCTTTGGTTTCGACGGTCAGCGCCAGCTCCGTGGCTTTGACGGACAGGCTGGTGAACTCGCGCTGATGAGTGACGTCGACGATGTTGGCGCCGAGGTCGGCGACCAACGTGGCGGTGCGGGCGAGATTGCCGGGCAGATCGGGGACGGCGACGACGAGGCGAACCAGGCGCGAGCTGGTGACCAGACCCCGCAGGATCACGGCCGAGAGCAGCCGCGGGTCGATGTTGCCGCCGCAGAGGACGAGGCCCACGACCAACCCGCGGAATCGCTCTTGGACCTTGGCGACCGCAGCGAGACCGGCGGCACCCGCGCCTTCGGTGACCGTCTTCTCGATCTCCAGCAACTGCAGGATCGCCGCCTCGAGGTCCGCTTCGTCGACCAGCACGACGTCTTCGACGAATCGCTCGATGAGCGGCAGGGTCAGGGTGCCGGGTGTTTTGACGGCGATGCCGTCGGCGATCGTCGAGCCGCCTGCGGCGAGCGGCAAGTCGTCTCGGCGACTCTGAATCGACGCGTAGCGCGTGGCCTGGACACCGATGATGCGCAATGACGGCTTGAGCGCTTTGGCGGCTACGGCGATGCCGCCGATCAGCCCGCCGCCGCCGATCGGGACGACCAGGACATCGAGCGACGGCACCTGTTCGAGCATCTCCAGCCCGACCGTTCCCTGGCCAGCGATCACCCGGGCGTCGTCGAAGGGATGGACCAGGGTCAGTCCGTCTTGCGTTACTCGTTCGCGGGCGTGGGTCATGCCGTCGTCGACGGTCTCGCCGTCCAAGACCACCCGGGCGCCGAGTCGCTCCGTATTGGCGATCTTCACGAACGGCGTGTTGCGCGGCATGACGATGGTGGCGGCAATGCCGAGGCTGCGGGCGAAGTGGGCGACGGCTTGGGCATGGTTGCCGGCGGAAGCGGCGATCACGCCGCGGCGGCTCGCCTGGTCGTCGAGCTGCAGCAGGCAGTTGCACGCACCCCGGTCTTTGAACGCGGCGGTGTACTGCAGGTTCTCGAACTTCAGTGCCAGACGGCAGCCGTAGATCTCGGACAAGGTGTCGGAAACGACGCAAGGCGTGCGCGACACCCGGCCGGCAATGCGGGTAGCGGCAGCCCGAATGTCGTCGAAGTCGACCGCCAGCGTGCCGCCGGCGTCGGTCACGGAAAGAGTGCCGCGCCGGTCAGGCCAGAGGTCTCGGGGAAACCGAGCATCAGGTTCAGGTTCTGCAGCGCCTGGCCCGAGGCCCCCTTCACCAGATTGTCGATGACGGCGACGATGATGGCGTGGCCCGGAAGCGCGTCTTCGTGGACCGAGATCAGGCAGCGGTTGGTGCCGCGCACCTCCCGGGTCGACGGCGGCCGCGTCGACGGGCGGATGAAGACGAACGGCTCGTCGGCATAGGTCTCTTCGAGCAGCTCGTGCAGATCGCCGACGCTGGCGCCGGCACCGAGCCGGACGTAGATGGTCGAAAGGATGCCTCGGTTCATCGGCACGAGGTGCGGCGTGAACCGGATGTGTACGGCCTCGCCAGCGGCGGCGCTGAGGCCCTGCTCGATCTCCGGCAGGTGGCGATGCGTGCCGATGGCGTAGGCGTGGAAGCCGTCGGCCACCTCGCTGAAGATCAAGCTTTCCTTCGCCGAGCGTCCAGCACCGGTGGCCCCCGACTTGGCGTCGATGACGATGCCGTCGTCGGCGATCGCTTGGGCCTCCAAGAGCGGCCGCAGCGCGAGCTGGCAGCCGGTCGGGTAGCATCCCGGATTGGCCACCAGTCGGGTGCCGCGGACCTCGTCGCGAGCGAGTTCGGTGAGGCCGTAGACCGCGATCTCCTGAAGTTCCGGTGCCGCGTGAGGAGCGCCGTAGACGCGGGCGTAGAGGGCCGGGTCGCGGAGGCGGAAGTCGGCTGAGATGTCGACGATCTTCAAATGTGTCGGGAGCGCGGCGAGCACGGCCTGCGTCGTGCCGTGCGGCAGGCAGCAGACGACGGCATCCACCTCGTCGAACGCGACGTCACCGATCTTGATGAGGTCCGGTAGGCCGGTGTCGCCAAGATGCGGGAAGACCTCTCCGAGCGACTTGCCGGCTTGCCGGTCGGCGGTGAGGTAGCGGATCTCGGCCTGCGGATGCCCGAGCAACAGGCGCATGGTTTCGGCACCGGTGTAGCCGCTGGCTCCCAGAACTGCGATCCGCGCTTTCGCGGCCATGGCCGTATCCCTTGGTAGTGCTGGCGGTGACGCTGGCGCAGGCGACCTTGGTGGCTTAATGCCGATCGTCGGCCGGATGCAAGGCCGGCTTGCCGCGATCGGGCCGGAGGAGCGGGATGCGGGTGTTGGTCGTCGGTAGCGGTGGGCGCGAGCACGCCCTCGTCTGGGCACTCGAGGCATCGCCGCTGGTCGACGAGCTGCATGCCGCGCCGGGCAATCCCGGGATCGCACAACTGGCGAGTTGCTTGCCGATCGCGGCCACGGACGTCGACGCGCTGGTGCGTTGGTCACGAGACCACGCCATCGATCTGGTCGTCGTCGGTCCCGAGGCGCCGTTGGAACTCGGGCTGGTCGATGCGCTGGAAGCCGCCGGTGTACCAGCATTCGGCCCCAGCCAAGCGGCCGCGCGGCTCGAAACGTCCAAGGCTTTCGCCAAGGCGTTCTGCGCCCGCCACGGCATCCCTACTGCCGGCTTCGCCGTGTTCGAGGACGAGGCTCCGGCGCTCGACCATTTGGAGCGCGTCGGCGCGCCGATCGTGGTCAAGGCCGACGGGCTCGCCGCCGGCAAGGGCGTGGTGGTCGCCGAGGACCTGGCGACGGCGCAGGGCGCCGTCCGCTCGATGTTCGCCGGACAGTTCGGCGCCGCGGGCGCGCGGGTCGTCCTGGAGGCGTGTTTGGTCGGCGAGGAGGCGAGCCTCTTTGCGCTCTGCGATGGGACCCACGCGCTCGAGATCGGCACTGCCCAGGACCACAAGCGGATCGGCGAGGGCGACACTGGGCCGAACACCGGCGGCATGGGCGCTTACAGCCCGGCGCCGCAGCTGACGCCCGCGCTGATCGAGCAGGTAATGGCCGAGATCGTGCGGCCGACCTTGGCCGGCATGGCCGCCGAGGGGTACCCCTTCAAGGGCTTTCTCTATTGCGGGCTGATGCTGACGGCCGACGGCCCACAGCTCATCGAGTACAACGTCCGCTTCGGCGATCCGGAATGCCAAGTGGTGTTGCCGCGGCTGAAGACCGACCTCGCGCAGCTTCTGCTGGGCGCCGTCGACGGCATGCTCCAGCACATGGACCTCCGCTGGCATCCCGAAGCCTGCTTGGGCGTGGTCCTGGCCAACGCCGGCTATCCCGAAGCGCCGGCGTCGGGTGACGTCATCCAGGGCTTGGACCGGGCCACCGCCGTCGAGGGCGCCATGGTGTTCCACGCTGGCACGAGCGGCGATGATGACGGTGTCGTCGCGAACGGCGGGCGCGTGCTCTGCGTCACCGCTACCGGCACCGACCTGCCGTCGGCCCGCGACCGCGCCTACGAAGCAGCTGCCAGAATTGCCTGGCCGAACCGCTATCTGCGGCGCGACATCGGCTGGCGGGTGTTGGGGCGCTAGCGGTCTGGAAGCGGCGCGTCCGGAGTCTCGCCGGCGATCCTGGCGGTCGAACGACGTTCTTGTTCCGCGAGCATTGGTCGGCCACGTGTCGGAGCACGCCTACCACCGAAACCGCTTCTGAGGGTTCTCGGGCCTCGCTCGGCGACAGTCTCACTGGTCGCCGAACATCGGCCGCTATTCTGTCTAGGGAGAGGGCTCGTGTTGGGTGAGCGGACGGGGCTATCGCCGAACGGCTAGGCCGACTGCACCGGTGATCGCCAATACAGCGGCGATGGCCGCAAAGAGCGCGGCTTCGCCGATCACGGTCGTCGAGACGCCCAGCAGCGGTGGAATGAGCGCGTTACCAGCTAGCGCAGAAACCACGATGCGAGCATCGCCACCCGGCGCGTCTTCCAAGAGGCGGGACAGCCAACCGAAGGCGTTCGGGAACACCACACCGACGATCCCCATTGCCGCGAACCAGGTGGTAGCATTCTGGGCTGTGGCCGCCAACGCGCAGCAACACACCAAAGCGAGAAGCGCAGACAGCGCCAGCGTCCGATAGGTCAGGAAGCTGGCGACGAGTACGGCGACGAGCCGCGCGACCAAGAAGACGACGAAGAACCACGATACCGCCGTCGCTGCTTCCAAGGCATCCGAGCCGCGAGCGATCAGGATGGTCGGCCCCCAACCAATGATTGCAGCCTCCGCGCCAACGGCGAAAAACATGAAGGCCATCGGCATGATGGATCGCTTCGCGCCAGCGCGTGACGTCGTTGCTGATGCTCCGGCCGCGGCAACATGATCGGAGCGGTCGTCGACGACCAGAGCCATCGGCACAACGAAAAACGCCAGTATAGCCAGTGCTCCGAAAGCAAAAGATGGCGAGCCGCCGGAGTAAACGAAGACAATGGGTGCAAAGATCGCGCCGATGCCGTACACTGCGTTGAGCAGATTGACCATCGAAGCTGAGCTATTGCCAAAGGATCGGGCAAACAAACCATTGAATCCAACGGTGAGCAGGCCGAAGCCAATGCCAATGGAAAACGCACCGATCAAAAGGAACGGCCACGCAAGATCTCCTGCGATCAACAAGGCTCCCAGGCCGATCATCATCAAGGCGAAGGCCGGCCGAAAGCGCATGCGGGCTTCGAGCCCCGGCATCAAACAAGCCGCTACTGCGACGAACGCGCCTGTTCCGTGCGCGGCCAACACCAGACCTGCCGATGCACCATCAAGCGCGTAGCGATCTGAAAGTGCCGGCAACGACGGACCGTAGAGTGCGTTCGCCGCGCCGATGCCAACGAACGCCAGTAGGCCAGTTACGACCGCGGTGATTCCGAGCGTAGATTGGATGTCAGCTTTCACGAAGATGGACCCGCCGAATCGAAGTAACCGACAGATGCGGTATCACGCCCGCCGCGCAGGAAATGGACTGGATGAGCTCGATCCATTCCTTTTACGTCGGCTTTGAGCTTGGCGCGAACCGCGCTGTCCCGCGGAAGATTGCTGCGGCCCAGGTCTTTGCTGACACCGGCGTGAACGACCGGCTTCGTGACGGCGTTCAGGATTCGCGCGGGCCGCTCGACGCTTGCCTCGGCCCGACCGAAATCGAAGTGCTTCGCTGGTTGCAGCATCGAAGAGCTTGGACGTCCAGTGCACCTGTTTGCCGCCTGGAATCCGACGAGCCGAAACCCCACCGTCGGCCCCGGACGTTCGCTGAGAGGATCGACCTTAGG
This sequence comes from Pseudomonadota bacterium, assembly GCA_039818825.1. Lineage (GTDB taxonomy): Bacteria > Pseudomonadota > Alphaproteobacteria > Geminicoccales > Geminicoccaceae > JBCBTD01. The sequence goes on from JBCBTD010000049.1 coordinate 8,057, forward strand.
ACCCAAGCGGCGGTTGTGTCGCATCCGGCATCGCCTATGATGTGCCACTTCCAGATCCACGAAGGTCGTTCCATGCTGCCGATCCTGCTCGCGTCAAACGGCTCGCGGCCGGCGCTCGCCTCGCCGGCTGCCCGCATCCTCACCGCTTTCGGCGCTGTCGTCGTCGGTTCGTTGTTGCTGACACTTTCAGCCAAGACCCAGGTGCCGTTCTGGCCGGTGCCGATGACCATGCAGACCTGCGTCATCGTGCTCCTCGGCCTGACACTCGGCCCGCGTCTCGGCATGGCCGCAGTCGCTTTCTACCTCGCCCAAGGTGCGTTCGGTCTACCGGTTTTTGCCGGCACGCCCGAAAAGGGTCTGGGCCTCGCCTACATGGCCGGACCGACGGGTGGTTATCTCGTCGGTTTTCTCGCCGCTGCTGGCGTCGCCGGCTGGCTCGCCGCCAAGGTTCGCCACCCGCTGGCACTGTTCGCCGTGGCGCTCTTCGCCACCGCGCTGATCTTCGTGCCCGGCGTCGCGTACCTCGCGACCTTGATCGGCTGGGAGCAGGCGTTCGCTGCCGGAGCGCTGCCGTTCCTGCCGGGTGCAGTCGTCAAGTCGGCCCTGGCTGTGGCACTGGCGATCGGTCTCTCGCGGCTCGTGGGGTCGTGGAGCCGCTGACCCGCGTCGTTCGGGTCACGCCCGAGACCATCAGCGAGGCCGCCGGCATCTTGAACGCCGGCGGCCTCGTGGCGTTTCCGACCGAAACGGTGTACGGGCTGGGCGCGGTCGCGACCGACGCGACCGCCGTCCAGCGATTGTTCGGCGCCAAGGGACGTCCTTCGAGCAATCCGCTGATCGTCCACGTCCCGGGCCGCGCCGAGGCCGCCGATCTGGCGTTCTGGACGCCGCCGGCCGAAGCGCTCGCAGCCGCGTTCTGGCCCGGCGCGTTGTCGCTGGTGTTGAGGCTGAACCCGGCGGCCGGAATCGCCTCGGAAGCGACCGCTAGTTTGGACACGGTCGCGCTCAGGGCGCCAGCCGAGCCGACGGCGCAGGCGTTGTTGGCCACGTGCGCGCGGCCGGTCGCCGCCCCTAGCGCCAACCGTTCGGGCGGAGTCAGTCCGACCCGTGCCGGCCATGTCGTCGACGGCCTCGGCGGGCGCATCGATCTGGTACTCGACGCCGGCCCTTGCCGGATCGGTATCGAGAGCACCGTCGTCGACGTCACCGGTCCGGCACCGCGATTGCTGCGGCCGGGCGGTGTCACCCGCGAGGCGTTGGAAGCCCTACTCGGCACCCTCGGCACCGACGACTCCACAGGTGACGGCGGTGTTTTGCGCTCGCCCGGACAGCTATCGAGCCACTACGCGCCGTTGCTGCCGGTTCGCCTCGACGCCACCAGTGCCGCGGCGGACGAGGCCTTTTTGGGTTTCGGCGGCCGCGATGTGCCGGGCGCGGCCGTGTCACTCGACCTCAGCCCCAGCGGCGACCTCGACGAGGCGGCGCGCAATCTGTTTGCGATGCTGCGCGAGCTGGATCGTCCCGGCCTGCGGGCGATCGCCGTTGCCCCGATTCCCGTGGGAGGCCTGGGCGACGCGCTCGGCGATCGGTTGCGTCGTGCCGCTGCCGCCAGGCCGGTCGCTCGAGCCTAGAGCCCTCTTTGCACGGCCGTGCCGACGCCCTAAAGCAAGCGTAGAGGACCAACGTGAGGGCGGATGGATGCGGCGGACGATGTGGGCGGCAGCCTTGGCGGTTGCGGGCGTTTTTGGAGCGATGTCGACGGCGGCGGCGTTCCAGCCGGCGATCATCTTCGACATGGGCGGCAAGTTCGACAAATCGTTCAACGAATCCGCATTCACCGGCGCTGAACGGTTCAAGACCGAAACCGGCATCGAGTACCTCGAGTTCGAGATCAGCAACGAGGCGCAGCGGGAACAGGCGCTCCAGCGGATGGCCAACCGCGGCGCCGACGTGATCGTCGGCGTCGGCTTCGGCTTCACCACGCCGATGGAGAAGATCGCGCCCGAGTTCCCCGACACCAAGTTCGTCGTCATCGATTCCGTCGTCGACGTGCCGAACGTCCGTTCGGTCGTGTTCGAGGAACACGAGGGCAGCTTCCTGGTCGGCATGGCGGCGGCAATGGCGTCGGAGACCGGCACCGTCGGGTTCGTCGGCGGCATGGACATTCCGCTGATCCGCAACTTCCTCCACGGCTACGAGCAGGGCGTCGCCCACGTGAGCGGCGACGCCGAGGTCGTCGCGAACATGACCGGCGACACGCCAGCGGCCTGGAACGACCCGACCAAGGGCGCCGAGCTGGCGCAGAGCCAGTTCGACCGGGGCGCTGACGTGGTCTATCACGCCGCCGGCGGGACCGGCCTTGGCGTGCTGCAGGAGGCCGCTGACGAAGGCAAGCTCGGCATCGGCGTCGACAGCAACCAGAACTACCTGCATCCCGGCAGCGTTCTGACCTCGATGATCAAGCGCGTCGACGTTGCCGTCTACAATGCGTTCAAGGATGCGCAGGATGGCTCGCTCGGCGGCGGCATGCAGAGCCTGGGCCTCGCCGAAGACGGTGTCGGCTACGCGCTCGACGACTTCAACCGCGAGCTCATGACCCCAGAGATGGTCGCGGCGCTGGACGAGGCTCGCGAGCAGATCATCGCCGGCGATCTCGTGGTCGAGGACTACTACTCGACCCAGCAGTGAGCGAACCGGGCGTGGTCGACGCCGCACCAGCGGCGATCGAGCTCGACGGCATCGACAAGCGATTCGGCGCGGTCCACGCCAACCGCGCCATCGATCTGCGGGTGGCGGCCGGCAGCGTGCACGGCATCGTCGGCGAGAACGGTGCCGGCAAGTCGACCTTGATGAACATCCTTTACGGCTTCTACCGCGCCGATTCCGGGACTATCCGCGTCGACGGCCAGGAGCTGCGGATCAACGGGCCGGAGGACGCGATCCGCGCCGGGATCGGCATGGTGCACCAGCACTTCATGCTGATCGAGCCGTTCACGGTGCTGGAGAACCTGTTGCTCGGCGCCGAGGGGGGCTGGCGGCTGGCGCCGGGCCGCGCCCAAGCCCGCGCCGAGATCGAGAGGCTGGAGCAGGAGTACCGCCTGCAGGTCGACCTCGACGCCAGGATCCGCGACCTCTCGGTCGGCCTGCAGCAGCGGGTCGAGATCCTGAAGGCGCTTTACCGCGGGGCGCGCATTCTGATCCTCGACGAGCCGACCGGCGTGCTGACACCGCAGGAGGCGGACGAGCTGTTCCGCATCCTCGGCGATCTGCGTGCCCAGGGGCGCACGGTCATCCTCATCACCCACAAGCTGCGCGAGATCATGGCGATCACCGACCGCGTGAGTGTCATGCGCCAGGGCGCCATGGTCGCGCATCGGGCGACCGTCGAGACTTCGACGGCAGAGCTGGCCGAGCTGATGGTCGGCCGCAAAGTGCTGCTGCGGGTGGAGAAGGGCGAGGCGCACCCGCGCGAGCCGGTGCTCGCCGTCGAGCACGTTGCGGTTCGTGACGGCAACGGCGTCGTCCGGGTCGACGACGCCAGCTTGCAGGTTCGTGCCGGCGAGATCGTCGGGATCGCCGGAGTTTCCGGCAACGGCCAGACCGAGCTTCTGGAGGCGATCGCCGGCATTCGCCCGGTCGCCGCGGGCGTGATCCGTGTCGCTGGCGAGCCGGTGGTCGCCGGCGCGCGTCTCGCGAGCATGGGCCACGTGCCCGAGGACCGACTGCGCATGGGGCTCGTGCGCAGCTTTCCGGCGTGGGAGAACGCCATTCTCGGCCACCAGAAGGTTGCGGCCTACGGTCCGGGCGCCTTTCTCGACCGGGCGACCATCATCGGCTACTGTAAACGCTGGATGCAGGGCTACGACGTGCGTCCGGGCGATCCGGAACTGGCCGCCACGTCGTTTTCCGGCGGCAACCAGCAAAAGCAGGTGGTCGCGCGCGAGGTCGAGCACGACCCGATCCTGCTGCTCATCGGCCAGCCGACGCGCGGTGTCGACATCGGTGCCATTGAGTTCATCCACCAGCGGCTGGTCGAGCTGCGCGACGCCGGCAAGGCGGTGCTGCTGGTTTCGGTCGAGCTCGACGAGATCATGGGCTTGGCGGACCGCATCCTGGTGATGTGCGGCGGCAAGCTCACGGGCCAGGTCGACGCCAAGGATGCCGACGAGCGCCGCATCGGCTTGATGATGGCCGGCGTGACGGAGACGGCGGCGTGAGCCCGCTTCCCCGCTGGGTCGACATGGGCCTGTTGCCGCTGTTGAACCTCGCCGCGGCCTTCCTCGTGACCGCCGTCATCATCCTGTTGCTCGGCGAGAACCCGGTCCGCGCATTGGAGCTGATGCTCTTCGGCGCGTTCGGCTACGGCCAAGCGATCGGCTACACCCTGTTCTACGCCACCAACTTCGTCTTCACCGGCCTCGCCTTTGCCGTCGCTTTCCATGCCGGCCTTTTCAACATCGGTGCCGAGGGGCAGGCCTATCTCGGCGGCCTCGGTACGGCACTCGTCTGCCTTGCGCTAGACCACTACCTGCCGTTCGTTTTGATCCTGCCGCTCGCCATCCTCGGTGCTGCCGCCTTCGGCGCCCTCTGGGGGGCCATTCCCGGGTGGCTCCAGGCGAAGCGCGGCGCGCACATCGTCATCACCACGATCATGTTCAATTTCATCGCCGCAGCGTTGATGACCTACCTGCTGGTCAACGTGCTGATCGAGCCCGGTGAAGCGACGCCCGAGACCCGCACCTTCGAGCCGTCGGCGCATTTGCCCACCCTGCAGGAGATGGCGGGCTGGATCGGCTTGGAAGTCGCGCGCTCGCCGGCCAACTTCTCGCTCGTGATCGCCCTCCTGGCGTGCGCCGCCGTGTGGGCGTTCTTGTGGAAAAGCCGTGTCGGCTACGGCCTGCGCGTGTTCGGCCAGAGCGAGCCGGCGGCGGTCTACGCCGGGATCTCGCCCTCGCGGACGGTCGTCCTGGCGATGGCGCTCTCCGGTGCCCTTGCCGGGATGATGGCGCTCAACGAGATCATGGGTGCCCAGAACCGGCTGCTCTTGGGCTTCACCGGTGGCTTCGGCTTCGTCGGCATCGCCGTCGCGCTGATGGGCCGAAACCACCCGGTCGGCATCCTCATGGCGGCGCTTCTGTTCGGCGCGCTCTACCAGGGCGGGTCCGAGTTGGCCTTCGACATGCCGACCATCAGTCGCGACATCGTCGTCGTCATCCAGGGCCTGGTGATCCTGTTCTGCGGCGCCCTGGAGAACATGTTCCGGCCAAGCCTGGCGCGGTGGTTCGCACCGGCGCGTACGCCCGTCTCGGTTGGGGGCTGAGCGCGGTGGACCTCTACCTCCAGTCGCTGTTGATGCTCGACAGCACCATCCGCCTGGCGACGCCGTTGGTGCTCGCCGCGCTGGCGGGCCTTTTTGCCGAGCGGTCCGGCATCGCCGACATCGGCCTCGAGGGCAAGATGCTCGGCGCGGCCTTCGCCGCGGCGGCCACCGCCGCCGTCACCGGCAGCGCTTGGCTCGGGCTCTGTACCGGTATCATCGTCGGGGTCTTGGTCTCACTGCTCCACGGCTTCGCCTGCATCACCCACAAGGGCGACCAGATCGTCTCCGGTGTCGCCATCAACATCGCCATCGCTGGCCTGGCACCCACCCTGGCCGACGCCTGGTTCGGTGAGGCCGGGCGCACGCCGTTGCTCTCGGGCGACGCGCGGTTCGATTCGATCGCCTTGCCACTGGCCGAAACACTGGCACCCGTGCCGATCATCGGCCCGCTCTACTCCCAGCTGATCTCCGGCCACAACATCCTCGTCTACGTCGCCGTTCTGGCCGTGCCGGCGACCTGGTACGTGCTCTACCGGACCCGCTTCGGGCTCCGGCTCCGAGCGGTCGGCGAAAACCCGGCGGCGGTCGACACGGCGGGAATCTCGGTGACGATGATGCGCTACCGGGCGCTGCTTTTCACGGGCGTCCTTTGTGGCATTGCCGGCGCCTATCTCTCGACCGCGCACAGCGCTTCGTTCATCCGCGACATGACCGCCGGCAAGGGCTATCTGGCGCTAGCGGCGTTGATCTTCGGCAAATGGCGGCCGGTCCCGGCGCTGTTCGCCTGTCTCTTGTTCGCGTTCGCCGATGCCGTCCAGGTTCGGCTCCAAGGCGTCGATTTGCCGTTGATCGGCGAAGTGCCGACCCAGGCGATCTCGGTCTTGCCCTACGTCTTGACCGTGCTGCTGCTGGCGGGTTTCGTCGGGCGTGCGGTAGCGCCGGCGGCGATCGGTCGGCCCTACGACAAGGAGCGGCCGCACCGGCCCTGATCAGCCGGATCGAGCCACGGCATCGAGGGGGCGAGCCATGAGGGCCGCAGGTAGCGACGATCTCTTTCGTGCCGCTCTTGCCGTGCGCGACCATGCTCACGCGCCCTACAGCGGGTTTCACGTCGGCTGTGCGATCCGTGCGGAAGACGGTCGCATCTTTGCCGGCGCCAACGTCGAGAACGCCGCTTACCCGCAGAGCCAATGCGCCGAGGCGAACACCATCGGCATCATGGTCGCCGCTGGAGCGAAGCGCATCGTCGAGGCGCTGGTCGTCGCCGACAGTCCGACGCTGGTCTCCCCCTGCGGCGGTTGCAGGCAACGTCTTGCCGAGTTCGCTGCCGGCGGCACGCCGATCCATATCGCCGGGATCGAGGGTGTACGCCGGACGGTCTCCGTTGGCGAACTGCTGCCCCTCGGCTTCGGGCCCGCGAACCTCGGCGTCGAAACCGACGCAGCACCCGACGCCGTCGACCGATTGCGTGAGGTCCCCGGGGCGGCCGAGGCACGCATCGCCGTCGTGCTCGGCAGCGGGCTTGGTGGGCTGGTCGATGCTCTGAGCGACGTGGCTAGCGTCGACTACACCGAGCTTCCGGGCTTTCCGCAGCCGAGCGTCGAAGGCCATGCCGGGTGCATCGTCAGTGGCCACCTGGGCGGCGTGCCGGTGCTCTGCTTGCAGGGCCGGGTCCATCTCTACGAGGGTGGTCCCGCCAGCGCCGTCAATCCGCCGATCCGCTGCTTGAAGGCGCTGGGCATCCGCCTGTTGGTACTGACCAACGCCGCCGGCGCGATCACTCCGACCTTGCGAGCGGGCGACGTCGCGTTGATCACCGATCACATCAACGCGCTGGGCACCAACCCGCTGATCGGCCCGAACGAAGAGGACGTGGGACCGCGCTTTCTCGACCTGTCGGAGGTCTACGACGCCGCCCTCCGGCAGCGCGTCGTCGCTGTCGCCGCGCGCGAGGGAATGGCGCTGGGAGAGGGTGTGTATCTTGCGACGCTCGGCCCTGTCTTCGAGACGCCGGCAGAAGTCCGTGCGTTCCGTGCAATCGGCGCCGACCTCGTCGGCATGTCGACGGTCCCTGAGGCGATCTCGGCCCGCCATGCCGGCCTACGCGTGCTAGGCTTCTCGGCCGTGACCAATGCTGCGGCCGGTCTCGGTGGCGGCGCGCTGAGCCATGAAGAGACCTTGCGGGTAGGTGCTGCGGCCGGCGCCAAGCTCGCCGATCTTTTGCGCCACGCCCTGCCGGAGCTGCACCATGCCCTCTGACCTCGACCGCTTGGCCATGGCTTCGGCCGCCAAGGCGGACGCTGCAACCGCGGCCCGGGCGATCCCGCTACTCGACCTGACGTCGCTCGGCGACGCCGACGACGAGGCGGGTGCCCGCGCGCTGGCGTGCCGCGGCCGTGAGGCCGGCGTGGCTGCGTTGTGTCTCTGGCCGCGGTTCGTCGGTGTGGCCCACGAAAGTCTGGCCGGCTCGTCCGTTCGGGTGGCCACCGTCGCCAACTTCCCGGCTGGTGGCGACGACATCGGCGCTGCGGCCGACGAGGTCCGGCTGGCGTTCGAAGCCGGGGCGGACGAGGTCGACGTGGTCGCCCCGCTTCAGGCGATCCTCGACGGCGACGTGTCGCTGGTCGGCGAGCTCGTCGAGCTGTGCAACCAGGCGAAGCCACATGGCGGCACGTTGAAAATCATCTTGGAAACGGGCGTTCTCCAGGCGCCGGACGTGATCACCGCCGCGGCGCGGGCGGCCGTGATGGCCGGAGTCGACATGCTCAAGACCTCGACCGGCAAGGTCCCGGTCGGTGCGACCCTGGAGGCGGCGGCGACGCTCTTGGAGGTAGTGGCCGAGGCGGAGGGCCGGGTGGGTCTGAAGCTCTCCGGTGGCGTTCGCGCCGCCGATCAGGCAGCCGGCTATCTGGCTCTTGCCGATGCGCGCATGGGCGAGCATTGGGTCTCTCCCGGAACGTTTCGCATCGGTGCCTCGTCGCTTCTCGACGACCTGCAAGCGCGGCTCTAAACAGGAGCAGCGCTGCCGCCAGGTGGGGTCGTTCCGTGCTCGTCCAGGAAATCATCGCCCGCAAACGCGACCGCCAGAGCTTGGGCGCCGCGGAACTGCGTGAAGTCGTCCAGGGGATCGCCGACGGCAGCCTGCCCGAGGCGCAAGCCGCGGCCTTGGCCATGGCCATCGTGCTCAACGGCATGCACCGGGACGAGACCGTGGCCCTGACCCTGGCGATGCGCGACAGCGGCCGGCGGTTGGCGTGGGACCTGCCGGGGCCTGTGGTGGACAAGCACTCGACCGGTGGCGTCGGCGACAAAGTCAGTCTGGTGCTGGCGCCCGTTCTGGCCGCATGTGGCGCGTTCGTGCCGATGATCTCCGGCCGCGGTCTCGGCCATACCGGCGGCACCCTCGACAAGCTGGAAGCGATCCCCGGCTTCCGCGTGCGGCCTGACGTTACGACCTTCGAGCGCGTCGTCGCGGACGTCGGCTGCGCCATCGTCGGCGCGTCGGACGACCTCGCGCCCGCCGACCGGCGCCTCTACGCGATCCGTGACGTCACGGCGACGGTCGAAAGCGTGCCGCTGATCACCGCGTCGATCCTCGCGAAGAAGCTCGCAGCCGGTCTCGATGCACTTGTCATGGACGTCAAGGTCGGTGCCGGCGCCTTTCTTCCCAGCCTGGGATCCGCCCGGGAGCTGGCGACCAGCTTGACCGAAGTCGCGGGTGGTGCCGGCCTGCCGTGTCGCGCGTTGCTCACGGACATGAACCAGTGCCTCGGCAGCACCGCCGGCAACGCTCTGGAGGTGGAGGAGGCGGCGCGGATGCTGCGCGGCGAGCCGGTCGACTGGCGCTTCGAGGAGATCGTCGTTGCCCTGTCGGCAACCGCGTTGATGCTCGGTGGGATCGACGACGAGGAGGACCGGGCGGTCGAGCGGGTGCAAAAGGCGCTCGCTTCCGGCGCCGCGGCCGAACGTTTGGAGCGGATGGTGGCGGCGTTGGGTGGGCCTTCGGACTTCCTGGAGGCCACCGAGCGGCATCTGCCGAAGGCCCCGCTGGCCGTGCCGGTGCCCGCCGCCGGCAGCGGCTACGTCGCCGGCATCGACGTCCGGAGTCTCGGCTGGACGGTGGTCGAACTGGGTGGCGGCCGCCGCTGGTCGGGCGACGACGTGGACCCGCGGGCCGGGCTGAGCGACGTGGCCGGCATCGGTGCTCGGATCGAGATCGGGCAACCGCTCTGTGTGGTCCACGCCAAAGATTCGGGAGACGCAGCGCGCGCCGTCGATCGATTGGCAAGGGCTTTCGTGCTGGCCGAAGACGAGCCGCCTCTGGCGGAACTGTTCAAGGCGCCGGAGGCCGATCCTTTGCCCGGATCGAAGGTCGGCGAGCCGTCGGCAAGACCAGCGCAGCGACGCGGCGGCCTACGTCGCCGACGATGACGGCCGACAGACGCGCACGTGCCCGCGCCTAGGCGCGTTCGGATGACGCCACCGGCGTTGGCGATGTGTCGACGTCGATGCTGGACGGGCCAAGCAGATCGGCGCCAACCACTTCACAGCGCCGCCCGGGTTGACCAACCTGCTCCGAGACCATCACGACTAGGCTGGCATCGCGCCCGCGACCTCACGCATTGCCGGTGTCCGCCACGCGATCGCGACCGCAAGGAGCGTGGCCGCGGCCGCGGCGATCGATAGGCCGAAGAGCCCCGCTACGCTCGCCTCTCCGACCGCTCCTCCGACCAGCGAGGCGATGGCCGAGGCCAGTGTGAAGAGTGCGATCGACACACCCATCACCCAGCCCTGATCGGCTGCGTCGACGACCTTCGAGAAGAGGCCGAGGAAGGTCGGAAACAACACCGCGTGGATGGCGCCCATCGCGGTGATCGCGATGAAGACGATCGTGACGTCCAGGCTGACGACGAAGGACGTGACGACGGCGATCTCGATGACGACGAGAACGACGACGAGGCGAAACGGCGAGGCGAGGGCGGCGATCCGGGGCAGGAGCACCGTACTCGTCACCGCTAGTGCGGCACCGAGAACCAGCATCCCGGCGCTCTGACCCTCGGTCCCATAGCCAAAGCGCTTTTCCAGCAGGGTGTCGAAGAAGACGTAGAACGTCATGAAGCTCAACATGTAGAGCGTGTAAGGGACGGCGATCCGGATCACGACCGGCCGACGTGTGATCTCCCAGAGCAGCGTGAAGACGGCGGTGGGCTCGATCCTTAGCGGCGCACGCGTGGTGGAGGTCTCGCGGAAAAACACGGCGACGACCGCCATCGCTCCAGCGATGAGGGCTGCCCCGACGACGAACGGAAGCATCACCGCCATGGAGCCCTGCGCGAGCGGTCCGGCGGAGAACGCGGCGCCGACGAGTGGTCCGCCGATGAGGCCGAGACTGCAGCCGAACATCACGAGGCCCATGTTGCGCGCCTTCTCGCGCTCGTCGCGCGACAGATCGACCATCGCAGCCTGCGCGATCGGTTGGTTGCCAGCGGTGAAGCCGGTGACGGCGCGGCTCACGAGGAGGAGCCAAAAGCTGCCGACGTAGATGGCGACGAGCGTGAGCAGGTAGCCGGCCAAGGCTCCCGTGAGGCAGATCAGTATGCCCCGCTTTCTCCCGACGCTGTCGGAAATGTGCGACACGTAGACGGCGCCGAGGAACCAGGAGAAGAAGAAGACGCTGATCAGCAGGCCGTAGAGGAATTCGCGTTGGGCGGCCGGGGTGCCCGCGGGCACGAGCGCCGCGCTGTTGCCGAGGAGCAGCGTCGAGAAGATCGGGAAGGCCAAGCCCTGGCCCATCACGTCGACGACGATCACGAGGACGAGCGCAATCTTGGCGGTTTGCATCGAGCACCTCTCGCCGCGGGCCGACCCGCGCCTGTCGTCAACCGCCACCGTCAACGACTGCACGCGGCGATACGCGCCGCACGAGAGCGGAAGGTCGTGTGGCCGGTCCCAGGCCTGACCCCTACTAGGGCTGTTCGATCAGATCGATCTGCTCCAACGTCTCGTAGTCGTCTCAACCGTTGGTGATTGCATTCGGATGGACGGTGTCATCGGCGAGCACCACGACCGCGTCGCCGCAGCGCCTGATCCCCCGTAGTCCTTCCTACAACGCTTCGCGGATCAACTCGCTCAGCTGGGTCTCGACGTCGGCGACCCGCAAGTCGATGGCTGCTGCCGCCTTGCGCGTTCCGGCCGCCCAACCACGACACCTAGTGGGACGAGGCGACGCGTATGCCGATCTTTCCGACATGGGATTTCGACAGGAACGCTTCCTGCGCGGCGCGCAGATCGCGACGCGGATAGGTTGCGGCGACGACGGGCCGGATTTCGTTCGCTTCGACGTAGTCGACCAGATCCGTGAAGACGTTCGGCGGCTGGTGGGTGGAGCCGAAGAGCGACAGGTCGCGCAGGTAGAGTGTCCGTAGGTCCAATTCGACGATCGGTCCGGCGATCGCGCCAGCGGTCACGTAGCGGCCGCCGTTGCGCAGGCTGTCCAGCAGGCCCGTCCAACGCGGTCCGCCGACGAGGTCGAGAATGGCGTCGAACGCCTGCTCAGGAAATGGGGCGTCCCTGTCGAGGGTCTCATCCGCGCCAATGGCGCGAAGAGCCTTGGCCTTGGAGGCGCTCGTCAAAGCCGTGACATGGGCGCCGCGTCGCTTCGCGAGCTGGATGGCGGCAGCGCCGACTCCGCCCGAGGCCCCGGTGATCAGAACACGCTCTGCGCCGAGGCGACCGCGCTGGATCATTCCCTCGGCGGTGGAGTAGGCGCAAGGGATGGACGCGAGCTCCACGTCGGACCAATCCGACCGAACGGCGACGGCGTCTTCCGCGCCCGCGACCGCGAACTCCGCAAAGCCGCCGTCACACTCGGACCCGAAGGTCTCTGTCCCCAGCTCTGAGCCGGACGATTTCGGTGATTGCAGCGCGCGCACCAGGACGCGCTCGCCGGTCCGCTCGGACGATACGCCAGTGCCCACCGCCACGATCACACCACAGCAGTCCGCGCCCTGGATGCGCGGGAACGAGAACGCGGCGCCGGACCAGCTGCCATCCTCGTCTGCATCCGAGCCGTAACCGGTTGCCGCACCTGAGGCCGTGTCGCCCCGCACCTTCTTCGAGTACCACCCGGTCCGGGTGTTGACGTCGGTGTTGTTCACCGCCGAGGCGCCGACACGGATCAGCACCTCGCCAGCTCCCGGCGTCGGCACCGCAAGGTCCTCGCGCCATTCGAGCTGGTCGAGCCCCCCGTGTCCCAGCAGAACCATGCCGCGCATCGTTTCAGGTTGCGGTGTCACGGGTGCCCCACAGGTAGAATGAACGCTCTACTTGCTTGGGTAGAGCGGTCGCTCTACTCGGTCAACCATGACGGCGACGATGGACCGGATCGCGTCAGGGCTGGAGCGCGTCTTCGCACGCCAGGGCTTCGCGGTACCCAGCGTCGAGGACCTCAGGAAAGAGGCCGGAGTCAGCCTGAGGACGCTCTACAAGTACACGCCGTCGCGCGGCGAGATGGTGATCGCGGCCATGGAGCACCGGCATCGCCGCTATCTCGAACGCGTGTTCTCCGGGCTGCCGGGCGAACCGGCGCAGGCTTTGTCGGTCATCGTCGACCGAATTGCCGCATGGATGGAGAGCGAGGCCGCCCATGGCTGCCTGTTCCACGCCGCCGTAGCGGCGGCGCCGCACGACGAGGTACTTCGCGCGTTGCTGGAGCGGCACAAGGCCGAGGTCGCTGAGCGCGCGGCTCGGGCCTCGGGCCTCGTTGGTCGAGAGGTCGACCTGACCCTCATCATCGAGGGCCTGACACAAAGTTGGCCGCTTCGGAGAAGTGCCGCGGTCGACAGCGCGAAGATGCTGGCCGAACTCCTGCGCCGCGTCTCCTGAAGCGACGAGCCAGATCGCGTTGCCGCGGCTTCTCAGGCCTGTCGCATCGTCACACCAGACCGTCGTTGGTGAACGGCAGCCGAGTCGGCATCCGGCCGGTGGCGGCGAAGATCGCGTTGGCGACCGCCGGGCCGATGACCGGCGTACCGGGCTCGCCCACGCCGGTCGGTGCCTCTTCGCTGGCGACGATGTGGACCTCGACATGGGGCATGTCGTCGATCCTGAGCGGCTCGTAGGTGTCGAACTGCTGCTGGTCGACGTAACCGTCGGTCAAAGTGATGGCGTCGCGCAGGACGGCGCCGAGGCCATAGCCGATGCCGCCCTCCATTTGCGCGCGCACCTGGTCCGGGTTGATCGCGCGACCGCAGTCGACCGCGCAGACCACCCGCTCGACCTTCACCCGGCCGTCGTCCAGACGGACTTCGGCGACCTGAGCGACGAACGAATTGAAGCTCTCGTGGACGGCGATCCCGCGATGCACGCCTTCTGGCGCTGGGCTGCTCCAGCCGGCCCTCTCGGCCGCCAACTCCAGGACCCCCAAATGGCGCGGCTTGTCCTGCAGGAGCTGCTGACGAAAGGCGAAAGGATCAGCCCCGGCAGCAGCGGCGAGGGCGTCCACGAAGGTCTCCGTCGCGTATCCCGTGTGCGTGTGACCGACGGCGCGCCACCAGAGGCCTGGCACGCCGACCGTGGGGCTGTGCAGCTCGACCTGTAGCGCGGGCACGGCGTAGGCGAGGTCGGACGCCCCCTCGACCGAACTCAGGTCGATGCCGTCCTCGATGAGCATCGAGAACGGGGTTCCGGCCAGGATCGACTGGCCGACGATGCGCTGCTCCCAGGCCACCAGACGACCCGATGCGTCCAGCCCGCCGCGCAGTTTGTGAACGTAGATCGGCCGGTAGAAGCCGCCCTGGATGTCGTCCTCGCGGGTCCACATCAGCTTGATCGGCGCGCGTCCATCCAGCGCCATGGCGATCGCCGTGGCTTCGCTGGCGATGTCGGCGTTGGGCGTCGCCCGGCGCCCGAAGCTGCCACCGGCGAGCATCGTGTTCACGTGGATCTGTGACGGCTCCAAACCGGTCATGGCGGCGACCGTAGTTTGGTCGATGGTCGGCGCCTGGGAGCCGAACCAGAGTTCGACCTGCTCGCCCGGGGTGTACCGGACGACGGCGTCGAGGGTTTCCATTGGCGCATGGGCCAGGAATGGGAACTCGTAGGTCAGCTCGACGACCTGGTCGGCCGCGGCAAGCGCGCCGCTCACGTCACCCTCGGTCGCCGCCACGGCACCGGGTCGTTCGGCCAGCTCCAGAAACTCCCCGACCAACGTCGCCGAGGAGCGCGTTTCCGCGGCGTCGTCGTTCCACGTCACGTCGAGCGCATCGCGGCCCTTCAGTGCCGCCCAAGTGTTGCGGGCGACGACCGCCACGCCGGACGGGATTTCGACCACGGCCTCGACGCCAGGCACGGCTGCCGCGGCGCTGCCATCGAAGCTCGCGACCCTGCCGCCGAAGCGGGGCGAGTGGGCAACCGTGGCGTAGAGCATGCCGGGCAGCTGCAGATCGAGCGCGAACAGGGCGCTGCCGTCGGTCTTGGCCGCGCCGTCGACCCGGCGCAGGCTCGATTCGCCGATGAGCCGGTACTCGCTCGGGGGCTTGAGCGAGACCGCCGTCGGCGCCGGGAGAGCGGCCGCGGCTTCGGCGACCTCGCCATAGTTGAGGTGGTTCTCGCCGTGGATCAGCTGCCCCTGCTCGGTTCGGATCTCGCTCGCCGGCACGCCGAGCCGCTCGGCCGCAGCCTGGAGCAGCATGGCACGGGCGGTGGCGCCGGCCTCACGATACTGGTCGTAGCTGTTGGCGATGGCCGACGAACCGCCGGTACCTTGCGCCCCGCCCCAAAACAGGTTCGCGTACAGCTCGGCATTGCCGGGGGCGCTTTCGGCCGTGACCTTCGACCAGTCGGCGTCGAGTTCTTCCGCGACCAGCGTCGCTAGGCCGGTGTTGGCGCCCTGGCCGAACTCGATGTGCTTGACGATCACGGTGATCTTGCCGTCCGGCGCGATGCGCAAGAACGGGTTGAAAGCCGTTTCGGCGGCGGGCGAGACGGCGCCGGCCGGCTCGATCCGAAAGCCGACCGCAAGGCCGACGCCCGCACCACCGGCGGTTGCCAGAAACGCCCGGCGCGCGAGCGAAAGTCGCTTGGTCATCGTCGCTCTCCGGTGCTCAGGCTTCGAGGAGTTCGGCGGCGCGGTGGATGCCGGCGCGGATCCGCTGGTAGGTCGCACACCGGCAGACGTTGCCCCACATCGCGGCGTCGATGTCGTCGTCGCTCGGCTTGGGTGTTTGCGCCAAGAGATCGGCCGCCTGCATGATTTGCCCCGACTGGCAGTAACCGCACTGAACGACGTCGAGTTCGCGCCAGGCTTGTTGCAAGGCGCGGCCCTCGGGGGAGGCTAGACCCTCGATCGTGACGACGCTGGCGCCTTCGAGATCACCGAGCGCCATCTGACACGAGCGCAAGGCAACACCGTCCACCTGGACCGTGCAGGCGCCGCAGAGCGCAACGCCGCAGCCGTACTTGGTGCCGGTGAGCCCGACCTCGTCACGCAGTGCCCAGAGCAGCGGCGTGTCGTCAGCCGCCTCCAGTGTGCGCGTTTCGCCGTTGATCTGGAGCGTCGTCGCCATGCGCTCTCTCCGCCTCGCTATCCGATGCGCGGGGAAGTGGAGCGGCAACTGGCCGCGGCCAGCGCGCCTGTCGTTCATATGTTCGACAGGCTTCGCCAGGTGATGCGGTTCAGTCGTCGGCGACGATGGTGTTCCGCATCTCGCCGAGCTTGGCGATGCCGGTGACCATGGTCTGGCCCGGCCGCAGGAATACGGGAGGCCTCATGCCGGCGCCGACGCCGGGCGGCGTGCCCGTCGTCACCACGTCGCCGGGCTCGAGCGCGAACATCTGGCTCATGTAGCTGATGACCGTGGCGATCCCGAAAATCATCGTCGACGTACTGCCGCTCTGATGGCGGTTACCGTCGACGTCGAGCCACATCGCGAGGTCGGCGACGTCGCCGACCTCGTCCGGGGTCACCAGCCATGGGCCCATCGGCGCGAAGGTGTCGCAGCTCTTGCCTTTGGTCCACTGGCCGCCGCGCTCGAGCTGGTAACTCCGTTCGGACACGTCGTTCAGGACGAGGTAGCCGGCGACGTGACCAAGGGCGTCGGCCTCGGCGACGTACTTCGCGCGGCGGCCGATGACGAAGGCGAGTTCGACCTCCCAGTCGCTTTTCACCGAGCCGCGCGGCAGCACGACCGGATCGAACGGCCCGGTGATGGCGCTCGGCGCCTTCATGAAGAGCACGGGTTCCTCAGGGATGGGATTGCCGGTCTCCTTCGCGTGGTCGGAGTAGTTCAGGCCGACGCAGACCAGCTTGCCGACGCTGCCAGGCGCAATCGGCGGCCCGAGGCGCGGGTCGCCGCCGATCTCGGGCAGGTGCGTCGCGTCGAGCGCCTGCAGTGTTGCAAGGGTCGACGGATCGACTGTGGTGGCGGTCACGTCGTCGATCACGCTCGACAGGTCGCGCAGCCTGCCACCGCTGTCGATGAGCCCCGGCTTCTCGTGACCGACGGGTCCGTAGCGGACGAGCTTCATGCCTCCACCCTTCGTCTTCGTTGAACGAGAGCCTCGGGCGGTAGCGCAAGTCGTCTGGCAGCGCCACCCCCGACGGACGGCCGTCGGCCCCTCGACAAGCGGTGAGCTTAGACCGTAGCTTCACGCCAGTGGCCGGGTGCTTGAGACGGGCTGGGCGAGGGGGGCTCGATGACACGAGAAGAGGCGTTGCGGCTACCGATGCTGCACGTCGCGACGCACCCGTTGATCGAGCACAAGCTGACCCTGATGCGTGCTCTGGAAACGCCGGTCGCACAGTTCCGGCAGCTGGCCCGCGAAGTGGCCATGCTGCTGGCCTACGAGGTGACCCACGATCTGCCGCTCGACGAGGTGGAGATCGAGACCCCGTTGCAGCCGATGCGGGCCCGCCGGCTGAGTGGGAAGAAGCTTTGCCTCGTCTCGATCCTTCGTGCCGGCAACGGGCTGTTGGAGGGGATGCTCGACCTGATACCGTCGGCGCGGGTCGGCCACATCGGGCTCTACCGCGATCCCGCGACGCTCCAACCGGTCGAGTACTACTACAAGGTACCGAGCGACATCGACGAGCGGCAGGTCATCATCGTCGACCCGATGCTGGCGACCGCCAACTCGGCGGTCGCGGCGATCGACCGGGTTCGCCGCGACGGGCCGACCGACATTCGCTTCGTCTGTCTGCTCGCCGCGCCCGAGGGCATCGAGCGGGTGACGACGGCACATCCCGAAGTGCCGATCTACACCGCAGCGTTGGACGACGGCTTGAACGCCAAGGGCTACATCATGCCCGGCCTCGGCGATGCCGGCGACCGGATCTACGGGACCAAGTGAGATGACGACGACCAGCCGCCCGATCGCCGTACCGACCGGCAGAAGCCCCTCGGATCAGCCGAACGTCCTGGTGATCGACATCGGTGCGGCCAACATGAAGTTCTGGTGTTCGGGCACTGGCCAGACGGCGGCCGTGCCGACCGGGCCGACGTTTTCACCGGTAGAGTTCGAAGTGGGCCTGCGGACCTCGCTGGTCGGCTGGGCGTTCGACAGCGTGACCGTCGGCATCCCGACCGGCGTGCTGCGCGACCGGGTCTACGGCGAGCCGCACAACATGGGCACCGGTTGGGTCGGCTTCGACATCCAAAGCGCCTTCGCCAAGCCGACGCATCTGATCAACGACGCGGTGATGCAGGCGCTCGGCTCGTACCGCGGCGGCACCATGCTGTTCCTCGGGCTCGGCACCGGGCTCGGCACGGCACTGGTCGCCGACGGCAAGCCGATCGGCCTGGAGATCCAGCATTTACCCTACAAGGACGGCATGAGCTACGAGGACTGGACCGCCACGCGCGCCGTCGAACGGCTCGGTGTCGAAGGCTGGCGTGAGGCGTTGCCGCCGGTCGTGAAGCTTCTGAAGGACGCCACGGTCGCCGAATACGTCGTGCTCGGCGGCGGCAATCTGCGCTTGCTCGAGGAGCTGCCGCCGGACTGCCACCAAGGGCACAACGCAAACGCGTTCTTGGGCGGCTACCGAATCTGGGCCGGCGCCGAGGCGCAGCTCCAGGCGAGCGCCAGCTAGACGGTACCCGTTTGCTCCAAGCCACCCGCACACCCCGCTCGGCCGCCCAGGGCATCATCCTGTCGGGCGGCCGGGTGGGGAGTGAGGATGGCTCGGTGCGTCCATCGATATGGACGATGCTCTAGACGGCGCCTTGCCGATCAACCACCAGCATCGACGCCCGGCAGCGCGCCGACACCGGTGGCCAACGCTTCGAGGAAGAGCGCCAGTCGCCGCGGCCGATGCCGCGTCGGCAGGAACGCAGCGTTGATCGGCAGCGTCGCCGCGCGCCAGCCGGGAAGCACGTCCACCAAACGTCCGGCAATGAGGTCGTCCTGAACCAACCAGCGCGGCATGATCGCGGCGCCGGCACCGGCGAGCGCAGCATGGCGGCCGGCGAGGATGTCGTTGGTCGTCACCCTGACGTGAGGGAGTAGGTGCGCCTGTTTTCCGTCAGCGCGCTGCAGGTCGATCCGCGCACCCTCGAACGGTGCAAGCGCAATGAACGATGGGTTGACCGCGGCTTCCGGATCGTCGCCTTGCCGGCCGGCCGCGACGTCGGGATTGGCGACCACCAGCCGCTCGACGCTGCCGAGGCGGCGGACGATCAGTGTCTCGTCGGGGACCGCGCCCACCTTGACCCAGCAATCGCAGCCAACCTCCGCGAAGCGGATCGACTCGTCTTCGAGCTGCCACGACAACGTGACGTGAGGGTGGCGTTTTTGGAACGTCACCGCGATGTCCACGAGGTGCCGCTGGCCCAAGGCCACCGGCGCCACGACGTGCAGCGGCCCTTTGACGTCGCCGTTCGTGCCAGCGTGATGTTCCTCGAAGGCGTTCCACGACGCGATGATCTCGCGGGCGTCGCGCAGTAGCGCTGAGCCAGCGCCGGTCAGCGCCAGCGAGTGGGTGGTGCGCCGGATCAGCTCGGCGCCCATTCGATCCTCCAGCTCCTTCAACTGACGGCTGACCGAGGCTTGAGAGAGACCGAGATCGTGTGCCGCAGCGGTGATCGAGCCGCGGTCGGCGATGCGGGTGAACGTCTCCAACAGCGTCAGTCGATCCAGCGATCTGGTCATACGTGAAGCGTATGACACTTACTCTCGTCATCTGTCTACCGAGAGGACTGCTCTCCGTGCACCTTCGCGTCATGGCCGAACCGGCCCACAAGCGGAGACGAGTGATGACCCGTCCAACCTCTCGCATCGGCGGCGACCTCGAGGTGAACCGCCTTGGCTACGGCGCCATGCGGCTCACCGGCCAGCCGGGCAACTTCGGCCCGTTCGCCGACTGGCAAGGCGGCGTCGCGTTGCTGCGGACCGCCGCCGACCTCGGTGTCCAGTTCTTCGACAGCGCCTGGGCCTACGGGCCGCAGACGGCCGACCAAATCGTCGGTGAAGCGCTCGAAGGCCGGGACGTGGTGGTTGCCACCAAGGGCGGCGTCGACAAGCCCGAGCCGGGCCGGATCGTCGTCGACGGCTCGAGGGACACACTGCTCCGGCAGGTCGACCAGGCGCTGGTCAATCTCCGGCGCGACCGCATCGATCTCTTTCAGTTGCATCGGGTCGATCCGGAGACGCCGATCGAGACGTCCGTTGCCGCCTTGGCGGAAGCTCGGGCGGACGGGCGCATCGGTCACATCGGGCTCTCCAACGTCACCCTCGTCGATCTTGACCGTGCGCTCGCCACGGCGCCCATCGCCAGCGTGCAGAACCGCTTCAACATGGCGGAGACGGAGGCGAACGACTTGGTCGATCTCACCGCAGCACGAGGGATTGCATTCATTCCCTATGGCCCGCTCGGGGCCAATCCGATGCAGCGCGGTGCCAAGTTGGAGCCTCGCGACGCACTGGCTTGGCTGCTGCGGCGTTCACCGAACATCGTCGTCATCCCCGGTACGACGTCGATCGCCCATCTCGAAGAGAACTGGCGCGCTTGGGAACTCGTTTGAGTTCGTTGGGCGCGGGTGGACGTAAAGCCCGCGCGGCCGATCACGCCGGCGCGTTCTCGCGAAAGGGGCGCATCTGGGCTTCGAGCGCGCGGCCGAACGCTGGGCGCGCTTCGCACCGCTGGCGGAGGGCGTCCAGTGTGGGAAACGCGTCAAGAACACCGGAGGTCACGAGTTCGCGGAGCACCGTCGTCATCATGAGGTCGCCGGCCGTGAAGCGGTCCTCCAGGTAGTCGCGCTCGCCGAGCCAGGCCGCGAGTGCCGCCAGCCGCTCTCTCAGCATCGTTCGCGCTTTCACCGCACTTCGGGCGTCGCTGGGCTGGACGAGGTTCACGACGTAGGGCTCGATCGAGTTCAACGCCGCGATGACCCAACTGCTCACGCGCGCGCGATCGGCGGCGTCGATCGGCGCCAGCGCTTCGGACTTGGCCGCGACGTGCAGCACGATCGCGCCGGATTCGAACAGCTCGACCTCGTCGTCGCGGTAGGCGGGGACCTGGCCGAATGGCTGCCAGGCGCGATAGGCCTCGGACGCCTGGATCAGCGGGTCGATCAGCGTCACCTCATACGCCAAACCCGCCTCCTCCAACGCCCAGCGGACTCTGAGGTCCTTGACGAAGCCTTGGGCGAAGGGAGGCACCCACCGGAACGCCGTCAGCGTGATGGTCATCTGCGCTTCTCCTTGCTGACGGCCGAGCGACGGCGGTCGACGTCGTCGCCCGCCGTCTCGCTGGTCCGACGGCTAGCCATGGCAGGTCCGACCAGCTCCGTTGCCGTACTCATCGTGCAGACGTAGCCAGCTCATCGTTCCTTCCGTTTCGTTGCGGCCTCTTGGCGTCAAGTCGAGGAATTGAAAGGGAAAGAAGAGCTGGTCATTGCCGCGCGCATAGGTGGAGTAGGTGTGGTAGACGCGGCCGTCCTCGTCCTTCGCAAAAACGCTGTTGGCACGTCGTTCACGCCCGAGCAGGTCGCCAGCGGCGAGCCACTCTACAACTATGGCACCACACCCTACTTGGCCGA
>JBCBTD010000050.1:0-29064 GCA_039818825.1 Pseudomonadota bacterium
CGAAGCGGTCGGCGTCGGCGCCCAGGAGGTCGCGGACCTCATCGGCCGACCAAACGTAGAAGCGTCCCTCCTCGCCTCACCGACGGCGACCTCGATGACCCGGCGCACGAAGCCCGTATCCGTGAATGGCTCGAGATCCTGCACCAAAGGCGAGCCGCGCGGGTGCGGCCGGGTCTCGACGACAAGGTACTGGCCGATTGGAACGGCATGATGATCGCCGCTCTGGCCAGGGCCGGCCAGTTGCTCGAGGAGCCGGCATGGATCGAGGCGGCGGCCGCTGCATTCGCGGAGGTGGTCGACCGCCTCGGCAACGGCGATCGCCTCGCCCACAGCTACCGGGACGGTCGGCGGCTCGACCTCGGTTTCCTCGACGATCATGTGCAGATGGCTAGATCGGCAGCGGCGCTGTTCGCCGCGACCGGCAACGCCCCCTATCGCGACCACGCCACGACCTGGATCGCCACCGCCTTTCGAGACTACCGCGACGACACCGGCGCCTTCCGGCCGGGACCCGCCGACGGTCGCCTACCGGTCGCGAGCCGCTGGCAGACCGACGGGCCGACGCCGAGCCCGATCGGCACCCTGGCAACGGTCTGCGCCCAGCTCTGGCACCTCACCGCGGACACCGACCATGCGCGTGACGCGCAATCGATCATCGACCGCTATGCAGGCGAGATCGCCCGCAATCCTGCGGGCTACGCGTCGCTGATGTTGGCATCTGCATGGCTGCGGGAGGCAACGCTTCTCGTCCTCACCGGTGACGGTGCCGCAGTGTCACCGCTGGGGCAGACAGTCCGGCGCCATCTGCCGGGTTTCGCCATCCGCGTCGATGGCGACCCGTACGTTCCAATCAGCCACCCTGCTCATGGCAAGACGGCCGTCGGCGGCCAACCCACGCTCTACGTCTGCCGCGACGGTACCTGCCGTCCGCCGGTTGTCGATGCCGCCAACGTGGCTGAAGCACTGAGTTGAGGCGAAGGGAAGCCGGCGCAGCGGCGGGCGCTGGCCTCTTGGCCTAAGCCGCGGCCTGCGCGCGCGTCGGGACGACCAGCTTGGCCTCGCCGGTCAGTACCGGACGGCCGCCGACGGTGCACACGGTCTCCGCCGTCACCCGGCGACGCTCCTTGTCGACCTCGGACAGCGTGATCTTCGCTTTGACGGTGTCGCCTGATCGGACCGGCGCCATGAACTTCAGCGTTTGGCTGACATAGATACAGCCCGGGCCAGGTAAACGCGTGCCGAGCACCGTCGAGATCAGGCTGGAAACCAGCATGCCGTGGGCGATCCGGCCCTCGAACATGCTCTCGGCCGCAAACTCTTCGTCCAGATGCACTGGATTGGTGTCGCCGGAGACGCCAGCGAACATCACGATGTCGGCCTCGGTGATCGTTTTGCCGTACGTGGCCGACATGCCGGCTTCGAGGTCTTCGATGAAGTGGATGATCTCGTCGGTCACGGGGCCGCCTCGCTACGGGTTGCTATGTTGCAACGCAGTATAGCTAGCCAAACGTCGTAGCGACACCCAAAAGTTGGCCTTGGGTTGCAGGATGAACGCGCGCCGCGGTCAGCTCGCAGTGATGTGGCCCAAGGTCCTCAGACTGGCGATGCCGCGCGCCGCCAAGATCAAGTGATCGTGGAGGGTGATGCCCAGTGTGCCGAGCGCCGACTGCACCTGGCGCGTCGTCTCGATGTCGGCGCGGGACGGCGTCGGGTCGCCCGAGGGGTGGTTGTGCGCCATGATCAGCGCGGACGCATGCAGCTCGAGAGCGCGGCGCGCCACCTCCCGCGGGTACAAAGGCGTGTGGTCGACCGTGCCCCGGTGCATCGTCTCGTCGCGGATCAGGTTGTTCTTGCGGTCGAGGAACAGGAGCCGCAGCGTCTCGACCCGCTCGAAGCGCATGTCGACGCCCAGGTAGTCGACCAGCGCCTGCCACGAACCGATGGTGATCGGCGCTTCCAAAGGCGCTCGCAGCACCCGACGGAGCGTCACCTGGATGGCCTTGAACATCGAGATCGTGACCTCGCCGACCCCGTCGAGCTCGCGCAGTTCGTCGGTCGTGGCGTTCAGCACGCCGCCTAGGCTCTGGAACCGCTCGACCAGCGCCGAGGCGAGCGCCCGGCCGTCGAGCTTGTAGCCGCTGAGGAACAGCAGCACTTCCAGCATGTCCACGTCTTCGAGATCGCCCTGCGGTTCACCGGAAAGGCGTGCCAACAGGTGGTTGGGCGCGACCCCTGGAAACGCCTCGACCGCGGTCGCGCCGAACGCGGCCCGCCGCGGCTCCGCAAGACCGACGTCGCCGCCCGTCGAGCGGACGAAGCCCGTCGACGCGCTCTCGCGCGGCAAGGCCGAGACGGCATCGTCCGCGGCGCGGATCGCGCGGATGATAGATCGACTTGCGGCTCCGGACATCGCTCACTCTCCTGCAACTCTCAACCAATAATTGAGAACTGCATAAGATTGCAATCACCCAACGGTCTCGAAGCCGGGGCGTTTCAGCGCAGGTGCCATGCGCGGCGATCCCGTAATGCGCGAGCGAGCAAAGGTTCAGGCCGCGTCGAGCATCGCGCCCAGATGCGGCTCCACGGCTTCGAAGAACCGTGCGCCGGTGAACATCTCGTGGTGCCGCGCCCCTTCCACGGTCACACGGCGCACCCCAGCGTGCGGCACGAGATCGGCCGCTGCGTGGGTTTGGCCCGGACCAACCAGGTCGTCGGCAGTGCCCTCCACCGTCAACAGCCGCACGCCGCCCAGCGCAGCGAGGTCGACGCGGCGGCCGTCGCAGGTGAGCGTGCCGTTCGCCAGATCGTGGTCGTGGAAAGCTGAGACGATCGTGTCCAGGAACAGCTCGCCGGGCACGTCCAGCAGGCTGTGCAGATCGCGGTGCTCGCGGGTACGGACACCGGGCCCACCGTTCGCCAACTCGTGGACGACGCCCAAATGCGCCTCCAGGTACATCGGCGGACAGCCATAGGCGTAGGCGAGGAGTTGCAGCACCCCCGGATAGACCGGCCGACCCGCGCCAGGGAACCGGCCCGGCACGGCAGTGGTGAACTGCGCTTCCAGCAAGGCCGCAGGCTGCCAGCGGAGGAGCAGCGACGGCGGGTGCGCGCCGCCGCGCGTGTCGACCGGGCCGGCCAGCAACGCCACCACGGCAGCCGGGGCTCCTGCCGCCGCCGCCAGGGCAGCGCCACCCAACGTCGCCACGACCGACTGTGACAGCCCGACGACGACAGCGCCCGGACCGGCGTCCAAAAGCGTCCGTTCCACCACCTCGATCTGCTCTTCGAGGCCGAATCGGCCCGCTGCTTCCGGGACCCGGCGCGCGTCGTGCCATTCGATGACGATGACCGGCCGGTAGCACATCAACGCCGCGATCAGCGGGCTCGCCACACCGGCGACGTACCCGGAAAACGGCGGCACCAAAACGACCGGCGGGCCATCGCCGCGCGCACCGCGAAACCGCCATACCGTGGCAAATGGGCCGATTTCCTGGCTCGTCGCGTCGTAAGGGCCGCGGACGTCAGCGCGGACGAAATCGTCGAGCGACGCTTCGACGGGGTCGAGTGACGCCACCAATCGGCCTCCGATCTCGTGGGCAGCCACCTGGAACGGCAGCCACGTCTGGGCAGGCTGGGCCATCCAACCGCTCAATCCGACGAGTGGCACCAACGCCGACCGGTGCCATTCCAACAACTGGTAAAACAAGGTCCCCCCGACCCGCAGGTTACTTGATCCATCTGGTTGCCGGGTCGGTGCCGAGCTGGCAACCCCTCTCACGTTTCAAACTGCGCTACGGAGTGCCTCTTTCACGGCTTCGACCGCCGCTGGCGCGGCTCCACCATCAGGGCCACCGCCCTGCGCGAAGTCCGGACGCCCACCGCCGCCTCGCCCGCCGAGCGCCGACACCCCGGCCCGGACCAGACCGACGGCGTCGAGCTTCCCCGCCAGATCGTCGGTGACGGTGACGACGATCGCCGCCTTGCCGTCAGTCAGGCTGACCAACAGCGCGACCCCGGAGCCGAGCTGCGCCTTCAGCCCGTCGGCGATGCCGCGCAGGTCCTTTGCCGGCACGTCCTCGAGCGTGCGCGCCGCGAAGCGCACGCCCGCCACCTCCTCGGCGGCGTCGCTACCATTGCCGCCGCCGGTCGCCATCCGTTGGCGCGTGTCGGCCAGCTCCCGCTCCAACCGCTTGCGGTCCTCCAACAGCGCCGCGACCCGCTCGGGCACGTCCGCCGGAGACGCCTTCAGCAGCTCGGCCGTGCGGCGCAGCAGCGCCTCCTCTTCGGCGATCGCGCCGAGGGCCGCACCACCGGTGAAGGCTTCGATGCGGCGGACGCCGGCCGCCACCGCAGCTTCCGCGACCAGCTTGACGAGGGCAACGTCGCCGGTGCGGGCGACGTGGGTGCCACCGCACAGCTCCATCGAATAGATGCCACCATCATCACGGTGGCCCATCGTCACGACCCGCACCTCGTCGCCGTACTTTTCGCCGAAGAGCGCCATGGCGCCGGCGGCGATCGCGTCGTCCTGGGCCATGATCCGGGTCTCTGTCGGCTGGTTCTGCCGGACATAGGCGTTCACGTCGGCCTCGACCGTCGCCAACTCCCGCTCGGCCATCGGCTTCGGATGGCTGAAATCGAAGCGCAGACGATCGGGCGCCACGAGCGAGCCGCGCTGGGCAACGTGCCCGCCCAGGTGCTCGCGCAGCGCCGCGTGCACGAGATGCGTCGCCGAGTGTGCCCGTCGCAGCGCGTCGCGCCGGCCGACGTCAACCGCCAGCTCGACCGCCTCGCCGCGGCCGAACTGCCCTTCGGCCAATCGACCCTGGTGCAGCCAGAGATCGCCCATCACCTTCTGGGTGTCCGTGACCTCGAACCGAGCCGCCGCGGTCCTGATCTGCCCCCGGTCGCCTTCCTGCCCGCCACTCTGGGCGTAGAAGGGCGTCTGGTTGGTGATCAAGATCGCCTCGGCACCTGCCGCCAACACCTCGACCTCGGCACCGTCCCGGACGATCGCCTCGAGCACGCCCTCGGCGCGCGTTGTCGCGTAGCCGAGGAATTCTGTGGCCCCGACGCGTTCGTGCAGCTCGAACCACAAGCTCTCGACCGCAGCTTCGCCCGAGCCCTTCCAGCTCGCCCGCGCGGCCCGGCGCTGCGCCGCCATGGCGGCATCGAAGCCGGCCCGATCGACGCCGATGTCGCGCGCCCGGAGCGCATCCTGGGTCAAATCGAGAGGAAAGCCGTAAGTATCGTACAGCTTGAACGCCACACTGCCGGCGAGCGTGCTGCCGGCGCCCATCCCGCCGGTCTCCTCGTCCAGCAGCCGCAGCCCTCGGTCCAACGTCCGCCGGAAGTTGGTCTCTTCCAGCTTCAGCACCTCGGTGATCATCGGCTCGGCGCGGACCAGCTCCGGAAACGCTTGGCCCATCTGCCGGACCAACGTCGGCACCAGCCTGTGCATCAACGGCTCGGTCGCCCCCAACAGGTGCGCGTGCCGCATCCCACGGCGCATGATCCGACGCAACACGTAGCCGCGCCCGTCAGGCGCCGGCATCACCCCGTCGGCCACCAGAAACGCGCTGGCGCGCAGGTGGTCGGCGATCACCTTGTGCGACGGTGCCGACGGTCCCGTGGCCGGCGCGCCGGTCAGCTCGACACTCGCGTCGATCAGCGCCCGAAACAAATCGATGTCGTAGTTGTCGTGCACGCCCTGCAGCACGGCGGCGATGCGTTCCAACCCCATGCCGGTGTCGATCGACGGATGCGGCAGCGCCACGCGCTCGCTGCTCGTCACCTGCTCGAACTGCATGAACACGAGGTTCCAGATCTCGATGAAGCGGTCGCCGTCCTCGTCCGCGCTGCCGGGCGGGCCGCCGGCGATGTGCGGGCCGTGATCGTAGAAGATCTCCGAACATGGCCCGCACGGGCCCGTCTCGCCCATCGCCCAGAAATTGTCGGACGTGGCGATCCGCAGGATCCGCTCGTCGGGCAGCCCGGCGATCTTCCGCCACAGCGCCGCCGCGTCTTCGTCTTCGGCGTAGACGGTGACGAGCAACCGCTCCGCCGGTAGCCCGAACTCCGTGGTCACCAGCCGCCAGGCCAGGTCGATCGCCCGTTCTTTGAAGTAATCACCAAACGAGAAATTCCCCAGCATCTCGAAGAAGGTGTGGTGCCGGGCGGTGTAACCGACGTTGTCGAGATCGTTGTGCTTGCCGCCGGCGCGCACGCACTTTTGCGACGTGGTCGCGGTGGAGTAAGGCCGGGGTTCGAGGCCGGTGAATGCGTTCTTGAACTGAACCATGCCGGCGTTGGTGAACAACAACGTCGGATCGTTGTGCGGCACCAGTGACGACGACGGGACGATCTCGTGGCCTTCGCGCGCGAAGAAGTCGAGGAATGCGCTGCGGATCGCGTTGACGCTGACCATGAACGAGAAACCTTCGAGGAAAGCTCAGGCGGCGTCGTCGCTGGGACCGCCGAGGTCGGTGAGGTCGTCGGCGAGAATACCCGCCCGCCGGCGGATTTCCTGCTCCAACTCGCCCATCACCTCGGGGTTCTCCACCAAGAACGCCTTCGCGTTCTCGCGCCCCTGACCGATCCGCCGCTCCCCGTACGAAAACCAGCTACCGGACTTCTCCACCAACGCCGCCTTCAAGCCCAGGTCGATCAGCTCACCCGTCTTCGAGATACCTTCACCGTACATCACATCGAACTCGACCACCTTGAAGGGTGGCGCCATCTTGTTCTTCACCACTTTGACGCGGGTCTGGTTGCCGACCACCTCGTCGCGGTCTTTGACTTGGCCGATACGGCGAATGTCGAGACGAACGCTGGCGTAGAATTTGAGCGCGTTGCCGCCGGTGGTCGTCTCGGGGCTGCCGAACATCACGCCGATCTTCGAGCGGATCTGGTTGGTGAAGATCACCATGGACTTCGAGCGGCTGATGCTGGCGGTGAGCTTCCGGAGCGCCTGGCTCATGAGCCGCGCCTGCAGACCCGGCAGGCTGTCACCCATCTCGCCTTCCAGCTCCGCCTTCGGCACCAGAGCCGCGACGCTGTCGATCACCACCACGTCGACGACGCCCGAGCGGACCAGGGTGTCGGCAATCTCGAGCGCCTGCTCGCCGGTGTCGGGCTGGCTGATCAGGAGATCGTCGGTGTTCACCCCGAGCTTGCGGGCATAGCCCGGGTCGAGCGCGTGCTCGGCGTCGATGAAGGCGCAGGTGCCCCCGGCCTTCTGGGCTTCGGCCAGGGCGTGCAGGGTCAAGGTCGTCTTGCCGGAGCTCTCGGGTCCGTAGACCTCGACGACCCGGCCGCGCGGCAGCCCGCCGATGCCGAGGGCGATGTCCAAGGACAAGGAGCCCGTCGAGATCGCCTCGATCTCGATCGCCTGCTCCTTCTGGCCGAGGCGCATGACCGAGCCTTTGCCGAACGCACGCTCGATCTGGCCGATCGCCGCCTCGAGGGCGCGTTGACGATTCTCCGAATTGCGGGCGATGTCGGCCATGGACGGATCTCGATTGGGGAACGATAGCGCGTCTTAGCAGAGCCGAAGCACCGCCGACAGGGGGCGTTGCCGGTGCGACCGGCGGTCGGCAGAGTCCCGCCGGCGTCAACAGTTCCTCAATCTTCGGAAGGCACGCTCACTCTCTTCCTCGTCCGACGGAGTGCGATCCGCATGACCTTTGTCGCCGCTCCACGACGTCGCCCGCTCAGCGCGATCCTGGCGAGCGCCATCGGCGCCCTCGTTCTGGTCACGCTGGTGACCACGGCGGCGTTGGCCGCCGTCGCCTGGGCGGCCAGCACAAGTGCGACGTCGACCGCCACGCCTGCGCCCGCACTTTGGCCCGTTGCACTGGCTATCGTCGCAGCGCTCAGCTCGACCACCTGCGTGACGGTGCTGGTGTGGTCGCGCCTGCACAAGACCATCGTCGTCCCGCTCCGTACCCTCGGCCTCGCGTTGGAGAACATCGCGGCCGGCCGTCCGGACCTGCCGATACCGAGGGTCGTCGTGATCGATGAACTGGCGACGCTCGCCGGCGCCGTCACGGCCGCCCGCCGACTAGCCCATGAGCTCGATCGGTTGCAGCACCGCGATGCGAAGCAGCAGGCCCTCTTGGATGCCGTCGCCCGCGACCTCGACACCGCGGCCGCTCACGCCAGCCCGGAAGGCGCGCGCCCAGGACGGCGCTTGCCGACGACGACGGCTGCCTGACGAACCTGTCGAGCAACGCGCTCGGCCGGCGGCTTCCCAGCGGTTGGGGACTGCTGGTCAGCGCGGCAGACTGGTCTGGAGCAGCTTGCCGAGTCGTTTGGAGAATCCCGCAGGATCCGGCAGCGGCTCGCCCTCCACCACCCGCGCCTGATCGAGCAACAACCGCGTCAACTCGTCGAGCTGGTCAGCACCGCCATTCCCGGCAGCGCCCTCGCCGTCGCTTGCCGCCTCGGCGGCGCTGCTGGCCGCCGTACTCGCCATGGCCCGGATGAGCGGGTGCGTCGGGTTCACCTCCAACACCCGGAGCGCCAGATGGTCGATCTGGTCGTGGGCCTTGAGGAACCGCTCCATCCGCAGATCGAATCCACCTTCGTCGGCAACCAAGCACACCGGGCTCTCCGCGAGGCGCACCGACCGTCGCACGTCCTTGACCGAGTCCTTCAGGGTCAGCTTCATCCGTGCCAGCAGCCGGTCGAGCGCCGGGTCGTCGCCGTCGGCCGTGGCCTCGGGCGCATCCGCCTGGCTGCCGCCCTCGACCTTGGCCAAATCGACGGCATCGCGGGTCAGAGACTTGAAGGTCTTCTCGGCGTAGGTACCGACCGCCGGCAGCCAGAAGTCGTCGACCGCGTCGGTCAGCAACAGCACCTCTACTCCCTTGGCGCGCGCCGCCTCGAGCTGTGGGCTGTCGCGCAACGCTCGCAACTTGTCGCCGGTGATGGTCAGGATCGCGTCCTGGCCCGGCTTCATCCGCGCGATGTACTGATCCAGGCTGACCCAGCCGTCACCGGCGGTCGAGCGGAACCGCGCGAGCTTCAACAGCCGCTCGCGGTTGGTGGCATCTTCGTAGATGCCCTCCTTCAGCACGGCGCCGAATGCCGACCAGAAGCCGTCGTAGTCCGGCCGCGAGGCTTCGCCATCCTGCTCGCCAGCCGCAGCGTCGTCGGCATCGCCGACCGGCTCACCCTCTGGCCGTGGCTTGGCCAAGCGATCCAACTCGTCGAGGACCCGCCGAACCATCGCCTGGCGCATCTTCTGCACCACCACGTCCTTCTGCAGCGTCTCGCGGCTGACGTTGAGCTGGAGGTCGTCGCTGTCGACGACACCGGTCACGAACCGCAGGTAGCGCGGCAGCAGCTCGGGCAGATGGTCGGTGATGAACACGCGCCGGACGTAGAGCTTCACGCCGTGGCGCCGCTGCGGATCGAACAGATCGAACGGCGCAGTGCTCGGCAGGAACAAGAGACCGGTGTAGGACAGCGTGCCTTCGACCGCGAAATGCAGACGGGTGAACGGCTGGTCGAAGGCGTGGGCCGTGTGCCGGTAAAACTCCTCGTACTGTTCGTCGGTGATCTCGCTCTTCGGCCGCCGCCAGAGCGCGCTCGCTTCGTTGATCTGCTCGCCGTCGTCGGCATGGGACCCCGGCGCTTCGCCGGCCGCACCGAGCCGGATCGGAAACGCCACGTGGTCGGAATAGGCGCGCACCAGCTCCTTGATGCGCCCGGCCTCCAGGAACTCCTTGGCGTCATCCTTCAGCTTCAAGACTACCGCGGTGCCGCGACCGGGTGGCACCTCCGCCTCGTCCAGCGTGAACCCGCTCCGGCCGTCGGAGCGCCACACCCATGCGGTGGTGTCACCGGCTTTGCGGGAGAACACCGCGACCTCGTCGCCAACCATGAATGCGCTGTAGAAGCCGACGCCGAATCGGCCGATCAGCTGGCTGTCCTTCGACGCATCGCCGGTCAGGCTTTCAGCGAAGCGCGCCGTACCCGAACGAGCGACGGTCCCGAGATTGTCGCGCATCTCCTCGGCGTCCATGCCGATCCCGTCGTCGGCGATGGTGAGGGTGCCCTTTTCGGCGTCGGCGACGACGCGGATGGTCAACTCTGGCTGATCGCCGAGCAACTCGGGCCGGCTGAGGCTCTCGTAACGCAGCTTGTCGCAAGCGTCGGACGCATTGGAGATCAGCTCCCGCAGGAAGATCTCGCGATGCGTGTAGAGCGAATGGATGACCAGATCGAGGACGCGGCCCACCTCTGCCGCGAACGGTTGCCTCTCGCTCACTTTCGTCATCTCCACGGTCGGCAGGCAGCTCCTTCGGCCGCCCGTCGTTCATCGTTGGCGTGATGTAAGCGATGGACCGGAGGGTACAAGCCGCGATGCCTCGAGCCGATGGCCGGGCCATGGACGACCCGCGCGCGTCCGTGGCAACCATGACGGGCAGCGGCATCGCACAGGATGGCAGGGTGGACGAACGACGGGCCAACGACGAGCGCTGGATGGACGTGGCCCTTCGCCTGGGGCGCCGTGGCCTCGGCCGCACCTGGCCGAACCCCGCCGTCGGCTGCGTCATCGTCGCGGGTGACGCCGCAAACGGGCGGCTCGTCGGCCACGGCTGGACCCAACCGGGCGGCCGCCCCCACGCCGAGACGGTGGCCCTCGCGCAGGCTGGCGCCGCTGCTCGAGGCGCCACCGCCTACGTCACCCTGGAGCCCTGCGCCCACCACGGCCGAACCCCCCCGTGCTCCGAGGCATTGGTCGACGCCGGCGTCGCCCGCGTGGTCTCGGCCACGGCCGATCCCGATCCGCGGGTCGACGGCGCCGGCCACGCCCGGCTCGTGGCGGCAGGCGTCGCCGTCACCACCGGCATTCGTCGTGCCGAAGCTGAGCACGACCAAGCCGGCTTCTTCAGCCGCGTCGTCGCCGGTCGTCCGCTGGTCGCGCTCAAGGTCGCGCAATCGCTCGATGGCAGAATCGCCACCTCGACCGGGGCCAGCCAATGGATCACCGGCCCGACGGCTCGCGCCCGAGGTCACCTGCTCCGTGCCGATCACGACGCCATCATGGTCGGCAGCGGCACCGCCCTCGCCGACGATCCGGCGCTCACCTGCCGCATCCCCGGCCTCATCGATCGCTCGCCGGTGCGCATCGTCGTCGACTCGGCCGGCCGCCTGCCGCCCATCTCGGCCTTGGCGCGCACCGCCGCGGAGGTGCCGGTCTGGCTGCTGACGACCACGCGGGCCCGAACCGGGCCCTTGCAGGCTCAGGGAGTCGAGCCACTGATCGTCTCCGCCAACGGTGACGGCCACGTCGACCTCGTAGCGGCGCTGAGCCTCTTGGCCGAACGCGGGCTGACGCGGCTCCTGGTCGAGGGAGGCGCCGGTCTCGCCGCCGCGCTCCTTGCGGCTGACGTCGTCGACCGGCTGCACCTCTTCACCGCCGGCCTGGCACTCGGCGGCGATGGCCACCCGGCGATCGGCCGCCTCGGTGTCGACTCCCTTGCTTCCGCACCCCGGTTTCGCCACATGACCGAGCACGCCTGCGGCGACGACCGTCTGCAGCTCTGGACCCGGATCCGCGAGGCCGCATGTTCACCGGCATCATCACCCACCGAGGACGCATCGTGAGCGTCGAGGGAACCACCAGCCGCCGGCTGGTGGTCGAGAGCGGCCTCGATCACGCGGCTCTCCCGCTCGGTGCGTCGGTGGCGCACAGCGGCGTCTGCTTGACCGTGGTCGACAAGGACGACCGACGGCACGTGGTCGAGGCGTCGCAGGAAACGCTGGCCCGGACCACGCTCGGCCGCTGGCAAGCGGGCGACGAGGTCAACCTGGAGGCCTCGCTGCGACTGGGCGACGAGTTGGGCGGCCATTTGGTCTTCGGTCATGTCGACGGGGTCGCTGAGGTGTGCGCCGTCGAGCCGGTCGACGACAGCTGGCACTTGACGATCGGCCTGCCGTGCGAGCTGGCGCCGATGGTCGCCGTGAAAGGCTCATTGGCCATCGACGGCATCTCGCTGACCGTCAACGGCGTCGGCGAGAATCGGGTCGAGCTGATGATCGTCCCCTACACTTGGGAGCACACGACGTTGGGCGCGCGCCGGGTCGGCGACCCCGTCAATCTGGAGATCGACATGCTGGCGCGCTACGTCGCGCGGCAGCTCGAAGCCCGCGCTTGGGCAGGAGCCACGCCATGAGCGAGCGAGCGCACGTCCTGATCGTCGAAGCGCGGTTCTACGACCACATCGCCGACTTCCTGCTGCAGGGCGCCACCGCCGAACTCGCGAAACACGACGTCACCCACGAACTCGTCACGGTCCCGGGTGCGTTGGAGATCCCGACGGCCATCGCGCTTGCCGATGCCAGCGACCGCTTCGACGCCTACGTGGCGCTCGGCTGCGTGATCCGCGGCGAGACCTCGCACTACGACATCGTCGCGAACGAGAGCGCGCGCGGCCTGATCGACCTCGGCATGGAACGCGGCTGCCCGATCGGCAACGGCATCCTCACCGTCGACGCCGAGCGCCAAGCCATCGCCCGCGCCGACCCGACCCAGGGCAACAAGGGCGCCGTCGCCACCCGTGCGGCGATCGCGCTGCTGCGCCTTGCCGAGCGAATTCTCGTCGATGGCGGGTAGGTCCCGGCCGGGGGCCATGGATCGACGGCGCGCCGCCCGCTATGCGGCGATCCAAGCGCTCTACCAGATCGACATGGCAGACCGCCCGGCCGTCGAGGTGGTCGCCGAGTTCGAGCGGCACCGCCTCGACGATCTGTTCGTCGTCGAGGAGACCGGCGGCCAAAGTCGCGGGATCGATCGGGAGCTGTTCCAACGGCTCGTCATCGGCACCGTCGCCGAGGCGGAACGGCTCGATCCGGTGATCGGCGCCCATCTGGCCGACGGCTGGACCCTCCAGCGCTGCGGGTACACGTTGCGGGCGATGCTGCGCGCGGGTGCCTTCGAGCTGGCCAAACGGCCCGAGGCCGACGTCGGCACGATCATCAGCGAGTACGTCGAACTGGCACGCGGCTTCTTCGACGGCAACGAGCCGGGCTTCGTCCATGCCGTGCTCGACCACGTGGCACCGACGCTTCGCCAACCGCCCGCCTCGCTCGCCGACCTCGTCGAGCCCGACGCTTGAGATGACCGCGCCGCGCGGCGAGTTCGACCTGATCGCGGAACTCCTGGCGCCGCTCGCCACCGACCCCGCCGCACTCGGGCTGACCGACGACGCGGCCGTTGTCAGCGCCGGCGAAGGCGACCAGATCATTGCCAAGGACGCCCTGGTCGAGGGCGTGCACTTCCTGCCGGACGACCCGCCGGCAACCGTCGCGAAAAAGGCGCTCCGGGTCAACCTCTCCGACCTCGCCGCCATGGGGGCCCGGCCGGAGGGCTATCTTCTGGCGCTCGTACGCCCGCCGACACTGAGCGATGCCTGGCTCGAAGCCTTCGTCCAAGGGCTCGCCGAAGACCAGGCAGCGTTCGCTTTGCCGCTTCTTGGCGGCGATACCGTGCGAACTCCCGGGCCGTTGGTGCTGTCGGTGACGATCCTCGGCCGGGCGGTTGCAGGGACCGCGCTGCTTCGCTCCGGCGCGCGGCCAGGCGACGAGCTGTGGGTCTCCGGGACGCTCGGCGACGCCGCTCTCGGACTCCAGGTCCTCCAGGGCGGGTGGCGGCCGGCCGATGCCGCCGACACCGCTCGTCTGATCGACCGTTACCGGGTACCCCGACCGCGGCTCGGCCTGGGCGACGCACTGCGAGGCGTCGCCAGTGCTTGCCAGGACGTCTCCGACGGCCTCGTCCAGGACGTGGGCCACATCGCCCGCGCGTCCGGCGTCGGGGTCACGCTGGAGGCCGCAGCGGTGCCGCTCGACCTTGCTGCCAGTGGGGCACCGACCGCGCTGACTGCGGCGCTGACCGGCGGTGACGACTACGAGCTGGTGTTCACCGCCGCCCCTGCCGCCCGCGCCGCCGTGGCGACAGCCAGCCGCAGCGCCGCCGTGCCCGTCACCCGCATCGGGAGCGTCGGTCCGGGCGGCGGCGTCCAGGTGCTAGGCACCGACGGCACGCCGCTGACGCTCGCCTCGCGCGGCTGGACCCACGCCTGGCCCGGCGACGGAGGGGCCGACCGAAGCTGAGCCGCCGATCACGCGACGCTTGCCCGGGGCCTCCCGTGGCCGCTACCTCGAACCAACGACAAGGTACCGAGGGAGGAACACCGATGCAGGTCCGCGCCGCCGTCGCTCACGAGGCCGGCCAACCGCTCGCGACCGAAACGGTCGAGCTGGAAGGCCCCAAAGCCGGCGAGGTGCTGGTCGAGATCAAGGCCACGGGCGTGTGCCACACCGACGAGTTCACCCGCTCCGGTGCCGATCCCGAAGGTCTGTTCCCGGCGATCCTCGGTCACGAAGGAGCCGGTGTCGTCGTCGACACGGGCCCGGGCGTCAGCAGCGTCCAAAAGGGCGACCACGTCATCCCCCTCTACACGCCGGAATGCCGGACCTGCGACTACTGCCTGCACCCGAAG
This sequence comes from Pseudomonadota bacterium, assembly GCA_039818825.1. Classification (GTDB taxonomy): domain Bacteria; phylum Pseudomonadota; class Alphaproteobacteria; order Geminicoccales; family Geminicoccaceae; genus JBCBTD01. The sequence continues at coordinate 14,517 of JBCBTD010000050.1, forward strand.
ACCAATCTCTGCCAGGCGATCCGCACGACCCAGGGCCAGGGCCTGATGCCGGACGGCACCTCGCGCTTCCGCCTCGGCACCGCGCCGATCCGCCACTACATGGGCACGTCGACCTTCGCCAACTTCACGGTTCTGCCCGAGATCGCGGTAGCCAAAGTCCGCAAGGATGCGCCGTTCGACAAGATCTGCTACATCGGTTGCGGCGTGACCACCGGCGTCGGCGCGGTGATCAACACTGCCAAAGTCGAGCCCGGCAGCAACGTCGTCGTGTTCGGGCTTGGTGGCATCGGCCTCAACGTCATCCAGGGCGCTCGCCTCGTCGGCGCCGACATGATCGTCGGCGTCGATCTCAACCCGGCCAAGGCGAAGCTCGCCACCAAGTTGGGCATGACCCACTTCCTCAACCCCAAGGACCTCAGCGACAGAAGCGTGGTGGAAGCGATCGTCGAGCTGACCGGGGGCGGCGCCGATTACAGCTTCGAGTGCATCGGCAATGTCGAGGTGATGCGCCAGGCACTCGAGTGCTGCCACAAGGGCTGGGGCGAGAGCGTCATCATCGGCGTCGCCGGCGCCGGCCAGGAGATTACGACACGCCCCTTCCAGCTCGTCACCGGGCGCGTCTGGCGCGGCACGGCGTTCGGCGGCGCCAGAGGCCGCACCGACGTCCCGAAGATCGTCGACTGGTACATGGACGGCAAACTCAACATCGACGACCTCATCACCCACCAGTTCGGCCTGGACGAGATCAACGACGCCTTCGACCTGATGCACCGGGGCGAGAGCATCCGGAGCGTGGTGACGTTCTGACGGCTGGGCATCGACGACAGTCGCCTCGCACCTTCGTCACTTCGGCTCTGGACGGACGGCAGGCGTTGAAGGCCGGCTGGCCCAGAGCCGCTATGCCGACTTTCCGGACATTGCCCTCGAGACCATGGACCGAACCACTACGAGGACGTGGGATGCCCTTCGAACTGCTTTGCGCTGTCACAAATCTCGTACCACGAGGGTTTTTCGGCAACGAACTCATGAAATTGGTTTTTGAGCACGAGCTCACTGTCGAGGGCATTTGCTGCAATTGGAAAACTGTCATCTTCAGATAGGATCTCGCCAAGCGATGTACCGCAGATTCCGCAGAAACATCTGCCGTATTTGTAAGGCGGCACGGGCTGGAAGAGCACGACATGATCTTGTCCCTGGATCCACTTCAGGTCTTCTCTTTTGACGAAGACCAAGGTGCTCGCACCAACCTTGCGGCACCGGGAACAATGACACGTGCCCATCATCGACGGCTCGGCCAACAGCTCGAATTTCACCGCCTCACAGCAACAGCTTCCATTGATCATCTCGGCAGTTCTCTCTGCTCATAGTTTGCCCTTTGATGAGAACAATACCAGAACATCCAAAGAGCGGCAATGACCTCGTGAGCTCGATCCGGTCGAGCGTTCGTGTCACCCGCCGATCTGGCGGACATTGACCGCCGCCCCGCTTTGCCCGAGCCTTCGCGCGGATCGTGCGGGAGCGTCCGGGCCATGGATCTGGCAATCGTCTTGCTCAGCGTTTTCGGCGTCTTCATCCCGGCACTGGTACTGCCCGGGCCCGATTTCGTCGCCGTCGCCCGCTCCTCGATCATGCGCGGTACCAGGGCGGGTCTGCTCACCACCTGCGGGGTGTCCCTGGGCCTCGGCTTCTATGCGACGCTCAGTCTGGTCGGGCTGTCCGCGCTGCTGGTGGAGTACCAGTGGCTCACCTGGATCGTGCGCGCCCTCGGCGGCAGCTACCTCGTCTATCTCGGCATCAGGCTCATGCTGTCGCGACCGGCGATCATCGAATGCGACGGCGACGCCGACCCACGACGAACCAACGCGGTGCTCTTCGGCTTCTTGGTGACGCTCACCAACCCGAAGGCCATCGTGCTCTTCGCCAGCGTCTTCGCCACTGCCGTGACGCCCGAAACGCCGACCGCGCTGTTGGTGGCGATGATCATGCTGGTCATGATGGCGTCGTTCATCTGGTACTCGCTGGTCGCGTTGTTCATGTCATCTTCACATGTCAGCGCGCGTTTGCAGCGGGTACGACATTGGGTGGAACGGACCGCCGGCCTCTGCTTCGTCCTGATCGGTGGCAAAGTTCTCGCCGATGCTCGGAACCCGGTTGCACCCTGACATCACTGAGCCGTTCGGCAAACGTCGGGGCGCTTCGTTCATTTCGCACTTGCAGCAATTACCTGCTTGACGTCACCCGAGTCGGGGCGACCATTGTTGGCGATCATCAACCGCCGGAACTGGCCCGACCATGGACTCGATGGTGGACTTCCTCGCGCGCATCGGGACCCAGTTCCAATCACCCACCCTGGGCTTCCTGATCGCGGGCATGGTCGTCGCGGCACTCGGCAGCCGGCTGCAGATCCCCAATGCGATCTACCAATTCGCGGTCTTCATGCTGCTGATGCGCATCGGCATGAAGGGCGGCATGGAGATCCGCGAGGCGGAGCTGGTCGACATGCTGCTGCCGGCGGTCGCCGCCGTGGCGATCGGGCTCGGCACCGTGCTGCTGGGCGCGGTCACGCTCGCCCGGCTGCCCGGCGTCAAGCGCGAGGACGCGCTGGCGACGGCCGGGCTCTTCGGCGCTGTCAGCGCATCGACACTAGCCGCGGCGATGGTGCTTCTGGAGCACGAGGGGATCGCGTACGAGGCGTGGGCGCCGGCGCTCTACCCGTTCATGGACATCCCGGCATTGGTGCTGGCTATCGTGCTGGCCAATCTGCACATCGCCCGACGCAGTGGCGATGGCGGTTCCAACGTCGAGATTTGGCCGATCATCAAAGAAAGCCTCCAGGGTGCGGCGCTCTCGGCGCTGCTTTTGGGGCTCGCCATCGGTCTGTTGACCCGGCCGGAGCGGGTTTTCGACAGCTTCTACGACCCGCTCTTCCGCGGGCTCTTGTCGGTGCTCATGCTGATCATGGGGATGGAAGCCTATACGCGGCTGAACGAGCTGCGGAAGGTCGCGCATTGGTACGCGGTCTACGCTTTCGCCGCGCCGATCGTCCACGGCCTGGTCGGCTTCGGCTTCGGCTACCTGGCCCACCTCGCGACCGGCTTCAGCCCCGGCGGTGTCGTGCTGTTGGCGGTCCTCGCGGCGTCGAGCTCCGACATCTCCGGCCCGCCGACACTCCGCGCCGGCATCCCGTCGGCCAACCCGTCGTCCTACATCGGCGCGTCGACCAGCATCGGCACGCCCATCGCCATCGCCGTCTGCATCCCGCTCTTCATCGCCTTGGCGCAGGTGGTGTTCCCGGTCGCGGGCGGCTAGGTACGCCCGCTCGATCGCGTCAGTGCTTCTCGAACTTGCCGGGCCTGAGGATCTCCACGTCCTCGAGGTAGGTGATGCCCGAATAGTTCTCGAAGTACGTCGCCGCGACCTCCTCGGCGATGTGCGTGGCGATCTCGGCACTCGCGCAGATCACCTCGATCTGGACGTTGGCGAAGCCGTCCACCACCCGCGGCCGATCCTGCGAGCGGACGTTGCGGCTGCCCTTGCCGCCGGCGGCGACCACGGTGTAGCCGGTGCCGCCGCAGCGCTCCACGATCTTGACCACGCCCTCCAAGATCAGCTTCTCCGTGATGATCACGGTCTTCTTGGCTCTGTGTGTCATCTCGTTCGCCCATCGCTCGCGCCCGGCGAACATCCGCGACCGCGCGCCCTGACCATCGGCCGCCGACACACCGTCGATCGGCGCCGCGTATCCAGCGATAGACGCACAAGGGAGTGCCCGGTCAAGCGCCGGCAGCGACGCGCCCGCCGCGTTGACCGGTCGCCTACTGCCGGACCACGTGGCCGCCATCGACGTCGAGCACCAAACCGGTCGTGTAGCGGTTCGCCATGAGGAACAGCGCGGCGTCCGCCGCCTCGGCGACGGCACCTACCCTGCCCACCGGCAACGATGCGCCGGTTGCCTCGTACATCGCCTCGCGGGCGCCCTGATCCATGGCGGCATAAGCCTCGGAGCGCACCATCCCGGGCGATACGCAATTCACCCGAAGCGTCGGCCCCAACTCCAGTGCCAGCGCGCGCGTCAGGCCCTCTACGGCACCGTTCACCGCGGCGAGGCCGGAACAGTTCCGGCCCGGGCGCCGCGACAGCACGCCGGAGAAGAGTGTGATCGAGCCGCCCGCACGGAGCTTCGGCAGCGCCGCCTTGGCGGTCGCGTACGGCCCGAAGAACTTGGCGTCGAACATCGCGCGCACCTCGGTTTCCTCCACCTCGGCGAACCCACCATGGGCAGCGCTCGACGCCGAGATGACAAGGTGGTCGATGGGCGGCAGCGCCTTCGTCCAGACGTCGACCGAGCTGGGCTCCGTCATGTCGACCGCGAGCGCCTGCGCGCCGGCCAACGTGGCGGCCGCTTGTTGCAGCTTCACCTCGTTGCGGCTCGACAAGACGAGCGCCGCACCCTCGCCGGCCGCGGCCGCCGCAACGGCCTTGCCGATGCCGGAGCCGCCACCGACGACCGCAACCGTCTGATCCTTGAACCTGCCCATGTTCGGCCCTCAGCGGATCGGCTTGGATTCGGGCCGGATGAAGTTGAAGATCGTATGCGGGTCGCTGCCCGCGAACAGGAACTTGATCACGATCGCGGCCGCCGCCTCCAGCTGATAGGCATGGCCGTTGTCGCCGAGGCGCAACGGCTCGGCGCCGACGTCAGCGATCAGCTCGGCGATGGCCGCATCGGCACCCTCTGCGGCGGTGTAGAGCGCGACCATGCGGCGGCCGTCATAGGTCATGTCAGGGTCGGCCCAGACCGCCACCTGGGCCATGTTGAACGCCTTGCCGACATGGGCGCCCGGTAGCGCCGCCGCGATCGCCTCGGTCAGCGAGCGGCCGTCATCGCGGGTGGTGAGGAAGGTCTCGACGCTGACCGGGTTGTTGATGTCGACGACGACCTTGCCGGCGAACGCGGCGGCACCGCCGGCGCTCTCGATCGCCGCGAACACGTCCTCCTGGCGGGTGGCGAGCACCACGACGTCGCCGAACGAGGTCGCCGCCGGGGCGCTGCCGGCACGGGCGCCGATCGTTGCCGCTGCCGCCTCCGCATTGGCGAGGTTGCGCCCGGAGAGCATCACCTCGTGCTTCTTCGCCCACTTCCCGGCGAGCGCTGTCGCCATCCCGCCATAGCCGATGATCCCGATCTTCATGACCGTCTCCTCGAATTGCGATGCTTGTTGAATGGGCATGGTCCACGCATAAGGAAAATCGATGTAAATGATCTTTGGCATCATCCACGTGGATTTGCGACAGACCGAGCTCGGCCTGCTGATCGCGCTCGATGCGCTGCTCGAGCATGCCAGCGTGACCGCTGCAGCCCGACAGCTCGGCATCAGCCAACCGGCCATGTCGGCACAACTCGCGCGCCTCAGGCGGCTGTTCGGCGATCCGCTGCTGACGCCCTCGGGGCGACGGTTGATCCCGACCACCCGAGCGCTGGCGCTACGAGCGCCGCTCCGGCAACGGCTCCGCGATCTCGATGCGCTGGTTCGGGAGAGCGCCCACTTCGACCCGCGCACGACCGAGCGAACCTTTCGCCTGATTGGTACGGACTACGTGCAGGCGGTCATCGCCCCACGGCTGGTGGTGGCGCTGGCGACGACCGCCCCGGCGGCGCGGCTGGCGCTGCTGCCGTTCGATCCACCGGCGGTCTGGCGCACACTCGAGGACGACGTCGCCGATGCGGCTTTGGTCACCGGCGCGACGCCGCCGGACGCACGGGTGCGCACGGGCTTGCACGAGGACTTCGTGGCCATCCAGCGGCCGGGCCACCCGCGCGGTTCGCTGGCCCTGACGCTCGACGCCTTCTGCGCGGCCGAGCATGTTCTGGTCTCGCCCGAAGGCGGCGGCTTCACCGGTGCCGCGGACCGGGTGCTCGAAAACATGGGCCGTTCACGGCGGGTCGCCTGCTCGGTGCCGAGCTTCTTGTTGGCGCCAGCACTGGTCGCCGCTTCCGACCTCGTCTGCCTGTTGCCGCGCCGCCTCGCGGTGCTGCACCATGGGCAGGTCGAACGCTACGAGCTGCCGTTCCCGTCGCCGCGCTTCACGGTCGATCTCGTCTGGCACCCGCGCCGCCAGAACGACCCGGCCCACATCTGGTTCCGCCGAATCGTCGCCGACATCGTGCGCGCATGTTGAAGGCCCACGGCCGTCGTGACGCGCGGGCAACATCGACGCATGTCACGCCGCGAAAGGAGTTCACGACAGCGTAGATTGGCTATCTCATCGGCGTCCGGCTCTACGATCGCCGCGAGGCAGCGAGGCTCCCCGGGGTGGACCAACGAAACACCGCCCGCAGGCCATCGGCTGCCGTCCAAGTGGAACGGTCGGTTGGAACAGTTCACGGTCTAGCGAGCCTTCCAGTCTGGACCACTGCTCAGACCCGTGCAGCGGTGCCTACCCACCGAGATAGCGGAACCGCACGGTCACCTCGGCGTCCATGGTGACGTCGACGGCCATGGCGTCGAAGGCGGGCGGCGGGACCAGGGCCGGGTCGTTGCTGAGCGCAACACCCTCACGCGGCAGGACGCCTAGCGCCTTGTCCAGGCTGCCGTCGTCGTCGGCGTCGTGGAAGGCAGTGATCGCGTAGTGCCCCGGCGCCAGGCCGTCGAAGTGGACGACGACGGTCTCGCCGTCGGCCGAGACCGCCTGGGTGGCGACGACACCGTCTTCGCGCTGTGCGAACCCCTGGGCGCTGTCGAACAGGCCCACCCGCAACGAGCCACCGCGCGCCTCGATGCCATCGAAACGCACCGTGAGGTCGACCGTTCCGGCCACGACCGGGGTCGCGGTCAACAGCAGACCGAGGGCAAGCACCAGCGCACGCATCGTCGAAATCGTCCTTCGAATCGCACCGAGTTCCGTCTCGGCCGCGCAGCATTTAGGACGCGGTGCCCAGAATGCACGTAGCGAACGTCACAAAGAACGATGATCACCCAACGCTGTGGCTCGAGTGCCACAGCAAGCGCGGCGATTTCGCAACGCGTGCGCGGCCAGGCGGCGCGTCGGCCGCCACGGTATCGCAGCGGCCACGCGTGCCGAGTTCAACCGGCCAGCGGCTCGAAGGCCTTGCCGCGCCCTTCCTTCCGATCCCTGCCTGCGTCGGGCAGGTCCGCGACGGCGTGTTCGGCTGGTCCCCGCAAGCCGGCTCGCCTAAATCTCACCCATGAAACAGCGAGCCTTCGAAGCGGTGGTGATCGGTGGCGGTCCGGCGGGGCTGACGGCGGCATTGGCGTTGGCCGATGCCGGGATCGAGACGGCGATGATCGATCCCGCCCCCGACGCCCGGCCACCGGCCGGGCGCACCACGGCGATCATGGCGCCGCAGGCCGCTTTCCTCCAGGAGCTCGCCGCCTGGCCCGCGGACGGCACCGCCGTGCTCGCCGGCTTGCGGATCGTGAACCGTCCGGCACGCGGGCCGAGCAGCGACGTCCTGTTCCGTTCGCGCGAGCTCGGCATCGCCCAGTTCGGTTGGAACGTTGCCAACGTCGCCCTGGTCGAGGCGCTCGCCGTCCGCGTGCGCTACAGCGTGACGACGATCGCGGCCAAGCTCGCCGGCATGGAGCGCCACACCGGCCGCTGGCTGCTCACCCTCGACGACGGGGTTGTCATCACGACCCCGCTCGTGGTCGGCGCCGATGGCAAGGGATCGAAGGTCCGTCAAACCTTGGGCATCAACATCCGCCGCCACGACTACGGGCAGATGGCCAACACGGCGCTTTTGGAGCATGCGGGCGATGCCGGCGACGTCTCGACCGAGCTGCACAAGCCTGGCGGCCCCTTCACCACCGTTCCGGCAGGTGCCCGTCGCTCCAGCCTGGTCTGGCTCGAACCCGAGCCGACGGCCAATACGATCGGCGCGCTGGACGATGCCGGTTTCGCCGCCGCCGTCGACGAGTTCAGCGCCGACCGGCTGGGTCCGGTGAGCGCCGTGCACGGGCGCGGCCTGATGCCGGTGGTCGGAACGCTTGCCGGACGACTGGTGGCGCCGGGCGCCTTGATCCTGGGCGAGGCGGCGCACAGCGTCTCGCCGCTCGGTGCTCAAGGCTTCAACCTCACGGTCCGCGATTGTCGCGCCCTCCACGAAGCCGCGCGCCGCGCCGGCAGCGGCGCTGCCCTGGCGCGCAGCGAGTCGCTGCTCCGCTACGAGCGCGCCCGGTTGACCGAGACCCGGGCCGTGTTCTGGCTGATCGACACGTTGAATCGCGCGGTGCTCCGCGCCGACCCGGCCCTCGGCGTTGCCCGCGGCCTCGGGCTCGAGGCCGTCGCCCGCCTGCAACCGGTCCGCCAACAGCTCATGCAACGGCTGTTGCAGACCAACCCACTGGCACTGCCAGCATCGTGAGCACGCCAATGCCAGGTACACTGACCGTCTACTACAACGGCGCCTGTCCGATCTGCGGCGCCGAGATCGCCCATTACCGGCGCCTGGCCACCAGCGCGCCCTTGGCCTGGATCGACGTCAGCGCCGAGCCGTCAGCACTCGACCGGTTCGGCATCGATGCCGCCGGTGCCGAACGCCGGCTGCACGCGATCGCTGCCGAGGGCGATCTGCTTACGGGTGTCGACGCATTCACCGCGCTCTGGCGCCGGTTGCCGCGCTACCGATGGCTGGCTTCGCTGGTCGGAACGCCGTTGGTCCGACCACTGGCGGTCGCCCTCTACGAGCGGGTCCTGGCGCCAGGTCTCGTTTGGTGGAACCGGCGGCGGCGCATGGCCGACGCTTGACCGGGCTGGTCACTCTGCCTAGCTGGCAACGGACACTGGAGAACCGGACACGAACATGCAGAAATCCTGGATCTTTGCAGCCGTTCTGGCGGCGTTCCTCGCCCTCGGGACGGCCCGCGCCGAAACCCTGCGCATCGGCGTCGAAGGCGCTTATCCGCCCTTCTCGTCGATCACGCCGTCGGGCGAACTCGAAGGCTTCGACATCGACATCGCCAATGCGCTTTGCGCCGAGATGGATGTCGAGTGCACGTTGGTCGCGCAAGACTGGGACGGCATCATCCCTGCCCTGCTTGCCAAGAAGTACGACGCGATCATCGCCTCGATGTCGATCACCGACGAACGCAAGCAGGTCGTCGACTTCACCGACAAGTACTACCAGACGCCGGCGCGCTTCGCTGCGGCCGCGGGTAGCCAATTCGACTTCGACAGCGACCTTGCCGGAACCAAGGTTGGGGTGCAGCGGGCGACGATCCACGACAACTACATCACCGACAACTACCCGAACGCAGAGATCGTGCGCTACGGCACGCAGGAAGAGGCCAACCTCGACCTGGTGGCAGGCCGCGTCGACATGTTGCTTGCCGACAGCATGACGCTCTACGAGGGCTTTTTGCAGACCGAGGACGGCGCCGGCTTCGTCTTCGTCGGCCCCGAGCTGAGCGACCCGAGATGGTTCGGCAACGGCGCCGGCATCGCCATCCGCCAGGGCGATGACGAGCTCCGCGAACGGCTCAACGCGGCCATCCAAGCGATCCGCGAGAGCGGCACCTACGACCAGATCCAGTCGCAGTACTTCGACTTCGACATCTACGGGAGCTGAGCGGTCGCGGGCCGGACGTCGCACCCCAAGAAGCGGCGCCCGGCCCGGCGGCAAGCTTGGAGCACCGAATAGGTGCCGGCCGCCGGGTCGACGACGGTCTCGCCCGGCCCGGTCAACGCCTCGACCAACCGCGCCTGCAGGCCAACCGGTTTGGCGTGGCCGCGCTGCGCCGCCTTCTCCTCCCAGACGTCGGGGATGTCGTGGGCGGTCCAGCACCCCTTCGCCCGGAGCGGCATCTTCTGCAGCACCATCAGGTACTCGCTGACACGGCGGGTTCGATAGCCCATGCCGAAGCGCCGCTTGTTCCAGGTGACGAGGTCCACGGTCTTGAGGTCGGTGCCCTCTAGCCACCTGCCGATGCCCTCACACAAATGGAACTTGTCGACCCACAACAGCAGATGCCCGCTCGGCATCAGCACCCGGGCGATCGCACCGACGAACCCGCCAATGGCCTCATCGCTCATCTGCGGGATCACCGCGCGCTCCTGTTGGCGCGCGCCTTCGTTGCCGTAGCGCTGGCGATCCAGTACGCCGCGGTACTGCGGATCGAAGAAAGCGAGCGGCACGGCATCGGGCGGCAGCATCGCCAGGAACGCCCGACCATCGAGATGATTGGGTGCGTCGACGGCCAACGCCGGCGGCAGCGCGAGTGCGCCCTGCGCGATGGCACGGTCATGACTGTAGACGGAACGCGGCGACGCCGCCGCGGCCGCGGACTGCTCCGGCTCGTCGAACGGCAATCTCGAAGCGGCTTCGTCCTCCATCCAAGGAAGTTAGCCGGCTTCGGCACCAGCCGAAAGATCGCTTGGCGCTTGCAACACGCCGGCTAGGCTCGCGCGAACGCCCGTGAACGATCCGACGGATAGAGGCCGACCGCCCGTGTTCGACCTTCAAGGCTACGGCCCGCTCTTGCTCATCGGCACCCTGACGACGGTGGCCGTCGCCCTGTCCGCGTTGGTGATCGCCACCTTGTTGGGCATGGCCACGGCGCTCGCCAAGCTCTCGGGCGGCCGAGTCGGCGGGGCCATTGCCGGCGTCTACACGACCGTGATCCGCGGCGTGCCCGACCTGGTGCTGATGCTGATCATTTTCTACGGTGGGCAGCTCTTGGTGAACGACGCAGCCCAAGCCCTCGGCTATGACGGCTACGTCGACGTCAGCCCATTCGCCGCCGGGATCTTGACCATCGGCTTCATTTTCGGCGCCTACATGGGCGAGACCTTCCGCGGTGCCATCCTCGCCGTGCCTGCCGGGCAGACCGAAGCCGGCACCGCCTACGGCATGAGTCCGCGACAAGTCTTGTGGCGGGTCACCTTGCCCCAGATGCTGCGCCACGCCCTGCCCGGCTTCGGCAACAACTGGCTGGTCCTGTTGAAGACGACGGCGCTGGTGTCGGTCATCGGGCTCGATGACATGATGCGCAAAGCGGCGCTCGCAGCCGGGGCCACCCGCGAGCCCTTCACCTTCTACCTCGCAGCAGCCGTGCTCTATCTGGTGCTGACCAGCCTCTCCATCGCCGTACTGCGCTGGGCGGAACGGCGCGCCGACGTGGGCCACGTCTGATGGCTTGGGAGACCATCTGGAACAATCTCGATCTGTACCTGCAAGGGCTGTGGACGACCGTCTGGCTGGTCGCCCTGTCGTTGCTGATCGGCCTCGCCTTGGCGCTGCCGCTCGCTGTCGCCCGCGCGTCCAAGAACCTACTGTGGTCGGCGCCGGTCAACGTCTACACCTACGTGTTCCGCGGCACGCCGTTGTTGGTCCAATTGTTCCTGATCTACTACGGCCTCGGCCAGTTCGAGGCGATCCGCGAGAGCAGCCTCTGGCCGCTCCTGCGCGAAGCCTGGTTCTGCGCGCTCCTCGCGTTCGCCCTGAACACCGCGGCCTACACCACCGAGATCATCGCCGGTGCCATCAAGGCGACACCGCGTGGCGAAGTCGAAGCGGCGATTGCGAGCGGGATGCCGCCTTGGCAGCGCCTCCAGCGCATCATCCTGCCGTCCGCCTTCCGCCGTGCGCTGCCGGCCTACGGCAACGAGATCATCTTCATGCTGCACGGCTCCGCCGTCGCTAGCGTCATCACCATCGTCGATCTGACGGGTGCCGCGCGAATCGTGAATTCGCGCTTCTACACGCCCTACGAAGCGTTCCTGACGGCGGCGGCGTTCTACCTCGTGCTGACCTTCACGATCGTTGCCGGCATTCGCCTCGCCGAGCGGCGGCTGCTGGCGCATCTCCGCCGCTGAGCCACGTCGAGCGGCTGGTCGCCCGCCAAAGTGCGGTTCAAACCGGCGCGGGCAACTCGCCGCGCGCCGGATAGCCCTTCGCCAGCACGAAATCGAGAGCCTTCAGAACGTCCCCGAAGGCCGGCCGGGCGAACGGCATGGTCTGCACCGATGCGAAGTAGAGCGTGCCGTCGGGCCGCACCAGAAACAACCCAGGCTCGGCGAACATCTCGGGCTCCTCGACGCCGATCGACGTCTTGCCGATGCCGGCAGAGAAGTAGAGGCCCCATGCTGCCGCCGTCGCAGGATCGAGCGAATAGCCGAGGGTGAGGTTCTCGAGCTGCCATTTGTCCGCTGCCGTCCGGGCCCGCGCCTCGTCGTCGGTCGATGCTGCCACGACCGCGACACCACGCTCGGCGAATGCGCCGACTTTGCCGTCGAGGTCCTTGAGATAGCCGCCGCATACCGGGCAATGCAGCCCACGATAGACCACGACCAAGGTGAAGTTGGCCGGCTTCGGATCGTTCAGCCGCCAAGCGGCGCCCTGCAGCGTCGACAGCTGCAACGGCGGAACGGGTTGACGTGGCATCAGCTTGGTCATGGCCGGGCTTCCTTTTCGGGACGACCGTCCGCACGTGGCGGCCGGTAGCAGCCGATCAAGTGGACCACCCGCCGTTCACGCGCTCGTGTCGCCGCTCAAGGAAAGGCGCAAGTCTGCCCCGTCACCTCGACGAAGCCGCGATCGGCCTGGGCACGCACGTTGAACCGCCACTCCTGATCGCCGTCGACCACCCGGTGGGTCAGTGGCAGCACGCCCTCGGCAAGGCTGACGGCACCGTCGAGACGCAAGAAGCGGATGCTCACGGGCTCGGCAACGTCGAACCAGCCGACCGGGCGACCTTCCTCGTCGCGATCAGGTGTGCCCTGACCCGTCACCACGATTCGGTTGTCACCGAAGCTGACGGTGTTCTGGCGGCTGACGGCAACGGGCGTGGTCACCAGGAACCGCCGCGTCTCCACCTCCTCAGCGCATTCCTGAAGCGCCTCGGCCTGCTCCAGCAAGAAGCGCAGACGTCCGGGATCCAACCCATCGGCCAAACGGCGGTCGATCAAGGCCATCAAGCCCGCGCGCTCGTCCTGGGGCACGTCTTGTCGGTAGCGCTCGGCGATGGCGTGGGCGCGGTCGACCGCGACCTTCGCCTGCTCGGTCGCGGCCAGCGCTTCGGCTCGTGCGCGCCGAAGCTGGGTCTCCAAGCGCTCAGCCTGGGACGAAAGGCGCTCGACGACGGCGTCGTTCTGCGCACGACCAGCCTGGTAGGCGGCGAACCCGGCCAGTGCGATCAGAGCGGCCCCCGCGGCCCATTGGAGGCTACGCACCATCGACTGGCGCTGACGCTGACGCCGCGACGAGCCTAGGGTCGAAAAGGTCTGCATCCGCTAGTCGTCCGCACCACTCAGCACCGTGCGCAGGTCAGGATTGCGCCGCTCCTGGTAGAGCTGGAAAATCGCTGCCGCCGTCTCTTCGACCGACCGCCGGGTGACGTCGATGACAGGCCAACCGTGCTCGGCATAGAGCCGCCGCGCGAAACGCAACTCGTCGCGGACGCGGTCCAGGTCGGCATAGCTGCCGCCGTAGCGGGCCCCGCCATTGGACTCGTCCAGCCCCAGCATTCGCTGTCGGTTCAAGCGGATCTGGACCAGCTGGTCCGCCTGCAGGGTCAAGCCGACGACGAGGTTCGCCTTCAACTTGTCGAACTCGACCAGCGGTGGTCGCTCCGGCACCAGCGGGATGTTTGCAGCTTTGATGCCTCGGTTGGCCAAATACATACAGGTCGGCGTCTTGCTCGTTCGCGAGACACCAAGCAGAATGACGTCAGCATCATAGATTTTGTCGGGCTGTTGACCATCATCGTGTTTCATCACGAAGTTCATGGCCTCGATTCGCGAGAAGTAACTCGCATCGAGGACGTACTGACGACCGACGAGATGCTTGGCTTCGGCACCGACGACGTGTGAGACCGTTTCGATCAAGCGGTCGAGCACGGCGACGCAGGGCACGCCGCGCTGGCCGCAATGGGCGGTCAAGCAATCACGGAGACGCGGTTCGACCAGCGTGAACACGACGATCCCGGGCAAAGCGTCGATGAAGTTGAATACGCGCTGCAGTTGCGCCTCGGTGCGGATGAAGAACCACACGTGCTCGACCGGGGTGATCTGATCGAACTGCGAGACTGCGGCCCGGGTCACGCTGGTCACGGTTTCGCCGGTCGAATCGGAAATCAGATGGAGGTGCAAACGCATGGACAAGCGTTGGTACTCCTGCGGGTCGGCCTGTGGACGGACCAGGCGCCCGGGCACGGCTGTGGACGGATGGTTCTTTTCGCACAGGGCCGCTAACCTGTGTACGCCCGTTCGCTGCCTCCGGGAGAAAAGGCTTGTCCACCGAAGGTCGAACGGATGATCCCCGCAACTCCCACTTTGCCCAGCGCCCGGATCGGCGCCCTACCTGCGCTCGCTCGCAGTTGTCCGGCGAGTTGTCCGCCGGCGCGCGCGGTTGTCCCGGCGTTGGCAGTCGACGGTGATGGATTGTGCGCGAGCGACGATCCCCGACATGCCCGCGCCCAACAACGATCACACACCCTTTTTCCATTCGACATAGAGAAAGGTAGACGCCAGCTCGTTTCCGGGATTGTTCGTGCCGACCGGCCGAAGGAAGGACCATGACCAAGCCCCT
>JBCBTD010000051.1:0-29050 GCA_039818825.1 Pseudomonadota bacterium
AGAGCCAGAGTACGGCGTAGATGATCCGCGGGTCGCTCAGCAGCGCGTCGCAGAAGAGTATGGCGGCCGCTCGATCGACGCTGGCCTCAAGGAGAGCCGGGGCAGTCCTGAGTTGGTCGTCGCCCCGCAGGGCTCCAGCGGCCATCTCTACTTGCTGCCACAGGCGCACGAGCGGCGGCCGCGGCTGGAGGCGTTTTTTCGCGACCAGACTTGGTGCGGACCACTGTTCGTCGGGGAAGCGGTGGAGGCGGTCGGGCAAAGCAACAGCCACCATCTGGCGCTGACCTTTTCCATGCGGAAGTACCAAGAGCCCAATCGGCTCGGCGTGCCGGGGGTGACCGACGTCGTGACGAGCGAAGCCAAACCGGCCAAGCCCAAGGGCTTCGGCAGTCACGGCGGGCTCGGTGCGTTCGAGCGCGGGCCGTTCCTCGTCGCCATGGGCGGCGGCTTCGTCGCCGGCAGCGAGGAGTGGGGCCGCACCTCACTCGTCGACATCGCTCCGACGGCGCTGCGTCATTTGGGTTTGCCGCGCGACGGCATCGAAGGACTCGCCTTGCCGCTGGCCTGACGACCCCCACCGCTTCCGCCGCCAGCTCTCGACGCCGTGGGGTCACGTCCTTATGATCGACAGTGCCTCAGGATCGGCCGTGGCTCCGACGCGTTCCTGACGAAAACACGTACCGCCAACCGTTCGCCGCAGTAGCTCAGCCGGTAGAGCACCTGATTTGTAATCAGGCGCAAAACGCCTTGTTTTGCAATTGGTTGCGGTGGTCTCGTTGTACATTTTTGGACCAAACGATGCCTTGCTTTGCACCGATTTAGGTGCAGTGTTCAACGGGCCGTGACCGCCCGGCGGCGGTCGTCTTTCAACCGGAGCGCGCTATGGGCGAGCTTTTGCTATTGGGCCTCGTCGGCGGCATCATTGCCGCGTTGATCGCTGCCGCACTGCTGATTGTCGTCGCGATCCTTTGGCCTGGCGCCATGCGCTGGGCCGTAATCGTCGGCTGCGTCGCCGTCCTCTTGGCGTTCGTCTCACCCTTCTGAGTCGGCGGCATCGGCGACCGGCGTGCATGGCGCTTGCACCTGTGTAGGTGCTGTGCTACCAAACTTGCACCTTCCGCGGTGCAGGATATCGGTCATGTGCAAAGCACGCAAATTCGGTCCCGGTGAAGTAAAGAGCTTCTGGGTCGACATGCCGGTGCGGCGCTGCCTCGAATGCGGGGCGGAGCTGGGGGCCGACGCGCACCAAGATGCTCGCTACTGCGGCACCGCCTGCCGAACGGACGCGAACAATCGCATCAAGCGCCGCGGCGCCGAGCTATATCACCAAGCGCTCCGTGCCAGGTGCTCGAGGAACGGCGAAGAAATGAAGATCCTGTGGCGGATGATCGACGACTTTCGGCGCGCAGACGAAATCGCTGGCCGTCCGTCCGGCACGCACGAGTGCTACCGCCGCGCACCTCAACGGCTCCACGCTGATCGGATCATCGACCCGGCGCGCGCTCGCGCACGAGCCGCACTGCGGCAGCGGCAGCGGGGCGATACCGCTCGTGGCCGCAATTCACCTGTATAGGTTCACCAACGCGAAAAAAACGCAGCGACCCTTTCCGCAAAGGTGATCCACGCCGCCCACGCGGCGCCGCCGGTGCCGAGCGCCCATGGCATCCACAACCGCAGACCGCCTCGCCAACGCCGCAGCACCGCGTCGCGGGCGCGACGCTCGGCCTCGACCTGTGTCAATGGCTGCAGTGCGGCCGCGAGCCCCGCAATCGCGTCGGTCTGCCTCTCCGCCTCGGTTCGCCGGGCGGCCATGTCCAGCGCATGCTGCCGCTCGAACGCGATGACCTTGTCGTTGATATCGCGATGAAACGCTTGCAACTCGTCGCGCAATGCCAAGCTCTGCGCCGTCGTTTCTTCGCGCAGCTCTTGGCGCTGACGGCTAGCGTCGCGGTAGTCGCTCTCGACGGCCCCCATTCGCCGCTCCAAATCCTGAAGGCGTTGACCGTTCGCCGCGCACAAGCCGGGGTTGAACTCGATCGACACGGGCCGCCCTTCTCTATCGGTTCATGTCAAATCTGCCGCGCACGCAGCTTCAGCTTGTAGGCTTGGGACATGGACGCCGACTGCCCCGCAGTCTCGATCGCGTACAATGCGATCGTCGATGCCGTAGGCGGCTGGTCCGCGGCAACGCCACCCGCCAATTTCAGCGCGTCGGAGTGCTGAAGCGTTTGTCCAGCCGGCACTGTCAAAGCCGTCGCCAACAAGTTCGAGCTGGATGTTACATCAACACCGTCACGGAACAAAAACAAATTCATACTCAACGGCACGGCTTGGTTGATGTTGTCCAGATGGATGGAGATTTCGACCTCCAGCTCGTAACTGGTAACTTGCACCGTTGCTTGTGCAACCGTGGCGCCAGCCGGGCCGATGTCGCCGAACCCGGTACCCTCGGCAATCTGATACACTGCGCCTGCCGCAATCCCTTCACGGCTGGCGATCAAGCGGAACTGCGCATCATCGATACGGAGCGTCCGGCCGGGCCAAGCCATCAGGCCCAAGCCAAAAACAAACCATTTGGTTGAGTTCCCGTTGAGCAGTTGGTCGTCAACCGTAAACTCGATCGCAATGTCCGCCCACTGCCAGACTTTGTCCGGCTTGACCGTGTATTGGCCAACATCCCGCAAGTTGATCTGCGTTTGCGACCCGACGTCGCCGTCGAACAACAGCACCGAAGGGCTAACGGTCGTGTAGAACGCCTCGCTAGCCTGGACTTTTGCCCGAAAAGAATACACATCGCCGGCCTTGTAGCGGTGCAGCCCACCGGTGACAGCGCCGCCGCCCGCGAAAAACACATAGCGATGAACGGCATCGTCGTACCCACTGCCAGGGATCACGCCCCAGCAACTACCGCTGAAGTAACCACCAAACGACTGCCACAGCGGGTTCGTCTCTCCTTTGTTGTACGGATATGATACGGCGCCGGCGACGAAGTCCGGGAGCGAAAACCACAAATCGATGGCGTCGCCGCGCTCGCCGCCGCCATTGGACACCAAGTTGGTGCCGGGTTGCGTGTCGGTTGCATAGTTGTCCGGGCGACCATCGCCGTAGACGTCGGACCAGCGCGGTTGCGCGGCTAGCCAAGCATCGTCGAACAGGACGGCGCCGGCCCCATGCGCCTGCAGCGCAACGACCGCCTGGCGGGCCGTGGGCGGCGCCATGATCGGGAGCCGGCCGCCGACCCAACCGGCGCCGGCCGGCGGCGTCTCAGTCGACAACAGCGCCCGCGTGTACACGCCGATCTGCCCGCCTGCGGCGTCGAGCCATCGGATCGCGAAGTTGGCGCCCGGCCCCTCGGCGGTCGGCGCGTCGCGGCGCACCCACGCGCCGGCGCTGTAAACCGCTCCCGGCTCGATCGGCACCGGCGTCGATGCGATTTCGGCAACCGGGCCGTAGGCTCTCAGCACAGCCGCGGCGCTGCTGCTGTAGCCACCCGCGGCGCGCCAGGTGACCCCCTGGTCAACGCTCGCCGTCCAACCTGCCAATTCCTGCTCGAAATGGCCGTTGAGCACGAGCGAGCCGCCGGCCTGGCGCGCGGTCGAATCGAGCACCGGCGCCGCGAGACGGGTCGCCGGCACCGTCGGCACCGTCAATGCCGCGCCCTCGTCCCAATCCCACGCCGCGGGCTCGTGCTCTCTCAGTGCCAGCTCGACCCCGCGCTCAGGATCGAATGCCCAGCTCGTCACCCGAAAGGGCTTGTTGAGCCATCCAAGCCGATCGTGCGTAAAGCGCACGACGTGCCACGGCCGAAGCGCCGCGGCCCTGAGCTTGAACGTGCCTGACAGGCTCACCGGCCGCCGGCCGACTTGTAGATGCGCCGCCAACAACCGCTGCGCCGTCTCTGCCGACCGGGCGCCCTGGAAACTCTTGGTCAATCGCACCCGCCGACCCAAGTCCTCGACGACGAAGGGATTGGGCTCCGCCGGCCATGTCGGCGTTTCCACCTCTTGTGCGGTCGCGGCGTCGACATAGGTGGCGACGCCCTCGTTGTACAGCTCCGCCGTCGGCCGGCCGGCGCGCACCTGCAGCGGCCCCGCCATGTCGTCGAGCGACAGCGTCAAGTCAACTGGCGCATCATCGGCGCCCGGACAAATCAACCACTGTCCGTTGGACAACTCGAAAACCGCACCGACCATGTGGTCCGCCAGTCGCGTCAAGACCGATCTGCGGTTTTCGGTGGCGAATATCGTGCCGTTGTACCTATATCGTGGATCTGTGCCGCCATCGCGCAGTGCTACCATTTCGTCGGCAATGCTCGCGGCATCCGACCACTGCGCCGTCTCGATGGCTTCGCGCGGAATGCCGCAGCCAAATGGATGGGACAGATAATCACCAATGACCAGCGGCAAATTGCTGGTGTATCGATCCGTACCAGTGCGCGGATCATACACCAAGCGACCCTGAACCAGCCAGCGGAACTCTGGAACCGCGCGCCACGTCTCGCCGTTGTCCCAACGCAAGACACTGACGGCAAAGGAGAGCCCGCGACCAATGTGCTGATCGGTCCACGGTGACTGACCCGCCTGTTCCGCGACGTAGGTCAGAAATGCGCTGGCCTCGGTCGGATCGCTGAAGATGACCGTCTGAAACAGCGGGTCGGCGCTATGATAGGGCTGGTCGGCCGCCGGCCGATACCAGCCTTCCGGGCTCAGCTCCAAGTGCACCTGTTGCCCGGCTATGGTCATCTGCCCGCCGAACCCGGCTATCGCGTGGCTGGCCAAGACGTGCACCAGACAAAGCCACTCGCGCTTCGGTCCGTAACTCCATGCCGCGCGCAACTGGCCAGCATAGAACCCCTCGCCGTAGATGAAACGGCGTGGCGACTTGGCCGCCCTGAAAGTTCGATTTTGCTGTGCCGCGTCGGCGGCGCTGCCGCCCAACGACGCGTCGCCGGCGAAATCCGGCACGTCGGGTGGATCGGGCGCCAATGCCTGCATTGCAAACGCGCCGGCGACGCCGACCGTCAGTCCGACACCAGCCGTGATTGCCGCCGTCCCGAAGGCGCTGGTGACGCCGAGCGCCGAGGCGAGAGCGCTGCCGAGAGCCGCGACCATCTCAGGTGCCCACCGCCAAAGCCCATCCCAGCGGCCACGCCATGACCACCGACCCGCGCGGCAGCCGCACCCAACCGACCGGCTCCGTCGCCTGTACCACGCGGCCGCCGTCGGTCATGATCCCGAGGCCCATGCCACGCCCCGCCTCGGTCACGACGACGTCGCCGCGCCGCGCGAGCGCCGGGGCCTCATAGGCCGGCCCTAGCCGCGCCGTGACCGCTGCGACGAGACCGCCGGCCCCTGCCAACGCGGCATCGGCCTCGTCCTGCGAGGACCAGTCCGGCAATGCCGGCGCCAGCTCACCGTCGCACATGGCGCCAGCGAGCCGCGCCACGAGCGCTACGCAGTCATGGGTGCCCCACGACCACGGCGACGCCTCCGTCGCCGCCAGCTCGGCACGCAGCGCTGCCAGCCAATCGCGTCGTCGCGTCAGCCCGGCCATGGAATTTCCACTTCTACGAAGCTCTCGGCGCCGTCGAAAAACGCGTCGGCGGGATAGAGATCGCGTTGCGACGCCGCGCTGTAGTTGTAATCGCTGCGTCGCATTGTCTCCAACGACCAACTCTCGATTGAGGTGCTGACCGTCGTCGTCTCACCATCTTCTTGAAACGATGGCTCGCTCAACCACCCTTGCTTGGCCAGCATCCCGTCGATGACTTGGCCGCGATCGTCGATGCCGGCCCACCACGCGCGCGCCGGCCGGCGCGACCACGGCGCAGCGAGCGCCGCCGCCTGCAGCTCGATGACGTCATCGTCGCCGGCCGGGAGCGGCGACAGGGTCAGACGAACACCGGTCGCCGCACCCGTCGTCCGCTCGTCGATCTGCTCGACCTGCAGCACCCGGTGCGCCGACGTCCAGACAACCCCGGCCCAATGCACCGTCCACGGCCACGTCGTGCCGCGCACGTACCCGCCGTCCAACTCCAACTCGATGAGCCAACCGCCGCGG
Source organism: Pseudomonadota bacterium (assembly GCA_039818825.1). Taxonomy (GTDB): domain Bacteria; phylum Pseudomonadota; class Alphaproteobacteria; order Geminicoccales; family Geminicoccaceae; genus JBCBTD01. The sequence goes on from JBCBTD010000051.1 coordinate 6,061, forward strand.
TGATGCGCCGGCAACAACAGCTCCATCGAACCTCGATCGCGCAATTCGGTCATGACGGCATCACCTCCGTGGCCTCCAACGTCACCGGCGCCAACTGCGGTTGCAGTTGCGGCGCCGGCCCCGCCGCCGGCAGTGACGGCGTCGACGCCAGCCACCCGTTGGCCAACTGCATCGCCACCGTCTGCTCGCGCGGTGTCAGGATCACCGGCACGGCGTGTGCCAGCTCGCGCACCGCCGGCTGCACCCGGACGGCCATCCCGCCCGCCACGGCCTGAGCGGGCGCGGTGACGACGTAGACCCGGTGGCCGATGCCGATCCGATCGCCGACGCCGACCCACCCGTCGAGTGGGGCGCAGTCGGTCAGATCGAGGATCAATGAGCCTTGCAGTGCGTAGACCGTGGCACTCGCAAGTGTGCCGCCATTGCCCGTCCACGCGTGATCCGGCAAAGCCACGACCGGGTCGACCGCGAGCTGCGCAAGCAATCCCTGCAACGCCCCCGCCCGCACCGGCAGCAGCGGCGGCAGCGTCAACGACGCCCGCCAGTGGAGCCCGCCCCGGTCCACCTCTTGGACGGTGCGCGTGAACGGTGAGACGAGCCGCAAAGGCTCGCCGTCGGGCCACCATTGGGAGTTGACCGGTACCAGCGCTGGCGGCCACGTGATCACGCCAACGCCGCCTCGACGAACTCGGCATCGATCGACCATCGCGGCTCGCCGCGGCGCGGCCCACGGCGCGCGCGCGGCACCAGCGGCGCGCCCAACGGCAACTGCACCCGGCAAACCACGCGGCCGGCGACACCGCGCGGCCCGCCGTGGCCCGGCCCGAACGCCAGGGGCTCGCCGGCGAAGGTCCCGCGCAGCGGCGGCACGACGGCGACCTGGTCGCCGACATTGGCCGCGGTGAGCGCGTACAACCGGCCGTTGGCGCTGACCAGGTCGCCGGCCACCAGCGCGCCGTCACCAACCAACCCGGTCACCGTCGCCGCCATCGCGCCCTGAGTGGCGTAAAGCGCCAGCGGCACGGTCCACGGTTGGGTGCCGCGCGGGCCGGCATGGCACCACACCGGCAAGAGCCCCGTCGCTCCGACATCGCGCATGGCCACAAGCGCGCCCTCGACGGCCCGCACATCCGCCGGATGCAGCATCGACCACGTTACACGAAAACGCCACAACAGCCGGTCCGGGCGCCCGTACGGCGCCGCCATCTCCGCCCAGCCGCGCGCCAGCTCGGGGCGCCGTTCCGACATCATCGCCATGGCGTTGGGCGCGCGCAACCCGGTGAGATCGACGTCAGCCATGCCCGGACAACCGCCGACGCAAATCCGGATGCCGCTCGATGGCCGACAACATCATCGTCGCGAGCTGGTACGCCTGCTGATTGAGCGATGCGACGGTTTGCGCCGTGGCGCCGGGCGCGTGTACGACGAGCTGCCCAATCAGCGGCCCCATCCCGGTGCCGCCCTCCAACGCCACCGGAATACGCCGGCCGTCCGGCAGCGGCACGAACGCTTCAGGCTTGCGGCCCTCGCCGAACACCGCGACTTGCGGCGAGGTGGCAACCCCGCCCTGACTGTAACGGCGGAGCGGCACCTCTCCCAGCGCCGACATCACGCCCCCTTGCGCAAAGCCGAAGAAACCGCCGATGCCGCCGACCACGTCACCCAACGCGCCGAGCGCCGGCTTGAGCAAAAACTGTCGCGCCGCCAGCGCAAGAAAGTCCGCGCCGATCCCCTGCAGCAGCTTCCGCAGATTCAAGCTGCCGTCGATCAAGTTGCTGATCGCCCCGCCGATCCGTGAGGTCAGCACACTTTCGACCACCAAGCCTGTCTCTCTGGCGGCTTCTGCAATGTTCTTTTGGCTGTCTTCGTAGGCCCGCTCTTGCGCCCTGATTTGTGCCCGCGTTTGCGCCGGCAACTCGACGGTAGAGAATTCGCCGCCGATCGATTTTCTGTCGCCATAGCGAAGCGCGTAGAGATTTTCTTGTTGGATCGAGCCGAAGGCTTCCAACCATGATCGCGCACTGTCGCGTGCTGCTTGTTGTTCCGCGGCCAGCGCCCGCGCCGCCGCCGTCTCGGCGGCTTGCACACGCCGCGACGCCCCCCGTTCCGCCGCCGACGCCGCTCGCTCTTCGGCCCGAGCTTGCTCGTCGGCCTGGCGCTGCAGCGACTGCGCAATCGCCGACAATCCACCCGCCTGTCGGTCGCGTAGCTGCCGCTGGCGCGCCCCGTCGGTCAGCTCCGCCACTGTCGGCACCAACGCCCTCAAGGCTTTGTCGGCCCGCTCCGCCTGGTCAGCCTGCTCACGGAGCGCGTCGGCGGTCGCCGTCAGATGGCCGGTTTGTCCGTAGCGTTGCCGCTCCTGTCGGGCACCGTCCGTCAACGCATGACGCTCGGCCCGCAGCGCATCCAGGCGCTTGTCTACGTCGCCCATGTAGTCAAACGTGCCGGCGTTGATTTGGTCTCGATACTGTTCGAGATTTTGAATTTGCGCGCCCAGTGATTTCAGGCGATCGACCGGCGCGCGGTCGATCACCCCGAACCACTCCGCCCATGCTTTACCGAACTCGATGATCCGCGGCACGGCGACTGTCAGTTGCTTGGCCACGTCCTCGATCAGCGGCGCGGCATTGAGTAGGCCGCGCTGGACGTTGCGCGTGAGCACAAGACCCAGGTCGGCGAGCGCGTCGTTGGCGCTCTCTGCCTGGCGGGCCAAACGCTCCTCGAGGATCAACCCCAGCTCACGGGCGCGTGCGCCCTCTCGGTCGATCGCCGCTGACCCCACCTCGATCAGGTTGGCCAGCTTCGGCCCGGCCTCGCGGCCGAACAACCGCGCGGCGAGCGCCGCGCGCTCCGCTTCGTTCGTGACGTTGGATAGCGCGTCGAGCGACGCCCGAAACAAACCCTCCGTGTCCCTGAAGGCGCCGGCCATCGCGCGGTTTTGGAGCCCCAGCGTCTCCAGCGCCTTGGCGGCTGGCGTGGCCCCCTCAGTCGTGAGCTTGCCCAGCTCCAGTTGGAGCCGCGCCGCAGCTCGCTCGACGTCGTTCTGACTGACGCCGAACCGGCCCGCCGTGTAGTTGAGTTCCTGCAAGCCTTCGACCGAAAAGCTCAGTCGATCGGCCGTTTTGGCCAAGCTGTCCGCGAACTTTGCCGCGCCGGCCGACGCAGCGGCAAAACTGCCGACGCCGACACCGCCGACGATGCCGAGCGGCCCGGTAACGCCGGTCAACCCCTTGAGCGCCACACCGATCGACGACCCCACCCGCCGCGCGCCGGTCAAGAGGCCACCCATCGAGCGGTCGACCTGCCTGAGCGTGCGGGCGATCTTGGCGCTTTGCGTTCGCGTCGCTCGTTCCGCCTCGGTAAACGCTCGAACGAACGGCGCAGCGTCGGCCCCCATCGTGGCCACGATGCCCCCGACGCGGACGGCCACGGCCTAGCCCCCCGCCGCCGTGTACACGGCCGTCGAGCGGGCGCTGTCAGCCGCCATCGTCGACATTGCCGGCAGCATTGGCTGCGCCACGCGCCGCCAACCGCTCGTATCGAGCCAGTTCAGCGGCGGCGTCGTCGTCCGGCGACGCCGGCCGGGCGACGAGACGGTGCGCCGCCTCGTCGAGCGCCGCCGCCGGGGCGCCGGCACCAGCGGCGACCCATGCCGTGAGCTTGGCGAAACGCAGATCATCGCCCAATGGTCCGAACGGCGTCGTCCCCATGAACCGCTGCCAGTCCACCAGCTCCCGGTGAGAAAGGCTGCATCGCAGCTCCGCCACCGTCCTGCCGAGCGCCAACGCGATCACGTGCAGCCACCAATCGCGGGCGCCCGGCGCTAGCCGTTTCCCCCCGGCCCGACCCCGTCGAGGTCGTGGTCGGGCAGGTCGCCGTCGTCACCGCCCGCACCGGCGGAGAGCGCCACTTCATAATTGTCCAGCACGCGGTGCGCGTCCGCCTCGCCGATCCGCGCGAACAGCTCTTCGGCGCGGCTCATCGGATCATCGCCGCCACGGAGCGCGGACAAGCTCAACACCCGCTCCACGATCGGCTCGACCAAGCGCTTGGGCAGCTTGGCCAACTCCACCAGCACGCTCTCGTTCGGCCGCCTGAACAACGGGGCGCCATCCTCGTCGCACAACGACCACGCCAGCAACCTCGCCGGCGTGCGCCGCTCACCCGTCGGCCGCTCGAGCAGCGCAATGTAGTCCTCGACCTCGCCGGCGGTCAGCTCGCGAACGAAGACGCGCCCGCCCAAATCCGGCAGCTCGACGGGCTCGCGCTTGAGCGATGTCGTGCCCTGCAACAGGGCCGCCGCGGTCAACGTCACTGACGGGGTTCCATCCATGGTCATCGCTCCTGTTCAGGTGAACTCATGTCAAAGCGTCGAGTACACGGGGGCGCCCGAAATCTTCAGGACCAACGCAACCTGCTGAAAGGTGTCGTTGGTGCCGTAGTCAGGCGTGAACGATTGCACCGTCGCCTCGTATTCGTATTGAATGTTCGGCGTGTATTGCGTGAAGATCGTCCGCGCGCGGAACTTCGTTCCTAGCTCTTGGGCAACTTCGAGGAACCGTTGCACGCTGTTGGCAGCGTCCCAATACATTTGCCAGCTCGTCGCTCCGTAGTCCGTCTCCCCGGCTTCGAACTCCTTGCCCTCACTGTCAAAGTCGGTCACGTCCACTTGCGGCGTGCTGGCGTCGCCTCCCTGACCCTGAAAGCATTGGGGCACCTTTTCGAAGGTGTCGGGTACCGTCTCCACCCAAAGTTGGGTGCCTTTGCCGCGATAGCGTGCCATGCCTTAAACTCCACTCTCCGGTGACGTGGTCCAGGTGACGAAGTCCGCGCGGTGCCTCCATCCGGCCGCCACCGCGCCGCCGTCGATCGGTTCGCGCGAGCCGCCCTGCCGCACGGCGCCCGCCGTCGTCAGCGCGACGATCGCGGCGCGCAACAACGCGTCGCCGGCGGCATAGGTCTCAGCGTAGACGTCGAGCTGCAGTAGCACTCGATCAGCGGCCACGGCGTCGAGGTCCCGTTCCGGGATCTCGCTCACCACGTTGAGCGTGACGTAGGGCTGGCGCGCGCCGGCGGGTGCGGTGCCGACATGCACCCCGTCGCCGACCTCATCGGCGATCGTCGCGTCCGCGAGCAGCGCCGCGCGCGCCGCCGCCGGCGTCATCGGCGACCCGCCACGATGCGCTCGTACCGGCGCAGCGACGCCGCCGTGCGTCCCGCCTCTCGGCGCGCCAACTGCTCCAGTTTGGCCGCCGCCGCCGCGAGCATCGCATCGCCAGCCGACTGGCCAACCTGTTCGAGAGCCGGACGCAGGAACGGCTGGGCCGGCACGCCAGCACTCGGTGCGCCCAATTCCACGAGGTGCGCGTAGTTTGCGGGGTTGCCGTAGCCGCTGGTGCGGCGGTAGTCCGGCACCTTGGCGCTCCGGAGCGTCACGAACGCGACGCCCGCGAACCGCCGCGACCGCCGCGGTGCTTGCGCGAGCAGCGCCCGTCGCAGGTTGCCGGTGTCCTCCGCACCGCGCTTGAGGATCGCGGCGGCACGCCGCCGGACCGGCCGCGCGCCCGCCAACGCGCCCGCGCGAAACGCCGCCGCGACGTCCCGGCCGCGCCCCATCGCGTGCAGAAACCGCGCCAACTCCTCGACGCCCTCGACGCCGCTGCGCGCGGTCATGACGGCGCCCGCCAGGCAAGCGCCCCGAAACTGGCGCGGGTGTTGGGTTGGAGTGTCGCGTCGCCGCCGTTGCTGACACATGCCACCCGAAATCGATCGCCAGTGTTGACCAGCGTCAGCGCCGTCAAGTGACAAGCGACGAGCCCGCCGGCACTGGCGACGGCACTTTCCTTGAGCAGTCGCGACCATGTCGACACACCGTCCCACCGTTCCAGATACAGCGAGAACTCGACGCCGGCCGTCACCGCGACTTGCACGTACGCGTCGAGCTGGGCGACGTGTCCATCCAGCGCCGACGGCGCCGTCAGTACGCCGCCGTCCCACTCCCACCCCTGGTTGAGGCTTGCCGCCAGCCATTGCGGAAACGCGCCGTAGACACCGTCGACGAGCACGCCGGGCGGCGCGTCGCTGGCGCCAAACACCTGCAGCGCCGCCAGCAACCCGCCGGCCGTGGCGTCGGGCTCGATGCCCGCCAGCTTGCCCACCGCCGCGTCGTCGAACCGGTTGACGCCGTCGACGGCCTCGTACGCAGCGGCGATCTCGTCGCTCGTCATGTCGCCGGTGGCGTCGGGCTCGATGCCCGCCAGCTTGCCCACCGCCGCGTCGTCGAACCGGTTGACGTCGTCGACGGCCTCGTACGCAGCGGCAATCTGCTCGCCAGTCATGTCGCCGGTGGCGGCGCCGGCGATCGGCGGCAACATCGACCAGCTCAACGAGCCGTCGCCGATACGCAGCTCGACGACGCGGCCGGCATCATCGAGCAGGACGGCAGGCTCGCCGGGCGCCAGCACCGGGTCGCCGGCGCCGGCCCACGCCGCGGCCACGCCGCGTCGGAACTGCCACGTCACGGTCGCGGCGGTCACGGCGCGCCCCCGTCGACGGCGGCGCCGCCACCGGCCGGGCCGCCGCCGTCGAGCACCATCGTCGCAGCCGCCGGGACCGCCGCCAGTGCGTCGGCGACGATCACCAGCAGAGAGCCCCGCGCGCGCGGCGCGGCACTGCGCACGTTCCAGCTCAGGCCATCGAGCACCAGCCGATCACTCGGCAAGATGGCATGATCGGCCCCGATCAGATGTTGCGTCGTCAGCTCGATGCGGCGGGTCGCGCGGGCGGCGCCCGCCTCGGAGCCCTCGCCACCGTCCAACTCGCGGCGCCGACACCACCGCGGCGGGCGCAGCACCCACACACTCGATGGCTCGCCGCACGCATCCAGGCCCGGCGCGCGGCGCTCAACCTGTACCAGCGTGTCGAACCCACCGGGGTCACTCATCTGCCGTCACCGTAGGCGACGAGGCGCCGGTCGGCGCAAATGTCTTTGGCCGTCAGGGCGTTCGGCGAAACGATCGTGCCGACCTGCTGTTCGCCGCGCGTCTGAAAAAAGTGGGTCATGAGAAGATAACACGCATTGACCAGGTCGGGCTCGTGCGTGGCAAGCGTGGCCGCGTCGGCGTAACCCGCGCGAAACCGGGCCTCGAATGGCTGCCGCACCACAGCGAGTGGCGGCGTCGCACCAGTCCAGACCAGCACCGGCTGCGCCTCGCCACCCCGCAGCTCGTAATCGGCCGGGCTGGCGACCGCCGGCTCGGCGCCGCCGTCGACGCGGTAGGTGACGTCCTCGACGTCGCCGACGGGCGCCGTCTCCAGGCGCACGCCGCCCACAGGAAACGCCGGCAGCGCCAACCCGAGGACACATTCGGGCAGTCGGCGCCAGGTCCACTTTTCGACCTGGCGCCGCGCCGCCTGAATACAGCGCTGCAACACCACGTCCTCGCCGGTATAGTCGGCCGGCAACCGTAGCTGCTGCCGAGCCGCCGGCAAGTCGATCGGCTCCCACGTCGGCGCCGTTACGGTGTGCAGCTCCGTCACGTCTAGAGGCTCACGACTTCGGCCAATGCCTCCATCGCCCCCGCTGCGCCCGTCTTGGCGTAGCGCGGGTCGACCCCCAGCACGACGCCGCAGACCGGCGACGCCGCCGCCGCCGTCGTGATCGTCAGCCGCACGTGCGTCGTGCTCTCCAACACGTTGGCGTGCGTCAGATCGATTGCCGCCGCCTTGTTGCTGTCCGTGCCGGCGACCAGCACCGTGATCGCCGCGTCCTCGACGTCCGTCGCGTTGGCATTGCGGGCCGCGTCGTCGCCGCCGTGGCTCTCCTCGATCCTCGCGGCCACGGTACCCGTCGCCGCGATCACGCCTACCATGACCAGCGCCATGACGGCGCGAACGTCGCCGAGGGAGACCCACGCCGTCGAGCTGCTGCCCGGCGCCAACGTCAGCGGCGCGACCATGCCCAACGGCTTGATGCGCGCGCTCGGATGCTGTACCGACATGTCGTTTCGACCCTATCCAAGTGTTTTGGAGCTTATTGTACCTGTACAGGTACTATTCGGTCAACGTTTGGCGAGCACCACGAAGTCCGAGCGCGTGCTGTTGGCGCCTGCCGGCGGCGTCACCGGCGCCGAGAGCTTGGTTTGACCGCCGACCCTCGCGCTGAACCGCCACGCCATTTCCCCCGTGTCGAAGAACACGTGCGCCGATTGTGCCGCCTCGACTGTGGCGCGATTGTAGAGCGCGTAGCCCTCGCCACGGTACAGCAGCAGATCGCCGGCCTCGCCGATCGGCTTGCTCAACTCCGACCAGCGGAGTGGGTAGCCGGCAAGCAGCCACTCGATGCCGTCGTTGCGACCCGGCGCCGGTGTCAGCATCGGCCGACCGTCGTCGGTCCACGTCAGCGACGAAAGCTGCTCGAACGCGTCGAGGTTGGCGAGCCAGGTCCAGGCCGGCGCGGCCCCTTCGACGAGCAACCGCCTCGAGAGCATCTTCTTGACGTTCTCTCGGGTGATGGTCTTGGTCGGTTGCGCCCCCTCTTTCGGCACGGTGATGAGTGCCGGCGACCCGAGGATACCCCGCGGCTGCATCACCCCCGACCCCTCGAAGACGGCGGTGGCGATTTTCCAGGCCATCACCTCAGGCACCTTGCGGTCGATCCGAGCTTGCAGCCGGGGAGCGTCGGCCGCCAGCTCTTCGGAGTAGCGCAGCAACGCCTTGATCGGGCTGACGCCGACCGTCCGCCCCTCGGTTTGCAGCCGGCTCGTCTCGATCGGCCGGCCCTCACCGGTCCAATGCGCCTCCACACCGGTCGACCCCCACGGCGTCGACTCGTCGGCATCCATCGTCACCGACGGCGCCGAGGTCGGCTGTGCGTCCACGTCCGACACCAGCCCCGGCCGTGCCAGGATCAGCTCGTGCAACCCACCCGCAAATGCCGGCGGGATCATGAAACCCTCTTCGCCTCGCGTCGTCATCGTCGATGCCGCGGCCATCCGCTCCGCCTGTACCAACCGGTCAGGCGTCGATGCGCCGGTGGCAGCGGCCATCACGTCGAGCGCTATCTGTACGACGCTGTCGTAACCCCACGTCTCCGCCGGGTCGGCCTCGTTGAGCGTTTCGAAACGCGGCACCCGGAGCGCCAACGGTGAGGGAGCCGTCGCGAGCGCCGCGGCCCGCTGGCGGCTCAGCTTCAGGTTGGCCGCGTCCAGCTCGGCTTTGGCCTCCTCGACGTCGTCGGCCAGGCTGTTCATGGCCTGGCGCGCGGCGGGCAGCTTGGCCTCGTCGTCGGCCGTTGGCGTCTCCAGGCCCTCCAACCGGTCCACATCGGCAACCGCCTGGCGGAGCTGTCCTTGCAGCTCCGCCAGGCGCCCTTGCAGCTTGCGCACGTCGTCTTTTTCCATCGGCTCCACTCCTGATTGCCGTTGATCTGCGTCAGAGGGCCAGCGCCAACCGCGCCCGCCCCCGATCATGCGCTCGGCGTCGCGACCCGCCGCGAGTGCCGGACCGATCCCCGCCACCGGTGACGAGGCCCGCCACCACACTTTCGAGGTCGCCGACCTCGTCGGCCATGCCGGCGCTCACCGCATCCGCGCCCTGGACCGACCGGCCCGCGCCGAAGGGCTCCCCGCCCGCGATCTTGACGGACACCCGCCGGCCGATCGCCACCGCGTGCACGAAGCTCTCATGATCCCGCCTCACCAGCCCCTCGAAGTATTCGAGCGCTTCGTCGGTCAAAGGTTCGACCGCCATGCCTTCGGCTTTTCTCGGCGTCGAACGAATGACGGTAACATTCACCCCTTCATTTTCAAGCATCTGGCTGATGTCTTCGTGGATCAAATAACCGCCGATCGAGCCGACTTGCCCACTCTCCGCAACCACCAGCCGGCCCGCCTGGCTCGCCAGCCAGTAGGCTGCCGAGAGAGCGTATGGCGCCGCGACCGCGACCACCGTCTTGGCCTTGGTGGTGTCCGCAACCAGTCGCGCCGTCTCCGCCAGCTCCGTCACCATGCCGCCCGGCGAATTGACGTCCATCACAATGGTGTCGACGTCGTCGTCGGCCGCCATCCGGCGGAGCCGCGCCCGCAACAGATTGAGCGGCGCCAAGCCCATCCACTCACCCCACTGCGCAAAGCGTGAGACGATCAGCCCGTGCACCCGGATCACCCCCACCCGGCCAACACGGATCACACCGGGGTCGGCCGGGCGGCGCTCACCATCGCCGTCGATGGCGAGACGTTGCGGCACGACCAACCGGCTATCATCCACGAACCAAGGGCCGACACCGAAATGCCGGGCCAATTCGCGCCGCGCGTACGTCATTCGATCCCCTCCCCAGGCAGCAAGACGCCGGCCGGCGTTCGCCCCCACGTTTCACCGCCAACCCTGACGCGCGCGACGGCCCGCGGGTGCGCCGCGCCACTGTGGTCGATCCGCTCCATGTTCAGGGGCCTTTCGAACTCGTCGCCACCGTCGAACGGCCCGAGGTTCAACAATGGCCGCACCTCGTTGCGGCTCATGACACCCCATTGGACCATTGCGCCGGCAAAGGCCGACAACGTCGATTTGTCGACCAACTCCAACGGCGCCGTGTCAAAGCGCAGTCGGATCGGCTCATCAGGCGCCAACCAGCGCTTGGCACTGGTGGTCACCCGCCCAAGCCGCGGCCTCACGCAGTTGGCAAGCTGATCGAGTGCCAGTTGCTCGACATTCGAAAACGTGATCTTTTCCAGTATTCCGACGGCGAACGGCGCCAATCCATGCAGTTGGCAACATTCGAGCGCCACCTGTCGCCTCAGCTCCAAGAATTGTGCTGTCGCGTTATTGGGTTTCACGTCGTGATATGTCGCGTCTTCCGGCATAGCGACGTCCTGGAACACGTTCCGGCCGCTGCGCGCTTTGCGCCACTCTTTGATGAATTCGCGGGCGTGATTGATCGAATCCCACTTGCCCGTGATGATCCCGCCGTGCCCGGCATTGCGGAAGAACCAGTTCCCGAACTCCTGGAGGGACAGCGCCTCGGCAATCAACTCACGGCCCAAATCGACCCGCCCGCGCGCCGTCAGGGCCGCGCCGCGGCCGGTGCTTGTCCGCGGCCCCTCGGTCACGTGCCAGACTTCGTCGTCGCGCGCCGCCTCGCGCGCGCCGGTCCACGGGTGGCGGTAGTGATACCAGCGGCGACCGCCATCCCGACGCTCGACACGCGCGACGTCGGTCCACGGCACCGGCACGAGTTGTCCTATCGACCGGCCCCGCTCCGCCACGACCAGGCAAAGCGCGTTGCCGTGGTTGCTCAGATCGTTCGACAGCCACGTCAGGAATTGCACACGGTCCTGGTCGACGTTCGGCGCCTCGTTGAGCAGGCTCGCGAGCGGGTGCCGGGGCATCGGCTCGTAGAGCGTTCGACCGCGGCCGTCGTGCCGCACCTGTTCGACTGTCACCGGCAACGAGCCCATCGGCTCGCTCAGGGCTTCTTGACAGGCGGCCCATACCGGCCACGTCGCTGCCGTGTCGGCGTTTACCGCGCGGCTGGACATCGTCCAGGCGCCGCCATCCGCGGACCACATGCGATCCTCTGTGGCGCGCTGCTCAGGCGTCAGCCCTACCATCATCCGGACGCCCGTCGCCAAGCGCTGCAACCCGCCAATCATGCCGCGACGATCTCCTGCCCGATCTCCCATTTGACGCAGCCATCATCGATTTCTTCGACTTTGACGAACGGCAACATCCCCATGATCGCGGCGAATGCTGGATCGATCTTTTTGTCGGCGTTGGCTGTTGTTTTCGGCTTGCGCGGATAGATGTTGTTTCGCTCGTCCTCGTAGACTTGCACGTTCGTCAACGCCCACTGCAGCACCGGGTCGCCGTCATAGTCGATGCGATCGCCCGCAAGCGCTGCCTCGACCTCTCGCATCGCCGGCGATAAGACGAGGGACGATCCAAGCCGCGGCTCGATCCGCTCCACGCCCGTCGCTTTCTCGACGTTCTGAGCGAGTTGTGTTGCGTAGTGATTGTCGTAGACGAAGTAACCGGCGCCCAAGTCTTTGACCGTATCGATGATCTCTCGTTCGATCACCGACAGGTCGATCTCGCCGCCTTCGTGCTCGACGAGATATCCACGCTCCGCCCAGGTTTTCAGCCACGCACGGTTCGGCTCGGCGAGCACGCGCGCGGGCAAGTGATGCCGGCCCTTGACCAAGTAGTGCGGCGGCTCTCCCGGTCGGGTGACACACGCCGTCACCGCCCACGAGCACAGATCCTTGCGCACGGACGCGTCGAGACTGACCGCCACGCGCACATAGCTCTCAGCCCGCAGGGCCGGCCAGTCGAGCCGGTTGCGGCCCCGCTCCATCGCTCTCAGCAAGTCGGCCTGGTCCACCCATGGGCGCGCCGTGTTGCCCCACCGGCCGCCATGCCGGGAGAGGATGGTTCCCCGGCTCGACGGCGATTTGACGGCGACGTCATGCTGCCCCCGCAGGAATTCGACCGGCACCGACGCGCCGACGAGCGGATTGGCTTTCAGTAAGTTGCCGAATGACCGCCAGTCGTCTTCCTCATCCATTGCGAAGATCAGCACGAGTGTCCGCTGGTCGTCCTCGTCTTTGGAGCCGTCGACCAGGATGCTACCGACACGGGTGCGCAACTCGTAGCAGACCCCCGTTAGGTCATCGCCGCCCGTCGTCGTGACCCACAGTACCGGCTGATCGCGCGCGCCCATACCGGTCTGCATCGTGTCGAGCTGCGCCGACGTCCGGTGCTGGTGCAGCTCGTCGACGGCGGCAAAATGCGGGCTGCCGCCATCGGGAGGCTCACCGACAACAGGCGTCCACACCGACCCGCTTGGCAAATGCTCGATCCGCTTGGCGCCGATCGCCAATCTATGGTCACGTTGATAGTCCGGCGCCAACTCCGCCGCGCGTTTAGCTGGCTCCCAAATGAACGCTGCATCGGTCGCCGTACTGGCACCATTGTAGATTTCCGCGCCCGGCTCGCCGTCGCCCGCCAACATGTAATGACCCACGGCCATTTGTTTTGTTGACTTCGCGTTCTTACGCCCCATTTCCTCGTACACTAGACGGAAACGGCGCCTGTTGTCTGCATCGAGCCAGCCGAACACTTGGCAGAGTGCGAACAGTTGCACGGGTTCGAAGCGGATCGGCTTCCCACGCCACTTGCCCTTGACATGGACAAGCCGCTCCATGTGCTCGATCGCTTTTGCCGCATGGCCGTCCGAGTAGTGGTAGCCCCACCCGTCCGCCGCGCGCGCCAGATCATCGAGAAACCGTTGCGCCGCCAGGCGTTCCAGGCGCCCCACCGGACGCTGATGTTTGGACCAAGGCGCATCCAGCCAACCCGTAACCGCAGCTTCGGCGTAGCCGAGCGCGGCCAACGTGTAGCGGGACCACGGCGCAATGCCCTCGTTCATGCGCTATCCGCGTCCGCGCCGTCGAGCGCTTCGAAGAGCCCAGCTTGGCCGCCACCCGTCATCACGTGGCGGGCCTTGGGCGTGATCCCGATCTCGGCGCACGCCCGCTGTGCGTCCAACGATACCTCTCGATACGCCTGAAACAGCGGTGCTCGCTTGCGCTGTGCGCCGTTCCGCCCGCGCGTCTCGTAGGTAATCATGCGCATCGGGTTGCCCTTGCGATCGAACAACCGCGAATAGAGAAAGTCGCGAAGCGCAACGGCTTGGCACATGCCGACCAGCGCCGGCGTGTCCACACGTCGAACCCACCCGACCCTCGCCAGCTCGGTCACCACCTCGCGCCACACGGCCCGACTGCCCTCGTCCGGCAACGCCGGCGGTGGCGCCAACTCACCCAGCGCCGCGAACGCCGGCCCGGCCGGCCGCGCATCATCCGCCGCTGCCTCGGGTGCCGGCTCCGGTTCGGCGCCGGTCGGCAGCACGCCGCGGTCTTGCCGCCGCAAGCGCTCCAACACGTCAGAGCTGACGACGTTTTCGCCAGTCATACCGGCAACTGCCACCGGCCAGCGTCACTCGCGAACCTGGTCTTTTTTTCTCGCCGGCCCGCCCCCCCTATTGCGCGTTCGCTTGGAGAAACGGTCGCGACGGGAGAGGCTTCACGGCCCGCACCCCCCCTACCCTGACGGGCCGACGCCGCGAGCGCTCCGTCCTCGACGACGGTCTTGCGACCATGACACGTCGCGCATAGGTCCTGGTGGTTGGCCTCGTCCCAAAACTCCGCCTCGGTCGTCGGTCGCACGATGTGGTCGACGTGCTGCGCCGGCGTACGTACGCCGACCTCCAAGCACGCGACGCAAACCGCACCCTCGCGCCGCAATTCGCTGTACCGCCGCCACTTGTACGTCCGGTAGAGGTAACGCAGTGGATTGGTGCGCCCGGCATCGCGCCGCTTGTGCTCCGCCTTCCGATGCCGATCACACCAGCCGACGCCCGCCTCGACACGGACGCCACACCCCGGATGCCGGCAATAGGTACGCGCTGCCTTCACTCGCTTCCTCGCTGGATCGGAGCGGCGGCGACCGAGGATGGGGATCTACTCAGCCGCCGCCTTCCGCCGCCGGAGCCGCCGAGCACACCGGCGACAGCAACCCGTCTCACCTATTCAGGTTCGGCGTGTCAAGCGATTTGTGGAGTTGCCACTACCCCGTCCTCACGTCCGTGCAGAGAGTTCACGCGCGCCCGCGCGCGATCGAGCGCGAGCGCACGGCCCCGTCGATCCGCCGAGGACCACGGACGCGATGCGCTAACCTATTGATCTGAAACGATTATCGACCACGGTCTACGTCCGCGCGTCCATAGACGTCCATGGCCGCCATGGACGTCACCGCCCGCCGCCGGCCGCCTCGTACAACGCTCGCCCCGCTGCCGCGCGGCGCACCTTGTCACGCGTCCGCGTACACGTACAGGTTCCGAGCCGCGCCACGACGCTGCAGGTCGATCGGCACTCCGCCTCGACCCGCGCCGTGATCGCCCGCGAAACCCGGTGGTACGCCTCGAAGTCAGCCACCGTCAACGGCGGCTCGGCAGGCGGCCCAACGGCGCCGCCACCCCTGGAAATCCTAGGGTGTGTACACGGCCGCACCTGAGAGGCCACAGCGCACACCTAAGCAGGTGGGCGATAGCGGCGCACCCGCCCAGCGCCAGAGCCCGGTCGCCAGCTCTCCCAGCCCGCATGGGTCAGGATGCGGACCACTCGGTTGGCCAGTCGGCCGTCCTGCCGATCACGTGTGACGTCGAGCGCGCTCAAGACCTCGGACGGCGTCACGCCTTCGGGCTTGGTTGTCGTCTCCGGCCACCGGTGTAGAGCAATCCGTATCACGTCCTCGTGCCACGGGTCCTCGTGATACGCCGCCCGCTGACGCGCTGCCGCCAGCTCCACCAGCTCCGGACGATCCAGCCACCAAGGCGCGCGGTCCTCGTGCCACAGGACGGCCTCGGCAAAGAGTTGGTCACGATCCCGGCGCAGCCCGTCCACGTCGATCGTGCCCACGTCGACGGGCCAAAACCGCCGACCGCCCGTCTCGTCATGCAAAAACGTCACGGCATTGGTGCTACCGCACAAGACCGACGAGCGCGGTATCTCGACCAGTCGGCGACCATAAGCCGGCCGAAAACGATCGGTTGCCCGCGTCAGAAACGCTTTGATGCGCTTGGCGTCGACCGAACCGAGCGCATCCAGCTCCGCCAGCTCCAACATCCAGGAGCCGCCCATTGCCAACGACGCGTCCTTGCCAGACTGCAGATCGGGCACGTCGTCCGAAAACCACGGACTGCCCAAGATTTCGAACACCGTCGACTTGCCGGCGCCCTGCGGCCCGCGCAGGATCAACGTCGCGTGCGCCTTGCACCCCGGCCGACAAGCCCGCGCGACCGCCTGTACCAGCCACCGCGGGCCGACCGTCCGCGTGTAGTCGTCGAGCACGGCCCCGCAATAGGTGCCGAGCCAATCCGTCAGCCGGTCGGTGCCGTCCCAAACCAGCCCATCGAGCCAGGCGCGCACCGGGTGCCACGGCCGCTCGCTGGCCACGAGTAGCACCGCCTCGCCGATACGGTCGCGCGTGGTCCAAAGCTCGCGCTGCTCCAGCCACCGCAACAGCTCCAAATCGTCGACCTCGGTCCACGGCAGGCCATGCACCGGAACCTCGCCGCGCGTCCACGGCATCGGCGCGAGCAGATAGGGTTGCCCGTGCATTTCGGAATGCACGAGGTTCCCGCGCAAAGCGTCGTGCTCGCGCAAGTAAAACGCGACGTTGAACAGCGAGGGCTTGACGCCGCCGTCGTTCTTCGTCAGCTGTAGACTACGCGCAAAATCCTCACGGTCCATTCAGCGTACTCCTGTCGCTGGTTTCAACTCGATGACTTGCTACGACCGCGGCGATACGCGCGTGCCAGGCGTCGGCCGCGCTGCGGTCCATCGGCTCGTCGCCGTCGTGCACGGTGCGCAGCGCCGGCCGGCGCCACCGGGCACGCACGCCGGCATCACCTTCGCGCTGCAGCACGTCGTTCCAGTCGCCGGCCTCCGCCGGCGGCACCGCCACCCGCACCCGGTGGTGGCGCCGCGCCAAGTCGATCGCCGCCCGGCACCGCGCGCCCCAGGCCGGCGAGCCGTAGGCGTCAGGATCGCCGGCCAACGTCACCCGCCGCCGGCCGGTCCGGAATGACCCGCGCATCCCGAACAAGACGATGACCGGCCGGCCCAAAGCCTGCCACAGGCTCAAGCCCGTCTCCGGCCCCTCCGCCAGGATCATCTCGCCGCGGCCGGGCATCCGGAAACCGGCGACCGGCGCCCAATCGCTCCCCGCCGCGCGGGTGCGCTTGACCACGGCGCGGCGACGGTCCTTGGCGCCGTCGGCGGTCAGGTAGACGAGCTGCACGACGATGACGGCGCCGGTGGTTTTCTTGCCCAAGAACAGCGCCGCTCTCGGGTTATCCAGGTGCCGCACCGACGGCGGCAAGGGGCGCTCGGTGATCCCGCGGGACGCCAGATAGACGTCCGTCGGCGTACCCTCCGGCCACCGGCTGGCGCGCACCAGCTCGCGCACCCCGGCCAACCGCTCGTCGTCGGCCGCGAACCCGCCCGCCCGTGGATCGAACGGCGCCGATCCCGGTGTATCCGTGCCAGGCTCCCGATCCAGCCGCCCGCACCAGTCGGGAGTGCCCCACAGGCTCCAGTCGTACCACCAGCCGGCACGCGGGCCGCTCAGGTGCACCACCAGCGACCCGCCCTTGCGGCCGTAGCGCAGCACGCCCCCGCCCCGCCGCTTCGGCGCACCGAACCGGGCCAACGCCAACTGCTCCAACGCCGTCGGCGTCAACCGCGACGGCTCAGCCGTCATCGCGCCACCGCGCGGCAACCGCCGACGCAATCATCCGCGCCACGATTTCCATCATTTCGGGAGGGTTGCTGTCGCCGAGGGCTTCGATCCGCTCTCGACGACATCGCGGCGAAGCTCCGTCCACCTCTCCGGCAGAGACAGCATCCACTCGTAAAGTGGCGAGCTGACCCGCGTTCCAAGCACTTCGGGCAGCGGCTGCCCCCTTGACGCGGTCAATCGCGGATGATCGCGCCGACCAGGCGACCTCCAATCGCGACAGGTCGGAGCAGGCAAGTACGAACACTCGCCGGCGTAGATATGGCGCACCAACGTCGCAAGCGCCGAACTCAAGTCGCGCGACGTGGAAACCAGCTCGGGAAAGATCGCCGCACACTTCGGCCTCCCACGGAGCGTTGCCCGTGGGCTGCTCCACGACAAACCATTTTGCTCCGGCGTCGAGCCCGACACGAAGCATATCGGGCCACAGGCTTGCGCCGGTGCGGCGACCATGGACCGCCGCCGCGACACTCGTCTCTTGGCACGGCGGACCGCCGACAACGACGTCAGCGCGCGGCGGCCGAAACGTCGCGACGTCATCGTGTAGACGAACCCGCGGAAACCGGGTCGATAGGACATGTCGGCGATATGGCGACAGCTCGACCATGGCGGTCGGGCTACCCAGCCCCGCGCGCTGAAACGCGAGCGCGTGGCACCCGATGCACGAAAAGACATCGATGACCCTCGGACGTAACCAGCCCTTTCGGCGCCGGCGGTGGGGGGGGGGGGCAGATCGCGCGCCCGGTGAGCCTTGGTCACGACGGCCCCAACGCCGCCAGCGGCTCCCAAACCGAGACGTCCAGCTCGCGCGCCCACCGCGCGACGTCGCGCGTGCCCTTGCCGCCCGGAAACGCCACCAGCCCCGTCACCTCGCCGGCGTGCGCGGCCCACCACCGCCACCGCCGGACCTCCGGTTCCGCGGTGGCGATCATCGCGCGGCGCCTGGCCCAAGCGGCCACCGAGCGGTCGCACCCCTCGCCGCCGCCGTGATGGAGCCGAACGGCGCCGCGCCGATCCACGAGCGCGTCGAGGACCGCCGTCACGTCGCGGTCGCGCCGCCGATCGCGGCCACCGACCACCACCACGAGCGGCAACGGGGCGCTCATCGTCGCGCCCGGAACGGCACGACGTTGGACGCGTCGGCCAGCTTGGCCGTCTCCAGCCACGTCGGCCGCGCGCGGCGCATCGCCTCAGCGAGGCCCCGGCGGTCGACGGCGACGGCGCCGTAGTGGATCGCCGCCAAGCGAGCGGCCCCGCACACGTCGTAGTGCGGAAAACTTGCCCGGTGCCAATCCTGGAAATGCTGCCGATCGATCCCGATGCGCTTGGCCATTGCGTGCAGCTCGTCGGGCGTGTCGGCGATCATGTGGCTCAGGCGCAACCGCCCGAACGGGCGCCGCATGTGGTCCACGTAAACGGTCATGCCCACGCTCTCCGCTCAGTCAAATGCAGCCATCTCGCGACGGCGCCACGCCCCGGGGAAGTCGGACAACCGTTCGTTCATTTTCTGGTCGGTCTCGGGATGCAGGTGAGCATCGTTGACGATCATCAAATAAAAATCGCGCCACCACTTTGCCGTTGCTTCACGCGGATGATGTACAGAGACAATCTGCGCGGCGTGCATGAAATGGAGCTGAAAATGATGTGGCAACTCGTCGACGTACTCCAAGTAAACAGCGCGCATCCGGTCGAATGCGGAAACGACGTCAGGCAAGTCCAGATGTGGTGCAACGAAAGCCCTGGCGTGTTGTGTGGTAAACGGCCCGGTGAAGCTCCCGCCGCCGGCCTCGAACGGTGAATCCAGCGCACGACCGTCAAACGCCGACAGAAGCACGCAGCGCCGATACCACCGCAGCAGCGCCTTGACCGGATGATGCTTCCGCACGCCGTCGGGGCCACGTATCGCCGAGAACAGCACCGATTGCTGCATGATTGGCAGTGCTTGAACCCACCGCTGCTGGGCTGGTAGTGGACGTGCCTGCATCGGTTTCACCCCTTGCCGTTCACCATTGCGAGCCGTAGGCCGGCGCCACTCGCGACCATCCGGGCCGTAGTGGGGGCTTGGTCGGCGCCCTCGATCGCGCGCAGCGCCGCCGCGAGCCCACGGCGGTAGTGCACGACCTCATCGACCAGTCGCTCGTGGGCGCTTTGCTGCGCCGCGGGCGCCGCGCGGAGCATCCGCCCGCGGTGGACGAGCAGCTTGTCGGCGTCCGCCAGCATCACTTTGAGGATCATCGCCGGCGCCACCGCTTCCTGCGGCGTCGGCGTCGACGTCGTCGTCGGATCGGTCATCGGGGTTGCCCTCGCCGCCGGTCTCCGCCGGCATGTCCACCGGCGCCATCGCCGGCTCTTCGTTGAGCACGGCTGGACGCAGCGCCGCCAACGCTGTCACCAACGCCTTGTGGCCAGGCCCCTCGAACAGTAGCGGCGACGCCCGCTCACCCTCCGGTGGCACGTAGACCGTGACCTCACCGACGAAGCTCGCGAGGATGCGCTCGATGTGCTTGACGTTGACGCCGATACCGACCGCGGCGGGTGGCCCGTCTCTGAGCGGTACATCCGCAACCGCCTCCCGTGCGCTCTCCTGGTCCATGACGGCTTGCCGCAGCGAACCGCCGGAAAACAGCCAAAACCCGGCGCTGGACTTGGTCGACCGCGCCCAAAGACACCGTTGCAGGGCCGCCCGTGCGGCGCCGGCGTCGAGCCGCGCCACCGCTACCGCGGCGCCGGGCGCCTTGGCCAGGAGCCCGTCGAGCGCCGCCGCCGGGAACTCGGCATCTTGGAGCTGCGCCGTCACTTCCGTGTCGCCGGCCGTCACGTGCAGCCGCGGGCCGACGATCGCCAACCGCCAATGGTCGCCCACCAGCCCATGCAGCAGCCGCGCCGTCGCCAGCGCCAAAAACGCCGCCGCCGGCTGCCGAGCGACCGCCGGCATCTCGAAATGTTGCGCGTAGGCGCCGTCACTGGCGCGGACGACGAGCGTGTCGCCGGCCCACGTCACTGCCACGCCGTGCAGATTGCTCCGACCGTCGCTCGTGGGCGCGGCTTCCGCTGCCAGGACCAGCGCTTGGCGCAACGCTTCCGGCTGCAGCTCCGCCACGGCCGCCGCCCCGTCGCTTGCCGGCAACAGTGGCCAGTGCTCCGACCAGAGCGGCGGCTCCCACCCCCTGAGCCCCTGTCCCTCAACGGTAATCCGCGCCTCGAAGCACCTCAGCACCACCGGCCCGGCCACCTGCCCCAAGATGCGCTGCAACGCCTGACCGTCGATGCCGACGGCCGCCGCCGGATCAGCACTGTCGATCCGGCACGGCAGCGACGAGCGCACCTGTTGTGCCCCGGTGCACGCGGTGATGCGCCCGGCGCCGTCGGGGCCGGCGTCGATCCGCACCGTCCGGTAGATCGGTATCAAATCCGCACCGGCCGATGCCAAACCGCACGCGAACTTTGCCGCGTCGCGGATCGCACGCGCGTCCCCGCGGATGACCATGCGAGGTTCGGGCGCGCTCACCACTGATCGGGCACATCGTACATGCGGATCGTCGCGCCAGCGCGCTTGGCCGCGTCGATCCCGTCCCGCCGCAATGACTTGGTCAGCCCGCGGCCCAAGAGTTTTCGCGCGTCGATGACCGCGGTGTCAGTGGTCAGCAGGTGCCACAAATGGCCGTAGGCCAACGCTCTCGCCGCGAGATCGATTGGCCGCTCGGCGCCATCAAGATCGGGCGCGCCGTCGGCGTCCGCATCGGCGGCCACCGCCCCGTCGAGCCCGCGCGCGAACCGGAGCAGCGTCCCGAGCTGCGTTGCCGGGCTGATCCGCCGGCCGACCAAATTCCGATGCACGCCGCCCGCCCTGGCGACCGCGCTCGCTTGGCTCGCTGCGCGGGCCGCGACCATCCCGGTTTCGAGGCGCGCCACCAGCTCGGCAACCTCGTGCTCCAACGACGACGCCGTCGCTGCCGTCTGCCGTGGCTCGTGCGGAACTTGATCCAAAGGCCGGCTCCATTGCTGCCGTCAACACCATCTTAACCTGTATAGGTTATGTCAAGCGCAATCGCACCTGCACTTTGGCTAGTGCAGGTACCGCCAGTCCGCTACAGGTGCTTCATGCCGATTACGACCCACGACCCCGAAGCGGTGGCGCGGCGGATCGCCGCCGCCATGGCGCGCGCCGGCATCGTCAGTGACAGTGAGCTGGCGCGCCGCGCGGGCCGACCCAAGCAGACGATCAGAAACCTGACGAAAGCCGTCAACCGCGCCGCCCAAGTCGACGTCATCCTGGACGTGGCCAACGCCTTGGGCGTCACGGTTTCCGAGTTGTTGGGCGAACGGCCGGCGCCGGCGCTGACGGCGCCGCTTGTCACCGACACCGCCGATCTGGACCGCGCCCGCAAAGGCGAGCCAACCGGCGGCCTGCCGGTCCCCTATGCCATGGCACTCACCGGCCCGGCCGCCGCGCTGATCATCGCCGACGGCTCCGTCGCCGGCGCTGACGGTGCCCGGACGGTCGCCATCTGCGACCTGGGCGATACGGACGTTCCCCTGGGCGGTTGGGCGGCGCTGGTCCATGACGGCGGCTGGACCGTTCGGCGCCGCACCGCCGGCGGCTGGCGCGCGCCGAACCTAGGCGCGCCGCTGGGGCTTGGTGCCACCGTCCTCGGTCGCGTCCGGCAACTCGCGCACGTCCTCGATTGAGGCATGGGCGGCACCGCGGCTGGCATCAGTGCTGACATCACCGGTGCGGGCGCCGACATCCACCACCACCACCACCCGGCCGCCGCCGTCCACGGCCAAGTGCACACCACGACGGCCTCGCACGACCCAAGCGCTTGAACAAATCATGAAGACAACTCCGGTCAATCCGGCACCGGCCCCGGCCTGAGCGGCCCTAGACGGGCGCACGAGCATTACGACTAGCCTTGAGCCATCGCCTCTGAGTTGAGAAAGCGGCAGGCAACGCACCGGAACACTCACGCTACGGTGGAGCACATGCCGTCACACGATCGACCTTGTCAAGGTTCGCGATCTGTGGTTATCACCTATACAGGTTAAACCTATCGAGGGGCACGTGCATGACGGGCAGTGCTGGCGAGCTGCTGACGGAGGTTCAGGTGGCGCACTGGTTCGGGTTTTCGCGCTTCCGGCACTTTCAGCGTGCCCGGCGGCTCCGGCCGCCGGCGGTGCCGGCGCCGACCCTCGATCTTGCCGACGGCCCCCGCTGGAGCCGCGCGGACCTGGAGAAGTTCGTCGGCGGCAGCCGACGCCCGACAAACGCCGACGAAGCGTTCAACCTCGAACTCCTGGAGCAACCGTGATGACCGCGACCCCATGGGCCGACAGACCCGGCCGGGCCATACATCTCCCGAACAACATCGTGCTGCTGTCCAGCTCGGACACGGCCGACGAGTATTGGGCGATCGACGTCAATCTCCGCCACAGCCCAACGCGCCGCACCTTCTCGCTGTCCCTGCGCCGCCGCGATTGCTGGCGGCTCGCCTGGTGGTTTCTGTGCCGTGTGGTGCGGCCATGAACGCCGACACCGTGCTCGACGGCATTCTGGTGACCCTGCCGAGCGGCGGCGTCGAGGTCGCCACCCTGCAGCGCTTCCGCGACGCCCTCGCGAGCGGCGGGTCTCTCCACG
>JBCBTD010000052.1:0-29017 GCA_039818825.1 Pseudomonadota bacterium
CCGCTATTGGTGTTTCCTGACCGTAGGCCAGCCGCAGGATCCGCTCCTCGGCGAACTCGTCTCGCGTCAGCACGCCTTGAGCGCTGTGGTTGGCCAGCACCATGATCCGATCGGCGAGCGTCATCAGCTCGGGCATCTCCGACGACACGATGAGTATGGCGACGCCATCTGCCGCAAGACGGCGCAGGATCGAGTAGATCTCGAACTTGGCACCGACGTCGACGCCGCGGGTCGGCTCGTCGAGGATGAGTACGCGCGGATTCCGTGCCAGCCACTTCGCCAGCACCACCTTCTGCTGGTTGCCCCCCGACAAGCTCGAAGCGGGATCCGACGTCGCACCGTACTTCAAGGTCAAGCTGGCGCCGATGTCTCGGGCCTGCAGCCGTTCTCGCGAGAAGTCGATGAGCCCGTACTTGCTGATGTCGTGTAGATTCACGAGGCTCATGTTGGCCGCGATGGACATTTGCAGGATCAGCCCCTGGTCCTTGCGGTCCTCGGTGACGAACCCGAGCCCAGCGCCGATCGCGTCGTTCGGACCGGCGAATCGGACCTCCACACCGTCACGTTCGACGATGCCGCCGAGAATTGGATCGATGCCGAACAGCGCTCGCAGAATCTCCGTGCGACCTGACCCTACCAGTCCGGCGATGCCGAAGATCTCACCGTAGCTGACGTCGAACGAGACGCCGTCGGCATGCGGGTTCTTACCGACCTTCAGATCACGCACACGAAGGGCGACGTCACCTGTCGCGGCACGAGTCGTGTCGGCGCCGTCACGCGTGTCTACGGTACGGCCAACCATGTGACGGACCACGCTCTCGGGCGTGGTCTCACCGATGTTCTCCGTGGCGACCGTCGTGCCGTTCCGGAACACGGTCACCCGCTCGCACAGCGCAAAGACCTCCTCCAGGTGGTGCGAGACGAAGACGACGGTGACGCCGTCGTCTCTGATCGCCCGGACGATGTCGAACAGCCGGGAGGTCTCGCGCTCGGTGAGTGTCGCCGTCGGCTCGTCGAGGATCAGCAGGCGGCTTCGCGACTGGAGGGCGCGGGCGATCTCGATGAGCTGTCGGTGCGCGATGCCGAGGTTCGACACCGGTGTCCTCACGTCGACGTCGGTCAGCCCGATCGCGTTGACCGCCTCGCGCGCGCGGCGGTTCATCTCGGCCCGATCCAGCAGGCCTAGTCGGGTCTTGGGCATCGCCTCGATCGAGATGTTCTCGGCGACACTCAGATGGTCGAGGAGGTTGAACTCCTGATGGACGACCTGAACGCCCTTGGACTTCGCATCGTTCGGATTCTGCGGGTGATAGGGCTCGCCAGCGAATTCGATCATGCCCGAGTCGTATGGGTAGACGCCGGTGAGGATCTTGATCAGCGTCGACTTGCCGGCACCGTTCTCACCGACGAGCGCATGGATCTCGCCCGCTCGAAGCGCAAACTCGATACCGTCGAGCGCGCGGACGCCGCCGAAGTGCTTCTTGACGTTCCGCACCTGAAGAAACGGGCGTTCGGTCTCGAGCGACGCTGCTGGGCCCGCGGCCGGCGTCATCTGTCGTATCCTTGCCTGCGGAAAGGTGGTGTCGGTGCCGCCTGCCCGCCGGTCCGGCGGGCAGGCAGTGTGCAGCGCCGCTACTGCTGACCCACGACCAGCTCGACCGGCGTCTTCACCCAACCTTCGAGCTGCGGCCCGCCGGCAACGACCTCGAGTGCGAGATCGATCGCGTTCGCCGCCATCTCGCTGCCGAACTGATCGACCGTGGCAAGCATGCGGCCGTCCTCGAGCATGGGGCCGACGGCAGGAATGTTGTCGAAGCCGACCACCAGAATGTCGTCACGACCCGCCGACTCGAGAGCTTTGACCACGCCGATCGCCATCGAGTCGTTGGCCGCCATGACACCCTGCATGTCGGGATGGGCGGTCAGCATGTTCGAGAACACCGTGTTGGCCTCCTCGGTTTCCCAATGAGCCGTGCGGCTGTCCAAGAGAGAAAGCTCGTACTCAGCTACCGAATCCTCGAACCCGAGACGCCGTTCGGTTGCGTTGTCGGCGCCAGGATTGCCCTCGATGATGACGATCTTGCCGCCGGCGCCGAGCTTCTGGCCGAGCGCATCGCCCGCAAGCTTTGCGCCGCCACGATTGTCGGGACCGACGAACGCAAGCTCGACGCCCTGCTGCTTCTTGGCCTCTGCGTCCAGTGCAACGTCGAAATTGACGACGACGACGCCGGCCTCCATCGCCCGCTTGAGCGGCCGAACCATCGCGCGAGAGTCGGCGGGGGCGATCACGATGGCATCGACGCCCTGCGTGACGAACGTATCCACCGCGTTGATCTGCGACTCGAAATCGGTCTCGTTCTGCATGCCGACGGCCCGAAGCTCGTAATCGCCGCGCTCCGCCTCGTGCTCCTTCGCGCCTTCCATCATGTTCTGGAAGAACTCGTTTGCCAGCGACTTCATGACCAAGCCGACGACCGGCTTGTCCTGCGCGACCGCAGAGCCACTCAACAGCGCAACACTCGTCATCGCCACTGCGGCGATCTGAAGAAATCTCATTTGAGCCTCCCAGGGTTCGTGGCGTCACCAAACGCAGGCGCGTCACTGCGCCAGGACGCGAAGGTGATCCCAAAGCACGAGAGCGTCAATATGAAACGTTTCATCACTTCATCGGACCTATCGGCCGAGACACGAGCCGTCGCTCGCCGGTCGGGCTCTGATCAGTCATCATCGAGCGTACGACGGGAGGGCGCTGGGCCGCACGCAAGAGCGTCGTGCGCAGGACTGCGGCAATCGATGCGCTACGAACCGAAGAATTTCTGGCCGGCAGGAAGCGTCAGCAACTGTGGCTGGGGGACCTGGATTCGAACCAGGACTAAGCGGTCCAGAGCCGCTCGTTCTACCGTTAAACTATCCCCCACCGGAGCGTGCGGGTTCTAAGGGTCCGCCCTTGGCCTTGTCAATCGACCACGGCGCGCGCCCAGGCGTCGACCGGCGCGTCGCGGCCGCGGAGAGCCTGGGCCGGAAGGCGTTGATACGCCCCGAGCTTCCTCGGATCGGCAACCGCTCGAGCGACGTCGGCGGACAGCAGGACCGAGGTGCCGAGTTTACGGGTCAAACCTTCCAGGCGGCTGGCGACGTTGACCGTGTCGCCGATGACGGCGAACTCGAAGCGCTCGGCGCCGCCGATGTCGCCGAGGATGCAGTCGCCGACGTGGATGCCGATCCCCACCCGCACCGGCGGCTCGCCCGCCGCAGCGCGCTCGGTGTTCCACGTGGCGAGTGCACGGAGGATCGCCTCGGCGCAGTCGAGCGCCCGCTCAGCGTCTTCGGCTCGCGGCTCCGGCAGGCCGAACACCGCCATCTGGGCGTCGCCGATGAACTTGTCGATCGAGCCGCCATGGGCAAACACCGCTTCGGCCAGCCGGCGGTGGAAGCCGCGGAGCAGGCCCACCACAGCCGGTGGGTCGAGACCCTCGACCGACTGCGTGAACCCGCGCATGTCAGCGAACAGCACGACCAGCCGCTCGGTACGGACTTGGCCCAAGGGTTGGTCGCTGCCGGCGAGTTGCTCGACCAGTGCCGGCGAGAGATAGCGAGCGAGATTGGTCCGCTCGCGCGCTGCTTCGACCTGTTCGAACAGCAGCGCACGGGCCCTGAACGCGGCGAGCGACAGCAACGCAGCCACGAGCAGGGTGACGAAGGCCTGCACGACCACGTCGTCGTCGTGAACGTAGGTCGGCTGCAGATAGCCCTCCAACCACACCTCGGGCCCGGGCTCGACGCCCACCGGCACCAAGGTGGTCAAGGTCGTCGGATGGGCGACGATCAGTGCGGTCCCGGCCAACCACGTCACCGCCACGGTGAAGCCGGTCCAAAGCGGCACCAACGGCTGCAGCGACAGCGCGCCGAGCGCGACGATCAACAGGAGATAGATGAAGGTCGGCTGGCGCAGCACCATCTGCCACGGCCACTCGTCGGGGTAGGTGCCGCCGGGCACGAGGATCACGGCGGTGAGGATCACGACGTCGACGGTGACGAACAGCAAGGGCGGCCAGAAAGCCTGAGGGCAATCGCGGAGCACACGCCATTGGACCAACCCCAGCGCCACCAGAACCCCGAGCACCAAGAGGTTGTCCCACATCGCCGGCAGGCCGTAGCGAACAGCGAGCCACGCGGCCACGGCGCTGAGCATGGCGGTACGCGCCAAAGCGACAAGACGAAGATTGTCGACCGCGCGTGCCCTGAGCGCTCGATCGAGCGCGTCGCTCTGAGTGGCACCGGAACCGACGGGCTTCGCCCAGGCGGTCTCCAAGCGTCGCCAAGGCGAGAGCACGCTGGCCCCGGTGCCGGCGGTCGCCGGCTCGGCGGGATCGTCGGGCAAAACGGCAACCCTCCCCTGGACGGCGCCCCGGACCGGCAGCACCCGCACCCACTCGGCTTAGCGCGATGGCGGATCGCCGAACAGGTCGACGTGGCCGACGCGCAGCACCGACGTGCCGTCGACGATGGCAGCCTCTCGCTGGCGCGACCACCAACCGAGCAGCACGTCGTCGACGGCATCGCCACCCCGTAGCGCCGCCACGACGCCCTCGAGGTAGGCGTGCTGGAGCGGCGCATCCGCTTCGTCCGCCAAGTGCCAATCGGCCTCGCCGATCGCCAGCCGCCAACCGGCCGCCCTCAGCCGTGCCTCGAGGTGGCGCGGTGCGGTGTCGGCCAAGGACGGGCCGAAACCCTTGTCGCGGCGCTGGTCGGCAACGAAGGCCGCCATGATTGGCCCGTCGCCATCGACGGCAGGTTCCCACATCACCCGGCCGTCGACGTTGCCGGTCACCAACAACGCCGCTCCATGGGCTGCCGCCGCCTCGATCCAGCGGTCTAGCCATGCCTCGTCCACCAGGTCGACCAGCGCCGCCATCGCCAACAAATCGGCGCACGCAGCTGTGGTCGCCGGGTCCAGGTCGCGCAGGTCGGCCCGGAGCGTGGTCACGGTCGGGCCCGGCGGCGCACTCGCCGCCGCAGCCGCCAGAAGCCCCTCGTCACCATCGACCAGTAGGTAGCGCGCCGACGTCGGCAAGCGCAGTGCCAGATAGCGGAGGTTGGAGCCACGGCCGCAACCGAGATCGACGATCCGCGGTGACGGGATATGCGCCAGAGCCCCGATCATTGCCTCGGTCACGGCCGACGCCCGCGCTCGGTGATCGGCCGGCTCGCGCAACGCCAGCCAATCCGCGGCGAAGCTCAGGCCCAAGCTGCCAACTCGCGAATGGCGGCGGCGAAGCGCCGGGCCGCGTCGTCCCAACTCGGCAACTGGAGCCGAGCGTTGCGGGCACCTTCGACCAGCGACCGGTGGTAGTTGCCGTCCTCCATTACCAGAGCGAGCGCGTCGGCTAGGCCGATCGCGTCGCCCGGCCCGACCAACAGGCCGGCATCGGGCGGCACGGTGTCGCGAACCGCGCCACCAGCGCAGGCGACGACCGGGACACCGGCGGCCAGCGCTTCGCTCAACACCATGCCGTAGCCTTCGTAGTGCGAGGCGAGGACGAACAGGTCGGCGTGGCCGTAGAGCGCGCCCAGCTGCTCGCGGGGCTGCGGGCCGAGCAGAGTGACCCGGTCGCCGAGACGTGCCGCTCGATCGCGGACCGCTCTTTCGTGGTCCGGATCGAGACCGGTGGCCCCGACGCACAACAACTGCCAGGGACGATCGGCGAGGCGCCCCAGCGCGTCCAGCAGCACGTCGTGGCCTTTGCGCCGAGTATAGCTGGCGACGCACAGCAGCCGCGGCGGCACACCAGAGCAAGGCGCCGGGGATTGGCGGTCGACGCCGGGCTCGACCACGCGGATGCGGTCCGCCGCGACCCCGAACGCGTCGAGCCGCCGCCGTGTGAACGGGCTCGTAACCACGACGCCGATGGCCGACCGCAGCGCCAGCATCTCGCCGTCGAGCAAGCCCTCGGCGACGGCAGGATCGAGGCCGGTCTCGTCAGCCAACGGGTGATGGACCAAAGCGATCAACGGCGGCCGATCTGCCACCTGGGCGACGACGTCAGCCATGGCACCGAACGCCAAGCCGTCGATGACCACCGGCACCGCCGGATCGAGCGCCCGGAGCCACGCGCTCGTCGCTTCCACGTCGGCGGCCGTTGGCGCCGGGAAGCGCGGTGACAACGCCGTCAGCCGAACGTCCCAGCCGAGCCGGCGAAGTCCGTCGACGATCTGCCGATCGTAGATGTAGCCGCCGGTCGCTTGGTCGAGCGGACCGGGTGCGGCGAGGACGACCTCGCGCCTCACCGCGGCAGCGGCCCGGCGAAACCGGCGCTGGCCACGTGGGACTCCTCGAGCGACACGCGCAGCCCCGTCAGGCCCCCGGCATGGGCGCCGAGCTCACCGGCAGCGATCCGCTCGGCCAGGCGGTCGTACACCACCTTCGCCAGGAACTCGGTGGTGGTGTTGACGCCGACGAAGTCGGGCTCGTCGTCGAGATTCTTGAAGTTCAAGGTCGCGAGCACCGACTTGAGCGCATCGATGGCACGGCCGATGTCGACGACGATCCCGTCAGGATCGAGCTGTTCGCGTTCGAACGTGACGTCGACGTTGTAGGTGGCGCCATGCAGGCCCTGGGCCGGGCCGAACACTTCGCCCTGGAAACTGTGGGCGATCATGAAGTGGTCGCGAACGGTAACGGTGAACACCGCTTCCCCCCTTGGTGGTTCGGTGGGTCGATGGCCTCGGCGCTCAGCCGTACTCGACGGCGGCGCAGAGCACCACCCGCCGACCGGCCGCCAATGCCTCCATGAACGCCGGCATCGTCGCCAGCGGCAGCTTTTCGTCGATCAACCGGTCGAGCCGCGGATCGTCGAGCATCCTCAACGCCAGATCGAGACGGCCCGCATGGTCGATCCGGCCACGCATCGGCCGCGCTATGCTGCCGACCTGGGAACTGACCAGCGTCAGCCGGCGGGCGTGGAAGGCCTCGCCCAGCGGCAGCGAAACGCGCGCCTCGCCGTACCAGCTCAGCTCGATGGCGCGACCCTCGAACCCCAGTCGCTCCATTGCCCAGATCAGGCCCGCGCCACTGCCGCTGGCGTGGATGGCAACGTCGAACGGCCCCTCGACATCGCTGGGCAAACGGCAGGGGAGCCCGAGGTCGCTGGCGACGTCGGCCCGCGCCAGGTCCGTGTCGACCACGAGCGGCGTGCGACCTTCGGCATCCAGACGGTGGGCGACCAGCAGACCGACGACACCGGCACCGACCACGACCACCCGCTCGCCGGGCAGGACCGCAGCATCCCAAACGGCGTTGAGTGCGGTCTCCATGTTGGCGGCGAGCACCGCCCGCTCGAGCGGCACCGGCTCCGGCACCGGACGCACGGCTGCGACCGGAACGACGAAGGCACTCTGGTGAGGGTAAAGGCAGAAAACGGCCCGCCCGCGAAGCGTGTCGGGCCCCTCCTCGACCCGACCGACGGCGGCGTAGCCGTACTTCAGCGGCCCCGGGAAATCGCCGGTCTGGAAGGGCGCGCGCATCGTCGAGTACTGGCTTTCGGGCACGGCCCCGCGGAACACCAATCGCTCGGTGCCGGCGCTGATCCCGCTGTAGAGGGTGCGAACCAGCACCTGGTCCGCGCCGAGAGCAGGTAGCGGTTCGTCGCGGACCTCGCCCACACCAGGCCGGACCATCCAAAACGCACGAGCGACGCCGGCGGTCACGCCCTCCCCCTTGAACGGCGGCACCGGACGGTCATCTGCAACGACAACGAGGAGGACTGCGGCATGGTACTCAGGCGTTCGTTCACGATCATCGGCTTGGCTTGCGTTCTCGCATCATGGACGCTTTCGGCCCGCGCCGACTTCCAAAGCTACCGACTGGACCCGGAGCACACGGCGATCGGCTTCCTGGTGGACCATCTGGGCTATGCCGACACTCTCGGCCTCTTCACCGACGTGGGGGGCACGTTCCTCTACGACGAAGAGGCGCCTGCCGTGCGCGACGTGCGCATCGTCGTCAAGGCGGCGAGCGTCTTCTCCAACAGCGATCGGCGCGACGGCCACGTCAGGGGCGGCGACTTCCTCGATGCCGAAGCGCACCCCGACATCGTCTTCGTCGGCACCGAGGCGACACCGACCGGCGAGACCACCGGCACGATCACCGGCGATCTGACGCTGCTCGGGGTGACCCAGCCAGTCACGTTCGATCTCGAGCTGAACAAGGCTGGGCTCTATCCCTTCGATCCGACCGGCGCCGGCAATCCGCCCCACGTCGTCGGCGTCAGCGCCAGCGCCACGATCCAAAGGAGTGCGTTCGGCATGACTTACGGCGTCGAGCCGGGTTGGGTGGGCGACGACGTCGCGCTGATCATCGAGTTCGAGGCGCTCAGGGTCGACGACTGAAGTCGGCTCAACAGGCGATGGGCCCGGTCGCCGTCAATGCCGGGCCGCTCATCACCAGCACCAGCGAGTTGCCGGTGACCTCGACGTGCTTGGCGAAACGTTGGGCGGCCGGATCGTTGCGCTGGTGGCAAAAGGCGAGCATGCAGGCGATCGCCTCGCCTAGCCCGAGGCGGATCGGTGCCCGGCCCTGGTTCTCTGCCTCGAAGACGACGACGATGGCGCTTTCGGTCTGCTCGACCGCAACGACGCTGCCCGCCGGGCTATGGCCCAGCCGGGCCCTCGCGTAGGCACAGACCATCGCCTCGACCTCGCGGCGGTTGAAGGCGATGTATCGTATCTCGTGCGCCATCGATGGGTCCTGCGCTCGGACGGCGCCACGAAGGTACCCGGCGCGGCGGTCGAAGCGGACCTCAGGACGGTCGAACCCGCAGGGTATTCCATGGCGCGTCCCCATCGCGATGATGCGCCCGGCGCCGTTAAATCGACGTTAGTGACGGTCCGCGGCTTGCAGCGCGACCACCGCGGCTGCATGGCGGTACGCCACCGGAACCGGATCGACCATGGCTTCACCGCTCCGCCTCCCGACCTTGCTGACCGGGCGCCTGTATCCGACGGCACCCCTACCCTACCGCCCGCCGCGCCAGCACCCCGACATGGCGTGGGACGAGATCATCGACCGCCATCGCGCAGCCCTTGCCGCCGAACGCGCGGCGCGTCCACGACCCTGGACAACTGAATCGCTGGAGGCGGCGATCGCCGAGGCAACGACACGTGCCGTCCGATTGCAGACCGGCCGCGTCGACCTTCTGGGCAGCGGCGGCGTCTCGTTGGACGAACCGGCGCGTGCGGCGGCCCGCTGGCTCCGCGGCGTGACGCTGGAGCCAGCGTTGCTGGTGCCGACCGAGTGGGTCGACGAGGCGGCACGACCGATCGTGAAGTCGCCGCCCGCATTGAACGACGAGCGCCTGTTCCGACGCACGTGGGCCGCCGCCCAGGCGGCGACCACCCGGCCGGTGAAGCTCTCACTGCCGGGCCCGCTGAGCCTCGCCTGCGCGTTCGACGACGATGTCCACGGCAGCGATCGCGCGGCCTCGGTGCGCGCACTCGCCGCTGCCTTCAATCCTGGCTTGCGCGCGTTGGCGGACGCGGGTTGTCCTGCCATCGAGATCGTCGAACCCGAACTGGCGACTGGCGACGCACCGGTCGATCCAGACGAGATCGACTCGCTCGGCCGTCTGTTCCATCGCGTCGACCAGGGCTGCGTTCGCTGGCTCCGCTTGGCGGCCGAGGATGCGGCGCCGCCCTGGCGCGCTGCTTTGGCGCCGCGGGCGCCCGGCTCGTGGGTCGACGCGCTGAACGAACTGCCCCTGAACGGTGTGATCTGCCCGCTCGACTCCCCGCTCGCGGAGCCGGAGACCCTGGCGCGGCTCGATCGCCTCCGCATCGGGCTCGTGGTCGTCTCGGCAGATGCCGCGAGCCGCGACTCGGTCGATCGCGCGGCTGCCATGTTGTCGGCAGTGGCATCGACGCTGGATCCGCTGCGACTGGTCTGCGCCATCGACGGCGGATGGGCGCGGGCGACGCGTCCCCTCGACGAACGCCTGGATTGGCTGGAGGAGGTCGTGCGAGCGTTCTGATCGACGGCCGCGATCCGGTCCATCATCGACCCCAACGCAAAGGAGCCGCCGGCTGAGCGGCGGCTCCCTCACATGACCGTCCTTTCGACGCTCAAGCGGCGCGAAGGCCCTCCAGGAACGACTGCACCTTCGCGTCGAGGTCGGCCGCATGACCCGTCAGCGCAGACGCCGCGTGGCTCAGCTCGAGCGCAGACGTGTCGCTTTCGCCCGCAACTGCCGCCACCTCGACGACGATGCTGGAAACGTCGGCATTGCCTTTGGCGGCTTCCTGCACGTTGCGCGCGATCTCGTCGGTGGCCGCGGCCTGCTCCTCCATCGCGGCCGCGATCGAGGTCGCGATCTCGTTCATCCGCTGGATGACTTGACCAACGCCTTCGACGTCGCCGGCCGTGGCTTTGCTCAGGTCTTGCAAGCCGGTGATCTGCTCGGCGATTTGCTGGGTCGCCTTGGCGGTCTGCCCGGCGAGCGACTTCACCTCCTGTGCGACCACGGCAAAGCCGCGGCCCGCCTCACCGGCCCGCGCCGCTTCGATGGTCGCGTTCAGCGAGAGGAGGTTCGTCTGCTCGGCGATGGCAGTGATGAGTTCCACCACGTTGCCGATCTTGCCCGCACTGTCGACGAGCTGGGTCATGGTGCTCTGGACTTGGCCGGCCGCACCCGCCGCCTCGCCGGCGATCTTCTGCGATTCACCGAGCTGGCCGCTGATCTCACGGACGGACGCCGCCATTTCCTCGGCGGCACCCGCGACGGTCTGAACGTTGGCGGACGCCTGTTCTGCTGCCGACGCGACGCTGGTCGCGCGCTCCTTGGTGGAGCTGGCGGCATTCTTGACACCACCTGCAGTCACCTCGAGCCCGCCGGCCGCCGTGGCGACGGTCTTGATGACCCCGCCGACCTCGCGCTCGAAGTCGCCGGCCAGGCGCGTGGTCAGTTGCTGCCGCTCGAGCCCGGCCGCCTTGAAGGTCTGCAACGCCGTGGCCACGGCCCCGACTTCGTCCTTCCTGTCCTGAAAGGGTACGTCGACACTGTAGTCGCCGCGCGCAACGACGCCCATGACGCCGGTGATGGTCGCCAGTGGCCGCGCCACGGCCCGGCCGAGCAGGACCGCGAGCACGGCACCTGCGATCAGGCCGAGGATGACGAACATCGCGGTGGTGGCGATCGACCATCCCGCATCGGCCACCGTCTTTTCGGCCAACGCTTCGGCGTCGGCGACGGCACTGGCTTTGATCTCGGCCGCCCAGTTGCTGACCGCGAACCCGGTGTCTTCGATCGCCGTCGCGCGGATCTCGTTGCGCTCCAGGATGATCTCGGCGAGCTCTTGCGCGCGCGCCTGGTAGGTTTGGACCAAGCCCTCGAGTTCACGCAGTAGCAGCCGACGCTGCGGGTTCTGCACGCTCGCCTCCAGGGTGTCCAACTTGGAGTTGACCTCGCGCAGCTCGGCGAGGAAACGGTCGCGATCGGCCGGCGCGTTGTCCAGCATGAACTTCACGACGTGGAGCCGCGCAAGCAGGAGATTCTCCTGGGTGCTCGCCGCGTCCCAAGCCGTCTCGAGGTCGCCGTCCCGCGCCGCGGTACGTGCGATCTCGGTCAGGTTCTCGCGGGCTCCGAGACCCACGGTGCTGAGCTCCGCGTTCAACTCATCGCGGCGAACGTACAGCTCGACCACGCGATCCAAACCCTCGTCGAACGTACCGATGGACGCGGCCATCCTGGCGACACGGTCGGCGCGCTCCGGCTTGCGGATCTCGTCCTCCGCCAGGTCGATGCCTTCGTGCGTCTGGCCGAGGAAGTCGCGGGCCTTGGTCAACGCCTCTTCACTGCGCGTCGCCATGTACTGGCGGGCGTAGAGGAGCGCCTTCGCCATGTCGGCGTTCATCTCCGCCGCCAGCAAGGCGTCCTGATCCATGTCGACCAGACCGTCAACGTCGTGCTGCAGCCTTGACATGCCGAGCAGCGCGACGACGCCGACGATGGCGAAAACCAGCAGAACCGCCCCAAAACCGACGCCGATGCGACCGGCAATCTTGAGGTCATTCCATCCAATCATGCTTCGATCTCCGATGAGCTGCGGCGCGCTCTGGGCCCCACCGCATCGATCGGCTTATCAAGCGCTGCTCATTCATTGGTTAACGGGTCAGACCCCATTCATCGTACGATGGTCTGCCGCACGGGTTTGCGTTGGCTCCGCAGGCGTGCTCTTTGCCGGCGACACTCGCGCGGAGCACCGACTCGATGACGACGCCGACCGAAGCCCTCGACGCCTGGATCACCGAGCACCGCGACGACTCACTGGAGCGCTGGCTGGCGTTCCTCCGCTTCCCGTCCATCGGCACCGACTCGGCGTACGACGCCCACACCCGTGCTTGCGCCGAATGGGCGCGGGATCAGCTCGCCGAGATGGGCTTCACGGCACGGACCGTGGACACGCCCGGCCAGCCGATGGTCGTGGCTCATCACCCCGGACCGGACGCCGACGCGCCCCACCTGCTCTACTACGGCCACTATGACGTCCAGCCCGCCGATCCGCTGGACCTGTGGCACTCGCCACCGTTCGACCCTCAGGTCGTCGACGGTCCGCATGGCGATCGGGTCGTCGCCCGCGGTGCCGTGGACGACAAAGGCCAGGTGATGACGTTCCTCGAGGCGTTCCGCGCCTGGATCGCCACGACCGGCACGCTTCCCTGTCGGGTCACCGTGTTTCTGGAGGGCGAGGAGGAGGGTGCAAGTCCGTCGCTGGACGGCTTCCTCCAGAGTCATGCCGACGAGCTCCAGGCGGACGTCTGCGTCGTCAGCGACACCGGCATGTGGAACATCGACACGCCGTCGTTGACGACGCGGCTCCGCGGTCTCGTCTACCTCCAGCTCGACCTGGAGGGCCCGAACCGCGATCTGCACTCCGGGATGTTCGGCGGCGCCGTCCTGAACCCGATCAACGCGCTGACACGACTGACCGCCGCCCTGCACCACGACCAGGGTCAAGTCGCCGTTCCGGGCTTCTACGACGACGTCGAGCCGCTGACGCCGACCACCCGTGCAGCCTGGCAGCGGCTCGATTTCAGTGCTGACGCCTTTCTCGGCGCCATCGGCCTCGGCCACGAAACCGGCGAGCCAGGGTTCTCGACCCTGGAACGGACCTGGGCGCGACCGACACTCGACATCAACGGCATCTGGGGTGGCTACACCGGCGACGGCGCGAAGACCGTCATCGCCAGCAAGGCCTCGGCCAAACTATCCTGCCGGCTGGTTGCGGGTCAGGACCCGGAGACGATCGTCCAGGCGATCAAGGACTACGTGGCGGAGTTGGCGCCGGTCGACGCCAAGTTGACATGGACGCAGTTCGGCGCCGAGCCGGCCATGCACGTGCCGGAAGACAATCCGTTCACCCGCGCCGCCGGCCAGGCGCTCGAGCGCGTCTTCGGCCGCCGCCCACTGCTGATCGGCAGCGGCGGATCGATCCCGGCGGTCGGTGCGATCAAGCGTCGGCTCGGGCTCGACAGCGTGTTGATGGGCTTCGGCTTGGACGACGATCGGGTACACTCACCGAACGAGAAGTTCGAGCGTGCCTGCTTGGAGAAGGGGATCCGCAGCCATGCCGCCCTGCTCGGCGAAATGGCGACCTTGCGCACGTAGAGCGGAGTTCACGAACGCCGCCCGACCGCTTGGGGAATCGCCCTGTCGGTCGGGCGTGCCGTTCCGCGTTCCCGAGCTGCGGGCGCCGGACTACGCGCCGCCCTTCAACGGTCGCGGCGTGCGCGATCCAGCCTCAGCGGGAAGAGGAACAACCGGTTCGCTTCGATGCGAGCCAACGCCGGGTTCAGCCCGCAATCGACGAGCAGGTCGTCGCTCATCCGCCGCAGCTCGGCGCGCACGCGGCTGCGCTCCACCCATTCGGCCAGCACATGGGACAGCCGACCGGCGATCCCAGGGTCCGCCGACGCCGATTGGCGCGTCGGACGCAGCTCCAGGACTTTCGCCATCTTGTCATTCACCTCGTTCATCGTCGTTGGATCTGGCACATGGCGACGTGGGGGCGGCCGCTCAAACGATGGATTCGAACGGCACCCATGAGCCGAGGTCATGCAGATGCGCCTGCCGCCGCTGACGACGCTGCGGACGTTCGAGGCCGCCGGCCGGCTGTCCAGCTTCACCCGTGCCGCCGAAGAGCTGCACGTCACCCAGAGCGCCGTCAGCCGCCAGATCCGCGCGCTCGAGGACGACCTCGGCGTGACCCTGTTTCGCCGAAGCCATCGCAAGGTTCGCCTCACCGGCGAAGGCGCGCGGCTCCTGCCGGTGTTGAGCGAGGCATTCGGCCGGATCGGCGAGACGGTCGATGGGTTGCGCACCCCGCAGCGCGACGTGAAACTCAAGGTGCCACCGACCTTCGCCATTCGTTGGCTGATCCCCCGGCTGGAGGCGTTCCAGCGAGGGCATCCCGACATCCAGGTGCGACTCACTTCTGGCATCCAGGAGGTCAAGCTCGGTAAGGAGCCGTTCGACATGGGTGTCGTCTACGGCCGCCACGGCGATTCCGGTCGGAAGGGCGACGTGCTGCTGATCGACCGGGTCGTACCGGTTGCTGCACCACGCTACTTGGAGCACGCGCCACCGCTTGCAGAGCCTCGCGACCTCCGTCGACACGTGCTGTTGATCGGCGATGCGAGCGGGTGGGATTGGCGCCGGTGGGCGCGGGTGTTCGACGTCGACGACCTGCCGTTGGAGGACGGGCTGCACCTGGAGCTGGCCGAGGCGGCGCTGCAAGCCGCGTCCAGCGGCCAGGGGGTGGCCTTGGCGACCACGACGTTCGTGGTCAACGAGCTCGAAAGCGGCCGGCTGCTGCGGCCGCTGGCCACGCCTCCGTTGGAGATCGGCACGTTCCGGGTGGTGTACGCGCGTGGCGCCCGGACCGACGCCTGCGTACAGCGCTTTCGCGAATGGCTGTTGGACGCGGTCGACGGCGGTTGTCCGCCGGCGCAGGAACGATAAACTATCGTCCAACGTCACCGGTTGATCGGCAGCTCGACTCTGCCGATATCCAGTCGGTGATAGATGCTGAAAGGATCATCATGGCCTACGACACCAATTCGCCTTACGCCCGCTCGGGCGCAGGCGTACGCGCGGAGCCGGTCGACGCAGGCCTCCGCTCGTACATGCTTTCCGTTTACAACTACATGGCGCTGGCGCTGGTCATCACCGGTCTGATGGCTTTCGTCGTCGCCTCGACACCAGCGATCTACGGCCCGATCTTCAGCTCGCCACTGAAGTGGGTGGTGATGCTGGCGCCCCTCGGCTTCGTGCTCGCTCTGAGCTTCGGCATCCAAAAGATGAGCGTCGGCACGGCGCAGATCGTCTTTTGGACCTATGCCGCGACGATGGGCCTGTCACTGTCGGTGATCTTCTTGGCGTTCACCGCCGAGAGCATCGCTCGAACGTTCTTCATCACCGCCGCCGCCTTCGGTGCGCTCAGCCTCTACGGTTACACGACCAAGCGCGATCTGACGGCGATGGGTTCGTTCCTGATCATGGGCGTGTTCGGGCTGATCATCGCGTCGGTGGTCAACATCTTTCTGGGCAGCACGGCGCTGCAGTTCGCCGTCAGCGTGCTCGGCGTGCTGATCTTTGCCGGCCTGACTGCCTATGACACGCAGCGCATCAAGAGCATGTACTTCGAGGTTCGCAGCGATGGAACCGCGATGTCGAAGGCGGCGTTGATGGGCGCACTTGCGCTCTATCTCGACTTCATCAACCTCTTCATGTTCCTGCTGCAGTTCATGGGTCAACAGCGCAACTGATGCGCTTCGCTTCCACCGAGCCTACGAGCGGCGCCGGCAACGGCGCCGTTTTCGTTTCCGCTGCAGGCCGGGATGTTCGCCTGCACGCCACCAAGTTAAAATCGTGGACGCGGGGAGCAGGCCAAGCGACGGCTTGATGAAGTCGAGGGAGGACCGACGGTCATGGGTAACATCGCCCGTTTGGCCAGCGCATTCGGTGCGATCGGGATCGTGGGCACCGCTGGCGTCACCAGCGTGGATGCGCAGACGGCCGCCGCGTGCGAGACTTTCACGGTAAGCAGCGACGGCAGCGCGCGCGTCGTCGACTACGTCGACCTCGCCGCCCCGGGTCCGACGCCGGGCGACATGCGCGTCGGTCAGCGCGATTTGATCGACGCCGACGGGGCCGAGGCGGGCACCTACCGTTGGCTGCTGACGCAGCTTCCCGGTGACAAGCTGCATGGTCAGATGATCTTCGAGTTGCCCGGCGGGCAGTTGTTCGCCGAGCGCTTGGCCGATGCCGTCCGGCCGACCGACGACGTCGGCCAGGTCAGCATCTCCGGCCATACCGCCGTGATCACCGGCGGCAACGGCGTCTTCGACGACGCCCACGGCACCGTCACGGTGGTGTTCGACGGCATCGGCGCAACGTACCGCGTCAACGTTCGCTGCGGCTGACCGTGGCCGGGCGCCAGTCGCTGTCGGCGATCGTGCGCAGCACGGCCCGCCACGACGCATAGTCGAGCACGACGTCGTGCGTGCCGGGACGGACCGGTACCGCCTGAAACAACACGTTGGCACGATGGATCGGCGTGGCCAGACCGCCGACTCGCGCCGTCCAGCCCGGATCGGCGAGTTCGGCCCAGATGACGAAGGCGTCGCGCTTGGCCTCGACGCGCAGCTGTACGCGGTCCGCACCCCAACCTACGACCTCGACGCTGCCAGCAGACTCCGTCGGCACCACGTCGCCGGCGGGTGCTGGCACGCCCTCGATCAACGCCTCGCGCGACCAATCCAAGCCAGGCAAGTCGCCCGATGCCAGCAGTGCTTCCGGATCGTGCGGGTGCGCCGCCTCGGCACCAATCAGGCGGACGAGCGGTAACGCATCGGCGTTGTCGTAGATCCAGGCGCCGCCGATCCGCAGTGGCGGCGAAAACGCTGCCTCGCTCGTCGGGTCGAACTCGGCCATGGGTGCGCCGAGGACGATGTAGCGGATGCCGAGCAGGTCGGCGAACGGTGACGCATAGCTGGTCATCAGCGTGCCGAACGGCCGCGGCATGATCTCGTGGCTGTAGTCCTGTTTGCCGGTGGCTTGGTCGTACGCACCGCTCCGCAGTGGGTTGTAGCCTTGGGTCGTGATGATCCCGAGCGGCAACGCCACGTTCTGCCATGCGCCACCCAAGCCACGGATCTCGACCCGCATCGGCCCTTCGTTCTCCACCACCTCGGCCATGCGAGACCGCAGCCAACGCGCCAACGGATCGTCCTCCGGATGCGCCAACGGGTCGGCGTCCGCAGGCGACCGGGCATTCAATTCGGTGCCGGTGTTGTGGATCGTGAGATCGGCGACGGTGAGCAGCCAGACGACGGCGACGGCCCACGCGCGATGCCGCGGATCACCTCGTGCTCCAGCCACGATCAAGGCAATGGTGACGATTCCGAAAAGCGACGGAATCAACACCGCAGGCCAGGCGCTGGCAAAGCGGCCCAACGCTATCGCAACGGCAAGAGCAAGCCCGACGAGCGCCACCCCGGCACCCGCTTCGAGCCCGGCCCGGACCCGCGAAGCCGACGGCAAACCAGCTTGCAGATACCGATCGGTGATACCGAGCACGGCCAGCGCCAAGCCGAGGTTGAAAATGTAGGTGGCGTCCGCGGGCCGCCGGAACAGATCGAAGCCCGGCACCACCTCGAACAGGGGCCGAAACAACGGCGCGCGGTCGCCCACCGCAAAGGCCATGGCCGTCACCGCGATGCCGGCGCCGAGACGAGCACCGGGGGCGAGCAGCCCGCCGCGGAGCACGCCAAGCCACAGGAGCATGACCACTGCCGGCACACCTAGCGCCAAGTGGATGACGGTACGGTCGATCCATGGGCCGGGCCAACTCGGCGATGACGGTCCCCAAAAAGCGGCCTCATGGCCGAAACTCGAGAAGCTGGAGAACAGGTTGGGGAATGGCAGGGTGAGCAGGCTGCCCCACTGCAACGCCAGCCTGGCGGCGGTGTCCGCGTCGAAGCCGGGACGACTGCTATCGACGACGTAGGCGACGGTCGCCGCCAGCGGCAGAGCGACCGCCGCGGCCCAAACGGCGACGGCCAAGGCGATCGCCGGCAGCGCCTGACGAAAGCGGTTCCAAGGCGAGTCACAGCCGCCAAGTTTGGCAAGGGCGACGGCGATCAAAACGAAGTGGCCGAGAAACGCGACGTGATCGCGATTGAGGGTCAGCACCGCGAGCACGAGGCCGGTCGCCACACCTCGGCGCCAACTGGGGCGATCCAGGAGCACCTCGACCGCTACGATTGCGACCGGCAACCAAGCGTAGCTGAGCACGAGCAGCGTGTGCTGCAGCCTCGCCATGGCAGCACCGCCAAAAGCGAAGACCAACGCCGCGAGCACGACCGCCAGCGGATGCGCGCCGCGCCGCAGCCCCCATACCGCCAGCGCCAAGGCGCCGAGCAGCAGGTGCAGCAGGACCAACAGGTCCATGGCCAGAAGGGACGGCTCCGGGTCGAGCCACGCCAACAAGAGAAAGCTCGGCGCTGTCACCATCGACTGCGGGTCGGCCAAGGTCGGCCCACCGCCATGAATCTCGCCCATCCACGCCGGCCAGTCACCCGCAGCGAGATGGCGGGCGAGGCCGCGCAACATGGCGTAAAAGTGGTTCTGCGAGTCGAACGGAACCGACAAACCCTGGTACCACCAAGGGACGGTCAGCCAGACCCACGCGACGATGATGGCTCCGAAGGCGCATGCATAGGTCGTCGCGAGCTGCGCATCGACGCGCGGCCACTGCCTAGCATCGCGCCACCCGCGGAAGGTACGCGGGCGGCGCGGCGAACGAGCGGTCATCGCCCCCCGCCCAGCTCGGCGGCGGCATTCTCGGCACTCGTGCGCCGGCCGGTCTGCCGAACGAGCAACGACATCCATTCACCCATCGAAATCAGTGTCTCAGGCAATCGAAGGACGGCACTTCGAAATCGTCGTAGGCGATAGATCGATGGCGCTTTGCAGGGTTGCCGTCTTCCACCCTGTTCGTCGCGGTGGCTTCGGGCTGCGTCCGGCGTCCCGGACGTCGTGTCCCGTTCGGGCACGATCCTCAACCGGGATCGTCTGTTCGGCTCCGGTCGATGCCGATGGCGGCCGCGACGGCGCGCCATGGGGCATAGTCGAAAGTGACCTCATGCGCGCCCGGGCCGACGGGCACGGCCATGAACAGCACGTTTGCGCGACTGATGGGCTTGCGCTCGCCATCGACCCACGCGGCCCAACCGGGGTCCGCCAGTTCCGCCCAAACAACGAAGGCGTCGCGCTCCGCGTCGACCTGAAGCCGCACGCGATCGGCGCCCCACTCGACCACGCGAACGGTGCCGGCGGAAACGTCCGAGGCAGGCGCCACGGCAGGGACGGGCACGCCCTCGATCAGGGCTTCGCGTGTCCAGTCCAGGGGCGGCAGATCGCCCGACGCCAGCAGCGCGTCAGGATCGTGCGGGTGAGCGGCGTCAGCGCCGACGAGCACGGCGAGCGGCAGGGCATCGGTGTTTTCGTAGACCCAGCCAGTGCCGATGCGCCGGGGCGGCGGGTAGGCGGCTCCAGCCGCTGGTTCGACGTCTTCCATCGGCCCGCCGAGCACGACGTAGCGAATGCCGAGGAGATCGGCAAACGCGGACGTATAGCTGGTCATCAACGTGCCGAAGGGCCGCCACATGAGATGACTGTAGTCCTGAGCGCCGACGGCCTCGTCGTAGCGCGCACTGCGCAACGGGTTGTAACCCAGCGTCGAGGCGACGCCGATCGACAACGGTGCGTTCTGCCAGGACCCGCCAAGGCCGAGGATCTCGACGCGTATGGGCTCGCCCATGGCCTCGTGGCGTTCCATCCGATCGCCCAGCCAGCGGCCGAGCGGGTCGGCTTCCGGGTTGTCCAGGATCGCTGCCTCTGCCGGATCGCGCGCGTTCAGACCGGTGCCGCTGCCATGGATCGAAAGCTCGGCGAGCGTCAGTGTGAGCAACGCAGCGACGGTCCAGACCCGAGCGCGCGGCTGCCGCCCGGCCCCGATGGCGAGCCCCACCACGGTCACCATCACCAGTACCGTCGACGTCAGGACCGGCTGCCACGCTACGTCCAGCCGACCGAAGTGGAAGGCGATGGCGAGCGCCAATGCGACCACGCCGACCGCCAAAACGACCTCGGCGATCGACCGCCAGCGCGGCACCGGTTCGATGCCGTTCCTCAGGTAGTGGTCGACGACGCCGACCAAGGCAAAAGCCAGCCCCAAGTTGATGACGAACGTCGCGTCCGCCGGTCGCCGAAAAAGGTCGAACCCGGGGATGGTCTCGAACACAGCCTCGAAGAACGGCGTTCGG
This sequence comes from Pseudomonadota bacterium, assembly GCA_039818825.1. Taxonomy (GTDB): domain Bacteria; phylum Pseudomonadota; class Alphaproteobacteria; order Geminicoccales; family Geminicoccaceae; genus JBCBTD01. The sequence continues at coordinate 20,381 of JBCBTD010000052.1, forward strand.
TAGCCGAGGGCGAAAACGAAAGCCACGAGCGCAATGGCGGCACCGAACCTGGCGCCGGGACGAGCCAGGCCACCACGGAGTACACCCAACCAAAGCAGGATCACCGCTGGTGTCACCCCAATCGAGATCTGGACGATCGCGCGGTCGATGCCGCCCATCGGCCAAACCTCCGACGACGGTCCCCAGTAGAACTCACCCTCACCGAGACTGGCGAACAGGTCGGGGAACGGCAAGGTCAGCAGGCTCGCCCAAGGCAGGCCCGAGAGCCCCGCCCACGCGGCGTCGAAGGCGGGCCGATTGCTCTCGGCGACGTAGACCACCGTGGCCGCCAGCGGGAGTGCGATGATGGCGGCCCACACCAGGAGGGCGATCGCCAGCGACGGCATCGCCTGGAGTAGTCGCCGCCCCGGCCTTGGGCTTCCGCCGATCACGGCAAGGGCCGTGGCCAAGATCACGAAGTGACCGAGGAACGCGACATGGTCGCGGTTGACCGTCAGGACTGCGACGGTGACACCGACGATCACGCCGCGCCAAAGCTGCGGGCGCTGCAGCCACCAGGTGATGGTCAGCATCACGACCGGCAACCAAGCGTAGCTGATGACGAGCAGCGTGTGTTGGAGACGCGCCATGGAAGCGCCGCCGAACGCGAAGATCACCGCCGCCAAGGCCGCTGCCAGCGGGTGAGCACCACTGCGAACCGCGAGCACGGCGAGCGCCGCGGCACCCAGCAGCAGGTGCCCGGCAATCAACATGTCCATCGCCCGTAGCGACGGCTCCGGATCGAACCACGCCAGAAGCAAGAAGCCGGGCGACGTGACCATGGACTGTGGGTCGGCGAGGGTCGGCCGGCCGCCGTGAATCTCACTCATCCAGGCGGGCCAGTCGCCAACGGCGAGGTGACGCGCTAGCCCGCGAAGCATGGCGTAGAAGTGATTCTGAGAGTCCCAGGGGATCGACAGGCCCTGATACCACCACGGAACCGTCAACCACACCCAAGCAACGACGAGGATCGCAAGCGCAAGGGCGGTGCCTCTGACATGTCCATCGCGGACGAGCGACGACCCGGCGCCTTCGCCGACGTCGCGATCAGCATCGTCACCAGGCGACGACGCCGCCGTCATCGCCCGCCGCCCCGGGGCGCGACTGCCTGCCTGTCCGCACCCCGCGTTGAATGAAAGGCCGCTTCGACCGACCTATCGAGATAGCCGCACAAAGCCCGCGCTTCCTCTACTCGACTTCTTGACAATAGTTTTGAACCGCGACAGCAACGGCATCGGCAACTTTTGCATGTGTTGCGGGCTGAAGGAGCATCTCTTCTTCTTCCGGGTGCTTGATGACGCCCACCTCGAACAAGACGGCGGGCATGACGGTCCGTCGCAACACGTAGAGTTCGTCGAACCGATAGATGCCCAACGCCGGGTCCAAGAGCTGCCGTGATTCGCCAGGAATCGGCTCGGCATGGTGCAACGTGCGCTCGAAGCCGCGCTCCTGTAGGGCGAGCGCCACCTGGCGAGCGAACCGTGTCGATGCCGCCGGGTCGACGTTCTGCTGGCTGACGAAAAGGCTGTATCCGGCGGCGTGACGCGACATGTCCATCGGACCATCGGCGTCGGGCGGCCACCATCGTTCGAGAAACATCGGTTGAACCGAATCGTGGTGCACACTGAGGAACAGCTCCGCGTCCATGGCTGCCGCTGCCGCCGCGCGTTCACGGAGTGCCGGACGGTCTCCGGGCAGGCGGAGGACTTGGACTTGTTCCATACCGAGCGCCACCAACCGCTCGCGGATCGCCTCGGCAACATCGACGTTGAAAGCGTGCTCCGGGCGGCCGCGCGCCGAGATCGCGCCCGGCGCTCCGGGGCTGTGACCCACGTCGATCGCCAGACGCAGGGTCGCCGGCTCGCAGGCGAAAGCCATGTCGGCCAGGACCAAGCCCAGCCCGAGCATCAAGCCGCCGATCGGGCGCCCGAGATACCTGATCCAACTCCGCTCGATGACCGAAGCCCACGCCGCCGGACCAGCATCGGAGACGACACCGAGGCCGCCGCAGCTCCGTCCGGCCGGCAGGGTCGCCAAGATCAGGACAAGGTCACCAGCACGGCGTCGGCCGCGACGGTGTCGCCGCTCGTCACCTTGACGGTCTCGACCACACCGTCTCGCTCGGCGCGGACGACGTTCTCCATCTTCATGGCTTCGAGGATCAGCAGTTCCTGGCCGGTTTTCACCGGATCGCCGACCACTACGGCCACCGAGCGGATCAGCCCCGGCATCGGCGAGGTCACCGTACGCGACAGATCCGGCTTGATCTTCTCCGGCATCCTGCTGGCGAGTTCCTGAGCAAAGTGCGTCCGTACGAGTGTCGCCGCCTGGAAGCCGGCGTGGCGGAGCATGTAGCCCTCGGCGATCGGATCGGCCTGGAACGTGAAGTACTCGCCGTCGATGATCGCATCGAAGCGGATCCGCCCGGGCCGCCAGTCCAGACGCACGCGGTGCGCGTGTCCTCGGGCCTGCACCTGCCAAGTGTGGGCGTGGTCGTGATCGAGTTCCACTTCGATCGCCTCGCCACCGACGAACACCATCCAGCTCTTGGCGCGAAATGGCTTGTGGCCCTTGAGTTGGCCGTCGACGCTCTGCGCGCGGTCGGTTTCGTAGGACCGCATGCATGCCGCAACCATGGCGAAGCGCAGCGCCAACAGGCCGCCGACCGGGGCGGGCTCGAAACGCTCGCCGTACTCCTGGGCGATGAAGTTGGTCGACATGTCACCGGCGCGGAACCGCGGATGGGCGACCAGTGCTGCAAGAAAATCGACGTTGTTGCCGACACCGCGCAGCACCAAGTCATCGAGCGCCTGGGCCATGCGTTGGACAGCGCCCGCGCGGGCCGCGCCGTGGGTGCAGACCTTGGCGATCATCGGGTCGTAGAACATGGTGACATCGTCACCCTCGACGACGCCAGTGTCGACGCGGACGTGGTCGCGCCCCGGCGGCTGCCATCGGACCAGGCGGCCGGTCGCCGGCAGGAAGCCGCGCGACGGCTCCTCGGCATAGACCCGCGCTTCCAGCGCCCAGCCGTCCATTCGGACGTCCTCCTGGGTGAGCGCCAATGGCTCACCGGCGGCGATCTTGATCATCTCCTCGACCAGATCGAGGCCGGTGATCATCTCGGTGACGGGGTGCTCGACCTGCAGGCGCGTGTTCATCTCCAGGAAGAAGAACTCGCGATTGGGATCGACGATGAACTCCACGGTGCCCGCAGAGTGGTAGCCAACGGCACGTGCCAACGCACACGACTGCTCGCCCATGGCTTGGCGGGTCGCCTCGTCCAAGAACGGCGACGGCGCTTCCTCCAGCACCTTCTGATGGCGACGCTGGATCGAGCACTCGCGCTCCCAGAGGTAGAGGCAGTTGCCGTGCTGGTCGGCCAGCACCTGGATCTCGATGTGCCGCGGGTTCTCGACGTAGCGCTCGAGGAACACCCGGTCGTCGCCGAAGCTCGACATCGCTTCTGACTGGGACCGGGTGAGGCCGTCGAGCAATTCGCTCTCGTCATGGGCGATCCGCATGCCCTTGCCACCGCCGCCAGCCGACGCCTTGACCATGATCGGGTAGCCGATGTCACGCGCCAAGCGGATCGCCTCGTCCGGGTCGCTGACGGTCTCCGGGTGGCCGGGCACGGTGCTGACACCCGCTTCCTGGGCAATCCGCTTCGAGGTGATCTTGTCACCCATCGCGTCGATGGCGCCGGGAGGCGGGCCGATGAACGTAACGCCGGCAGCGGCGAGGGCCTCCGGAAATGCCTTGCGCTCGGAAAGGAAGCCGTAGCCGGGGTGCACCGCCTGAGCGCCGGTCGCCTTGCAGGCGTCGACGATCTTGTCGATCACCAAGTAGCTCTCTGCCGCCGCCGGCGGACCGATGAACACCTTCTCGTCCGCATCGCGGACGAACAGTGCATCCGCATCGGCTTCGGAAAACACGGCCACGGTCTTGATGCCGAGGCGGCGACAGGTGCGGATCACCCGGCAGGCGATCTCCCCGCGGTTGGCGATCAGGATCTTCTCGAACATGGCCATGAGCCCAGCAGCCTAGAGCGGGAGGTTGTCGTGTTTCTTCCATGGGTCGTCGACGCGCTTCGTCTCCAGCCAGCGGAGCGAGCGGCAAATGCGCCGGCGCGTCCCGTGCGGCATGATCACGTCGTCGATGAACCCACGCCCGGCACCGACGAACGGGTTGGCGAACCGCGTGCGGTACTCTTCCGTTCGCGCCGCGATCTTCGCGTCGTCGCCGAGGTCGCCGCGGAAGATGATCTCCACCGCGCCCTTGGGTCCCATCACCGCGATCTCAGCGGTCGGCCACGCCAAGTTGACGTCGCCGCGAAGGTGCTTCGACGACATCACGACATAGGCGCCACCGTAGGCCTTGCGGGTGATGATCGTGACCTTCGGCACCGTCGCCTGGCTGAAAGCGAACAGCAGCTTGGCGCCGTGCTTGATGATGCCGCCATACTCCTGGGCGGTGCCCGGAAGAAAGCCCGGAACGTCCACGAAGGTGACGATCGGGACGTTGTAGGCGTTGCAGAACCGGACGAACCGCGCGGCCTTGCGCGAGCTGTCGATGTCGAGGCAGCCGGCGAGGACCATCGGCTGGTTGGCAACGATACCGACGGTCTTGCCCTCGAAGCGCGCCAGGCCGATCAGGATGTTCTTCGCCCAGTCGGGTTGCAGCTCGAAGAAATCACCGTCGTCCACGACTTTGCTGATCAGCTCGTGCATGTCGTAGGGCTTGTTCGGGTTCGCCGGAACCAAGCTGTCGAGCGAGTACTCGACCCGGTCCACGGGATCCTCGCACGGCCGCGTCGGCGGCTCGTGGCGGTTGCTCAGCGGCAGGAAATCGAAGAAGCGCCGCAGTTCGTGGATCGCCTGGACGTCGTTGTCGAAGGCCTTGTCGGCGACGCCCGAGCGTTGGGTATGGGTCGAAGCCCCGCCCAACTCTTCCTGTGTCACCTCCTCGTTGGTGACGGTCTTCACCACGTCCGGACCGGTGACGAACATGTAGGAGCTGTCGCGCACCATGAAGATGAAGTCGGTCATCGCCGGCGAGTAGACCGCACCACCGGCACAAGGTCCCATGATCACGCTGATCTGCGGCACCACGCCCGAGCCGATGACGTTGCGCAGGAAGACGTCGGCATAGCCGGCCAAGCTGTCGACACCTTCCTGGATCCTGGCGCCGCCCGAATCGTTGATGCCGATGACCGGCGCGCCGACCTCCAGCGCGCGATCCATGATCTTGCAGATCTTGTTGGCGTGGGTCTCGGACAGCGAGCCGCCGAAGACGGTGAAGTCCTGCGAGAACACGAACACCAAGCGACCGTTGATCGTGCCCTGACCGGTCACCACGCCGTCGCCCGGCACCCGTGTGTCGGCCATGCCGAAGTCGGTACAACGATGTTCGACGAACATGTCGGTCTCTTCGAACGAGTCAGGATCGAGCAGCAGCTCGATTCGTTCCCTCGCCGTCAGCTTGCCGCGTGCATGCTGGGAAGCGATGCGTCGATCGCCGCCGCCCATGCGTGCGCCTTGCCGGCGCCGTTCGAGTTCGTCGATGATGTCTTGCACGACCCGTCTCCGTCATAGCGGTGTCCGAGTAGCACGATATTGCACTGCGTCAAAGTCGACCGATCTGGCCAGAGGCAGCCCTTCGGGAGCCTCGGCCGACACCAGGGCGCCTCGGTCTGCGTCTGTCCTGGGCCCTCGCCGCGCCAGCGGAAAAGAGCCGGTGCGGGCCGAGCCGCACCGACGATCGCCCGTTCAGAAGGGGTGGATGCGGGGCCAGTTCTCGTCACCCTGCTCGATGAAAGCTGGGGTATCGGCCTGCCACAGTCCCTGCGCCCTGGGATGGACCAGCAGGAACAGCCGACCGTCCTCGCCGGCGACGACCAGCGGGTCGCGCGGTACCTTTGGCTCTGTGACGCCGCCCAGCTGCAGTAGCCGTCGTCGGCCGGCGCATAGCGCTCCGGATCGGCGACGAACGCGTTGTGGCTGGCCTCACTGGCGAGGTACCAGATCGCACCGTTCCAGAATGCACTGAAGCACGCCTCGCCGCGCTGCGGCTCGCCCTCGAAGTACGACACCGTGTCATAGCCGCCGATGGCCAAGGCCGGCTGGTTGCCGGCCAGAGCCGGTACCGACGTTAGCCAGCCGGGCGCGATCAGCGTCGCAAGCTTGATCATGCCTCTCTCCTCCCGCGTTGCGATGGATGAGACCGAGGTCATTGGCAGGGCACATGCGGGCATGGTCACGCTGGATCACGCCGCTGCGCTGGCTGCAGTCAGGCAATTCGGGGCGGCGCTCCAAGCCAGCCGGACCGCTGCGCTGGCGTCCACGAACCACGACTCCACGTTTGACGTTCGGAGGCATCGTCTTTTAAAGTGTCCGTATGGATGATGAAGTAGACGGCACACGATGGGCGATCGCGCGGCGGGTGAAGTTGGAGCGCGAGGCGCGCGGCTGGTCACTCGCCGAGTTGGGCGAGCGCGCCGCGGTGTCGAAAGCGGCGATCAGCAAGATCGAACGCGGTGAGACGAGCCCGACCGCCAGCATCCTCGTCAGGTTGGCCGGCGCCTTCGATCTCACCCTCGCCGGCCTCCTGGTCCGCGCCGAGGCCGATGGCGACCGACTGTCGCGGGTAGCCGACCAGCCGGTCTTTCGTGATCCGGAGACCGGCTACGTCCGTCGCCAGGTCTTCGCGCGCCCCGATCACCCGCTGGAGATCGTCGAGGTCGAGCTACCACCCGGTTGTCACGTGACGCTGCCGGCCTCTTCGTTCGCCCGAATCCGCCAGACCGTCCGGGTGAACTCGGGCGCGCTGGTCATCCGGGAGGGCGATGAGCGGCACCAGCTCGGTGCCGGCGACTGCCTCGGCTTCGGTCCGCCGGCCGACGTGACCTTCGCCAACGAGACCGCCGTCGCATGCTCCTACGTCGTGCTGCTGGCCCGGAGCTGACCGCGCGCGCCGCTCGACTCACGAACCAAACCACCGCCCCGTGGAGGAGGAACCTCGCATGCGCATCGTCGAAGCCGATCTCGAAGATGCCCGCACCGTCGACCTGCTGCGCACCCATTTCACGACTGCCAGAGCGGCGACGGCGCCCGGTAGCGCTCATGCCCTCGACGTCGACGGCCTGCGGGCACCGGAAGTCGAGGTGTGGGCGCTCTGGGATGGCGACGATCTGGTTGGTATCGGTGCGCTCAAGCAGCTCACGCCCGACCATGGCGAGGTGAAGTCGATGCACGTTGCCCAAGCCAAGCGCGGTGCAGGTGTCGGCAGCACCATGTTGCGCCACCTGCTTGCGTCCGCCCGCCAGAGCGGCATGGCGAGGGTCAGCCTGGAAACGGGGTCCTGGGCCTACTTCGAGCCGGCGCTGGCCCTGTACCGCAAGCACGGTTTCGTCGCGTGCCCGCCCTTCGCAGAGTACCGCCCCGATCCCAACAGCGTCTTCCTGTCGCTCGATCTCGACGGTCCAGGGAAAGGGCAGAGTGGTCAGGCCGAATGGGAAGTGGGTCAGAAGTAGCCGTCAGCGGAGACAGGCCAAGTACCGCGCTGCAGCCGCGACATCGGCGGTGAGCCGCGCCTCGCGTTCGAGCGCCTCTTCATCGTCGCCCCAATGGCGGCGTTGATGGAGTTCGTCGACCAGCACGGTGCGGGTCGCCTCGGCCGCGCTCGTCGCTGCCGCTGCCACCATCAGGCCGAGCACGACGGAGCCCGCCGCCGTCGTCAGCCCGTGGACACCCACCAGGGTCCAGTCGTCCAACGCCTCGACCACTGCGCCCAGGCGCTCGATGGTGTCGTCGGGCTGGGCCAGGGGCATGACGCCCGTCGTCGTTACCAAGCGAACGCCATGAGCGGCGGCCAGCCAATCCAAAGGCGGCTGCCAACGCGCTGCTTGTTCGGTCGCCAGCTCCGCCGGGGCCTCAGCGCGGTGACAAAGTAGATCGGAGCGGCCGTAGTCGACGAGTTGCTCGACAGCCGCCTGCCGCCGCTCCGGCATGAGGTCGAGCTTGGTGGTGACGAGACGGTTGATGGGCATCGTCTCGGGCTTCACGATCTCATGCTGGTCTTGCCACTCGGCGGCGACGGCTTCAGCCAGAGCCTCGGATTCGACGACGAGCCGATGTCGGCGCGGCGTGCGCACCGCACGTTCATCCAAGGTCACCAGGAACCCGTCCGCTTCGGCACGGACGGACGCCCGTTCGTAGAATCGCTTCAAGGTACAAGCAGCGCGCGGAGTGCCGCCACGTCGTCGACCACGTGGTCGGCGCCGGCCCGCAACAGCAGATCCGTCGAGTGGTGCCCCCAAGCGACGCCGACGGCGGCGACCCCGGCGGCGACCGCCATTTCCATGTCGAAGGTCGTGTCGCCGATCATGGCGGCCTCGACCGAACTGGCGCCGGCAGCGGCCAGCGCTTTCAGCAACATCTCCGGATGCGGCTTGGAAGCGTTACCGTCAGCGGTCTGCAAGCTGACGAACACGTCCCGAAGGTCATGCTTGGCGATCAGGTGCTCTAGTCCGCGGCGGGATTTCCCCGTCGCCACGGCGAGCAGGCGTCCCGACCCGTTCAGTTCGTGCAACAGCGGCTC